>NZ_JBVJFF010000063.1:0-1045 GCF_055587985.1 Streptomyces sp. NPDC046335 | reverse complement strand
CCTGATCGTCTCCCTGACCCGCAGTCTGATGACTCAGGTGATCGGCCATATGAATACCCTCGCCGAAAAACTGCCGGAGGGGTTCCATATCAGCCTTAACTTCAGTGCCTCCCATATTGCGTCTCCGGACTTCGTGGAGGAGTGCCTGCACTTTCGCAGCGGGTTTACCCGTCAGGATCTGAACCTTGTCATTGAGGTGACGGAGCTTGAACCCCTCTACATGAGTGAGGGGACGATCCGTACGCTGAACGGGCTGCATGAGAGAGGGTTTGGGATCGCACTCGACGATTTCGGGACCGGTTACTCCGGTCTCTCCTATCTGGATGCGCTGGACATCGACTACATCAAAATCGACTCCACCTTTGTCAGCCGGGTGAATGCCAGCGCCGAGTCAACGGCAATCCTGGACGTGGTCCTGGATCTGGCACGAAAACTGGCGATTCGAATCGTGGCGGAAGGGGTGGAAACCCGGGAGCAGGTTGACTACCTCCGGCACAATCACGTGGTGTTCATGCAGGGATACTATTACTTCAGGCCCGTCAGCTCGCGTGAGCTGGCCCTGATCCTGCTTTCCCGCCCGAAAATCCGTCTGGAGGATGCCCCACCCTGAGGGAGACGTTCCGTCGCGAGCGGGGGTGGCCACAATCCGCAGAGGAAACCAGGTTGTCAGGTGGTGGCCCTGAAACCGATCTCACCCGACCGGTAACACGCTGTCATCATTGATCATCCTTAGTGAAAGGAAAAACCAGCAAACATGTCCTGCTCAACACACCCTGTGCGTGACTCCACCACTTCACGTTCAACAAAGGCCTGGTCGAGAATCATCAGAAGATCGGAAAGCGCCACACGATACTCGGTGATGGCCTTTGCAAGGTTCACAAAGCGGGTGTGAGGGCGCTCCAGATTGCGTAAAATGTTTGAAACCAGCCCCTCCAGCCCGCGGATCATAAGGTCAATATTCTGCAGCTGAGGGTATTGATCCCTGCCCACGCAACCACGAATTTGTTGGGCACTGTAATTAGAAATCTGGTGTGTCAGCCTGATA
>NZ_JBVJFF010000062.1:0-1115 GCF_055587985.1 Streptomyces sp. NPDC046335 | reverse complement strand
CCTTTGAATAATTTATTTTTTTATTCAATAGGCGGTAATATTTTTGTCACATTAGTTGCAGTAAGTGTGGTCTATCCGGCGAAATATGACAACGGCTGTCATCAACAGCCGTCATGAGTTCAGTTTGAAAATTCCAGGGTTATGGTGGCATCTGCGTTAAACGTGCCGGGCGTCGGTCTGGCTCCGGTAGCGCTGGCCGGGGCGGCAGAGAACGTAATAGTACCGTTACTTTTTCCGCCAATAATGCTTGTAGAACCCATCTCCGTTTTGAGCGCGCCGCCGTTCACCATCACCGGGTCGCCGTTTGTATCGTAGATTTTGATCCCCACGTTGTTGTTTGACGTAGAAACCATCGTGTTGTCGGCGCTGGCTGCCGTAGCGTTAAAATCAGCGTTCACCTTTTGCGAGCGGTCCAGGCCGGAACAACTCACCGTAACGGTTTTCTCAATTTTTTTACTGGTTATCGATGTGCCGGGCGTGGCGGAAAATTCAGAGGCGGGGATCTGACCAAAATCGATATTAATCACCTGCCCGTCGTTAATTTCACACTGCTGGGACGCAATGATTGAGCCTTTGATCCTGACTTTTGCGATCGCCTCTCCCCTGGGCAAATCATTAGATATTCCGCCGTAGACGAGGGCGACATCGGTCAGAGGAATTGTGACCAATCCGGTGATCGATTTTCGAATATAAAACGAGAGCATCGAAGACGTTCCGGTATCAAGCGTAATATCGTTTGACGAGCCACAGGTGTGAGAGGCTGTACTGCGGTTCGAAACGTGCTCAAAAGGAATTGCAGTGTAACCCACGTTTTTGATGAAGATCTTTACGCCGACATCGAGATATTCATTAAGATTGTAATAAGAGACCTCACCAATCTTTTTATCAAATACGAGACCGCCAGTTGGATCCGCTGTGTAGTAGATTGCCGAAAATCCCTTATTAAGCCGGTGCTTTGAATCGCAGGAACAGTTGACCTGATAGCTGTCGCTGGCCGTCGCCTCGGCGATATCCACCATCGTTTTTCCCGGAACGTTATCTTTCGCGCTAATACTCGTTTGCGGAAAATTCAGGTTAAGCACATGTGTTCCTGAAATGGTCGTGCAGGTTCCTGC
>NZ_JBVJFF010000061.1:0-1164 GCF_055587985.1 Streptomyces sp. NPDC046335 | reverse complement strand
TGAAGAGGCAAGCATTGTAAATGATTTATGTCGAAAGAGTTAATGCGTGAGATGCGATTACAAAAAAAAGGGCCAGCCTTTCGGCCAGCCCTTTCTAACAGGATGTCGCTTAAGCGAATCTTAGTTCAGACGCTCTTTAATACGAGCAGACTTACCAGTACGCTCACGCAGGTAGTACAGTTTAGCTTTACGTACAGCACCACGACGTTTAACAGCAATGCTGTCAACTACCGGAGAGTGAGTCTGGAAGACACGCTCAACGCCTTCGCCGTTGGAAATTTTACGAACAGTGAATGCAGAGTGCAGACCGCGGTTACGAATAGCGATAACCACGCCCTCGAATGCCTGCAGACGTTTTTTGGAACCTTCAACAACCCATACTTTCACTTCCACGGTGTCACCTGGACGGAAGGAAGGTACGTCCTGCTTCATCTGCTCTTGTTCAAGTTGCTTAATAATGTTGCTCATAATTTAATCTCTTATCCTGGGTAAACTGATATTCGGGAGCGTATTACGCATTCCCATCATGTTCATGCTGCTGGTGCGCGTGTTCAGTTTTGAACTCGGCCAGCAGCTTTGCTTGCTCTTCAGTCAGAGCCAGGTTTTCCAGAAGTTCAGGTCTTCTAAGCCAGGTTCGGCCCAGCGACTGCTTCAAACGCCAGCGACGTATCTCGGCATGGTTTCCAGACAGTAACACTGCCGGGACGTCCATCCCTTCTAACACTTCAGGACGAGTATAGTGTGGACAGTCCAGCAATCCATCGGCAAAGGAATCTTCCGTTGCCGAAGCTTCATGGCCCAGAACCCCCGGAATAAACCGGGCGACGGAGTCAATCAGCGTCATTGCGGGTAACTCACCACCGCTGAGAACGTAATCGCCGATAGACCATTCTTCGTCAATCTCGGTTTGAATTACGCGCTCATCTATCCCTTCGTAGCGCCCACAGACCAGAATCAGCTTTTGATTCGTCGCCAGTTCGCTCACGCCCGCTTGATCAAGCTTGCGTCCCTGAGGTGACAGATAAATCACCTTTGCGCCTTCACCTGCCGCGGCTTTTGCTGTGTGAATGGCGTCCCGTAAGGGTTGCACCATCATTAACATCCCCGGTCCGCCGCCGTAAGGACGATCGTCCACGGTACGGTGCCGGTCATGAGTGAAGTCAC
>NZ_JBVJFF010000060.1:0-1165 GCF_055587985.1 Streptomyces sp. NPDC046335 | reverse complement strand
GCTAGAGATCTTTAAGGGTGTGGGTTACGTGGGGTCGTGACGGCAGTCGTGGGCCGCGCTATGCCGGAGAAATGAGGTATCCCGATGGTGGTGGGCTGAGCGTGGAGGAACGGGCTCGGCGTGAGCGGATCCGGTTGGCGGCCGCCGATCTGATCGAGGCCGGGGCCAGTGACCGGGAGGTGGCCCGGCGGTTCAGAGTGACCCGGATGTCGGCGAACCGCTGGCGGCGAGCGTTGGCTGCGGGCGGCCGAACGGCGCTGGTCTCCAAGGGCCCCGGTGGTGCTCGGTGCAAGCTCGACGGGGAGCAATTGCGTGTGCTGGAGACGGTGTTGGACGCGGGTCCGGCCGCTTCCGGCTGGCTCGATCAGTGCTGGACTCTGGCCCGGATCGCCGAGATCGTGCGCCGCCGGTTCGGGATGGACTACACCCTGGCCGGGCTGGACCTGCTGCTGCACCGCATCGGCTGGAGTGTGCAGGTCCCGGCCCGCAAAGCCACCGAGCGCGACGAGGCGAAGATCGCCGACTGGAAGGACGAGCAGTGGCCCGTCATAAAAAGAGGGCGGCGGACCTGGGCGCCTGGCTCTGCTTCGAGGACGAAGCCGGCCAGGGCCTGAGGCCGCCCAAGGGCCGCACCTGGGGCCGACGAGGCCGCACACCCGTCGTGCGGGTCACCGCGCAGGGCACCAAACGCGTCTCGATGGCGGCGCTGATCTGCACCAAGCCCGGCCACCGACCCCGGTTGATCTACCGCCTCCACCTCGACCACGGACCCGCCAAAGGCCGGCGCAAGGGCTTCACCGAGACCGACTACGCCCGCCTCCTCGACGCCGCACACCAGCAGCTCGGCGGCCCCGTCGTCCTGGTGTGGGACAACTTGAACACCCACGTCAGCCGCACCATGCGACAGCTGATCGGCGCCCGATTATGGCTGACCGTCTACCAACTTCCGCCTTACACTCCCGAGTTCAACCCGGTCGAGGGTGTGTGGGCGCACCTCAAGAGGTCGCTGGCCAACCTCGCCAAACATAGCCTCGACCAGCTCACCGCGCTGGTGAAGACCCGGCTCAAACGGATGCAGTACCGACCCGGCCTCATCGACGGCCTCATCGCCAAAACCGGCCTCGACCTCCAGCCGCCGTAACCCCAGCCATTGAAGATCTCTAGA
>NZ_JBVJFF010000059.1:0-1192 GCF_055587985.1 Streptomyces sp. NPDC046335 | reverse complement strand
GTATTACCAAATGTAATTGGAAGGCTGGTTCAAAGCCTAATAGAAGAGGCACAAGCTGAACCAGAGACACTTACTGAGGCACTAAATCTTGTAGCCTATTTTTCAAGGGGGTGCGAAGCGGCTTTAGATTGGCGAGCACTATGTAGTGGGCCATATTCTGATGAGTTAATAAAACAAGCATGGATTTTGTATGAACCAATGAATTTACCTTTTGAAACATGGATAAGAAACAGTTATGCCAGTTTTGCGGTTTATCGTAAACAATCTAGCTATTGGTTCAGTGATGATGGATATAACGAAATTTCTGAGTTGCTTAGTAGTTCTTCTGATGAGAAAAAATGTTTGGGATTAATGATTTGTGCAGGTATTAATTGGGCAATGTCTTTGCCTTCCAATTTAGTTAATGAGATTATATCGAAAGTGTTTCCTAGAGTTGAACAATTAGTACTTGATAAAAACAAGGCAATCTCCAATGTTGCCTTATGGGTATGGGGATTGAGATGTAATTCTTCAGATTTCAATTACACTCCACCTCTTAATATCCTTGATGAGATTTTGAAAGGATTGTTATGTGCTTGTGGCAAAATTCCTTTTGATATTTATTCATTTAGCATGGGGGCCTGCTTCGGATTAAAACGGGATTACTGGAGCCCTGTTTTAAATCAAGAAGAAATAGACCTATTGCGAAGTTGTTATGATGGTTTAGACGAAAATTCGTATGAAAAGCATAGAATGGGAGGTGCAATAGTTGTAGTTGCATTTCATTCAAAAAGTATTTTAACTGATGAGCAGATAGTGTCGTATATTACTGAAGTATGTAATGGGCCTAAAGGTATAAGTGAATATAATCTTGAAAAATTGAATAAAACGATTTTGCAAATTAACCCTCAAGCTTTGGATTTTTTGATTTCACAGGAGAAGGGTAATGACATCACATCCTAGTTATGGAGATGATTAAAATTAAAGAGATTTCCTTGACTTAATTTCATGGTTTTTAGAATAAGTTCTAAAAATCATTTGAAATGCACTTTCAAATATGATGGTTTTCTTAACCGGAGACTGTCATATTTGTTGGTGGGCTTGATGTTCTATCATTAAAAGTTTAATGAATAATTTATTATTTAATAGTTGTTTTTATTTATTATGATTATATCTACGATAGACTAATGCAAATATGCAGCAAACAAAATTA
>NZ_JBVJFF010000058.1:0-1302 GCF_055587985.1 Streptomyces sp. NPDC046335 | reverse complement strand
AACCCTGCATGGTTTCTTCAGATTGATTGGTGAATTATGCGCATGGGGAAGAGACTGAAAGAAAGTGGAAACCGGACCATCCAAATATGGTTTGAATGCATGATGCCGACCATTGTCCATCAGCCATTAAACAGTCACTTATGTTGAAACGTCCTAATGGGCAAAGCCACGTTTTTAGTGAGGCAAAAAGAACTGAGATGATGCCTGAATCGAGCTGAGTAATGTTCGTATCGATCCTAGACTGATAAATACACGACCACTTTGAAACTGGTCGCAGCTCATGATAACAGAAATTATTGCTGGCAGAACTCATACCGCTAGTGGGTTTGATTCAAAAGTTCTTTGGCAGACCGGCCTGTTTCAGGATGCCGTTTGCTGTGTGTCTTGAAACGATGGTGTACGGTACGCTGAAGTTACGGTTGCTTATTGGGCTGAACCATATCTCATGGCTTCCTTTCCCCTGTCTCTCAAAGTAACAGCCAGCCGCTGACAACAATTCCGTGAGCTTAGGATATAGTCCGGTTCCCATCGTTCAGAGTGCAATCCTGTCAGAGTAAGATTGTTCCTGATTAAACGACAAACTGATACGCGCAGGGTTACTACCCAGGCCGTTCATTACATAAAGCTCTGGGGCTATTTCCCATACTCGCTCGGTCAGTTCTTCGTATGTCGCTGCTTCTGTAACAAGACCAAGAGCATCGCACTGAGCCACCCACACATTGTCTTCATGGTCATGGCAAACATTAACGTCGAAAGGCCGAGAAAACATAACGACAGCTGATTCTCTCATAAGAGCCTCCTCTTTACCTTTGGGGTAATCTTACGCCATTGAACATCTGCCTGCAAATTGTACAGAACTATTTTGCTATAGCCCTTTAAGACTCATACCTCCGGAGCTGCTATGTAGGCTTTATTAAAGGGGACTTCGTGTCTTCGCTGAACGTGATGCTTAGCGGTATAGTATTACTGTTCGATTTCGGAAGAAGGGATACGTTGATGGACGATTTTCTGAAAGATTTTGGCAAAGTGGTGGAGGGCAGTTCGGGGGCTTTATCGTTTGGACTGATACAGTGCCTGGTCATGGCGGGGGCCGTCACCAGTCTGTCACGACAGACCGGTGTACAGTACTGGTTTATGTTAGCGGCAGCTCTGGTTGCTACGGTGGGATTCTTCTTGTGCATTTTTAGCGTGGCCAGAGTCATTAAAGACGTCACATCAACCAACAAGGTGAGACGTTTGCAGCTTTACATTTTGTTGTATCCGGCCGCTATTGGTGCCTTGCTGTCAGCGAAGGTAAGCCTG
>NZ_JBVJFF010000057.1:0-1339 GCF_055587985.1 Streptomyces sp. NPDC046335 | reverse complement strand
TCCTCATCCCCATCCACCTCAACCACACCACCCTCCAACGACAAGCCCAGCACACCACCCCCCACCCCCTCCTCCAACACCTCATCCCCACAACCACCCGACCCGCATCCACCCCCAGCCAGCCCACATCCACCCTCACCAACGCCGACACCCTCCGCAACCAACTCACCCACCTCACACCCACCCAACAACACCAAACCCTCCTCGACCTCGTACGCGGTCACGCAGCCACCAGCCTCGGCCACACCACACCCCACACCATCCACACCGAACACGCCTTCACCGACCTCGGCTTCAACTCCCTCACCGCCATCGAACTACGCAACCGACTCGTCGCAACGACCGGGCTGCAACTGCCCGCATCCTTGGCCTTTGACTATCCAACTCCCGCTGTCCTGGCCACTTTTCTCGCTAGTGAGCTTCTTCGCGTCCCGAGCAATCCGGCTTCCCCACTGACCATTCGTACGCCCATGCCCGATGAGCCGATTGCGGTGGTGGGGATGGCGTGCCGTTATCCGGGAGGGGTGTCTTCGCCGGAGGCCCTGTGGGATCTGGTCGCCACGGCCACCGACGCCGTCTCTCCCTTCCCGACTGACCGCGGCTGGGACCTCGACGGCCTCTACGACCCCGACCCGGACCAGCCGGGCACGTCCTACGTCCGCGAGGGCGGATTCCTCCACGACGCGGCCGACTTCGACCCGGCCTTCTTCGGGATCTCCCCCCGCGAGGCACAGGCGATGGACCCCCAGCAACGACTTCTGCTGGAGACCGCCTGGGAAGCCATCGAACGAGCGAGCGTCGACCCGGCCTCACTCTCAGGAAGTCAGGTCGGTGTTTTCGCAGGTGCCGCAGCACAGGAGTACGCGCCGCGCTTCCCTGAGACTCCGGATGGTGTCGAGGGTTACCTGGTGACCGGGAACGCGACCAGTGTCATGTCAGGCCGGCTGTCGTACACCTTCGGTTTGGAAGGTCCGGCGGTCACGGTCGATACCGCGTGTTCGTCGTCTTTGGTGGCCATGCATCTGGCCTGCCAGGCACTGCGGTCCGGAGAGTGCTCCATGGCCCTGGCCGGCGGCGTGACAGTGATGTCCACCCCCACCGGCTTCATCGAGTTCAGCCGCCAGCGTGGTCTGGCCCCCGACGGCCGCTGCAAACCCTTCGCCGCCCACGCCGACGGCACGGCATGGGCCGAAGGCGCCGGCATGCTTCTCCTCGAACCGCTGTCACAAGCCCAGCGCAACGGACACCCCATCCTCGCCCTCGTACGCGGCAGCGCCATCAACCAAGACGGCGCCAGCAACGGACTCACCGCACCCAACGGCCCCGCCCAACAACGCGT
>NZ_JBVJFF010000056.1:0-1348 GCF_055587985.1 Streptomyces sp. NPDC046335 | reverse complement strand
TGGCGTCCTGAATTCACCTTTGCGACCTGTGGTGATGACCGTTAACCGGTCAACCGGAATCTGAGAAATTATCCCGTACTGAGAAAGCGCTGACTCGAGGCTGATGTAATTGTATTCTCCGCGGCGAATGAATCTACTGATGTGCTCAAGAATGTAGCTGTCTTTAGCTGACCGGTTGTTGACATAGACGCCTGGCGCAGCACGGATGAGAATGCCGGCGTCGGTAAGCCTTCTGATGGAAGCTTTGATACTGCGCTCTGATTCCTCAGGGAACATATTTTTGAGATCAGACAAGCCGAATACATATCGCCCGGATAGGTTGTAACGATCAAACGTGGTAATCGCTGTGATTTTATCCATCCCATCCTCCAAATGTACATACAGGACACCATTTAGTGTCCTAAGTGTAGAGGTAAATAAGTTTAGCACCTTTGCAACCAGTGTAAATCGCACTGTTTCAACTCACCGCAACAGGCATGACAAAGGCATGGTCAAAAGTATCCTGATGTTTCAATTGTCTGAGGGCTGGCTCCTTTATGCCAGAAAAAGGAACATCACCATAAATGGGTTAAAACTAAGCGGAATAGCGCGGACGTAAAAAAACCGACTGGTAAGGTCGGCTTTATTACGGTTCCGGTGCAAGCTGGTAAGTCTGGCCGGATGGGAAACTCTCTACAACTGACTTTATTACGATAATCCGTGAGTTCTGATTATGCAACAAGACGTGAAAAGGTCGGATGTTATTGTTATATTCAGAAAAACTCCTTTCCGTATGCCGTCATGAGTCTCATCCTTTGAAAGCAGCGATCGTTGTGGCGAGGCTATAGCGCGAACTTCATCTGGCCATACGGACATCTCAATTTAGCTACTACAATATTGGTGCGCATAACAAAGATTATGTTAAATTTATAATTTAAAGAGTTATTAAACAACAATTTAACCGCAGCCTGTAACTATCCCCTGCCTTTATACGCTATTGAGGATGTTTTAGGAATAGACAAGTATAAAAAAGGCTCCCTGTCGGGAGCCTTTTACCGTTTAAAAAAACGGGCACTACCTTAGCGCACGCAGCTACTCTTGTGAGTCGCCTTGTTTACTTTAGGCTTCGGTTTGGGCGGTGTAATGCTAGAATGCACCGGTGGAATGTTTGTAACAGTGATATTGTTCGTCACTTGAGTAACATTCACGTTGAAGAAATGTGCGCCATTGAAATTCAATTTTGCTTCCCCACCAGGTACAGGCGCCGCAGCGAAGTAAAAACTTACGCTAAGAGCAACCCACCACTTACTACCTTTATTACTTTGCTTCATGAAACGTACCTCATCGTCAGATGGGCACTACTCTCTTT
>NZ_JBVJFF010000054.1:0-1485 GCF_055587985.1 Streptomyces sp. NPDC046335 | reverse complement strand
GGATGGATCGTGGAGCAGCCGGGCGAAGGGATCGAGCCCAGCATCGCCCAGCAGTTCGGCGAGGCGATCCACCGGCCAGCTGTAGGCGGGCGCCACCTTGTGGTCGAACCGGACCGGTACTTGTCCGTCGGTCCCGAAGAAGGAGACCAGGAGCAGACCGTTCGGTGCCAGGACGCGTACCTGTTCGGCGAGCAGCTCCGGTAGTTCCCCCGGAGGGGTGTGAATCATTGAGTAGTGGGCCAGCACGCCGCCGAGCGCGGCGTCCTCGATCGGCAGGGATTCCATCCGCGCCTCTTGGAAGCGCAGCGCCGGATGGGCCTGCCGGGCGTGGTCGACCATGCCGGGGGCAAGGTCTAGTCCGAAGGCGTCCAGGCCGAGTTCGTGCAGCATGGCTGTCAGATGTCCGGGCCCGCACCCGACGTCCGCTGTCCGCAGGTTGCCCGTCGCGCGCACCAGTTCGGCGAAGGTGCCGATCATGGCCCGGGAGAAAGGCTGTGTTTCCAGCCGGTTTGCGAACAGCGATGCGTACAGCTCGACGACACCGTCGTAGGCCGTCCTGGTCTCGTCCTGATGATTCGCCACGGGCAGGACTCTATAGCCGGTCTGATAATTGATCTTGTGGCAGGTCGAGGTGAGTTGACGGATGCGGCATGGAGGCGGATAGAGCCCCTTTTGCCTCAGGTGGACGGACGGGGCCGTCCGTGGCGTGATCACCGGCAGGTGGTCAACGGGGTGCTGTGGCGGCTGCGGACCGGGGCTCCGTGGCGGGATCTTCCCGACCGGTTCGGGCCGTGGCAGACCGTCTACGAGCGGTTCGCCCGCTGGGAGGCGGACGGCACCTGGGCACGGTTGCTGGAGCACGTTCAGGTCCGCGATGACGCGGTGGGCCGGGTGGAATGGACCGTCTCCGTCGACTCCACCATCAACCGAGCCCACCAGCACGCAGTCGGCGCCCGCAAAAGGGGGATGTGAACGGGGACGAACTGGAAGATCCGGGCCGCTCGCAGGCGCGCCAGGCCCTCGGCCGCTCCCGAGGCGGACTGACCACCAAAGTCCATCTCGCCGTCGATGGCCGGGGCCTGCCCCTGTCGATTGTGCTCACGCCCGGCAACGTCAACGACGCGACGGCGTTCGGCCAGGTCCTCGACGGCATCCGCACCCCGCGCCTCGGCACGGGCCGCCCGCGCACGACACCGGACCGTGTGCTGGGTGACAAGGCGTATTCCAGCAGGGCCATCCGCCATCCGCCATCTGCTGAGGCGTCGGGGCATCGCTGCCACGATCCCCGAGCGCCGCGACCAGGCGGCGAACCGCCACCGACGCGGAGCCCTCGGCGGCCGGCCGCCGACCTTCGACAAGGTCACCTACCGCGACCGCAACGTCGTCGAACGATGCTTCGCCCGCCTCAAGCAGTTCCGCGCGATCGCGACCCGGTTCGACAAGCTCGGCGACCGCTACCGTGCCGGAGTAGTCCTGGCTTCCTTG
>NZ_JBVJFF010000053.1:0-1545 GCF_055587985.1 Streptomyces sp. NPDC046335 | reverse complement strand
CGGTGAGGTTGGTGTCGCGCGAGTCTTCTGTCGTCCTGTTCGGGGTCGGTGGAGGGCGGCGAGAGTGGTCTTGGATCCGCATCGCTGGTTGGAGTTGAGGCGGGTTCGCGGCCTGTACGAGTCCGGTGCGATGAGCCTGCGGGAGATCGCGAAGGAGACCGGGCTGAACCGGCGCACGGTCGCCAAGTACCTGTCGGGCGAGACTCCGGTCGTGCCACCACGAAGGGCTCCCAACGGGCAGCCATACCGGCGGATCGTGGATGAGTTCGCGCCGTTGATCGACGCGATGCTGCGGGCCGAGATCCTGCTCAAAGGGGCCGTGATCCACGAGCGCCTGGTGGCCGAGTACGGGTTCACCGGCAGCTACCAGCGGATCAAGATGTACTTGCAGGAAGCCAGACCCCGCATCGCGGAGGAACTGGGCATCAGCCCGAGCGAGCTGGCCGGCCTCCACCGCAGGTTCGAGGTAGTCCCGGGGGCCCAGGCCCAGGTCGACTGGGGTGACGAGGGAAAGATCCTCGTTCACGTCGGAATCCCGAAGGTCTACTCGTTCCACATGACCTTGTCCTACTCGCGCGATCCGTTCTGCTGCTTCACCACCAGCCAGGACCTGGCCACCTTCTTCGACTGCCACCGCCAGGCGTTCGCCCACTTCGGCGGTGTCCCGATGTCGATCGTCTACGACCGCACCACAACGGTGGTCCGCCGGCATGTCGCACCAGGTGAAGCCGTTCCGCTACATCCGGAGGCCGTCGCCTTCGCTGGGCACTATGACTTCGACCCCGACGTACTGGCCGCCTACCGGCCCACGGGCAAAGGCCGGGTCGAGCGACAGGTGCTGATCGTCCGCGACCACGTCCTGGCCGGCCGGGCCTTCTCCTCGGTCGAAGAACTCAACGCCGCGTTTACCGCCTGGGTGCCGCTGCGGCGGGCAAAGGTCCACGGCACCCACGGCGAGGTCATCGGTCTCAGGGCGATCCGCGACCACGTCGCCCTCCGCCCGCTGCCGCAGACGCCCTATGTGGTCACTCAGCGGCATCTCCGCCACGTCGGCAAGGACTGCCTGGTCGCCTTCGACGCCAATCTCTACTCGGTGCCGGCCCGCAAGGTCCGCCCCCGTCAGCTGGTCGAAGTCAGGGCCACGAAGTTCCAGGTCATGCTGCATGCCACCGGCCCCGACCGCACGGGCGAGACCCTGCTGGCCGTCCATCCCCGGGCGGTTGGCCGAGGCGCCCGGATCGTGGATGAGAAGCACTGGGACGGCCTGCCCACAGGCGCCGGCCACCGCGTCACCACCGGTGAGGGGAGCCTGCCGCGGCCCCGCCGCCGCGACGCCTCGGCCTCGCAGGCAGGGCCGCTGGCGGCACTGCTGAACCGGGCCGCGGTCACCCAGGTCGAGGTCGGCCGCCGGCCTTTGTCGGTCTATGACGAGCTGACCGGCACCCGCCCCTTCACCACCAAGCCGAGCACGAAGGAATCGTCTTGAGCGAGCTGGTCTCCACCCGCATCCGCAACACGGCCGGCAAGCTGGGACTGCCCCACCTG
>NZ_JBVJFF010000052.1:0-1591 GCF_055587985.1 Streptomyces sp. NPDC046335 | reverse complement strand
ATCTGCCACTGCTGCTGTATGCCCTGCCCGGCAAAGTAGAGTGTTCCTTTTCCGTCTTTTGCGTTCAGGTGATCGAGCACTTCCATCAACCTTTCGCTACCAGCGCGCGGCGCGTTCTCGTCGAAGAGGTGAAGCTGGGCAACGCCCTGGCTGAAAAAGTCACCCAGCATAATGCCGGCCTTCTGATATCGCTGACCCGTCTTCCAGATTTTGTCCAGACACGTCACGGCCGCATTAATGATGTCGCGGCTATCCTGCGTCGGCGTCAGCAATTTCACCGATGCACTGTTGCCATAATAGGGTTCATTCAGCGCAAAGGGGGAGGTTTTTACAAACGCAGAAATAAACCGGCAATACTGGTGCTCGCCGCGCAGTTTTTCCGCGCCACGGGCCGCATAGCTGCAGATGGCCTGCCTCATCTGCTCGTATTCTGTGACGCGTTCGCCGAATGACCGGCTACAGACAATCTCCTGTTTTGTTGGCGCAAACTCCTCCAGATCCAGACAGGGTTCACCGCGCAGCTCCCGGACCGTTCGCTCCAGCACGACGTTGAAGTGCTTGCGAATAATCCAGGTACTCTGCTCCGAGAGGTCCAGGGCCGTTTTGACCCCCATGGCGTTTAACTTCTTGCTTATGCGCCTTCCGACACCCCATACATCCTCCACAGGCACGATAGCCAGCAACCGGCGCTGGCGATCGATACAGGATAAATCCACCACGCCCCCGGTCTGGGGCTGCCATTTCTTGGCTGCGTGGTTGGCCAGTTTCGCCAGGGTTTTTGTCTGGGCAATGCCGACACCGACAGTCAGGTGAGTACGGTTATGAACCGTCGCACGGATCTCTTTGCCGAAGTCCGTCAGATCCCTGCAGTTGCGAACACCTGTCAGGTCGCAAAAAGCTTCGTCGATGCTGTAAATTTCGACGCGAGGGCTCATTTCCTCCAGCGTCGTCATTACCCGGTTGCTCATGTCTGCGTACAGCTCGTAGTTACTGCTGAAGCAAACAACGCCAGCACGCCGGAAAAGCTCCTTTTGTTTGAAGAAAGGCTCACCCATGGTGATTCCGGCGGCTTTGGCCTCGGCGCTGCGCGCAATTACGCAGCCATCATTATTCGAAAGAACGACAACCGGGCGCCCCCTCAAATCAGGCCGAAACACCGTCTCGCATGATGCGTAGAACGAATTCACATCACAGAGAGCAAACATATTTAGCTCGCAGATTTAACGATGAAAGTCACGACGCCGAAAACGTCCAGCGTGTCTTCGCTGCCAACAACAATCGGGCTGTAGGCGCTGTTCATAGGATTGAGTTGCACGGTCGGGCGCAGCTGCAGGCGTTTAACAGTGAACTCCCCTTCCACCGCAGCGATGACAATGTCACCATGCTCAGCAGTCCTGGAGCTGTCCACTACGAGCAGATCACCGTCGCTGATCCCGGCTTCGATCATAGAATCGCCCGCGGCTTTGACGAAATACGTTGAGCTCGGGTGAGCAACAAGTAACTCATTGAGATCGATGCGCTGTTCAACGTAATCAGCCGCTGGGCTTGGGAAACCACACTGCACTAAGTCACTGAAAAGCGGGAGAGCAAT
>NZ_JBVJFF010000051.1:0-1637 GCF_055587985.1 Streptomyces sp. NPDC046335 | reverse complement strand
AGTTGCGTAATCGGCTGCGTACGGCCACGGGACTCGCACTGTCCACCACCGTGGTGTTCGACTACCCCACACCCTCCGCCCTCGCCCACCACCTGCGCGAAGAACTCCTGGGGCGCCGGCCTGCCATCACCATGCCCGCATTGCCCACGTCGGTCGCCGACGAGCCGATCGCGGTGGTGGGCATGGCCTGCCGGTACCCGGGCGGCGTCACGTCGCCTGAGGCGCTGTGGGATCTGGTGGCGGCAGGTGGGGACGCGGTCTCGGGGTTCCCGGCTGACCGCGGCTGGGACTTGGATGGCTTGTACGACCCGGACCCGGAGAAGGTGGGCAAATCCTACGCGCGCGAGGGGGGCTTCCTGCAAGACGCAGCGTGCTTCGACCCGGCGTTCTTCGGCATCTCCCCGCGTGAGGCGTTGGCGATGGACCCGCAGCAACGGCTGCTGATGGAGGTCGCTTGGGAGGCCCTGGAGCGAGCGGGGATCGATCCCACGTCGCTCAAGGGCAGCCAGACGGGGGTCTTCGCCGGTTCGAGCGGTGGTGACTACGCCACGTTCCTGAGCAAGGCTCCGGCGGAAGTCGAAGGGTATCTGCTGGCGGGTAATGCCAGCAGTGTGGTGTCGGGCCGGGTGTCCTACACGTTGGGGTTGGAGGGCCCGGCGGTCACGGTGGATACCGCGTGCTCGTCGTCGCTGGTGGCGCTGCACCTCGCCTGCCAAGCCCTACGAAACGGTGAGTGCTCTCTCGCCCTGGCCGGCGGGGTCGCGGTGATGGCCACGCCCGGCGTCTTCGTGGAGTTCAGCCGGCAGCGTGGGCTGGCTCCTGATGGGCGGTGCAAGGCGTTCGCCGCTGGGGCTGACGGCACCGGCTGGGCCGAGGGCGCGGGCATGGTGCTGCTGGAACCGTTGTCGCTCGCGCGGCGCAACGGACATCCGGTGCTGGCAGTGGTACGAGGGAGCGCGGTCAACCAGGACGGGGCGAGCAACGGGCTGACGGCTCCGAACGGTCCTTCGCAGCAGCGGGTGATCCGGCAGGCCCTGGCGAACGCGGGGCTGGTGGCGGCCGATATCGATGCCGTTGAGGCGCACGGGACAGGGACGACGCTCGGGGACCCGATCGAGGCCCAGGCGGTGTTGGCCACCTATGGTCAGGGACGTCTTGGTGAAGAGCCCCTGTGGCTCGGGTCGTTGAAGTCGAACATCGGGCATACCCAGGCCGCGGCAGGTGTGGCGGGTGTGATCAAGATGGTGATGGCGCTGCGGCACGGAGTGCTGCCCCAGACCCTGCACGTGGACGCCCCCACCCCGCACGTCGACTGGACCAGCGGGGCGGTGTCACTGCTGACCGAACCCCGCCCCTGGCCGCACACCGACCGCCCCCGCCGCGCGGGTATTTCGGCCTTCGGGGTGGGAGGGACCAACGCTCACCTCATTCTCGAGCGACTTTCCCATCCCGAAGGAGAGCGGGCGGCGGCAGCTGATCCAGACGTTCCCGCGACGGGAACGGAGCCGGCCGTACCACCGCAGACGAACCCTGCCACCTTCCTGCCGGTGGTGCCGTGGGTGGTGTCCGGGCGTGGTGAGCAGGCGGTCCGGGAGCAGGCCGCCCGGCTGCGGGCATACCTGCGGGAGCGGCCGGGC
>NZ_JBVJFF010000050.1:0-1668 GCF_055587985.1 Streptomyces sp. NPDC046335 | reverse complement strand
TCCGGAGCTGAGGAGCACCCCCCGCCCGGCGCCAGCCGTGAAGTGCGTGGTGTCGGGCCAGTCCTCCGGCATGTCGATGCGGCCGTCCTCGTCCATCAGCAGGAAGTGCCGATACTCCACACACGGCTTTGATTCGTGGATAACGGCCAGTAGATTTGCGGGGGGCACAAGCATCAACCCTCAGGGCATGTTCATGATTCTTGGGATGGGTAGCCTAGTTGGCGGCCCGACCTGCGGCTACTGCTGCACGAGAACGTAGAACGGATCGCTGTCGATTCTGTGCACCATCACTCCTACGCCACTGACGTGGTGCTGACCGCGACCGGCACCTGGCCCAATCCGGGCACAGGCGGCCGCGCCCAGGCGGACTTCGTCATCACCGTGCCCGAGGACGGGTGCCACCGCTGTTCGTTGAGATCGGAACCTGCCCGCGCCGGGTCGTGCTGGTCGGCCCGGACCGTGTGCGCGGTGTAGCCGTACGGGGGTGTGTAAGTGCGGGCGGCACCTTGTTGCGGTCTTCAGGCGGCGGGGGTCCAGTCGGTGGGGTGGGTGGTGTTTCGGCGATGCTCGCGTCGCTGGTGGTGTTTTTGGTGGGCGCGGGCCAGGGCCCATGCGGTGGCTGTGAGGGGGAGTGCGGCCCACAGCCAGTACAGAGCAGGGCGGCAGGTTTCCGCGGGGTGTGCGGTGAAGGCTGCGGTGAGGGTTATGGCGAGGGCGAGGTGGTGGCACAGCAGACGCCCGGCGTGGCGGGCGAGGGCGTCGGCTCTGAAGGTGGTCACCGTCGGGGCTCCTGGCAGTGGGCGCTGGCCGCTCGCGGGCCGGGCAGGGGTGGCTCGGGCAGGAGTGGGGGAGGGTGGTGCGTGGGGATGTGAACACAGGTGCCCCTGAAGGGCAGGGTGACGCCTGCCTGTTCGTGCCATTCCGAGGATGGGGGCAAATACTCGTAAAACAACAAGGCATTACGGGAGGAAGGTCAACGAGAGGGGTCTTTTCGATGGTGCAGACCTGACGTGAAAGACCCGTGAAGAACAGCAGTCAGCTTCCGTGCGCACTACACCGTTCGATTTCAGTCACAGTCAGAACGCGCGTGAATGCGATCAGTAAGGGTGACGGCATGTAAAGCCTAGCCTTCCCGTGCGTTTTGTCCGTGATTGCCTGGCCGGAGGGAGGGGCTGATTCCGGGCCGTGTGATGCAATTGTTCGAGGGCACCGCGGCGTTTCCTGTGCGGATCGTGTGGCACCTTGTGTGCGCCTCGTGACCACTGGGGTCTGCGAGATGCGTCTTCCTGTGGGGGGAAGCCTTGATGCAACGCACCGTCGGTGTGCGCGTCCAGCGTGCCCGGAAGAGAACCCGCCTTGCCACCGCCGCAGCCCTGGCCGTCGGCGCCTTGACCCTGTCTCAGCTGCCGACTGCGGGTGCGGTCGCGGCGGATGAGCCGGGCTCGGTGTGGGGCAAGGACGCCCCGAGTTTCACGATGCCGGAGGTGAAGGTCGGCTCCAACGAGCCGACTAAGCCCGAGGCGGAGGCCAAACCGTCCGAAGAGGTCGCCCAGTGGCGGGCGGCGCAGAAAAGGCGAGCCCAGGGCGGCGAGGCCGCCACCACACGCGCGGCCCGCACCGCGACGCCCGCGACATACGTGCCCGAGGGCCAGGGCAATGTGCCCTGGC
>NZ_JBVJFF010000049.1:0-1689 GCF_055587985.1 Streptomyces sp. NPDC046335 | reverse complement strand
GTATCGTGTGTGGGATTGACCCTAATCCTTTCCCTTTAAGCGATGACATTCTGGAACCGTATTGAGCGGGAGCCAAATCCAAACTTTATTATCAGGCCCATTACGCTTGTTCATCACGCGCTGATGGCATCACCCGGGCTCATTGAGAGGCTGGATGCGCCAAAAAATTTCGACGATCTGCGCCAGCGCTATCCTTTCAGTGGCCTGTTGAATCCTGAAACCGGCAAAGTATTCGAATATATGCTCGATGGCGTCGATACTTTTGTACCACGACATCTTGAATTTATGACTACCGACTCCCAGTCTGAGATTCAGGCTGCATTAGCCGGTAAAGCAGTGATCCAGTCGAGTAATCTGGCCTGCAGGGAAGATATCAAAGACGGCTGGCTGGTGAATGTTTTACCGGAACTAAAACTGGAAACCTGGCAGCTTTATCTTTACCGGCCCTATCAGACCCTTGTACCGCAACGCATCAGGACCGTTTTTCACATCCTTAAAGATATTTTACTCAGACATTTCAGTTAAAAGAGGCCCCGGATGCGGCTGGCGTTCTTAGCCGGAGGCGTTACTTTTAAAACGGAGAATTGAATTTTTGGGTACAGCTCTTTATTTGTGAAGCCGCCGTTCCGGAATGGACGCATCCGCGAAGCAAAGCCAGCCGTCCTGCCAGATTCCCTGAATACTGCTGACTTTTAATGTGCTCCGGATGGCGGTAACAGGCATATCAACTAAAGATTTCATCTATCCAGTCAGCAAATGCCCGCTGACGGGTATAGACAGCGTTTCTGTTTCCTGCACAAAGTGTAATACGTCTGTACGCCGGCTTTGTCCGCAAAAATAATGGATCGCCCGATGATGAGACAACTCTTCAGGTGACTAAGGAAGGCAGTAAAAATTTGGCCGCTGGCCGTAACCGGAACGCATCGGCACATTTACGCTGACGGATGAGGAAAACATAGTGATGATGGGTTTTGAATACTGCCTGAGCTATTACGATCTGCGAAGCGGTATTTTATCCTGAACGCCTCTTCACCGGGTGGCCCGGGTCTGTTTTCATCGTCCCCGGATAGCTTCGAAACAGTGCAATACCGTCAGGAATACGCCTCACCTGAACGCCCCCAAAATCCCGAATACGATGATAATGGTTAGATACGCCTTCGTGATGTCGTCCACACAGGTCAGGCACTTGCTCCAGCGACTGGGGGCCAGCGCGTCCATGACGAAGTTCATTGACCAGCTCAGGTTGGGCGCCGCCAGTCCGAACAACGGCAGACGTTCCATTGCAAGCCCTTCACGGCGCAGTCACTGCCAGATACAGCGGCCTGCACTCCAGTGTCAGTTCAGTGATGCGCCTGATAAATACGCATCAATCGCCGGACGCTGAGCTCTGTAGCCGCAGGTCGACAGAAACATACCTGTAAGCCCGCAGACACGACGTCGTGACACACCGGTCGCGTCATACATAAACCTAACGGCTTTATTGATATTCGTGTCACTCAATATTCCTTACCACCTGGGTTTTATTAAACGTATTATCTCTATATTGCTGGTCGCGAGTAGATACACACCCAAAAGTATGTATCTACATGCACTCAACCTGAGATAACTTTGAATAAAGGCGGTCAGAAATGTTTTTTGCGCCACCTGCGCGTCAGCACCTTTTCCGCCTCGACAATCAGGAACATCACA
>NZ_JBVJFF010000048.1:0-1961 GCF_055587985.1 Streptomyces sp. NPDC046335 | reverse complement strand
CCAACTGGAGGGGTGGTCGCGGGCAGGGCGGAGGCTTCGGTGGGGAAGGTCGTCTTCGTCTTCCCCGGTCAGGGTTCGCAGTGGGCGGGCATGGCGGCCGATCTGCTGGATGCCTCACCGGTGTTCGCCGGGCAGATCGCCGCGTGTGAGGAGGCGTTGGCCCCGCATGTGGACTGGTCGCTGACCGACGTGCTCCGCCAGGCCGCCGACGCGCCGGGCCTGGAGCGGGTGGATGTCGTGCAGCCGGTGCTGTTCGCCGTGATGGTGGCACTGGCACGCATGTGGCAGGCCTGCGGTATCCATCCCGATGCCGTCATCGGCCACAGCCAGGGAGAGATCGCCGCCGCTCACATCGCCGGAGCGCTCACCCTGACCGACGCCGCCACCACCGTCGCCCTGCGCAGCCAGGCTCTCGCTCAACTCGCCGGCCAGGGTGCCATGTGCTCGCTGACTCTCTCCGAAGAACAGACACGGCACCACCTCGCCACCTGGCCCGGACAACTCTCCATCGCCGCTGTCAACGGACCCCGTAACGTGATCGTCTCCGGCGATCCCCATACCATCGACGAGCTCCTCACCCACTGCGCCGAGCACGACATCCGGGCCCGCCGTATCCCTGTCGACTACGCCTCCCACAGCTCCCACGTCGAGGCAGTCGAAACGCAGATCCGTGACAGCCTGGCCCATCTCGCCCCTGCCGCACCCGGCATTCCCCTCCTGTCCACCGTGACCGGTCAGTGGATCACCGAACCCGTCATGGACGCCGACTACTGGTACAACAACCTCCGCCAGCCCGTCCACTTCCATGACGCGCTGCGCACTCTCGATGCGTCAGGTCACCACACCTACATCGAAACCAGCCCCCACCCCGTCCTCACCCACACCATCCACGACACCCACGACACCATTGGCGCCGGTGGCAATACGGGTGTGGATACGGGTGAGGGCGGCGGGTCCGGTGCTCCGGGGGCTGAGGGTGCCGGGGGGACTGTCTCACCAGTGGTGGTCGGCACGCTGCGCCGGGACGAGGAAGGCCCCCGCCGTTTCCTGGCCTCCCTGGCCGAGGCGCACACCCACGGTCTTCCCGTCACCTGGCAGCCGGTACTCACCGGTGCTACCCCCTGCCAGGTCGATCTGCCGACCTACCCCTTCCAGCGCCAGCGGTACTGGCTCGACGCGCCGGCCCCCCAGCCCGCGGACGGCCCGGCGGGGCCGGGCGGGCAAGCGGCGGAGGCCGGGTTCTGGAAGGCGGTGGAGCAAGGCGATGTGGCCGCACTGAGCCAGACCCTGGCCCTGCCCCCCGGCCAGGAACACCGCACCGGCCTGGACACCCTCCTGCCCGCCCTGACCGCCTGGCGCCGGCACCAGCACCAACGCGCCACCCTGGACACCTGGCGCTACCACCTCACCTGGAAACCCCTGCCCACCACCACTGCCGGGCCCGGTACCAGCACGGCACACGGGGCATGGCTGGTCGTCATTCCCGCGGGCACCGGCACCGACCCGGCCGTGACCGCATGCCTGCAAGCACTCCACGACCTGGAACAGACCACCCACACCCTCGAAATCGACGCCACCACCACCCACCGCGAAGACCTCACCACCCACCTCACCACCCACCTCACCCCCGCCACCCCGGCCACCGGCACCGAAACCGGCAACGGTGACGTCCCGCCGCTGGTGGGGGTGTTGTCCCTGCTGGCCCTGGCCACCGGTTCCCGTACCGATGCGCCCACGGTGCCCGCGGGGCTGTGTGCGACGCTCCATCTCCTGCAGGCCCTGCACGACACCGGCCTGCCCGCACGCCTGTGGTGCGTCACCACCAGCGCTGTCACCACCCACCCTGCCACCGACCCCCTCACCCATCCCGACCAGGCCATGATCTGGGGCCTGGGCCGCGTCGCCGCCCTGGAACACCCCCACCACTGGGGCGGCCTCATCGACCTCCCCACCACCCACAC
>NZ_JBVJFF010000047.1:0-2019 GCF_055587985.1 Streptomyces sp. NPDC046335 | reverse complement strand
CCCGCGCCTTTACTGCAGCTCCCATTTTCTGCCCACCGGCAGCAGTTTCATCCCCAATCCCATCAGCTTTTATTTCCTGGTTCGCGTCGTAAAGGAGTTGCACCGTATTGCAATATTCCATCAGTAGATAGCAGTCCTCCATTTCAAACGAACCACGATTAATCAGAATTTTGCAGGTTCGTTTCCAGGCATCGATCGCCATCTCACCCAACAGTTCATCTGGCGGTGAAACTGCACGAGTCAGAGAACTGACCTGCGTTCCGGTCTTCTTCGGCTTACGACCCCCCCCCGGCGATCTCACTCCGGTACTCATAGCGAAACACCTCAAAAATCATCAAAAAAAAATTTTTATTTCTCACGCGCAAAAAACTACCGGGAGCGGCAGTCCTTAAAAGCGAAAGGGGTTGAGGATTTGATCCCCCCCTCCCCATGCGCTGACTGGCCGAGTTTCACCGGAGACGCTCCCTTGCAGTCTTGGTTCGATGGCATGGCCAACACAACGCCTCCAGATTGAAATCATCGTCCGTTCCGCCGTGAGCCTTAGCCAGTATATGGTCGACGGTGCTCGCTCGGGTTGCTATACCAGCGCGTCGACACTCCTGGCAGATATGTTTATCTCGCTGGAGAATACGTGCACGCCTGACTTCCCAGGGACGCCCGTAACCACGCTCTTGTCGGCTTTTACCGGTCTGATAGTTACGCCATCCTTCACCGGCATGCTGCTGCCGATGTTCATCACAGTAGCCGCTTGAATCATTTGTCAGGGCAGCACAGCCTTTGTGCCTGCATGGCCTTTTGATACGTGGGGGCATAACTAACAACCAGCCTTATTGTTAAGTTTGTTCATATGTGTCGACTCCAGCGTGACTCGCTATATCCGCCAGAGGGGACAGTTGATGAGATAGCTGCAGTAAGGGATCAGACAAAGTTACAATACAAAAGGAAGCAAAGATTGCCGTCAGAACTTCATGAATAGCGAGAGACTACGAGGTCGCCGCCCCGTAACATGTCAGATAGCCGGAAAGGACCCGGAAAGCTTAGGGAAATCTCATGTTCGGGCTTCGATGCTGAATTCATTTCAACCCGCCAGGCTTCAGCACGTTGCACGTGCGATGAGAATATTAAAGCCCAGCTTTAACGAGGCATATTTGGAATGCTAATTGAGTATATAAATCTTAGGCATGGTGATATATCCCCCAATTCTAATTACCTCATATCAATACAAGGCACTCAAAAGAAGCACTAAAGTTAATGATTGAATATTTTTAGAACGCCCTACATCAAATTGGCAGATAAAATATTTGTTAACATCAAATAAAACAGACCTAAAACTAGAGCTAAGATCATCAATGTTATAGCCAACGTCTTGTAGCTCAATCTGAACATGTAAATCGACTGCGCAAATAATATCAGGCAGAGGACAGGCGACAGGCCAACAAAAAAAGTTGTTAAGGTCGAACCCTTCACGACTGACAACACCATTGCCATCCTTGCAACCGGGATTTATGGTTCAAAAATGCATTACCGCAGTAACACTTGAAATCATCAAAAGGAAAACACACATGATCATTACTCTTTTTCTTTGAAGTCCATATGAAATCAGCATTAAGCTCAAAAAAACTAATGCTGATGAAAGACTGAGGAAAAACAATAAGTCATTGATGTCTTCATTTAAGATGAACATTCGAATTGTACTCTTTTATTGGGTTATACATCAATGATAGCGTTTATCCACAACATTTTTATATCTTTCTAACCTTAAAATTCTGCTGTCCAATATCTTCAAATTGAATGTTCGTTTGACTTGTATCGCTCAGCAACTTCACCCATCACGAGCTTGCTTCTTTTGCTATGTCCTTCTCATGCCAGCAGGCGGCTTTGCCTGATTCATCCATAACTACATGCCGGTCCTAAGAAAGTTCTCAATCGCTCCCGCTTACGCTTGCTAATTCACAGGTAAGTGCCACGCTATTAACGACTCTGATGTGGAGACTGCCAACTCCAGGGAAACATCCATAA
>NZ_JBVJFF010000046.1:0-2042 GCF_055587985.1 Streptomyces sp. NPDC046335 | reverse complement strand
AAATGACCTCTTTAGGCGTTGGCTTCCCTGACCAGGTCGTCGATGCCGTCGCTCCGGAAGTTGAGGCTACAGTCGGGGCACCAGACCGTGGGTGGGATGCGAACGGCTCGGCCGCACCCCGGGCACCTCAGGAACGCCCCTTGTCGCGGGAAGTCGTCCTGCGCGAAGCCCAGTTCTTCGAAGCAGTGCGGGCACTCCACGACCTGCTCCATGTCCGGGGTCTGTTCCTTTAATCCGCAGCCGATGCAGGGCAGTCCCTCGCTGCTCCCGGGCCCATGCACGCCGAACCGCTCCCGCAGCCGCTCGTTGAGGTCGGGCAGTAGACGGAGGCAGTCCGAGCAGACCGTGTCCGGTTCGAAGACGAACGTCACCTGCCGGCATCCGCGGCAGTGCGTGGCAAAGGACCCATCCCGCAGCACAGACCTGGCCACAGCACCCTCGATGAGTCCGTGGTCCTTCGTCCCGCAGGCCGGGCACGTCGGCACGGGTTTTGTCCCACGAGCGGTCCTGGCGCACCCGGTGCACGCAGCCTCCCCGGCGCCGCGCCCCTCCTGTCTCGGGCCGGACGGCAACCGGGCGAGATCGGACGAGGATCTGCGGCGACGGAGCCAACGGAAAACCATGGCACAAGGATCGTGTCGCACACTCGGGATGTCGACCCCCCGGGTTTGCAGGTTCGTCGCACGCGGTGGGTGCGCGGCCCGGGAGCGGTGGGGGTGCCCCGGGCCGCGCACCCACCGGGGGTACCTGCCTCTCCGACGCTACTCGCGAGGCGGCCCGACGAAGATGAGCCGAAGCGCAGAAGGTTTCACCGGTGAAGCCCGCTGAACTGGCGGGAAGAGCTGGACGAGGCAGCCTGGTTGTCACCCACGAGGCATTCGACTTTGTCACACGTACTCGTTCGGCAGCTCTTCTGTCACGGCGAAACGATGGTCGTCCAACCGGTGGCGGCCACTACCTCCCGTGAGATGTCGACGATGAGTCGCCCGTCCGTTGCTACTCGCACAGTGTCTTCAGGGGCCCGCTGATCCAGGAGCCGTGCCTTGCGGACACTTCCCTCCAGCTCCTGTTCCAGCTCTGAGCCGCGTTCTCGGCCCACCAGCCGCTCACGGGCAGTGGCGTCGGAGGCGGTGAGCAGGACTCGTGTGATCCGTACCCCACCCCCCATGGCACGTTCGAACATGCCCGCTGCCTCCGGCAGCACGCTCAAGGTGTTCGTGTAGATGAGACGCCGATACCCACGCTGGGCGAAGTTCGCCCACACCGCAGTCAGATTGCTCTCGGTGATCTCCGCGCGGTGAGGGTCTCCCACTGGTGCAGGATGCACCTGCCCCATGAAGTCACCATCGATGATCGCGTGAGCGACGGCCGCGAAGCGCAGCAGCGCCGAGACCTCCCACCCCACCGTCGTCTTGCCGACACCAGCTCGTCCTCCGATAAGCAGTGCTTCCGCGTGGTCCATGCGGGCAGCCTGCCATCGGGCGACCACCTCAGGCGATGCAATATCGGACCGAGGGTGACAACAAGCCTGCCTATGACAACTATCGTGCTCCGGCTCATCACACCGGGCTCGTGGGCTGTTCGGGGCGCGGCTGCTAGAGCTCGATGTCGAGCCGTTCCACGTCGGTGAACTCCACGCCCAGGTCGTGGGCCCTGGTGTTGTTGGCGCGGAAGTACATCCGGGCCAGGCCGTCTGCGGCGATCTGCCGGAGCTGGTTCTCGTTCGCTCCCTGCTCCCGTGCGCTGAACAGCTGGTCGGCGTACTCGGGCGGCAGGGCCTGGGTGATGTCCCGGATCCGGGCATCGTCGGTCGTGCCGGCGGCGGCTTCGAATCCGAAGCGGGCGCGGGTGGAGATGATCAGCCCGCCCGTGGTCGCCGCCTTCTTCCGCGCCTTCGCGCGGACCTGCGGCTGCCACCTCTTCTTCACCTCGCCCTCCAGGCGGCCGCGCAGGCCCTTGCGGGGCCGCTTGAGATTGCCCGCGACGTACCGCTCCACGGTGCGCTGGGAGATCCCGAGCGCCTGAGCGGCGGCCTTGGTGCC
>NZ_JBVJFF010000045.1:0-2450 GCF_055587985.1 Streptomyces sp. NPDC046335 | reverse complement strand
CCAGCCCGACCCCAATACCCACGAGCCAGACCAGCACCCGCCACATACAACTCACCCACCACACCAGCCGCCACCGGACGCAAACCACCATCCAGGACATACGCCCGTGCGTTGGCCTGCGGGCGGCCGATCGGTACCACACCGTCGGGGAGCTGTCGGCCGGGTTCGATGCGGAACTCGGTGCAGTTGACCGTGGCTTCGGTCGGGCCGTACACGTTGCTGACGACCGCGTCGGGGTGCTGCGCCCGCCACTTGTGCAGTGCCTCGCTGTGCAGGGCCTCGCCACCGAGCAGCAGGTGTCCGGAGGGCGAGTAGTCGGCGGGCAGGTTCTCCAGCAGCGGCAGGTGGCTCGGCGTCGCCTTGAGGAAGGTGTTCGGCGTGTCGCCGAGAAGCGCCGCCGTCTCGGTGTCCTCGTCCTCAAGGCCGGCCAGGACGATCCGGCCCCCGGACACGAGCGGGGTGTAGAGCGCCGTCACGGTCAGGTCGAAGGCGACCGGGGAGTGCACAAGGGCGACGCCCTTGGCGGCGGGGTAGGTCTTCCGGGTGTAGGAGAGGTAGTCCACCACGCAGCGGTGTTCGACGACGACGCCCTTGGGGCGGCCCGTAGAGCCGGACGTGTAGATGACATAGACCGGGTGCTCTTCCCGGAGCGGCGTCCGGCGCTCGTCGTCCGTGACGTCCGCTGCCGAATGAGCCGCGATCTGCCGGGCGACCTCGGGGTCGTCCAGGGCCACCACAGCGGTCGCGCCGACGTCACCCACGTCCACGCCGTCCAGCGTCAGCACCACCACGGGTGCGGCGTCGGCCATCATGAACGCCTTGCGCTCATCGGGGTATCCGGGGTCGACCGGCACATAAGCGCCACCGGCCTTGGACACCGCGAGCAGCGCCACCATCAGCTCCGCCGACCGCGGCATCTCCACGGCCACGAAGGACTCCGGGCCCACGCCGCGCCCGGTCAGATACCGGGCCAGGCGGTTCGCCCGCTCGTTCAGCTCCGCGTACGTCAGCTCCACGCCGCCCGCGACCACCGCGACGGCGTCCGGTGTGGCCCGCACCTGGTCCTGGATGAGTTCCGGCAGCGTCGACGGCTCGACCGCTGCCGCCGAGTCGTTCCACTCCACGAGGATGCGGTGGCGCTCGGCCGCGTCGACCACGTCGATGCCGCTCATGCGGGTGGCCGGGTCGGTGACCATCGCCTTGAGTACGATCAGCAGCCGCTGGGCCAGGGCCTCCACGGTCTCCCGGTCGAACAGGTCCAGGCTGAACTGGAGGTGCCCGTTCAGGGCGGTGACGGAGTCATCGGCGGCGCGTGTCTCGGAGAAGGTCCACGCAAGGTCGTACTTGATCGAGCTGGACTCGACCGCCTCCATCACGCTGTGCACTCCCGGCAGGTCGATGCCGGCCTCGGGGACGTTCTGGAAGACCAGCATCGTCTGGAAGAGGGGGTGGCGGGCCAGGGAGCGGTCGGGGTTGAGGACCTCCACCAGCCGCTCGAAGGGCACGTCCTGGTTGGCGTACGCCGCCAGGTCCGCCTCGCGCACCCGGCCGATCAGCTCGGACACCTGCGGATCACCCGACAGGTCGGTGCGCAGGACGAGGGTGTTGATGAAGAACCCGATCAGCCGGTCCAACGCCTCGTCCGTACGCCCGGCGACCGCCGTGCCCAGCACGATGTCCTCACCCGCGCCCAGGCGGCCAAGGAGCATCGAAAGACCTGCTTGGACCACCATGAACACGCTCGCCTGCGAGTCACGAGCCAGGCCCGTGAGACCCCGATACAGCTCGGCGTCCACCGTGAACGTCACCGCATCACCACGGTATGAGGACACCACCGGACGCGAACGGTCCACCGGCAGCGCCAACTCCTGCGGCGCGCCAGTCAGCCGTTCCTTCCAGTAGGCCAGTTGACCGGCGATCGGACTGTCGGCGTCGGCCTCATCACCCAGGACTTCGCGCTGCCACAGGGTGTAGTCGGCGTACTGCACCGGCAGCGGCTGCCAACCCGGCGCACGGCCTTCTGCCCTGGCCCGGTACGCCTGGGAGAAGTCGGCCGCCAGCGGAGCCACCGACCAGCCGTCACCAGCGATGTGGTGCAGCACGAACAGCAGCACACTCTCATCACCCGGCAGATCAAACAGCACCGCACGCAACGGCGCCTCCACCGACAGATCAAACCCACGACCCGCCTCCACCGCCATCGCGGCCTTCAGCGCGGCCTCGTCCGCGACGCCGATCACCGGCACCTCGACATCGACATCGCCCACGATCTGGCAGGGTTCGCCGTCGCCGGCTTCGGCGAAGACGGTCCGCAGGCTCTCGTGGCGTGCCACCACATCCGCCAGCGCGGTGCGCACGACCTCGACGTTCACCGCGCCGGTCAGGCGCAGTGCACCGGGGATGTTGTACGCGGCCGACTCCGGCTCCATCCGGTTCAAGAACCACAGCCT
>NZ_JBVJFF010000044.1:0-2687 GCF_055587985.1 Streptomyces sp. NPDC046335 | reverse complement strand
GGTGACCTGGCCCGGCGGTTGCGTGGTGGGGGTCTGGAGTATCTGGGCCGTTCCGACCATCAGGTCAAGATCCGTGGTTTCCGTATCGAGCTGGGCGAGATCGAGGCCGCCCTCGCCCGGCATCCGGGAGTGGGCCAGTGCACCGTCGTGGTCCGCGAGGACCGCCCCGGGGACAAACGCCTCGTCGCCTACGTCGTGCCCGCGGCCGGCCCCGTGCACCACGCCGCCCTCCGCGAGCACACGGCGGGCGCACTCCCCGACTACATGGTCCCCTCCGCGTTCGTCACGCTCGACGCGCTGCCCCTCACGCCCAACGGCAAGCTTGACCACAAGGCCCTGCCCGCCCCCGGGACGAGTGCCGCCCCCGGGGGCCGGGCGCCGCGCGACCCCCGCGAGGAGATCCTCTGCACGCTGTTCGCCGAAGTCCTCGGCGTGCCCGAGGTCTCCGTCGACGACGACTTCTTCGCCCTCGGCGGCCACTCCCTGCTCGCCACCCGCCTGGTCGGCCGCATCCGCGGCGCCCTCAAGGCCGAACTGTCGGTACGTACGCTGTTCCAGTCGCCCACCGTCGCCGGACTGTCCACACTGCTCACGTCCGCCGACCGCGCCCGCACCGCCCTGACCCGCGCCGAGCCACGCCCCGGACGCGTCCCCCTCTCGTACGCACAGCAGCGGCTGTGGTTCCTCCAGCACCTCCAGGGCCCCAGCCCCGCCTACAACATTCCGGCGGCGCTGCGGCTCTCCGGCGACCTGGACCGCGAGGCCCTTGAGGCAGCACTGTCCGACCTCGTCGAACGCCACGAGTCGCTGCGCACCGTATTCGCCGAGGACGAGCACGGTCCCTACCAGAAGGTCCTCTCCCCGGCCGAGGCCCGGCCCGGACTGCCCGTCGAGGACGTCACCGAGGAGCGACTGGCCGGGCGGCTCGCCGACGCGGCCCGCACCGGCATCGACCTGACCGCCGACACACCACTGCGGGCCCGGCTGTTCGCCCTCGCCCCCCAGGAGCACGTACTGCTGCTGGTGATCCACCACGCCGCCACGGACGGCTGGTCGCTGCTGCCCCTCGCCCGCGACATCGTCACCGCCTACGCGGCACGGAGCGAGGGCAACGCCCCCGGCTGGGCACCGCTGCCCGTCCAGTACGCCGACTACAGCCTGTGGCAGCGTGCGCGACTCGGCTCCGAGGACGACCCCGGGTCCCCGGTCTCCCGCCAACTGGCCCACTGGACGGCCGAGCTCGCGGAGCTGCCCGCCGAGCTGTCCCTGCCCACCGACCGCCCCCGCCCGCTCGTCGCCTCGGAGGACGGTGACGAGGTCGGCTTCGACGTGCCCGCCGAGGTGCACCAGAGCCTGCTGCGGCTGGCCAGGGAGAGCGGAGCCAGCCTGTTCATGGTGGTGCAGGCGGCGCTGGCCGCGCTGCTGTCCCGGCTGGGCGCGGGGGCGGACGTGCCGATCGGAACGCCGGTGGCCGGGCGCGACGACGAGGCCGTCGAGGACCTGATCGGCTTCTTCGTCAACACGCTGGTGCTGCGCACCGACACCGCGGGCGACCCCACGTTCACGGAACTGCTCGACCGGGTCCGCGCCACCGACCTCACGGCCTATGACCACCAGGACGTCCCCTTCGAGAGGCTGGTCGACGCGCTCAACCCGGAGCGTTCGCTCGGCCGCCACCCGCTGTTCCAGGTGTCCCTGCGGGTCGACACCTCCGACCGGCAGTCCGCGCTCGACACGATCGGTGAACTGCCCGGCCTCGCCGTCACCCGGCACCCGGTGAGCACTCGCGCGGCGAAGTTCGACCTCGCCTTCGCCCTGGAGGAGCGCCACACCGCGCAGGGCGGCCCCTGCGGTCTGCGCGGCGTCCTGGAGTACCGCACCGACCTCTACGACCGGCCCACCGCCCGCTCCGTCGGCGAACGCCTCGTCCGCGTCCTGACGGCCGCCGCCGAACAGCCCGGCCGGCGCATCGGCGCACTGGACGTACTGACCGAGGACGAACATGCCCGCCTTCGGGCCATGGGCGCCGAGCTGCCGCCCGAGGGCGTGCGCTCGACGTTGCCCGCGTTGTTCGAGGCGCAGGTGGCGCGGGCGCCGGAGCGTACGGCGGTGGTGTTCGAGGGTGTGTCGTTGTCGTACGGGGAGCTGGACGCGCGTGCGGAGCGGCTGGCGCACCTCCTGATCGACCGGGGTGTGCGGCCGGGCGACTTCGTGGCGCTGGCTCTTCCGCGGTCGGCCGACCTGGTCGTGGCGGTCCTCGGCGTGCTGAAGGCGGGCGCGGCGTATGTGCCGGTGGACCCGGCCTATCCGGCCGACCGCATCCGGCACACCCTGCTGGACTGCCGCCCTGTCCAGGTGCTGACGAGCGCCGACGTCGTCACGGGGCTGCCGGACGACATCGCCGGTGAGCCGCTGGTGCTGGATGATCCGGTGACGGTGGCGGAGTTGGCGGGTGTGCCTGCTGCGGGTGTGGTGGGCAGGCGTGGGTGTGTGGTGCCGGAGCATCCCGCGTATGTGATCTACACCTCGGGTTCGACGGGGCGGCCCAAGGGTGTGGTGGTGCCGCATCAGAACGTGGTGCGGTTGTTCGGCGCGACGGATGACTGGTTCGGGTTCGGTGCGGATGATGTGTGGACGTTGTTCCACTCGTTCGCGTTCGACTTCTCGGTGTGGGAGTTGTGGGGGCC
>NZ_JBVJFF010000043.1:0-2820 GCF_055587985.1 Streptomyces sp. NPDC046335 | reverse complement strand
TGTCGGCGTACTCGCCTATGTGCAGAGCCGCGTACGGATGAATGTGCAGAGCAAGGAGACCTGTGACGCGCGGGCGTCGTGGTTCGAGATGATGGAGCGGTGTCTCTTCGCTATTTCAATCAGACCGGCTGGACCGCGATCTTCAACGGCACCGATACCGAGATCGGCCGCATGGTGCGTGTGGAGGGCTGGGACCAGGCGACCGGAACGGCCCTGGTTGTCGATGCCAAGCGTGGTGCCCTGCGTCCGGTGACGGATTACGAGGACTTCTCTCACCTGGAGCGAGCCGACCAGGTCGTGGCCGCGGTGCCTGGCGGAGGGTGGCGGGTGCACTGGAAGGACGAGGGCCCAGGGGGAACGCCGCTGACGGAACAGGTGCTGGCCTGGCTCATCACGTCGCAGGGGCGGGCGACGGCCATCACGGTTGATGCTCAGGGGCATGTCGAGGATGCCGATGGTGCCGACGCCTTCATCCCGCCGGGCGAGGATCCCGTGTCTTGATCGCAGCTGGTCAGGCCACGTCGTTCTCTCGCTCGATGGCCTGGAGGCGGTTCTTGAGCCGGTAGCTGGGGCCGTTGATGGAGATCACTTCGCAGTGGTGGAGGAGTCGGTCGAGGATCGCGGTGGCGAGGACCTCGTCGCCGAAGACCTGGCCCCACTCGCTGAAGGTCTTGTTGGAGGTCAGGATGATCGAGCCCTTCTCGTAGCGCTTGGAGATGACCTGGAAGACCAGGTTCGCTTCCGCGCGTTCGAGGGGTTGGTAGCCGACCTCGTCGACCACGAGGACGCCGGGCCGCAGGTAGGTGCCGAGCTTGTTCGTCAGACGGCCGGCGGTCTCGGCGGCTTTGAGGTTGCGGACCATGTCGTCGAGGCTGGTGAAGTAGATCGAGTAGCCGGCCCGGCAGGCCGCGACCGCTAGGGCGACGGCGATGTGCGTCTTGCCGACCCCGGGCGGCCCGAGCAGAGCGGCGTTCGCCTTGCCCTCGACGAACGAGAGGGTGGCGAGGTCCTTGACCTTCCGAGGGTCGAGCTCGGGCTGGAAGGCGAAGTCGTACTCGTCGAGGGTTTTGTGGTGCGGCAGCTTCGAGAGCCGCAGGCCCTGGCGGAAGCGGCGGTCATCGCGGACGGCGAGTTCTTCGGACAGCACCAGGTCGAGGAAGTCGAGGTAGCCCATCTTCCCCTCGTCGGCCCGGCGGGTGTACTCCCTGATGGTTTCGGCGAGGTGGGGCAGGCCGAGCTTGCCGGCCGTGTTGCGGATGCGGGTGGAGACCAGCTCGCTCAAGACGTTTCCCTCGTGCTCGGGTGGGTGGTGAAGGGGCGGGTGCCGGTCAGCTCGTCATAGACCGACAGCGGACGGCGTCCGACCTCGATGTGGGTGGCCGCGGCCCGGTTCAGCAGAGCCCGCAAAGGCCCTGATTCCTCGCCCCGAGGACGCTCACGACGGGGCTGCGGCAGGGCATCGCCGGTGGTGGTCCGGCGTCCCTTGCCGGTGGGCAGGCCTTCCCAGTGGGCCTCTTCGACGACACGGACTCCGCGGCCGATCGCCCGCGGGTGGGTCGCCAGCAACGTCTCGCCGCTGGAGTCGGCAATGGTGGAATGCAGCATGATCTGCGACTTCGTGGCCCGGATCTCCACCAGCTGCCGAGGGCGGACCCTTCGGGCCGGCACCGAGTAGAGGTTGCCGCCGAAGGCGACCAGGCAGTCCTTGCCGACCGGCCGCAGATGCCGCTCGGCCACCAGATAAGGGGTCGGCGGCAGAGGCTTGAGGGCCATGTGATCGCGGGCCGCCCGTTCTCCGATGATCTGCTGGTGAGTCCTGTGGGCCTGGGCCCGTCGCTGCGGGACCCAGGTGATGAAGGCGGCGTCCATCTCCTCGACGGAGGAGAAGGACCTGCCTGACAGGACGTGGTCGCGGACGATCAGAACCTGCCGCTCGACACGTCCTTTGCCGGTGGGGCGGTAGGCGGCGAGGACGTCGATGTCGAAGTCGTAGTGGCCGGCGAACCCGACCGCTTCCGGGTGCAGCGGGACCGCCTCACCTGGGGCGACGTGGCGTCGCACGACGGTCTTCGTGCGGTCGTAGACGATCGTCATCGGCACCCCGCCGAAGTGCGCGAACGCGCGGCGGTGGCAGTCGAAGAACGTCTGCAGATCCTGGCTCGTGGTGAAGCAGCAGAACGGGTCGCGTGAGTACGACAGCGTCATGTGGAACGAGTAGACCTTCGGGATTCCCATGTGGGCGAGGATCTTGCCCTCGTCGCCCCAGTCCACCTGGGCCTGGGCGCCGGGGATCACCTCGAATCGGCGGTGCATGCCTGCCAGCTCATTCGGGGTGATGCCGAGTTCCTCGGCAATCCGAGGCCGGGCTTCCTGGACGTAGAGCTTGGTCCGCTGGTAGTTGCCGGTGAACCCGTACTCCGTCGCAAGCCGCTCGTGGATCACGGCGGCCTTCATCAAGATCTCCGCCCGCAGCATCGAGTCGACCAGCGGAGCGAACTCGTCGATCACCCTCGCCTTCGACCGACCGTTCGGCGACCGGCGCGGAGGCGCGGCGGGTCCATCCGCTGCCAGGTACTTGCTGACCGTCCGCCAGTTCAGGCCCGTCTCCTTGGTGACCTCGGTCAGGCTCATGGCTCCGGACTCGACCAGGCCACGAAAACGCCGTAGTTCCAGCCAGCGTTGCGGATCCAGGACCATGGCCACCCCATCTCTGCGACCTCGACCAACAGGCAGCAGAGTGCCGAACCCTGAACCTCAGCACATCACGAACTCTGCACGTTCATCCGTACGCAGCCATGCACGTTCACGTGTACGCCGACA
>NZ_JBVJFF010000042.1:1201-3073 GCF_055587985.1 Streptomyces sp. NPDC046335 | reverse complement strand
CAACACAGTGGACGCGAGCAACTGAGGACAAGCCCTCGGCCTATTAGTACCAGTCACCTCCACCCGTTACCGGGCTTCCAGATCTGGCCTATCAACCCAGTCGTCTACTGGGAGCCTTAACCCCTCAAAGGGGGTGGGAATACTCATCTCGAAGCAGGCTTCCCGCTTAGATGCTTTCAGCGGTTATCCTTTCCGAACGTAGCCAACCAGCCATGCCCTTGGCAGGACAACTGGCACACCAGAGGTTCGTCCGTCCCGGTCCTCTCGTACTAGGGACAGCCCTTCTCAATATTCCTACGCGCACAGAGGATAGGGACCGAACTGTCTCACGACGTTCTAAACCCAGCTCGCGTACCGCTTTAATGGGCGAACAGCCCAACCCTTGGGACCGACTCCAGCCCCAGGATGCGACGAGCCGACATCGAGGTGCCAAACCATCCCGTCGATATGGACTCTTGGGGAAGATCAGCCTGTTATCCCCGGGGTACCTTTTATCCGTTGAGCGACGGCGCTTCCACAAGCCACCGCCGGATCACTAGTCCCGACTTTCGTCCCTGCTCGACCCGTCGGTCTCACAGTCAAGCTCCCTTGTGCACTTACACTCAACACCTGATTACCAACCAGGCTGAGGGAACCTTTGGGCGCCTCCGTTACTCTTTAGGAGGCAACCGCCCCAGTTAAACTACCCATCAGACACTGTCCCTGATCCGGATCACGGACCGAGGTTAGACATCCAGCACGACCAGAGTGGTATTTCAACGGCGACTCCACGAACACTGGCGTGCCCGCTTCAAAGTCTCCCACCTATCCTACACAAGCCGAACCGAACACCAATATCAAACTGTAGTAAAGGTCCCGGGGTCTTTCCGTCCTTCTGCGCGAAACGAGCATCTTTACTCGTAGTGCAATTTCACCGGGCCTATGGTTGAGACAGTCGAGAAGTCGTTACGCCATTCGTGCAGGTCGGAACTTACCCGACAAGGAATTTCGCTACCTTAGGATGGTTATAGTTACCACCGCCGTTTACTGGCGCTTAAGTTCTCAGCTTCGCACGCCCGAAAGCGCACTAACCGGTCCCCTTAACGTTCCAGCACCGGGCAGGCGTCAGTCCGTATACATCGCCTTACGGCTTCGCACGGACCTGTGTTTTTAGTAAACAGTCGCTTCTCGCTGGTCTCTGCGGCCACCCCCAGCTCAGAGTGCAAGACTCATCACCGGTGATGGCCCCCCTTCTCCCGAAGTTACGGGGGCATTTTGCCGAGTTCCTTAACCATAGTTCACCCGAACGCCTCGGTATTCTCTACCTGACCACCTGAGTCGGTTTAGGGTACGGGCCGCCATGAAACTCGCTAGAGGCTTTTCTCGACAGCATAGGATCATCCACTTCACCACAATCGGCTCGGCATCAGGTCTCAGCCTTAATGTGCGACGGATTTACCTATCACACGGCCTACACCCTTACCCCGGGACAACCACCGCCCGGGCTGGACTACCTTCCTGCGTCACCCCATCACTCACCTACTACAAGTCTGGTCCGTCGGCTCCACCACTTCCCTCAACTCCGAAGAGATCGGGACGGCTTCACGGACTTAGCATCGCCTGATTCGATGTTTGACGCTTCACAGCGGGTACCGGAATATCAACCGGTTATCCATCGACTACGCCTGTCGGCCTCGCCTTAGGTCCCGACTTACCCTGGGCAGATCAGCTTGACCCAGGAACCCTTAGTCAATCGGCGCACACGTTTCTCACGTATGTATCGCTACTCATGCCTGCATTCTCACTCGTGAACCGTCCACCACTAGCTTCCGCTGCAGCTTCACCCGGCACACGACGCTCCCCTACCCATCACAGCGGGCGTTGGCCCTATAG
>NZ_JBVJFF010000042.1:0-1105 GCF_055587985.1 Streptomyces sp. NPDC046335 | reverse complement strand
TAGCTGCAATGACACGACTTCGGCGGTACGCTTGAGCCCCGCTACATTGTCGGCGCGGAATCACTAGACCAGTGAGCTATTACGCACTCTTTCAAGGGTGGCTGCTTCTAAGCCAACCTCCTGGTTGTCTGTGCGACTCCACATCCTTTCCCACTTAGCGTACGCTTAGGGGCCTTAGTCGATGCTCTGGGCTGTTTCCCTCTCGACCATGGAGCTTATCCCCCACAGTCTCACTGCCGTGCTCTCACTTACCGGCATTCGGAGTTTGGCTAAGGTCAGTAACCCGGTAGGGCCCATCGCCTATCCAGTGCTCTACCTCCGGCAAGAAACACACGACGCTGCACCTAAATGCATTTCGGGGAGAACCAGCTATCACGGAGTTTGATTGGCCTTTCACCCCTAACCACAGGTCATCCCCCAGGTTTTCAACCCTGGTGGGTTCGGTCCTCCACGACCTCTTACAGCCGCTTCAACCTGCCCATGGCTAGATCACTCCGCTTCGGGTCTTGAGCGCGCTACTAAATCGCCCTGTTCGGACTCGCTTTCGCTACGGCTTCCCCACACGGGTTAACCTCGCAACACACCGCAAACTCGCAGGCTCATTCTTCAAAAGGCACGCAGTCACGACGCACCAAGCAAGCTTGATGCGCGACGCTCCCACGGCTTGTAGGCACACGGTTTCAGGTACTATTTCACTCCGCTCCCGCGGTACTTTTCACCATTCCCTCACGGTACTATCCGCTATCGGTCACCAGGGAATATTTAGGCTTAACGGGTGGTCCCGCCAGATTCACACGGGATTTCTCGGGCCCCGTGCTACTTGGGTGTCTCTCAAACGAGCCGTTGATGTTTCGACTACGGGGGTCTTACCCTCTACGCCGGACCTTTCGCATGTCCTTCGTCTACACCAACGGTTTCTGACTCGCCTCACAGCCGGCAGACTGTGAAAGAGAGATCCCACAACCCCGCACACGCAACCCCTGCCGGGTATCACACGTATACGGTTTGGCCTCATCCGGTTTCGCTCGCCACTACTCCCGGAATCACGGTTGTTTTCTCTTCCTGCGGGTACTGAGATGTTTCACTTCCCCGCGTTCCCTCCACA
>NZ_JBVJFF010000041.1:0-4249 GCF_055587985.1 Streptomyces sp. NPDC046335 | reverse complement strand
CCCGAAGCCATCGACAAAGACCGCGCCTTCACCGAAACAGGCTTCGACTCCCTCACCGCTGTAGAACTACGCAACCGACTCACCACCACCACCGGACTCCACCTCCCCGCCACCCTCCTCTTCGACCACCCCACCCCCACCACCCTCACCCACCACCTCCACACCCAACTCATGGGCGACAAGTGCGAGGTGATGGCCCCGTCGACGCAGAGTTCCGCCGTGTCGGCGCAGGAGCCGATCGCGGTGGTGGGAATGGCATGCCGGTTCCCAGAGGGGGCTACTTCTCCGGAGGCGTTGTGGGATCTGGTCGCGGCGGGCACCGACGCCATCGGCGGGTACCCGACTGACCGAGGCTGGGACATCGGCAAGCTGTACGACCCCGACCCCGAGAAGCCAGGCACCTTCTACATTCGCGGGGGCGGGTTCCTGCATGACGCGGCCGACTTCGACCCGGCCTTCTTCGGCATCTCGCCGCGCGAGGCACTGGCGATGGACCCGCAGCAACGACTGCTGCTGGAGACCTCCTGGGAGGCGATCGAGCGGGCAGAAATCGATCCGACCCAGCTCAAAGGCACCCTCACGGGCGTGTTCGCCGGCGTGATCTACCACGACTACGCCGCACGAATGCAGACCATTCCCGAGGAGCTCGAAGGCTATGTGGGAAGCGGCACATCCGGCAGCATCGCCTCCGGCCGCGTCGCGTACACCCTCGGTATCGAAGGCCCGGCCGTCACGATCGACACCGCCTGCTCGTCCTCTCTCGTGGCCGTGCACCTGGCCTGCCAGGCCCTGCGCACCGGAGAGTGCTCCATGGCCCTGGCCGGCGGCGTCACAGTGATGTCCACACCGCTCGGCCTGGTGGAGTTCAGTCGGCAACGGGCGCTGTCACCGGATGGGCGGTGCAGGGCCTTCGCCGCCGGCGCGGACGGCACCGGATGGGCCGAAGGCGCCGGCATGCTCCTCCTCGAACCCCTGTCACAAGCCCAACGCAACGGCCACCCCATCCTCGCCCTGGTACGCGGCAGCGCCATCAACCAAGACGGCGCCAGCAACGGACTCACCGCACCCAACGGCCCCGCCCAACAACGCGTCATCCACCAAGCCCTCACCAACGCCCACCTCACCCCCACCGACATCGACGCCGTCGAAGCCCACGGCACCGGCACCACCCTCGGCGACCCCATCGAAGCCCAAGCACTCCTCGCCACCTACGGCCAAACCCACACCACCGACAACCCCCTATGGCTCGGATCACTCAAATCCAACATCGGCCACACCCAAGCCGCAGCAGGCGTAGCCGGTGTGATCAAGATGGTGATGGCCCTGCGGCACGAAACCCTGCCCCAGACCCTGCACATCGACGAACCCACCCCACACGTCGACTGGACCAGCGGGGCCGTGTCACTGCTGACCGAATCCCAACCCTGGCCCCGCACCGACCGCCCCCGCCGCGCAGCCGTCTCCTCCTTCGGCGTCAGCGGCACCAACGCCCACCTCGTACTCGAAGAACCTCCCACAGCGCCTCAACCCAGCACCGAGGCACCCGCCGAGCCGGGGACCGCGGGGCCCGACACAGCCAACGACCAGGATTCGGAACCCGTGGTACTCAGGCCCGTGGTAGTGCCCTGGCTGCTCTCCGGGCGGGACGAGAACGCGCTGCGCGAGCAGGCGGCCCGCCTCCAGACACACCTGCGCGACCGTACCGAACTGGAACCCCTCGACATCGGCCGGTCCCTGGCCACCACGCGTACCGCCTTCGAGCACCGTGCGGTGGTCCTCGGCCGCGACCGGGAGGAACTGGTCGCGGGGTTGAGGCGGTTGGCAGCCGGCGAGCCATCCGGAGGGGTGGTCGCGGGCCGGGCGGAGGCTTCGGTGGGGAAGGTCGTCTTCGTCTTCCCCGGTCAGGGTTCGCAGTGGGCGGGCATGGCAGCCGACCTCCTGGATGCCTCACCCGTCTTCGCCCAGCAGATCGCCGCGTGTGAGCAGGCGCTGGCCCCGCATGTCGACTGGTCACTGACCGACGTGCTCCGCCAGACCGCCGACGCCCCGACGCTGGAACGGGTGGACGTCGTACAGCCCGTGCTCTTCGCCGTCATGGTGGCACTCGCACGCATGTGGCAGGCCTGCGGCATCCACCCCGACGCCGTCATCGGCCACAGCCAAGGAGAGATCGCCGCCGCCCACATCGCCGGAGCCCTCACCCTCACCGACGCCGCCACCACCATCGCCCTGCGCAGCCAGGCCCTCGCCCAACTCGCCGGCCAGGGCGCCATGTGCTCCCTGACCCTCTCCGAAGAACAGACCCGGCACCACCTCACCACCTGGCCCGGACAACTCTCCATCGCCGCCGTCAACGGACCCCGCAACGTCATCGTCTCCGGCGACCCCCACACCATCGACCAACTCCTCACCCACTGCGCCCAGCACGACATCCGCGCCCGCCGCATCCCCGTCGACTACGCCTCCCACAGCCCCCACGTCGAGGCAGTCGAAACCCAGATCCGTGACAGCCTGGCCCATCTCACCCCTACAGCACCCGGCATTCCCCTCCTGTCCACCGTCACCGGCCAGTGGATCACCGAACCCGTCATGGACGCCGAATACTGGTACAACAACCTCCGCCAACCCGTCCACTTCCACCAAGCGCTGCGCACCCTCGACGCGTCAGGTCACCACACCTACATCGAAACGAGCCCCCACCCCGTCCTCACCCACACCATCCACGACACAGCCGACACAGCCGATACCGACATCGGTGGCACCACCACACCCACCATCGAACCCCTCGCCATCGGCACGCTGCGCCGGGACGAGGAAGGCCCCCGCCGCTTCCTGGCCTCCCTGGCCGAGGCGCACACCCACGGTCTTCCCGTCACGTGGGAGCCGGTACTCACCGGTGCCACTCCCTGTCAGGTCGATCTGCCGACCTACCCCTTCCAGCGCCAGCGGTACTGGCTCGACGCGCCGCCCCCCACGGGCGATGTCACCGCCGCAGGACTGCACACCACCACCCACCCCCTCCTCGGCGCCACCGTCCAACTCGCCGACACCGACACCCACATCTACACCGCACGCCTCTCCCTCACCACCCACCCCTGGCTCGCCGACCACTCCGTCATGGACACCGTCCTCCTCCCCGGCACCGCACTCGTCGAACTCGCCCTCCACGCCGCCACCCACACAGACCACCCCCACCTCGAAGAACTCACCCTCCACACCCCCCTCACCCTCCCCCACCACACCGACACCCAACTCCAACTCACCATCAACCCACCCGACACCAACCAACGACGCACCCTCACCATCCACTCACGCACCACCCCACCCCACGACGAAGCTTCTGATGAGCACTCGTCCTGGACCTGCCAGGCCACCGGCATCCTCGCCAAAGAGGCCGCCTCCACCGAGGCCCCCACGGACGCCTCCACCGGAACGCCGCAGGACGCGGCATGGCCGCCGCCCGGGGCGGAGCCGCTCGCCATCACCGATCTCTACGACCAACTCGGCCGTCACGGCTACCAGTACGGCCCCGCCTTCCAAGGCCTCCGCGCTGCCTGGCGAGTTGGCGACGAGGTCTTCGCCGAGGTCGCGCTGCCCGAGGAGCAGGCGCGGCACGCTGATCGCTTCGGGGTACACCCCGCCCTATTCGACGCTGCCGTGCAGGCCACCGCTCTGACGACTCCGGCAGAGGAATCCGCGGACGGACAGGACAGTCGGCTTCCGTTCTCCTGGCAGCACGTGACCCTGCATGCCACTGGTGCGAGCGCTCTGCGCGTACGGGTGACGCCCACCGCGCCGGACGCGGTGGCGCTCGCCATCACCGATGGCAGCGGCGACCCCGTGATCACCGTCGGCAATCTGGTCAGCCGTCCGGTGACCTACGAACAGTTGCAGGCTGCCCGCCCGGCCGCTTCGGAAGACCATCTTTATGAGATCGAGTGGACGCCGCTCCCCACGGAGTCACCGGCTCCCCGTGTCGCCGAGGGCGAGCGTTGGGCTGTGGTGGATGCCGATCCGTTGGGCGCCGCCGCCGCACTGACCACCGCCGGTGTCCCTGTCGACACCCACGACGACCTGACAGCCCTGATCCACTGCCTGGACACCGGCGCGACCTCACCTCGCATCGCCATTCTCAACGTCCACGACTGGCACACCAGCAGCGATAGCGGTGACGGCAGTGGTGTTCAGCATCCGTCCGGGACGATCGCGGCGGCCCAGGAAACCGCACGACACGTACACACCGTCGCAC
>NZ_JBVJFF010000040.1:0-4351 GCF_055587985.1 Streptomyces sp. NPDC046335 | reverse complement strand
GTGGGTGCGTCTTCGAGGATGAGGTGGGCGTTGGTGCCGCTGACGCCGAAGGAGGAGACGGCTGCGCGGCGGGGGCGGTCGGTGCGGGGCCAGGGGCGGGGTTCGGTCAGCAGTGACACCGCCCCGCTGCTCCAGTCGACGTGCGGGGTGGGTTCATCCACGTGCAGGGTCTTCGGTAGCAGTCCGTGCCGCAGCGCCATCACCATCTTGATCACACCCGCCACACCGGCCGCGGCCTGGGTATGCCCGATGTTCGACTTCAACGACCCGAGCCACAGGGGCTCTTCGCCAAGACGTCCCTGACCATAGGTGGCCAACACCGCCTGGGCCTCGATCGGGTCCCCGAGCGTCGTCCCTGTCCCGTGCGCCTCGACGGCATCGATATCGGCCGCCACCAGCCCCGCGTTCGCCAGGGCCTGCCGGATCACCCGCTGCTGCGAAGGACCGTTCGGAGCGGTCAGGCGGCCGCTGGCTCCGTCCTGGTTGACCGCGCTCCCTCGTACCACCGCCAGCACAGGGAGGGCTTGACGCTGCGCGTCCGAAAGTCGTGCCAGTACGACGATTCCGGAACCCTCTCCCCAACCGGCGCCATCCGCACAGGCGGCGAACGCCTTGCACCGCCCATCGACGGCCATTCCGCGCTGCCGGCTGAACTCCACGAAGACGCCGGGCGTGGCCATCACCGCGACCCCGCCGGCCAGGGCGAGAGAGCACTCACCGTTTCGTAGGGCTTGGCAGGCGAGGTGCAGCGCCACCAGCGACGACGAGCACGCGGTGTCCACGGTGACCGCCGGGCCCTCCAACCCCAGCGTGTAGGACACCCGGCCCGACACCACACTGTTCGAGTTTCCGGCCAGCAGGTATCCCTCCAGATGCTCGGGCATCTTGCTGGGGTGTGGCGCGTAACCCTGAGGGCTGGCGCCGGCGAACACACCGGTCTGGCTGCCTTTGAGGGTGGTGGGGTTGATGCCGGCGTGTTCGAGTGCTTCCCAGGCGGTTTCCAGGAGGAGTCGTTGTTGGGGGTCGGTGGCCAGTGCTTCGCGGGGGGAGATGCCGAAGAAGGTGGGGTCGAATTGGGCTACGTCGTAGAGGAAGCCGCCTTCTCGGGCGTAGGAGGTGCCTGGTTGTTCGGGGTCGGGGTCGTACAGTGCGTCGAGGTCCCAGCCGCGGTCGGTGGGGAATCCGGCGATGGCGTCGTGGTTGGTGGCGAGCAGGTTCCACAGGGCCTCGGGGGAGGAGGCTCCGCCGGGGTACCGGCAGGCCATGCCCACCACCGCGATCGGCTCCGACGACGCGGCGACAAGCCGCTGGTTCTGCTGCCGGAGACTCTCGTTCTCCTTGAGTGATGCTCGGAGTGCTTCAACGACCCTGCCGTCGGGTGACGTCATCATGGTCTCCAAACCCGAAACGCAGTCGACATGGCGGTGCCACAGGCCAGACGGCGTGAGACGTTTTTTGAGATTGCTGGGAGCTGCGAGAGGCCCCGATAACACAAGGGCAGCGCGGGTCGAATCCTGAAGGTGGCGTGATTGCGCCGTGGCAGGAAATCGACCCTAGATTGTGCGGCCTATTCGATTGCTCGAACGTGAGGGCAGGCGGACTTGGAGAGCGGCTGATATGGAACTACGCGTCATACCGCTCAGCTCCCCTTATCTGTGCCGCAAGTCGTCATGGAGCATGCCCATAGGGGAGGGCGTCTATATCCGCCCTCCTGTCGAGGATCTCAGAATATAGATTATTCAGGTAGGGGAGATGGGGGCAACCCCTACGGGGTGATTGATGACTCCCTGCAGGGGCTCCGAAGGTGCCCGGAGGTAGGAGAAAAGAGTCAGAGTTCGATGATCGACGTCGCGTTCGAGATATTTCAGAGAGAAATGGTCAGGCCCAAGATTCCTTTGAGCTGGGCAGATGCCGACTCATTCGGGTGTGCACGGCCATGCAGAAGAACGTGCATACGTATTGTCCGTCGAACGCCGGTGCTGCGGCCAAGGGGTGGGGTGATAGGCGGGAAGTGGGGTTGAGGCGCACCATCAGCGTCGGTAACGTAATACTTCGTGCTTGCCCGTGTACGCGAGGCCATACGTAGGGCGCGAGCCTCATGAGGCGGCGGTCGTGTGGCGTGAGAAGTCTTGCCGCGCTGCGGTGATTCTGGATGGTTGCCGACGGGTTTTCTGGCGCTGTAAAACCCGATCGCTTGGTGAGGTCTGCTCGTTCTGGTGGAACGCTACGGTGTGAATTCTTGCCGAGAGGCGGCGGGAAATAGAAGGATTCCGACGGCCCGTATTGCGGCAGGAGGTAAGAGGCGATGAGTTTTCCCTCTGTTGCGTCGGACCCTTCGATCCCTGACCGCCGAGTTTTCTCAGGGCGGGTTCATCGCGGTCGACCTGCTCCAGCGATCGTCGTCCGGCCGAAGCCAGTTCTTCCGTATACGGGTACTACCAATGACACACCGCCTGGCTGAGGGCTGGCGACCGCATCGGGGGCGCAGGCGGTAGTGCGGGGCTCCGATTTCTGACGCTGACAAGCTGACAAGAGGGGCGAGGGTCGAGAGATGAGCAAGCAGGAGCAGGGTCGGTGGGAGTGGGAGTCGGAGTCGGCGGAGAGTCGTTTCACTGGTGAGAACCGCGAGCGCTTGACTCCCGCCGCGTCAGCCGGCCTTCAGCCCGCCAAGACTGCTGATGCTGCTGAGGCCGCCAAAGCTGTTGAGACTGCTGAGGTTGTTGGGGCTACGGATGAGCAGGGCCACGCGCGAGCGGGGGCGGACGCGGGCGCGTTGCCAGCCGACGACCCGATCGCTGTGGTGGGGATGGTGTGTCGGTACCCGGGGGGAGTCTCGTCTCCTGAGGCGCTGTGGGAATTGCTGGTTGGGGCGGACACCGCGATGTCCGGCACTCCGACCGCCGGGATCGGAGACCTCGAAGGACGGAACGTCCCGGACCCGCGGCGACCGGCGCCCTCTTCGGCGTACAAAGGTGAACTCCCGGGCGCCGCAGATATGTTGGGGCCGACCCATCTCGGGGCCGTGGTATCCCCGCAGCGGACGCCGAAGGCGAGCGGCCATCAGCTGCTGCTGCACCTTGTCCGCCAGGCGGTAGCGCAGGCGGATATCGAACCGATCGCGCTCCGAGGCAGTCACCTCGGGATTTTCGTGGGAGCTGCCTCGTTCGTGGGAGCTGCCTCGGAGGATCGCGCTGTGGACGACCATGCGGTGCCGGTCGGTGACGGTGCCTCGTTGCCGGTCGGCGACGTGGCCAGCGACGCTGCCGGCCAAGTGGCACAGACCTTGGGGGTGGAGGGGCCGAGCGTCGGCTGTGACACAGGAGACTCGTCTTCCTTGGTGGCGCTTCATGCGGCGTGTCAGGCGTTGCGGTTGGGCGAGTGTTCCATGGCCGTGGCCGGCGGGATGGCGGTGGCGACCGCGCCAGGCGCGTGGGTGGCGGACGGCGGAGAGGACGAGCAGGACGCGGACGGGGAGCGGCGTACGGCGTTCGCGTCCCAGCCCCGGGCCGGTGGCGTGCGGGGTGAGGGCGCGGCCGTGCTGTTGCTGGAGCCGTTGTCACGAGCGCGGCGCGATGGCCACCAGGTGCTGGCGGTGGTACGGGGAAGCGCGGTGCGCCAGACCGATGTCGGTAATGGCTCGTCCGCCTCGGGAACCCTCTCGCGGGAGGCAACGATCCGCCGGGGCCTCAGCGACTTGGGACTGGTGGCGACCGATGTCGACGCTCTGGAGCTGCACGGCGCGGGCATGGTGCTGGACGATCCGACCGATGCTCAGGCACTGCTGACAGCTCACGGTCAAGCGCGTACCGCTGAGCTACCTCTGTGGCTGGGATCGGTTGAGCAGACCCTCGGTCGTACGGGGGCCGCGGCTGGTGTGCTGGGCGTGGTCCGAATGATCATGGCGCTACGGCACGAACTGCTGCCCAGGACGTTGCGTGTCGGCGTGTCGGTTTCACCTGCCGACTGCCCCACCGATGCGCGGCCGTGGCCTCGCGCCCATCGGCCTCGTCGTGCGGCCGTGGCTTCCTGCGGGGTGGGGGAGGCCAACGCCTACCTGATCCTTGAGCAATCTCCCGTCGGCGGCACAGAACCAGCCGACCATGCCGGTCCTGTCGAGAAGGGCGTGAACGAACGCGTGTCGGCCCCGCAGGCAGGAATGGCCCCGACACCGGATCAGGCGGTGCTGCCCTCGGTACTGGCGTGCCCTGATCCGGTGCCAAGCGGTGTCGCCGATCCGGAGCCATGGGACGTCGCCTGGTCCCTGGCCACCACGCGTACCGCCTTCGAGCACCGTGCGGTGGTCCTCGGCCGCGACCGGGAGGAACTGGTCGCGGGGTTGCGGCGGTTGGCA
>NZ_JBVJFF010000039.1:0-4537 GCF_055587985.1 Streptomyces sp. NPDC046335 | reverse complement strand
TCCTCATCCCCATCCACCTCAACCACACCACCCTCCACCGACAAGCCCAGCACACCACCCCCCACCCCCTCCTCCAACACCTCATCCCCACAACCCCCCGACCCGCATCCACCCCCAGCCAGCCCACATCCACCCTCACCAACGCCGACACCCTCCGCAACCAACTCACCCACCTCACACCCGCCCAACAACACCAAACCCTCCTCGACCTCGTGCGCGGTCACGCAGCCACCAGCCTCGGCCACACCACACCCCACACCATCCACACCGAACACGCCTTCACCGATCTCGGCTTCGACTCCCTCACCGCTGTTGAACTACGCAACCAACTGACCACAACCACTGGGCTCCAGCTCCCCACATCGCTGATCTTCGATTACCCGACCCCGACCGCCTTGGCTGACTACCTGTCCGCCGAACTGCTGCAAGAAGTACAGGACACGCAGTCGCCGTCGGCACCCTCCGCACCCTTGTTGGATGAGCCGATTGCGGTGGTGGGGATGGCGTGCCGTTATCCGGGAGGGGTGTCTTCGCCCGAGGCCCTGTGGGATCTGGTCGCCACGGCCACCGACGCCGTCTCTCCCTTCCCGACTGACCGCGGCTGGGACCTCGACGGCCTCTATGACCCCGACCCGGACCAGCCGGGCACGTCCTACGTCCGCGAGGGCGGATTCCTCCACGACGCGGCCGACTTCGACCCGGCCTTCTTCGGGATCTCCCCCCGCGAGGCACAGGCCATGGACCCCCAACAACGACTTCTGCTGGAGACCGCCTGGGAAGCCATTGAGTATGCGGGCATCGACGCGACGTCGCTCAAGGGAGGCTCAGCCGGTGTATTCACCGGAATGATGCACTCCGACTACGCGGTACGGCTCGCTACCGTCCCTGAAAGCCTCGAAGGCTACTTGGGCAACGGCAGCGCCGGCAGTGTCGCCTCCGGTCGACTCGCCTACACCTTCGGTTTGGAGGGGCCGGCGGTCACGGTCGATACCGCGTGTTCGTCGTCTTTGGTGGCCATGCATCTGGCCTGCCAGGCACTGCGGTCCGGAGAGTGCTCCATGGCCCTGGCCGGCGGCGTCACAGTGATGTCCACCCCCACCGGCTTCATCGAGTTCAGCCGCCAGCGTGGTCTGGCCCCCGACGGCCGCTGCAAACCCTTCGCCGCCCACGCCGACGGCACGGCATGGGCCGAGGGCGCCGGCATGCTTCTCCTCGAACCGCTGTCACAAGCCCAGCGCAACGGACACCCCATCCTCGCCCTCGTACGCGGCAGCGCCATCAACCAAGACGGCGCCAGCAACGGACTCACCGCACCCAACGGCCCCGCCCAACAACGCGTCATCCACCAAGCCCTCACCAACGCCCACCTCACCCCCACCGACATCGACGCCGTCGAAGCCCACGGCACCGGCACCACCCTCGGCGACCCCATCGAAGCCCAAGCACTCCTCGCCACCTACGGCCAAAACCACACCACCGACAACCCCCTATGGCTCGGATCACTCAAATCCAACATCGGCCACACCCAAGCCGCAGCAGGCGTAGCCGGCGTCATCAAAATGATCATGGCACTGCGGCACGAAACCCTGCCCCAGACCCTGCACGTGGATGAACCCACCCCACACGTCGACTGGACCAGCGGCGCGGTGTCACTGCTGACCGAACCCCAACCCTGGCCCCGCACCGACCGCCCCCGCCGCGCAGCCGTCTCCTCCTTCGGCGTCAGCGGCACCAACGCCCACCTCATCCTCGAACAACCCCCCGCTACTGGGGAACTGACGGACCCCGCACCAGGCGAGAGGGACGACACCCAGCAGGAAAGCGTCCTGCGCTCGCCAGTACTGCCCTGGCTGCTCTCCGCCCGTACCAACGAAGCCCTACGCTCCCAGGCCCAGCGCCTTCACACCCACCTGCACAAACACAGCGAGCTCCCACCCGCCGACATCGCCTGGTCCCTGGCCACCACCCGCACCACCTTCGAGCACCGCGCAGTCGTCCTCGGCCGCGACCGGAGCGAGATGACCGAAGGACTACGCCGCCTCACCGCCAACGACGCCCCCGGGACGAACACCATCACCGGCGTCGCCCACGACACCGGCAAAACCGTCTTCGTCTTCCCCGGCCAGGGCTCGCAGTGGGCGGGCATGGCAGCCGACCTCCTGGACACCTCACCCGTCTTCGCCCAGCAGATCGCCGCCTGCGAACAAGCCCTCACACCCCACGTCGACTGGTCACTGACCGACGTGCTCCGCCAGACCGCCGACACCCCCGCGTTGGAGCGGGTGGACGTCGTACAGCCGGTGCTGTTCGCCGTCATGGTGGCACTGGCCCGCATGTGGCAGGCCTGCGGCATCCACCCCGACGCCGTCATCGGCCACAGCCAAGGAGAAATCGCCGCCGCCCACATCGCCGGAGCCCTCACCCTCACCGACGCCGCCACCACCATCGCCCTACGCAGCCAGGCCCTCGCCCAACTCGCCGGCCAGGGCGCCATGTGCTCGCTGACCCTCTCCGAAGAACAGACACGGCACCACCTCGCCACCTGGCCCGGACAACTCTCCATCGCCGCCGTCAACGGACCCCGTAACGTCATCGTCTCCGGCGACCTCCACACCATCGACGAGCTCCTCACCCACTGCACCGAGCACAAGATCCGCGCCCGCCGTATCCCTGTCGACTACGCCTCCCACAGCTCCCACGTCGAGGCAGTCGAAACGCAGATCCGTGACAGCCTGGCCCATCTCGCCCCCGCCGCACCCGGCATTCCCCTCCTGTCCACCGTGACCGGTCAGTGGATCACCGAACCCGTCATGGACGCCGACTACTGGTACAACAACCTCCGCCAGCCCGTCCACTTCCACGACGCGCTGCGCACCCTCGACGCGTCAGGTCACCACACCTACATCGAAACCAGCCCCCACCCCGTCCTCACCCACACCATCCACGACACCCACGACACAGCCGACACCGACATCGGTGGCACCACCACACCCACCATCGAACCCCTCGCCATCGGCACGCTGCGCCGGGACGAGGAAGGCCCCCGCCGATTCCTCACCTCCCTCGCCGAGGCCCACACCCACGGCCTGCCCGTCACCTGGCAGCCGGTACTCACCGGTGCCACCCCCTGCCAGGTCGACCTGCCGACCTACCCCTTCCAACGCCAGCGGTACTGGCTCGACGCCCCGGCCCCCCAGCCCGCGGACGGCCCGGCGGGGCCGGGCGGGCAAGCGGCGGAGGCCGGGTTCTGGAAGGCAGTGGAGCAAGGCGATGTGGCCGCACTCAGCCAGACCCTGGCCCTGCCCCCCGGCCAGGAACACCGCACCGGCCTGGACACCCTCCTGCCCGCCCTGGCCACCTGGCGCCGGCACCAGCACCAACGCGCCACCCTGGACACCTGGCGCTACCACCTCACCTGGAAACCCCTGCCCACCACCACCGCCACCGCCACCGCCGGGTCCGACACCACGGCACACGGGGCATGGCTGGTCGTCATTCCCGCGGGCACCGGCACCGACCCGGCCGTGACCGCATGCCTGCAAGCACTCCACGACCTCGAACAGACCACCCACACCCTCGAAATCGACGCCACCACCACCCACCGCCAAGACCTCACCACCCACCTCACCACCCACCTCACCCCCGCCACCAACACCGAAACCGAAACCAGTGCCGGTGACGTCCCGCTGGTGGGGGTGTTGTCCCTGCTGGCCCTGGCCACCGGCTCCCGCACCGACGCGCCCACAGTGCCCGCGGGACTGTGCGCGACGCTCCATCTCCTGCAGGCCCTGCACGACACCGGCCTGCCCGCACGCCTGTGGTGCGTCACCACCAGCGCTGTCACCACCCACCCCGCCACCGACCCCCTCACCCACCCCGACCAGGCCATGATCTGGGGCCTGGGCCGCGTCGCCGCCCTGGAACACCCCCACCACTGGGGCGGCCTCATCGACCTCCCCACCACCCACACCCCCACCACCCAAACCCACCTCACCACCGCCCTCCACCACACCGCCACCGCAGCCCGGCAGCCACACGAAGACCAACTCGCCGTACGCACCCACGGCATCACCACCGCCCGCCTCACCCACACCCCGCCCACCACCACAGCCGAACCCCCCAACGAACACACCACCACCACCCAGCCCTGGCAGCCCACCGGCACCATCCTGATCACCGGCGGCACCGGCGCCCTCGGCACCCACATTGCCCGCCACATCGCCACCACCCACAACACCAGCACCACCCACAACACCACCCGCACTGCTCCCCACCTTCTTCTCCTGAGCCGCCGAGGCCCCGACGCACCCGGCGCAGCCGAGCTGCACGCCGAACTCACCGCCCTCGGCGTCGACGTCACCATCACCGCCTGTGACATCACCAGCCGCCAGGCCCTGGCCGGCGTCCTGGCCGCTGTTCCCGCCGAACAACCCCTCACCACTGTTATTCATGCGGCGGGGGTGGGGTTGACGGTGCCTCTTGTGGAGATGGGGGTGGGGGATGTGGCGGCGGTTGCTGATGTGAAGGTGGTGGCGGC
>NZ_JBVJFF010000038.1:0-6555 GCF_055587985.1 Streptomyces sp. NPDC046335 | reverse complement strand
GCGCAGGACGGTGGTGAGGCGTTGGGGGGTGAGGCTGGTGAGGATGCCGTCGTCGAGGGTGCCGGCGGTGTGGTAGACGGCGGTGAGGGGGTGTTGGGCGGGGATGGTGTCCAGTGCGTGGGCGAGTGCGGTGGGGTCGGCGGTGTCGCAGGCGGTGATGGTGACGTGAGCGCCGTGATGGGTGAGGTGGGTGTGGAGGTCCGGTGCGCCGGGGGCGTTGGGGCCTTGGCGGCTGAGGAGGAGGAGGTGGCGGGCGCCGTGTTGGGTGACGAGGTGGCGGGCGAGGAGTGAGCCGAGGGTTCCGGTGCCGCCGGTGATGAGCACCGTGCCGTGCGGGTCCGGTGTGGAAGGTGTGGGCAGTGTGAGGACGACTTTGCCGATGTGGCGGGCCTGGCTGAGATGCCGGAAGGCGTGGACGCCTTGACGTACGTCCCACGTGGTCAGGGGCGGGAGGGTGAGCACGCCGGAGGCGAAGAGGGCCAGCACCTCGTTGAGCATCTGCTGCAACCGCTCGGCGTCGACCTCGCTCAGATCAAAGGCGTGGTAGCTGACGCCGGGGTGGGTCTGGGCGAGCTCGTGGGGGTCACGCAGGTCGGTCTTGCCCATTTCGAGGAAGTGGCCGCCGCGGGGGAGGGTGTCGAGTGAGGCGTCGATGAAGTCGTGGGTGAGGGCGTTGAGGACGGTGTCGACGCCGTGGTGCTGGGTGGTGGTGAGGATGTGGTGGCGGAAGTCGAGGGTGCGGGATGAGGCGATGTGGTCGTCGTCCAGGCCCATGGCGCGCAGGGTGTCCCATTTGGTGGGGTGTGCGGTGGCGTAGACCTCGGCGCCGAGGTGGTGGGCGAGTTGGATGGCTGCCATGCCGACGCCGCCGGTTCCGGCGTGGATGAGGATGGACTGGCCGGTGTGGAGGTCGGCGAGGTCGACCAGGGCGTAGTACGCGGTGAGATACGTAATGGGAATAGCCGCTGCTTGATGGAAAGCCCAACCGTCCGGGACGGGCGCCACGTTGAGGCGGTGGGTGACCGTGGTGGGTCCGAAGGCGCCGGGCAGGAGACCCGTGACGCGGTCGCCTGGGGAGAGGTCGGTGACGTCGGGCGCTGTTTCCACGACGGTGCCTGCGCCTTCGACGCCGATGGGTCCGGCGTTGGGGATCATGTTGAGGGCGTTGAGGACGTCGCGGAAGTTCAGCCCTGCGGCCCGTACCGCGATCCGGACCTGCCCGGAGGCCAGCGGTTGGGTTGCTTCGGGGAACGGGATGAGGGCGAGGTTGTCCAGGGATCCCTTGTCCGGGCAGTCCAGTCGCCAGGGTGAGCCGTCGGTGGGCGGAACGAGCAGCTTGGCGTCGGCCATGCGGGTGAGGTGGGGGGTGTGGGGGGTGCCGTGGCGGAGGGCGGTTTGGGGTTCGGTGGTGTGGAGGGTGGTGGTGAGGTGGGTGGGTGTGTGGGTGTGGGGGTGGGTGTCGAGGTCGATGAGGTGGAAGCGGTGGGGGTGTTCGGCTTGGGCGGTGCGGATCATGCCCCAGATGGGGGCGTGGGCGAGGTCGGGTGCGGGGTCGTGGGGGGCGGTGGTGAGGGCGTGCTGGGTGACGATGGTCAGGCGGGTGTCGGTGAGGCGGGGTTCGTTGAGCCAGGTGTGGAGCCAGGCGAGGAGGCGTTGGGCGACGGTGTGCACGGCGGTGGCATCGCGTCGGGCCCTGTCCTCGGGCCGGTCGCCGTCACGGCAGGCACCACCGGCATCGGAGGCGCTTGACGATGTGGGTGTGGGTGTGGGTGTGGGTGTGGGTGCGGGTGTGGTGGGTGGGGTGTGCCAGTTGTGGACGGTCAGGAGAGCGCGGGTGGGAGGCGGGGTGGTGTCGAGGGTGTGGATGAGGGCGTCGAGGTCGGTGTGGGTCTCGGCGGTGGGCAGAGCGGTGGCGAGGTGGAAGGGGTCCTCACCGATGACGGCCCACCGCTCCTCGCAGGACTCAATAGCGGCGAGTGCACCAGGGGGTGTGGCGGCGGTGGGTGTTGTGGTGTTGGAGGTGGTGGCGGTGCCGGGTGTGGTGGAGATGGCGGGTTGGGGGATCCATTGGAGTTGGTAGAGGTGGTCGTCGGGAGTGGTGGGGTGGATGGCTGCGAGTTGTTCGGGGGCCAGCGGGCGGGTGGTCAGACCCTCGATGGTGGCTACGGGTGTGCCGTTGGTGTCGGTCAGGGCCAGCATGACCGTGTCGTGCGCGGTCGGTGTCACGCGCACTCGCACGGAACGGGCACCTGCGGCATGCACGGAGACGCCGCTCCAGCGGAACGGCACACGGCTCGCGATGGCATGTGCCTCCGAGTCGCGATCGGGGTCGTGCAGCCCGAGGGTGTGGAGGGCGGTGTCGAGGAGTGCGGGGTGGAGGAGGTAGGTGTCGGTGTGGGGGGTGTCGGTGTCGGGGAGGGTGATCTCGGCGTAGAGGTGTTCCTGGTGCTGCCAGGCGGTGTGGAGTCCTTGGAAGAGGGGCCCGTAGTCGAACCCGGCATCCGCCAGGCGGGGGTAGAGGTCGCTGAGGTCCAGCGGCCGGGCACCAGCCGGAGGCCAGCACCCATCCGGCGCCGCATCCGCAACGCCGGAACCCGCGGCGGGCATGGCGGTGAGCGTGGCCGTGGCGTGGTGGGTCCAGACCGGGCCCCTGGCACCGGCACCGGTGTTGTCGCTGGTGCCTGAAGAACTGGGGTGGGGCTGGATGCGGGAGTGGATGCTCAGGACACGGTGCTCGTCGGTGTCCGGCGGGCTGAGGGTCACCTGCAGCTGGGTGGTGGTGTCATGCGTGAGGATCAGTGGAGCATGGAGCGTGAGTTCCTTCAGATGGGGACAGTCAGTCCGGGCGCCGGCATGAAGGGCGAGTTCGACGAAAGCGGTACCCGGCAGAAGAACAGTGCCGTGAATGGTGTGCTCAGCCAGCCACGGATGCGTGGACAGCGCGAGACACCCGGTGAACACATACCGATCACCATCAGCCGGCGGAACCGCCGCCTGCAACAACGGATGCTCGGCAGCCTCCAAGCCCGCCGCCGCCACATCCCTAGCCCCGCCGGCGGCACTGAGCCAGTAGCGCTGGCGTTGGAAGGCGTAGGTCGGCAGTTCCATCCGGCGGGCGCCGGTGTCGGCCAGTGTTGCTTCCCAGGCGAGGGGCATTCCGTGTACGTGTGCGTGGGCCAGGGCGCTCAGGAGCGTGGATACTTCTGGGCGGTCGCGGCGCAGGAGCGGGGCGATGACCGGAGGCTGGGGAGGCGGCGTGCTTGTGGTGCTGGTGCTGGTTGTGGTGTCACTGGTGGTGGTGTGGGTGAGGGGGGTGAGGGTGGCGTCGGGGCCGAGTTCGAGGTAGGTGGTGGTGTGGTGCTGGGTGAGCCAGTTCAGGGCGTCGTGGAAGCGGACGGTGGTGCGTGCCTGGTTGGTCCAGTAGCGGGGGGAGCGGGCCTGGTCGGGGGTGAGGGGTTGTCCGGTGAGGTTGGACAGGACGGGCAGGGTGGGGGTGTGGCGGGTGGTGTGTTCGATGATGGTGTGGAAGTCTTCCAGCATGGGGTCGATGTGGTGGGAGTGGAAGGCGTGGCTGACGCGTAGGGGTGTGGTGCGGTAGCCGGCGGTCTGCCATTGGGTGCGCAGTGTGGTCAGGGCGTCGCTGTCGCCGGAGACGACCATGGCGTGGGCGGTGTTGACCGCGGCCAGGGATACCTGCCCCTGGTAGGGGGCCAGCGCCTGGGTGATGGTGGATTCGTCGGCTTCCACGGCGAGCATGGCTCCGCCGGGGGGCAGGGCCTGCATGAGGCGGGCGCGGGCGGCGACCACGGTGCACGCATCCGCCAGTGACCACACTCCGGCCACGTGGGCTGCGGCCAGTTCGCCCACGGAGTGGCCCAGGAGGTAGTCGGGGCGCATCCCCCAGTGTTCCAGCAGCCTAAAGAGGGCTACTTCCACGGCGAAGAGGCCGCTTTGGGTGTAGAGGGTGTGGTCCAGGAGCGCGGCCTGGGGGGTACCGGGCTCGGCCCACACCACCTCCCGCAACCGGAACTCCCCCACCCCCTCCAGCTCACCCTCCAGGTGCTCACACACTTCGTCCCACACGCGGGCGAAGACGGGAAAGGCCTCGGCCAGCTCGCGCCCCATCCCCAGCCGCTGCGCGCCCTGCCCGGTGAACAACAACGCCACCCGCCCCCGACCCTGGCCCTTCGCGGCACCACCGGTGGTGCTGGTGGTGGTGCCGGTGATCACCTGTACGCCGTCCGGCTGTCCGGCGGCGAGCTGTTCCAGTCCGTGCAGCAGCTCTTGCGCATCGTGGCCAAGGACGACCGCACGGTCTTCGAAACATGCCCGCCCGTCGGCCAGGGACCAGCCCACATCCACCGCCTGCCAGCCCGGCCGCTCCCCCAGATATGCCCGCAGCCGGGCGGCCTGCTCCCGCACTGCCTGCTCACCACGCCCGGACACCACCCACGGCACCACCGGCATACAAGCCGGCGCGGGTGCGGATGATTGGGCGGGTGGCTGGGCGGGTGTGGGGTCGGTCGGTTCCTCGGTGGTGGGTGCGTCTTCGAGGATGAGGTGGGCGTTGGTGCCGCTGACGCCGAAGGAGGAGACGGCTGCGCGGCGGGGGCGGTCGGTGCGGGGCCAGGGTTGGGGTTCGGTCAGCAGTGATACCGCGCCGCTGTTCCAGTCGACGTGCGGGGTGGGGGCGTCCACGTGCAGGGTCTTGGGCAGCAGTCCGTGCCGCAGGGCCATCACCATCTTGATCACACCCGCCACACCGGCCGCGGCCTGGGTGTGCCCGATGTTGGACTTCAACGAGCCGAGCCACAGGGGGTTGTCGGTGGTGCGGTTCTGGCCGTAGGTGGCCAGCAGTGCCTGGGCTTCGATGGGGTCGCCGAGCTTGGTGCCGGTGCCGTGGGCCTCGACCGCGTCGACATCGGCCGCCGCCACACCAGCGCTGTCCAGAGCCTGCCGGATCACCCGTTCTTGTGCGGGACCGTTCGGAGCCGTCAGCCCGTTGCTCGCCCCGTCCTGGTTGACCGCGCTCCCTCGTACCACCGCCAGCACCGGATGCCCGTTGCGCCGCGCCAACGACAACGGCTCCAGCAGCAACACCCCCGCCCCCTCAGCCCAGCTGGTCCCGTCAGCCCCAGCGGCGAACGTCTTGCAGCGCCCGTCAGCAGCCAGCCCGCGCTGCCGGCTGAACTCCACGAACACACCCGGCGTGGCCATTACCGTCACCCCGCCCGCGAGAGCGAGGGAGCACTCGCCGTTTCGTAGGGCTTGGCAGGCGAGGTGCAGCGCCACCAAGGACGACGAACATGCCGTCTCCACGGTGACCGCCGGGCCCTCCAGTCCGAGGGCGTACGCCACCCGGCCGGAGGCGACGCTGGTGATGTTGCCGGTCAGTAGGTACCCCTCGACGCCGCCAGGGGCATCCAGATAGCGCGGGGCGTACTCCTGCGACGCGACACCCGCGAAGACTCCGGTCTGGGTTCCCTTGAGCGAGGTCGCGTCGATCCCGGCGCTTTCCACGGCTTCCCATGCGGTTTCCAGCAGTAGCCGTTGCTGGGGGTCCATCGCCAGAGCCTCGCGCGGAGAGATGCCGAAGAAGGCGGGGTCGAAATCGGTCGCCTCGTGCAGGAATCCGCCCTCACGGACGTACGTCTTGCCGGGCCGATCCGGGTCTGGGTCGTAGATGCCGTCGATGTCCCAACCGCGGTTGGTCGGAAAGCCGGAGATGCCTTCGCCTCCCGCCGCGACCAAGTCCCACAGGGACTCAGGAGACGAGGCACCGCCCGGCAGGCGGCAGGCCATGCCGACCACCGCGATGGCTTCATCCATCGACGTAAGGGGCTTGGAGATGGGATGTGCGCCCTGCGCTTTCGCGGTACCCGAGATCTCAGCGTGCAGGTAGTCAGCAAGGGCCGTGGGTGTCGGGTGGTCGAAGAGCAGAGCTGCCTGCGGGCGAAGCCCGGTTGATTCGGCGAGCCGGTTGCGCAGTTCGATGGCGGTGAAGGAGTCGAAGCCGAGGTCGGTGAAGGCGTGGCTCTCCGGGATCGCGTCGGGAGTCGTGTGCCCGAGGGTGGCGGCTGCGTGCGTACGGACGAGATCGAGGAGAGCAGCATGCCGCTGGGCGGACGCAAGGCCCGCCAGCCGTCGGCGAAGAGTGTCAGCGCTGGAGGCGGCACGACGCGGGGCGGCATGACGCGGGGCCGGGACGAGGCTGCGGAGCAGCGGGTGAGGCGCGGATTCGTGGGCCTGTCGATGTAGGGCCGCAAGGTTGAGGTGGACGGGAACAGTCAAAGGGAGGTGGGTGGCTTGAGCCGCGTCCAGGAGGTCAAGCCCCTGTTGCCCGGTCAGGGTGGCGATGCCGTTGACACCATTGTGGTCGCCGGTGCCGCCGTGGATGGTGCGGTGCTGGTCGGTGGCAACGGTGCGACCGGCCGCGCTGCTGGTGGAGACCTCTTGTGGCCCCCAGGCGAGGGAGTGGGCGGGTTGGTGGGTGGTGTGGCGGTGGTGGGCGAGGGTGTCGAGGAAGGTGTTGGCGGTGGCGTAGTTGGCTTGGCC
>NZ_JBVJFF010000037.1:0-8637 GCF_055587985.1 Streptomyces sp. NPDC046335 | reverse complement strand
GGCCGGACATGCTCTTCGCCGACCGCGGCTACGACCACGACAAGTACCGGCGACTGCTGCGGAAACGCGGTATCCGGCCCCTGATCGCCGAACGCGGACAGCCGCACGGCTCCGGCCTGGGCATCTTCCGCTGGGTCGTCGAACGCACCATCTCCTGGCTCCACGGCTTCCGACGCCTGCGCATCCGCTGGGAAAGACGCGACGACATCCACGAAGCCTTCCTCGGCCTCGCCACCTGCCTCATCACCCACCGTCACGTCCAACGTCTTTGTTAGGACCTCTTAGTGGCGATCAGATCTGCGGGGGTGCAGTCGAAGATGTCGCAGAGCGCGGCCAGCACCGGTAGGGACAGCCGCTCGGGGGTTCCGGTGACCAGGCGGTGGATCTGAGAGAGCGAAAGGTTGATGCCGCGATCGGCGAGTGGCGAGGCGAGCTCGCTGGTGGTGAACATCCCGGCGGTGGCCATCCGCTCGCGCAGCCGCCACTGATAGCTGACCTGGCGTTTCATCAGGCCCTCCTCGCGGGCTTGAGCGCGGCCTCGATGGTGGCGTCCAGGGCTCGGCGCAGGGTGCGGGTGCGGAAGTCGGAAGACACGCAGGTATAGATGGCGGTGGTGGACGCGTGATCGTGGCCGGCCTGCTGCTGCACGAACAGCGCGTCCCAACCGTCCTCGATCAGGTGGGTGACATAGGATCTTCGCAGCGAGTGGAAATCCAGGACCGGCTCCAGGCCGAGGTCGTCGCGGTAGGCGGCGAAGCGGGAGTCCAGCCGTTGTAGTCCGACCCGCCGGCCGCGTTCGGACGGCCATAGTGCGGGCCCGTCCGCGTGCCGCATAGCGGGCCTCACCTCGCTGACCCACTGGTCGAGGATCTCGGCCGTCCAGTCCCAGACGGTCAGGATGCTGCGGCGCTTCGGGGGCGAGCCCTTCTTCGCCTTGCCGTGGCGGACGTAGCAAACGCCGTACTCGCCGAACTCCGCCCCTTCGGGGTTGCGGCCGAAGTCGGCCGTGTCCAGCATCCGCGTCTCGTTGCGCCGCAGCCCGTAGGCGTACGCAGTCTTGAACAGCATCGCGTCACGGAAAGCAGGCAGCCAGCCCTTGCGGCCACGGCCGCGGACCCGGCTCACCTCGTCGTCGGCGTGGTCGAAGAACGCCTGTAACTCGTCCCGGGTAAAGGCCCGTTTTGGGGCCTCGGCCTCGCACTCCTGCGTGTGCACGGCGGTATTCCACTCATGACACACCTGGATCGGATGGGTGCCGAAGCGGCGCTCGCACTCGGCCGCCCAGCCGTAGGCCGGGTCGATGGCGTAATCGCAGAACAACCGCACTGCCCCCTGGTGGCCGCGCAGGGGTCGAGCGGACGCAGCCGCCGACCGCCCGAGGGTCGCCGAACCACTCGTCCGCCAGCGTCGAGGACCAGCTCCACGGAAAGGCATCCGCGTGCGCGGTGAATGCCCGCACCTTTCGCTCCCGGCCGTTGATGGTCGATAACGCGAGGTTCCGCGCCAGCTGCTGGTTCCGCCAGCCGTCCAGCATCGCCTCGAAGACCTGCTCCTCCGGCCGCAACAGCGGCACGCCGTCGGCCAGGTGTAGCCGCACGGTCCCCGGTGCCAATCCGTCCTTGCCCACCAATTCGTCACGCTCCGTAGGTCGCATCGAGCGCGAGAATCTCGCATCAGATGCGAAGCCCAGAGGGGAACGGCAGGCACGCCATCCGATCGAGTGAAGCAGAACGACACGACCTCGCCCTCCGGCGCCGTCTCAGCAAGCATGCGGCGGGGCCTCTGTCCGCTGATCAGCGGCTTGTCCGTGCCCGCCCGACCAACGCAGCGAATGTGCGTCCAGTTCGCACCGGATGGATTCGCGTCGGTCCCGAGGTGAGCGAGGAGCTGTACAGCGCCACCGCGCAGAAGCTGTCCGACGGCGTCGGCCGTATCTTCGACGCAATGGCTTCTTGCCCGAAGTACCAGGTGATCTCGGGCAGCACCACCATCGACATGACCACTCAAACCGCGACCGCTCCCGACCTCGGCGACGATCAGTGGACCCAGCTGCTCACCTACTCTGTCGGCGGGCAGCGTAGTGCCGTCAAGCAGACGGCGATCCGCACGGGGAACATCGTCGTAGTCGTCTCTGGCTCACCAGCGCTCGTCAGCACCCATCTAGATGTACTGACCGGAGACGTTGATTGAGAGCAGGGGTTCTGATCGGCAATCAGGCTGCGGGGGTTGGGTGTCTGTCAGCCAGGTCCCTGGCGAGCTGACTGATGCGTGTGCGGGCCGCCTCTGGTGCGAGCACCTCGATGTGGTCGCCGAACTGGAGGAGCTGACGCACCGACTCGATCTCGGGGTAGCGCACGATGACGACGCGCGAGCCGTTTTCCGGGTCGGAGACATGGTGGATGCGGGTGCCGAGGATGCGTCGCGCCAGATCGAGGCCATTTTCCGGCAGGCGGATGGTTACGCTCACACGATCTTGCCCCTCGGTGCGTTTCTTCAACGCAGCCCATCTGGTGCGGAGGCTTTCGTCTGGTTGGAGTACGGCTGGCGCGTCGAGTTGTTCGAAGGCCGAAAGTCGTTCCAGAGCGAGCAGCCGGCTGTCCCCCTGGTCATCGGCGACGAGATACCAGCGACCTGATTTCGCCACGATCCCGTACGGGTCAACCACCCGTGTCGAGGCCTGGCTCTCGGCGCTGCGCCGGTACTGGATTCGAAGGCGTCGACAGTGTCGCAGGGCCGAGGCCAGATCCGATACATCGACCGCTGCCTCGGGGGCAGCAAACCACGCGGCGCTGTCGACGAGCACCAGGTCCGCCAGCCGCAGCGGGCTCGGCGACTCAGGTGCTGCAGTCTGGCGAGCGGCGATCTTGCGCTCCGCCGACTCCCACACCGCAGACAGGCCCATTCGCTCACGTTGTGCGCTGTCCAAGCCAGCTACGGAGAGGGCCTCCAGCTCTGGTGGTTCCAGATGGGATGCGTTGAGCCGTGCGCTGGGGAGCAGGACGATCCCGCCGTTACGCCCGCGTTCGGCATAGACGGGCACACCCGCTGTCGAGAGCGCCTCGACATCCCGCAGCACAGTACGCCGGGACACCTCAAGACGCGCGGCGAGCTCCGTCGTAGTGAGCCGCTGACGGGTCTGCAGGAGCAACAGGAGATGCAAGAGCCTTGAAGCCTTCATGCTGACCCATGTTCTCAGAAAAGATGACAGGTTCTGTCGCGATGGGGCGATCCACTGGGTGCTGTACCGAGTAATCAACGAGTTGAGGAGCGCTCCATGCCCACACCGAACCTGTTCCTGATCGGCGTCCGCGACGCCGAGGCCGCCACCGCCTTCTACCGTGACCTGTTCGAGATCGAACCGACCTTCACCAGTCCCCACTACGTAGCTTTCGAAGCTGCCCCCGGTGTCCTGTTCGCGCTGTGGACGGGCTACAGCGAGCACGCGGTCCCGAGCACCCCTCGTACGACCGAGATCGGACTCATGGTGCCGGGGCCACCGGAGGCGATCGACGAGATCTTCACGAGTTGGGCCTCGAAGGGAGTCCACGTCGTGCAGGAGCCGCACGATGCTGTCTTCGGCCGCACGTTCGTGATCACAGACCCCGACGGCAACCTCATCCGAGTCTCCCCAGTCGACTGAGCCGCACAATCCCTACCCACATGTCTCCAGGCTGAAGGGCCGGCCACACACCATGGCCGGCCCTTCAGCCTGTCCAGGAGCTCAGAAATGTCCCATACGAACGCGGCCCTCACACCGCGCCACCGTCTGAAAGTCGCTCGACTCGTCGCTGACGACGGCTGGCCCATCAGCGAAGTCGCGGCCCGATTCCAGGTGTCCTGGCCGACCGTGAAGCGCTGGCTCGACCGCTACCTCGCAGGCGAGTCCATGCAGGACCGATCCTCACGACCGCGGAGCTCGCCGGCCAAGACACCCAAGACCGTGACGAAGAGGTGCGTCAGCCTACGACTACGTCTGCGGGAAGGGCCGGTCCAGCTCGCTGCGAGACTCAACATCGCCCCGTCGACAGTGCACCGAATCCTGCGATCGGCCCGCCTGAACCGACTTGCCTACGTCGACCGCGCGTCCGGCGAGCCCGTCCGCCGGTATGAGCACGACCATCCGGGATCGCTGGTGCATGTGGACGTGAAGAAGCTCGGGAATATCCCCGACGGCGGCGGCTGGCGCTACGTCGGTCGCCGCCAAGGCGAAAAACACCGCTCCGCGACTCCTGGCAAGTCACGCAACGCCTACGGCGGCCCGAAGCTCGGATACGCGTTTGTGCACACCGTCATCGATGACCACTCTCGCGTCGCATACACCGAGGTCCACGATGACGAGACGTCCATGACCGCAGTCAGCGTGCTGCACAGCGCGGTGGAGTGGTTCGCCGCGCGCGGCGTCACCATCGAGAGGTGCTCTCGGACAACGGAGGTGCCTATCGGTCAAACCTGTGGCGGGACACGTGCGACGCGCTGTCGATCACGCCGAAGTTCACGCGCCCTTACCGTCCGCAGACCAACGGGAAGGTCGAGCGCTTCCACCGCACCCTGGCCGACGGCTGGGCCTACGCCCGCTGCTACACCAGCGAGCAAGAACGACGAGACGCACTGTCCGGCTGGCTCCACCAGTACAACCATCACCGTCCGCACACCGCGTGTGGCAGTCAGCCGCCGTTCACACGATTGACTAACGTCCCCGGTCAGTACATCTAGAGAAGGCCCTCGCCAAGGCCCGCTCCCGTGGCTGAGTCGTCCGCCCCTGGAGACCGTTCGAAGGAAGGACCATCCAAAATGTGCTCTGCACGCGGCTACTCCTCAACGCCCGATGCACCGCCTCCCCTTTGGCTGGGCAGCGGAACGGCACTGCTGTTTGGCCTGTTCACCTCATCGTTCACCGGCAACGCCCAGTGGTGGCTGGTGGGCGTTGCCGGGGGAGCGAGCGTGGGCCTCATCGCGTTCGGCACCCAGCTCATCCTTCGGCACGCTGACGTGAATTAGGACTGGCACTGTCGTACAGGCGGTGTCCGTCTGGGCGAGGCCCGCAAGGGCTCCGGTAGCAAGACCGCTACACAGTGCCCCTGTGGATGCCGATTGGCATCCACAGGGGCACTGTCATGTCGCCATCGGCTACGAGTGGTGCAGGCGCCCCCGCTCGTTGACCAGGCGTTCCTCGGCGTCTGTGACGTCGTACAGCAGCACCGCACTCGTGGGAACGTCGGGCTCCGGCGGGCGTGGGTCGTCTGCTTCCAGCAGCCTGAGCACACGTTGGGGAAGCGGCCTGAGTGCCGTCTGGGCGTCCCCCATTGCCGGCGTCTCGTCCAGGCGCGTCCTGAGCTCTGGGGCGTCTCCGAGGTCTGAATGGTCTCGTCGCACATGGCTCGGAGTCGAGAACCCTTCGGGATTGACTCGCCCCAGTGCTTCCAGTCCGGATTGTTCCAACGCCGCGCTTCGCCGCTGTATCGCCTTCAGTGTGGCGACGCCACGAGAATCCCGTACTTCTTTGGGTTCCTGCACGTCGCACAACACCTGATTCCACGGCGCGGACATCTGCCGGAGCCGCTGGTGGCTGATGTTCCGGTAGTGGCCGTACAGGTCATTATCGATCACGAGTCGGAAGAGTGCCGCCTGCACATGGAAGGCGGACAACAGCGTGCAGCCGTAGTGCGATTGGTCTGATGCCGTATGACCGCACAGGCCCTGCGCAAGGCCCTGGGCGACGGTCCACGGCCCGCGGTGGTTGTACAGGAGGTATACGGGAACGCACTGCGTGATGAGCGCGTCATGGACGAGGAGGTCACACTGCAGAGCTGAACGTTCATGAAGCCAGTACCAAAAGCCGTACTGACCTTTTCGGGATTGTTTCTTGGCCTGGATCCTCAGACCTATTCCGTGGGACCGGTTGTGGATCCAAAGCTCCCAGTCGGCACCGTTGAAACTCTCCTGCCTCTTGGTGAACTGAATGGCTTTCAGGCGGTGTCCCATGGCTTGCCGCAGGTGCCGGATGTGGAGATCCGTGAAGGTCTCCTCGCCTGGTGGTGGAGCATGGCGATAGCCGTCACCAAGCCAGTGGAAGGTGTCGGAGGCCATCCACTTCAACAGGCCGCAGAGCGACGGGCGCTGGCCGGGCCAGATATCAACGGGACCGTGACGGTACGGCGTGATCATGGGCCTATCAGACCACTGCTGCGCTCACCATCCAAGGGCGGGCACGACCCCCGTGTACGCCGAAGGCCCGCCAGGCCAAAGGGCCTGACAGGCCACGGGTGTTGGGCATGACCACGCTCTGGCGCTCACCGCTCGCGAGCTGTTCTCGGCGTCGCAGGGTCCACGCGCTCCACGGTGACCACGCGCTCGCGGCGCAGGCGCGCCCCGCTCAGGCGGACCTCGCGGCGCGCTCGCCCGGGCCTCCGTGCGCAGCGGGGACATGACGGTGACCCGCTCGGCAATCGCGGCGCCGCCCGCGCGGCCCAGGCGAGGAATCCGTTGGAGCCGCAGCGCTCGCAGCGCTGAGCCTCGGCAGCGGGCAGCGGGTTCGTCGGGGACACCTCTGCCAGGTCTGAGGTGTGAACGCGGCCTGCGGAGGGCAGGGCCCGACAACGTGCCGGGCCCTGCTGGTCAGCCGCGGTGGACGATGGTGAGTCGCTTCTCCGCGCTCTGTGGCAGCCGGTGGCGTGCCACCGGGGCCGGGGAGGCGAGCGAAGCGGCGAAGGCCGCGACCAGCTCGTGGGGGACGCTCGGGCTGAAGTTCGCGCACCACAGGTAGGGGGCGGCGAACGTGGGCTCGGCCCATGCCTGCCAGCCCATCAGGTCCTCCCGCAGGGCGGCGTCGGCGATCAGGTCCGGCAGCATCTCGAGCGAGATGTGCGAGGCGAAGCCGGGATCCGTGGCGGCGGTGCGGGGGCGGTCCACGTCACGGATCCAGCCCTGGGCGCTCAGAGCCGTGACCACCGCCTCGGGCTCCTCGAAGCCCATGTCGGGCACCGCGCTGGCGTCGAGCGCGACGAGGAAGTCGTGAAGTGCCTCGTGCGGTACGCCGGTGGTGAAGTACGCGTTCCACTGCACCAGGGCACTGTCGGCATCCGAACGCGCGGAGATCTGCAGGGCCACGCACAGGCCGCCGAGGGTGAACGGGCTGCTGGCCAGGATCCATTCGGCGCCGCGCAGCTCGTCGGGGCTCACGTACAGCAGGGTGTCGCGGGAGGTCGGCCACATGCGCCACCCCAGGCCGGTAAGGGTGTCCCCGATGCGCTCGGCGAGGACGTCGTCATCGCCGGCCAGATGGCGCGGGGTGACCCAGCGCACGGCGTCCGGCGAAGCGGGGTGGGAGGGATCAGTGGGATGGTGCGGGTGCAGGGGCGCCTCCGTGGGCTCGGGGGTGGTTCACTGCCCGCCGCTGGGGCGGGTGCCGCGCCGTCGGCGTGGCGGGGCCTCGGTGGGTGCGTGCCAGGTCAGCGCTACCGCGACGGCGGGCAACAGGGGACCGAACTGTTCGGCCTCGTCCTCGTCCGGCTCGGTGAGGAGCAGCACGGGACGGTCCTTCTCATCGCGGGCGGCGGTAACGGGACCCGCGCGGTGGGCCATCGGGAAGTCGGGGTTGAGGGCGAGTTGCACGACGGCGTCGCGGTCGCAGGCCGACAGCTGGTCGAGCAGGTCGCCGACGGTCGTCTCGGGCAGGGCGCCGAGCGGCTCGGCGTCCTTGGCCTCGGCGATGAACACCACCGGCCGGCCGGCGTCGTCACGGGTGGGGACCACGCCGCCCAGGCGGCGGGCCGTGCGGGCGAAGGGGTTGATCCACAGGCGGACCACCACGTCGCGGTCGCTGGCGGACAGGCGGTCCAGCAGGTCGCCGACGGTCAACTCCGGGGCCAAGACGCATCTCCTTGCAGTAGCGGGCGCCCCCGCAGGGGCCGAGGGCAGGGTACGTGCCGTAGGTGAGCAGCGGCTCTGTTCCGTGCAGGGTCTGCGGTCGGTTCACAGAGGCCGGGAGGTGGCCAGGACGCGCTGGACCGTGGCCGCGACGATCTCCGCCGGCGTTTCGGTGTCGAATCGGATCCGGTAGCCGGGGACCTTGGCGGTGCCGGTGACAGCGAGGGTCCAGCCGTCGCCGTCGGTGCCGGGGCGGCCGAGGGGGAACCATCCGAGGTAGAAGCGGCCGTCCTTGCTGCTGACGTGGACGTCGGCGCGGTCGTCCACGACGAGGTGGAAGAACTCGGCCTTGAACAGGTCGGTGACCATCGTCGGCTGGCCGGGGCCCAGCTGCCACGAGCGCAGCCGCAAGGCTTCGGTGGTGGTGGAGAATCCGGGGGTGGACGCGTCCACGGTCATGGGCATCACCTCTCTGACCTGGGGTTTCAGGGAAGGTCGTCTACGTTGACATGCCCCTGGCGGCTTATACCAGTCCTTTCGCGATCTTTCCTGTCTGCCCCCGGCGAACTGCTGTCCGTCGTCATCCAAACCAGTCGTTCTGGCAATGAAGTCAGGCCAACAGCGCTAGGGCCTGTCTGACAAATGATTACCCCGTGGACTCGCGGAGCCAGAGGATCAAGGAAGCCAGGACTACTCCGGCACGGTAGCGGTCGCCGAGCTTGTCGAACCGGGTCGCGATCGCGCGGAACTGCTTGAGGCGGGCGAAGCATC
>NZ_JBVJFF010000036.1:0-10587 GCF_055587985.1 Streptomyces sp. NPDC046335 | reverse complement strand
ACAGGCAGCAGAGTGCCGAACCCTGAACCTCAGCACATCACGAACTCTGCACGTTCATCCGTACGCAGCCATGCACGTTCACGTGTACGCCGACACCTGGGCAGCGCCTTCGTAGGTGGTGGAGAAGGGGAACTCATCGCACTGCTTGGTTTGGCCCTGTGAGTAGCCGGCCCCCCACTTGGCCTTGCACGCCTTGATCGCTTCCTTCCGGTTGTCGTCACGGCGGGCACCGTCGTGATACAAGCGCGTCAGAGGCTCCTTGGCGGTGCGGCCGGGAATGTCCTTCTTGGTGTTGGCCGGTTCGGTTGTCGTCGGCTTGGTGTAGGCGTCCTTGATGTGCTGCGCCGCGAGCCTCTCCTTCGCTCCGGTCTTGGTGCTGAACGGCATCGCCACTGCGTAGGAGAACGAGGCACCGCCGTCAGCGCCGGACAGGTACTTGGCCTTGTCCCAGCGCGGCGCCAGGAAGAACGGCATGCCGTGCAGCGCCCCTGTCATCTTCCAGCCGCCGGTCACCGTCAAGGAGAGCTCGGGCTGGAAGACGGCGAAGACGGCATCGTCGCGGCCGCTTCCCTGTCCGGACGCCACGGTCACATTGTGGGAGAACCCGGGGTCGCTCTGCGCGGCCAGGGCTGCCCAGCTCTGCGTGACAGGCAGGTCGCCCCCCTGACTGACCCGGGCAGCGGCTGGCCACTTCTGCGGCAGCGTCACCTTCGGCGTCAGAAGGAGGCCTTTCGCTCCGGTGGTGCCCGTCGTCTCGAAGGTGTAGTGATGGCGGACGTTCATGGTCCGGCTGCCCGACGCGATCGTGCCCACCGCGAAGAAATTGATCCGACTTTCGCCCGAGGGGCGGTTGTTGACATACCACTTCTGGTTGAGCGAGGCGGCGGAGCAGACCGCGAACCGGGACTTGATGTAGAACTTCTTGTCCTCGCCGATCCCCTTGGCGCACTCCTTGAGAGACATGCTGCGCGCGGGATTGGGATAAGGGGAGACCGCTGCCCGCTGGAGCCCTTCAGGCGGAGCTGCCGGCGGTGCCGTTGCCGACGGTGTGCTGGCCCGCGGTGCGTAGCGGGCGGCGGGACCGACTGTTTCGAGTGCCGCCTGCGGCTGCGTCAGCTCGCGCTGTGAGTGTTGGGCTGTCCGGTTCTCGAGCAACAACGGTGAGTCGTCCAAGGGGCCGATGGTCGATACGACCTCTAACTGCGGTGCCTGCTCGCTGGCTTGCGAGGAAGCCGGAAGGGATATGGACGCCAGAATGACCGCCAGGGCGACCACTGGCCATCTACGCAGGCGTAGGTCATGAAGCGATGTAGTCATGTCTCTCACGAGTCCAGGGCCGATACGCATCGACCGTGATCAAAGTCGCACATCACATGATCATTAGCATCGAAACCGCGTCAATGGACTTTCAGGACAGAAGGGGCTGCCTGCACGCCTCATGCTGCTCCCTGGTGCCGAGGGATCGAGGACGGCGGACACCTGTGGTGGTGTCGTCCGCGTGGAGGTGATGAGCGCCTCGCGGTCGGCGGTCCTGCTGCGGCTCTTTGCCTGAGCGCGTCCCTGTGGGGCTTCGGCCCTGGCTCAGGGTGGCGTGTTCAGCGTAGTGGCGATCGGCGCGGGTGTTGCCCCGGGTGCCTGTCGGGTGGTCATTGGTACTGCCTACGGCGTGAGTTCGACATGGCGGGCGGGACCGTGACAGGACTCGGGTGCTTGTGTGTTGTCCGGGCGGGCACGGCTCTTTCCCGCCCGTGGGGCCGGAAGTCGGGCCTGGACAGCAGCGACCGGGAGGAAAGATTCCGGGGCACGATGAAGGCCCGGACGCCTGGTCCGGGCCTTGCGCTGTCGAAGTTCCTCTGAGGGGGTCGATTGGACTTAAGGGAGTCGGTTGCCTTCCGTCTGTTCGTGCTCTCTTCGGGTGCGGTTGGCGGCCCAGTCCGGATCGCGTACGGGTGCCGGCACCCGCGTCTCGGTGGCCGGGGCGCGCATCACGCGCCAGCTGGTGCGCGGCGCGGTGGCGGCGTGGACCGGGACGACGACGGCCGACGGTGAAGCTGCTCCGGCCCTATGGCCCGGTGAAGTGGGCCTGATCGGCTGTCCGCTGCCACAGGCGCAGCCACCCGAACAAAAAGATGGCGGCGTGGAGAACGTCGTGTACTACACGCAGTCACTTCCGGTCGGAGATGAGCAGATGTGAACGCGAACGAAAATCGCCCGGCGGAGCAGGCCGGACGCACCGGCTTCTGGCATGGCGGTCAGGTGCTGACCTGCGTGCGGTCGTATCTCGCGCCGGTGGTACGCCGTGCGGGCTGGCGGGGGTGAGGGTGCGGATGCGCACGCGTGTGTGATGTGAGTCACGTGCTGGTTACGGGGGTGCAGGTCACGCGCTGTGAGTACCGACGGGTGATCACGCTGCGCTAAGAAGATGGTCCGCTGAGTTAACAACCGGCGTGTGCGCAGCGGTTTGGTGGGTGAAAGAGCATCCGCTCGCCCGGCCCGTCAATGCTGCGGCCGAGCCACCGACTTGGCAGGAAAAGGAGTGTCCGTGGGGCACCTCAGCATCAGGCGGGCCGACCGGCCCCGCCCCGGCCGGCCGCCCGCGGTCCGGCCCGCCGTCTCCGGCAGGCGCGGCCTGTGTCCGGGCGCGTCCGCGACCCGGCCCGGGCACCGCTCCTGCCCGCCGTCCCGCGCCCCGCGGGCCGCCGCGGCCTCATGTGTGCCCTCACCGTCGGCGCTGCTGCGCTCGCTGCAGGCCCGCTGTGACGACTGTCCCGGTCCGCGCGGAGCCGCCCGCGCCGCCCGCGCGGCAGCGGCAGGACCGCGCAGTCAGGGGGCCCGGTGAGCGACTTTCCCGAGCAGGACTTCCCGCTGGCCCAGCCGGCCCAGGACGAGGACTTCGTCCGCTTCTTCGCCCAGCACAAGGACGAGTTCCTGCGCGCGGCCATCAGCTGGACCCGCTGTCTGGAGGATGCCGACGAGATCCTCATGAACGCCGCGGTGAACATGTGCCGTAAATGGCCCCGTATCAAAGTCCACAACAACCCCATAGCCCTGGCCCGCACCATGCTGAAGGCCGCACGCGCCGATTTCTACCGCCAGCAGGCCCGCCGTGTCCCGGAGGTCTCCTTCGCCGACCTCGCCTACGCCGAACCCGTCACCGTCGACGACCTGCTCGCCCTGCGCGGCTACGACCGCCTCGAGCAGGCGCTCCACCAGCTGCAGACCCGCGCTCCCCAGCAGGCCGAGTGCGTCCGCCTGCGCTACACCGAGGACCTCACAACCGCCGAGGTCGCCGCCCGCCTGCACACCAGCGAAGGAGCCGTCCGCACCAACCTCTGCAAGGGCCTCAAAAACCTCAAACACTTCATGGACCTCCCCAGCACGGGGAAAGGGGATTCCTGATGACCGACCGTCCGCTGCGCAGCACCACCACGCAGCAGCCCCACCCGGACACCACCACCGGCGATGACGCCACCCCCACACCCGCCCACGAGCCCGCGCCCGCATCCGGTTCCGGACGAGGGCCCGGCCGCCCCGCCCACGACCCGCCGGACGAGGTGCCCCCCGGCGACGGCTGCACCGAGGTCATCGACGCCCTCAAGGCCGAGGCACGCGCTGTCACCGACATGGTCAGCACTCACGACACTCACGACTTCCTGCGCCGCCTGGCCGTCCGCGTCGCCGAACAAGCCGCCCGCCCCCCACGCATCCAGCGCGAAACCACCCCCGCCCCGCCCCGCACCGCCGAGACCCTGGCACCGGCAGCCACCCCCTCTGCCTACACCCTGCGCCCCCCCGGCACCGCACGCCCCCTCACCCGTCGCACCCGGCGCCGCCGCCCCACCCCGATCGTCACCCACGACCCCGCCGCTCATCCCCAGGTCGTGCGCGCCTACTTGCGCTTGACCTGCGAAACGGTGCTGCGCAGCGACGACGTCGACCACATGCTGTTCTTCGACAGCGACTACAACCAGGCCGGTGCCCGCACCTTCGCCTGCCTGCTGTACTGCATCGACCGCACCGAAAGCGCCCTGTTCTGGTGGGCCTTCGCCGCCGGCGTCGGCGACCCGCTCGCCGCCCACCTCCTGGCCGTCTACCACGCCCTCGACGACACCCACACCCAAGCCCTTGCCCGGGCCCGCGCCTGGCGGGCCTTCGCCCGACTGCTGCACTACCACCCCGACCACCACCTGCCCCGCCCCGTCCAAGGCGAGCCCCGCATCGCCGAAGGCCTCGCCCGCCCCGTCCCCTGGAAAGCAGAGATCCGCGACTTCATGATGCGCGACCCCGCCGAACTCACCCGCTAAACGCACACCCTCTAACCCTGCCCAGCCGGTCCGCGCACCGGCCCGGCACCACCGCACAGCACCGCCCACCCGCTGACCCAGCCGCACTCCTTCTTTCCCGCCCCATCACACCGCTGCGGCCACGCGGGCCTCACCCATGCCCAGACCAGGAGCACCCGATGACCACACGCCCCGAAAACCCCACCGAGGAGCCCTTCGCCGCCCACACCGGACCAGGCGGCCACCCGCCCACCAGCGCGCCACGCGCCCGGACCACCCGCCGACGGCTGTACCAGCTTCGCCGCACCGCCGCGGCCCACGCCTTCCGGGGACTTTGCTACGGCCTGGGCACCGCCGCGGCCGGCCTGCTCGGCTACTGGATTCAGCAGCACTACATGTGAGAACTCGTCCTTGGACCTGTACGTTGCCGGCAAACCTCTGGCATGAGCACGTGCACGCCGTTAGCGTCGTTCGCATGCAGTGCTTCGCTTCCTGGCGTACTCGCCACTGAGGGTCGGCCCGCCGCCACGACATGCCGCGAGCGGGCCACAGCCGCCCTCGTCTCCCCCTCCTCAGTGAGAGGCACACTCATGCCTATTCGCGAGTTCGTTCAGAGCGACCTGGCACGTTTGACGCAGCTGACCATCGAAACCTTCCAGGCGTTCTACGAAGAGTCGCTCCGCCCCTTGGTGGGCGACGCCGTCTTCGGCATTCAGCACGGCACCTGGCGCGAGGACTACCGTCGGCAGGTTCCTGGCCTGCACGACCCGCAGCAGAACAGGTACGTAGCGGTTGCAGAGACCGGCAGCGTCATCGTCGGCTACATCGGCTGGCAGGCAGATCCTCTCCGCGGGCACGGCAGGGTCGAGATCCTCGCCGTCGCAGCAGACCACCGTCGCGATCGGGTCGGCACCGCGCTGTGCCGGCACGCATTCACTGAACTGCGCGGTCTCGGCGCGAAGATGGTCGAGATCGGCACAGGCGGTGACGCGTTCCACGCGCCAGCCCGCGGCCTCTACGAGAGCCTCGGCTGCGTCAAGCTGCCCACGGCCGTGTACTTCCGCCACCTCTGACCAGTCCAGGGGGCCGCATGCCTGCGGCCCCCAGCACAGGCACCCACCCCGCCTACCGCACAGGCCACATGCCGGCCGCCGTATCTGCCGTGACGTTTACCCAGTACGACTCATCCACCCGCACGAGTGACGCGCCACCCAACTCCCCGCCACGTCCCCGGCCAGGCGGCTAATACCGACGCATGACCTTTACCACGCTGCGCGGCATCATCGCCTCCGCGCTCCTGGCCCTGCCCGTTGCCGCCGCCGCGCCCGCCCACGCCGCGCCGACCGCACCCGAGCCGCACCGCCTGTCTCTGGCCGAGGCCGTCGACGTACTGCCGCGCGCCGCGGAAGTCCGCGCGGGATACGAGCGCACCAAGTTCAAGCACTGGACCGACGCCGACCACGACCGCTGCAACACCCGCGCCGAGGTCCTCATCGACGAATCCCGCACCGAGCCCGCCATCGAAGAGCCCTGCAAGGTGACCGCGGGAACCTGGTTCTCCTACTACGACGGCAAGACCGTCACCCACCCCAAGGACCTGGACATCGACCACATGGTGCCTCTGGCCGAGTCCTGGGACTCGGGCGCGTCGCAGTGGAGTGCGGCCCGACGCCAGGCGTACGCCAACGACCTCGAGGCCGAGCGCAGCCTCATCGCGGTCACCGCCAAGAGCAACCGCTCCAAGGCTGATCAGGACCCCGCACAGTGGCTGCCGCCGCTGGCGGACGCCTACTGCACCTACACCGCCGACTGGCTGGCGACCAAGCTCCGCTGGGGCCTGACTGCGGACAAGGCCGAAGTTGCCGCGCTGGACAAGCTGTCCGAGGGGTGCGGCCAGCAGGAAGTGCAGTACGTGCCGGTGCCTGAGGACGCCAACGGCGCCTGACCTGCCGCCGACGTGGCCATCGTAAGAACCGGGACACCGGTGCCAGCCATCTGATCATCCCCTCCCTCCTCTGCGCCGCGTCCGTCGTGGGGGACCGGCTTGGGCATACCGGGGGCGGCTGACCAGACCCGTCTGCTCTCCGCGGTCCAGCGGTGGGACAAAGCGAGAGGATCAACTCATGCCCAAGAAAGTCGACCGTGTCCCGGGTACCGACAAGTTCCTGACGCTCGATGAGATCGCCGAGTTCCTCGCCGATGCCAAGGCGGCCGGCGCGGTGGGCAGCGACATCCCGCACGGCCGCTTGTCGCTGGGCGGGAAGCTGCAGCGGCTCGTGATCACTGTTCCCGTCGCCAGGTAGCGCACCCGGCCGCGGTGCTGCATATACCCCACTGAGCTGGTTCCAACCTGACTTTGACGTCCGTTAGTTGGGCAGCTCCGCAAACGAGGAAGCTTCTGGTAGGAGGTGTCACGACCAAGGTCCACCGCGCCCTGCCGGAAGCTTCGTATGCCTGAGTCCCCGTCGGCGATCGATCTGTCCACTGCGCAACTGCGCCACCTGAGCCGCGAACTCGCGGCGCGGCGCCGGGAGATCGGCGCCCGGTGGCGGCGGTTGACTGCAGGACGCGCCAGGCCCTGCTCACCCTCGCCCACCTGCGGTGCGGTGATACCTACGCGCAGCTTGCGGCCGGGTGCGGCATCGGGATTGCGACCGTCTACCGCTACCGCGAAGCGATCGAGGTCCTGGCCGCGCAGGCCCCGACGCTCGACGAGGCGATAGCGACGGCCCGCACGAAGGCGTACGTGATCCTGGACGGCACGGTGCCGGCGATTGACCGGATCACAGCCGACCGGCCCTACTTCTCCGGCAAGAAGCGGCACCATGGCATAAAGGCCCAGGCGTCGGGGTGCGGCGGAGATCGCGGCGTGGACGGACGACACAAGACGCTGATCTGAGTCGGCCTCCCAATGGGCTGGTTCATGCAGCCGTCGCCCGGGGGACGCGGGGATCGTAGAAGGTGCCGTCGCGGAGCATGGCGAACAGGACGCTGATGCGTTGGCGGGCGAGGCGGAGGAGGGCCTGGGTATGGGTCTTCCCGCGGGCTCGCTGGCGGTCGTAGTAGGTGCGGGATGCGGGGTCGGCGTTCATGTAGGCGAAGGCGGACCGGAACATGGCCCGTTTGAGCTGCCGGTTTCCGCCTCGGGGCGCGTGTTCGCCGTGGATCGAGGTCCCGGACGACTTCGTGGCGGGGGCGAGGCCGGCGTAGGAGGCGAGGTGGGCGGCGGTGGGAAAGCCGGTGCCGTCGCCGACGGTGACCAGCAGAACGACGGCGGTCCTGACGCCGACGCCGGGCATCGACGTCAGGACCTGGGAAAGAGGGTGGGCCTCCAGCAGGGTGGTGATCTGGGCTTCCAGGGCCCGGCGCTGTTCGTGGACGGCGGCCAGCGAGCGGGCCAGGGACGGGATCACGATGTCCAGAGTGCCGGTCCCGGGCACGACGACGGTCTGCTCGTCGAGGGCGTCGAAGACGTCGTCGATCAGCCGGGCGGCCATGCGCGTGGCCTTGGGGCGGATGGCCTCGACGAGTCTGCGGCGGCCCGCTTTGCGCAGGGCGGCCGGGGAGCCGTGACGCTCCAGGAGCCAGGTGACGGCCTGGTGATCGAGGCGGGGGCCCAGGACACGCTCCAAGCTGGGGTGGAACTGGGTGAGCAGACCGCGTATCCGGTTGGAGGTGCGGGTGGCCTCGGCCGCGAGGTCCTGGTCGAAGCCGACGAGCACGGTGAGCTCGGCGGCGATCTCGTCGGTGAGTTCCAGCGAGCGCAGGGTGTGCGGCATGGTGCGGGCCGCGTCCGCGATCACGGCCGCGGCCTTGGCGTCGGTTTTGGCCTCGCCCGGGTAGAGGTCGGCGATCCGGCGCATCGCCAGTCCGGGCAGGTAGGCGACCTTGCAGCCGGCGTCCCGGGCGACCGTGAGCGGGAGGGCGCCGATCGAAACAGGCTGGTCCACGATCACCAGCACGGTGCCGAACTTCGCGATCAGTTTGTCGAAGACGGCCCGCAGCTTCGGCTCACTGTTGGGCATGGCCTTGTCGAAGACCTTCTTGCCGGCCTGGGTAGGTCCGTGCCCGTGGTAGGCGCTCCTGCCCACGTCCATGCCAAGGAAGACGCCCACGTTGCCGGTGTCGAACATCGAACCCTTCCAAGAGAAATTGTCAAGACCTGTGGATGGGAGCCGCGCCGACCCAGCGGTGGTAGGCGTCTACGTCGACGTTGCTGCCGCACACGATGGTGACGACGTGTCGGCCGACGAAGCGGTCACGGTCCTCGAGGATCGCCGCGATGCCGAGCGCGGCCGAAGGTTCGACGACGAGGCCGGCGTGGTCGAGGAGCATCCGCATACCGGCGGTGATCGATGCTTCCTGGACCAGGACGGCGTCGTCAGCAACCAGGAGGAGATCGTTCAGGACGGCCGGGATGGGACGCCGGCCGGCGACGCCGTCAGCGATGGTGTTGGTCGAGTCGGTGGTGACGACACGTCGTTGGCGCCACGAGTGTGTCAGTGCTGGTGCACCCAGCGGCTGGACGCAGATCACCTCGACTTCGGGTGCCAATGCCTTCACCACATGACCCACGCCGGTGGCCAGCGCCCCGCCGCCGAGAGCGATCAGGACGGTGTCGAACGACGGTGCGATGTCCACCAGTTCCAGGCCGATGGTCGCCGCGCCCTCGCAGGTCTCGATGTCCAGGCTGTCTTCGACCAGCCTGATGCTGTCGTACCGTGCGATGGCCGCTGCCCGCTCGCGAGCCATCTCGTGGTCGCCGTCCACCAGCTCCAACCCGGCGTCCAATGCGCGGATGCGATCAAGCTTGGCCCGAGTCGCAAAGCGGGATGCCACAACTGTGACGTCGAGCCCCCGGCCCCGACCGGACCACGCGAGGGCTTGGCCAAGGTTGCCGGCGCTCGCGCACACCGCGGCTCGCGACGCACTGTCGGCCAGCAGGCTCGCGACTACCTCGGTGCCGCGGGCCTTGAAGCTGCGGACCGGGTTCGCCGTTTCGAGCTTGATGCTCACCGTGCACCCGAGGCCCGGCTCCAACGCCTCACAGCGGTACAGCGGAGTGTCGAGAAAGACCGGGTCGATTACCCGGCGAGCCGCCCGGATCCGAGCAGTGTCGCGACGCGTCTCCTGCACGACACAGCAGCTTAGCGCCACCGGCGCTGGTTTATGAGCAACTGTCAGGAGCCGTAAGTCGGTTGATGTGTGTCACGCTGCGGCGGGTTCCTCGGGGCGTTCGACGAGGTGACCGCTCTCGAAGCGGGCGCCGTTGCGGACGAGGCGAAGCGGTGAGGTGCGGTGATCGCGCGCCAGCGGGCCTGGGCGGACTCGACGAGCTTGAACACCATCGCCAGAGCCGCGGCCGGCCTGCCTGCCCCGCGGGTGACCTTGGTCCTCAACTTCACGGTGCTGAGAGTGCTCTCGATGGGATTTGTCGTGCGCAGGTGCACCCAGTGCTCGGCGGGGAAGCCGTAGAACGCGAGGAGCTCGTCGGTCTCGTCGGTGACCTTCTTGGTCGCTTTCAGCCACTTCGCTCCGTAGGCGCGCTCGCCGGGCGCTGGGCGACGTGTCCAGCGTCGGGGATCAGCGAGGCGGCCTCCGCGTTCGCGCCGCGAAAGAATTGAGATGCACTGTTCGGCTCTGCTGCAGACCGACCGAGCTTGTGAGGTCTATCGCTCCCACGCTTTTAGATCGTTTATAGAAAGGCGACTGGCGGAGTCCGATCAGCTGGTGGCCCGGTGGAAGAGCGAACCGGTGACGACGCGGCTCCTCGCTGCTGTTCTCGTCACGGATGCTGACAACGGCAGACTCCTAATCCTGCGGCGTAGCAGCCGAGGCTTGAGCGCCCCCAGCAGGACTCGAACCTGCGGCCAAGCGCTTAGAAGGCACGTGCTCTATCCACTGAGCTACGGGGGCTGACCTGCGCAAACGCAGCTTCTGGGCGCTGTCCCCCGGGGTGTGGGGGACACATGGGGGAATCGCGGATTCCCGGTGACCAGGGGACGCGAGCGCTCCTCGATCAGGCCGTACGTAGGGTCTCACATTATCTTCACGCCTCCGAAGCCCCTCGTGGAAACAATCCCGCACCTTACCGGCGTTGTGAATCTCCTGGCCGAGGAGGGGAAGGTGTCGGGCTTGAAGCTGTTCCACACGACGACTAGGGCCTGTCTGACAAATGATTACCCCGTGGACTCGCGGAGCCAGAGGACCAAGGAAGCCAGGACTACTCCGGCACGGTAGCGGTCGCCGAGCTTGTCGAACCGGGTCGCGATCGCGCGGAACTGCTTGAGGCGGGCGAAGCATC
>NZ_JBVJFF010000035.1:0-11611 GCF_055587985.1 Streptomyces sp. NPDC046335 | reverse complement strand
CACGATCCACGGCCGCGACTGACGTTTCCCCACGACCCGACCAACGAGCAGACAAGCCGACGGTCACTTGATCAACAACTTCTGTTAGGACCTCTTAGTAGGTCAGTTTTGAGGCCAGTGGTGGGTGGGTTCTGACTCCAGTGGTGTCGGCTGACAGTTGATGTCGGTGAGCTCTGGCTCCACTGGGGGCCTCGTGGTGGGAGTATCGGGTGCATCGGCTAGCGCTGGGTGGCTCAAGTGCCCGTGTCGAAGGTCGAGTTGTACGCGGCGATACGCCATGACGCTCGGGTCGAAGGGCTGTCCAGCAGGGCTTGGTCGGCGAAGTACGGGGTGGGCCGCAGGACGGTGGCGCTGGCGCTGGAGTCGGTGTGGCCAGCGCCAGCGCAAGCAGCTTTCGCCCCGGATTTCGGCGGAGCTGCTGTTCCAGGTATTGACGGAGCGCGAGGAAAAGAACTCTGTGGCGATGGCTTCCAAGGAATTCTTCGGAGGGTGGACCAAGACGTTCACTGATCCAAGGCTCCGCGCGGCGATCGTGGGCCGCTTGACGTTCGGCGGCAACATCATCGAGACCGGCACCGACTCCTACCGTCTGGCCGCCACCCGCGCCCGCGCCGAACAGAAGGCCGCCGCGGTCGCCGCGGGCTGAAGAAGACGGCGCCGTCCTACGGGGCCGGGCACGTCGGCGCCCTTCACGCGGCCAGCCGGGCGGCTGAGCCGCCGGCCGCCGGCTCAGCCGCGCTCGTGCGCCAGCCGTACCAGCCCCGGCACAGCACGTAGGCCGCTAGGACGACCAGCACAAGACCCAGGTCGATCAGACCGGCCGTGCGCGCCTCACGTACGTCTCCCATCACCACAGCCATGGTGACGAGCGCGGCCTTCTGGCAGATGACCAGCTCCCACACACCCCGTTGGGCGCGCGGTGCTGCGGCGAGGAGGGCGAACACTCCGGCGAAGACCAGGTAGGCGGACGTGCGCCATCCCTCCACCCAGATCCGGGAATCGGGCGCGTCCTTCACGAGCGTGACGCCGTTGATGAACGCGACGATCGTCGCGAGCGTCGCGATGACGAGCAGCCAGCGGCCGATCGTGTCTGCCCGAGCTGTGGGGCCGCGACCGGTGGGCGCGGTGGTCTTGACCTGCATGGCAACCTCCTGTGTGTGGTGTGGGGCAGCGTTGGTTGGGGGTGGGGGTGGAGGTGCGGTGGGGGCCCCGGGTTCGTTGAGGACGGCAAGGCCCGTGGTGAGCTGTCGCCGGAGGATGAGCTACGGGTTGAGGACGACCTTGCCGGTGACGCGAGCGGAGACGTCGCCGCGCTGGAGGGCTGCGAAGACCTGGGTGAGGTCAGCGCGCAGGCGGGTCCTGAAGCGGTTCTTGGTCAGGGCGCGGCCGGCCCAGACGTTGAAGAAGTAGGCGCGGCGGCGGTTGGGCAGGGTGTTCCACAGCCAGATACGGCCGAGGAGCTTGAGTACGGGCCACTGCTTGGATCCCTCGTCGTCCCGGGTGGAGGCGGTTCCGTAGGAGACGAGGGTGCCGCCGGGTGCGAGGAGGCGCCAGGAGTCGGTGATGCCCTGGCCGCCGACGTGGTCGAAGACGGCGTCCACTCCGCCGGGAGCGAGTGCGCGGACTTGTGCGGGGATGTCCCCGGTGCGGTAGTCGACGGACTGACGCCCCGTTCGCGCAGTCCGTCGTGGTGCTGGGCGTAGGCGGTGCCGATCACCTTCAAACCTGCGGCCCGGGCGAGTTGGACCCTGACTTGGCCGGCACCCGGGTCGCCGCACGGGTGAAGGTCGGCGGCTGGGCCAGCCACGTGCTTGTCGACGCGGCTGACACCGTGGAGGTCCCAGCATCTGCCAGGCGGTGATGCCGCTGCACACCATGGTCTCGGCCTCCGCCGCGCCGATCCCCAGGGGCGGACGCCCTCGCCGGTCGCCAGGGCCGTGCCGACCGGATCAAACCGTAGCCGGGTACGAAGGGGAACGGCGGCTGGTCGTAGTACCGGCCGCGGCGCATCCGCTGCTCGGCGAAGGAGACCCGGTGGCCTCCATCCGTATCAGGACCTGGCCCGGCCCGGCGGTCGGTACGGCTCCGCGCCGGATCCGCAGCCCTTCGGGCTCGACTTGCCCGGGCAGGACGATCTCGATGAGTTCTTCGGTATGCACGGTGACCTCCACTGCGGTGTGCCGCTAGGGGCGTTCATGTTGGTTAGAGGTTATAACGCAAGTGTGTGAGAGGCAAGTACCTTCGTGATAGCCTCTAACTATATATTGAGAGAGTGCGGTTACGCGGATATGGAAGGTGCGGATCATGGCGGAGACGGACCCGACGACCCCTCGCGAGCGTTACCGCACCCAGGTGCGCGCGGAGATCAAGGAGCGCGCGTGGGAGCAGATCGCCATGGCCGGCGCGTCCGCGCTCTCCCTCAACGCGATCGCCAAGCGGATGGGCATGAGCGGCCCCGCGCTCTACCGGTACTTCGCCGGCCGCGACGAGCTGATCACCGAGCTGATCAGGGATGCGTACCAAAGCCTCAGAGACGCCTTCCGCGCGGCCGCGGCGGCCGACGCCGACCTGGCCGCACTGGCGCAGGCTCTACGCGGCTGGGCCCTGGACAACCCCCACCGCTACTTCCTCGTCTATGGCACACCCGTCCCCGGCTACCGCGCGCCGGACGACATCACCGGCATCGCCTCCGACATCATGGGGATCTTGCTCGACGCCGTCGCCGCTCTTCCTTCGGCCGCCGTCGCTGTGCCCCCGGCCGACCCCGCGACGCCCTTTGCCGCCCACCTCGAATCCCACCGCACATGGTCAGACGGCCACCCCGTCGCAGCCCCCGGCCTGCACCGGGCCCTGATCTTCTGGACCCGCCTGCACGGCGTCCTCTCCCTGGAACTCGCGGGTCACTTCACCGGCATGGCCTTCGACCCCGAGATGCTCTTCACCGCCGAACTGGCCGCCCTGCTCACTCCCTGACCGCGCCGCGACGACTGACCGCAGTTTCGGTCCGACTCTGAGCGACGACCGGCCGGCTGAGGAACTGGTCCCTTCCACACTGCTGCCGCAGGTACGGCTGACTGCGACGCCGACCTCGCCGTCCTCGCGGCGACCCGGCCTCCTACGCCGCCGCCGTCCGCGACGAGTACGCCTTCGTCCCCGCCCCCCGCCCCCCCGACTCCGCCGCCGGCGCGTCCACGCCCTGGTCGTGGAGTCTCACGACCGGCCGTTGTGATCGACCCGCTCCGCGCCCGTTCACCGATCCGCCTGCCGACGCGCTGCGGGCCACTTGCTGTCAAGTGCCTCTACAGGTCAACGGGTTGAAGCGAGGTAAGGCAAGTTAGCTCTCGATCGGTACCGGCGAGCGGGCGGTCCGGAGCGGGCTGATCTCCATGGCGCCTCGTCAAGCAGGCCGCCCCCACTCGGGCACCGCACGTGGCACATGAGCCGTCGTCCACGGGGCACTAGCCTCATCCAGCTTCAGCAGCCCCGTGAGAGGGATTCGCATACGGGTTCTCAATCGGCCGCAGCGGGGCCCGTCAGGTGGAGTCAGAACTGACCTGCAAGTGGCGTCAACCGTCACCTACGAAGCCACGTGCTTCGCCACCAACACGTCGGGTCGGCCGACCGCCGAGCTCGGGCTTCGTCACCGGCTACGCGCGAGGACGGAGGACCGCGTCCGGGCCGCTCGGGCCACCGCCCGCCTCCGGGAACCGCGCCGCCTGCGGTTCCGGCTCTTCAGCACGGCCGGACAGCTCGTGACCACCGGCCGCCGACAGATCCTCCGCCTGGCCCGGCACTGGCCCAGCCACATCACCACCGCCCCTGAGCAGTGGAACCCGGCGCTGCCCCGAGACGACACTCGGGCCCTCGGCCCGCACAGCCTCAGCCCACGGCACGCTCCCGCCCCATCTGCCCTCGGCACGGACATCGCGGGCCCCAACCGTTGCCGGTGGGGCCCGCGTTGTGCACTGGACCGGGAAGAGCGCGCCGGCGTCAGTACGCGGCGGCGGGGCGGAAGAAGCCCGGCAGGTCGTCGGGGGCAGCGCCGTGGTTCCAGGCGAACAGCACATGCCCGGCCACGTACGCGAGATAGGCCACGTTGGTGGCCCCGGCCACCGCCAGCAGCCGCAGCCAGGTGCTGTGCCGCCACGACAGATCAGTGACCCCGCGCTCCATCAGCCTCTCGCCCCGATCGTTCACCGAGAAGCGCAGCATGGCCAGGGCGGCGAAGTAGGCGCCCGCCACGACGAGTTCGTACAGCGGGAACTGGTACCAGGAGCCGCTGAACAACGTCAGCGCCGGAGTGGCGCCCGACCAGATGAAGAAGCCGAGCAGCGGGAAGAACGACTCCGACGCGGCGGTCAGCAGCACCCCCAGAAGGAAGGCGAACCCCACCAGCCGGAACCGGCGGATGTCGGGACGGCGGTTGGCCAGCCACTGCACGCCGGCGCCCACCGCGACGGCCGCGATCACGGTTCCCATCCCGGCGACGAGCGCGTGCAGCGGCATCTCCGCCTGCTGATGCGGCCCCGGCCCCTGCCAGCCGGGTACGTACGGTCCCCAGGAACTCGACGCCAGGAACTGGTTGGTGTTCACGGTGACCACCGGATCGAACCAGTTCACCAACGGGTCCTGCCAGGCGCTGAGCACGCAGCCGCCGACCAGCAGCAAATCGAAGGTCGCCCGCCCCTGAGCGCGCGAGTCCCGCACGTATTGGCGGGTCAGCAGCAGGACCGGCACTACCGTGCTGAGCGGCACGGCCAACCCGATCACCTGTCGGGTGGTGCTGAACTGGTGATCCCCGTCCGCCTTGTCGATGCCCGTGCCATCCGCCACCCAACTGGCCAGGACGTACACCTGCAACGCGACGAAGAACACCCCCAGGCACGCCCAGATCACCACCGGCGGAGGACGCCGCGCCCCACGGCGCGGGGCGGCGGGCGCCGGGCCGGGGCCCGGCCGCGCCCGCTCCTGCTCGGGCAGGGAGGGCGTACGTGCCGGATCCTTGGTGTCGTCAGCCTCCGGGACGGAGGCAGGGTGATTGCTGCTCATACTCTTCCTTTCGGGTGTCGGCGCGGATCGCGGAGTCGGCCGGCCGCCGCGCTCAGAACGTGGCGTCGAGCCAGCAGTCCACCGACTCGGCGGTGGCGGCGGCGTGTTCCTGCATGATGGTGAAGTGATCGCCGGCGACATCCTGGGCGATGTGCGGCAGTTCCCAGGAAGGCCGCCACTCTTCCCCGGACGAGGTGTCCGACATCGCGTCGGCGACCCGGTCGACGCCGCGGAGGCACAGCGTGGGCGCGGAGATCTCCTTCGGCGCGTAGTTCGAGAAGAGCCGCAGATAGCAGCCCATCGCGGTGAGCCGCACATCGTCCATGCGGAGCCCGTAGACCCGCTCCGTCTCGAACATGCCGTTGGCGAGCTCCCGAGCGACGGGCACGATGGCCGCGCTGCCGTACGTGTAGGTGTCGATGAGCACCACGGCAGCCGGCGGCGTCCCCATGGCCTCGAGGTGGCCGGCGAGCGCGTGCGCGACCAGCCCGCCGCCGGAGTGCCCGACGAGCACGAACGGTGCGTCCCCGGCGCACTCCAGGGTGATCTGCGCCTCGAAGTCCAGCAGCGCGGTCATGGACGCCGGGGTGTTCTCGCCCGCAGCGAACCCGGGCAGGGGAAGGAACCACATGTCCCGTACGCCACGGAAGTACGACGCGAAGCGCGCGTACTGGTTGGGGCTGGCCACGGCGGCCACGGTGGGCAGGCAGAACAGGCTCGGCCGCACCGCACCGCGCGCCAGGCGCAACGGGCGCGGCGCCGGTCCCATCTCCGCCACCGAGGCGAACCCGGGACGGAAGTAGGACGCCGCCCGCATGAGCTGCATGGCCCGTGGCACCTCGTCGATGTCGTGCGCGCGCCGGAACAGCGCGGCCAGTGAGTGCGGCCCGATCCCGGCGGCCTCCGCGTCCTCCGCGGCCTCCGCGTCCTCCGCGCCCTCTCGAGACTGCGGAACGCCTGGGGCCGCTGTGCCGTTCACCGCCGCGGCCGCCGGCCGCGCGCCGCCGCCCGCCGGGTCCGCGCCCGCCGGGTCCGCGCCACCCGGCTCGGCCCGCGGACCGGGGATGTCCAGCGTGGCCCGCAGGTGGCGGGCCATCGCCGAGGGGGTGGAGTGGTCGAACAGCAGCGTCGCCGGCAGCCGCAGACCGGTGTCTTTCGCCAGCCGCTTGCACAGGTCCAGCGCCGTCAGCGAGTCGAAGCCCGCCTCCAGGAATCCCTGCCCCGCAGTGATCGCCTCATGGGACGGGTGGCCGAGGGCGGCCGCGGCGTGGGTGCGGACCAGGTCGAGCAGGGCCGCGCTCTGCTCGGCGTCGGCCAGCGCGGCCAGCCGGTGCCGGAGCCGGGCCGGTGCGTCATCGTGCTCGGCGCCCGCCCGGGCGCTCCCGGCCCGCGCGGCGTCGGCCACCTCCGGGATGTCGGCGATCAGACGGCTGGGGCGGACGGAGGTGAACGCCTCGGAGAAGCGCCCCCAGTCCATGTCGGTGACCGTCACGAACGTCTCGTCGTGGTCGAGCGCCTGCCGCAGGGCCGCGACGGCCAGTTGCGGGTCCATCGCCCGCACCCCCCTGCGGGACAGCAGCTCGGCGGACACCGCCTCCGCCGCCATGCCGTCGCCCGCCCAGGCTCCCCAGGCGATGGACGTCGCGGTGAGCCCGATGCCGCGCCGAAGATGTGCCAGCGCGTCCAGGAACGCGTTCGCGGCAGCGTATCCGCCCTGATCGCCCCCGCCCCACACGCCCGCTCCGGAGGAGAACAGGACGAAGGCCGACAACGGCATGTCCCGTGTCAACTCGTGCAAGTGCCACGCCGCCCCGGCCTTCGGCCGGACGACATCCGCGAGACCGTCGACCGTGGCCGCGGCCACCGACGCGTAACTCCCCACGCCCGCCGCGTGGATGACAGCCGTGAGAGGATGCTCGGCGGGGACGTCTGCCAGCAGCCGGGCAAGGGCCTCCCGGTCGGTGGTGTCGCAGGCGGCGATGGTGACCCGGGCGCCGAGGGCGGTGAGTTCGGCGCGGAGTTCACCGGCGCCCGGAGTATCAGGGCCGCGGCGGCCGGCCAGCAGCAGGTGGCAGGCGCCGTCGGCGGCGAGCGCACGGGCGACGTGCGAGCCGAGGGCGCCGGTGCCACCGGTGATGAGCACCGTGCCCTCTTGGTGCCAGGACCGGCGCGCCGGCCGATCGGGCAGCGGGGCGCGGGTCAGCCGGGCGGCGAGGACGCCCTCGGCTCGTACGGCCAGTTGGTCCTCGTCGCTCCACGGGTGGGTGGCGCTGACGCCGGTGGTGGCGTGGCGCAGCGCGGCGGTGAGGTGGGGGAGAGGAAGGGAGGCGGAGGCGGGGAGGTCGATGAGGCCGCCCCAGCGGTCGGAGTGCTCCAGCGCCACGACCCGGCCCAGGCCCCAGACCATGGCGTGACCGGGGTGGGTCAGGGCGTCGGCTGGGCCGGTGGACACGGCGCCGGTGGTCACGCACCACAACCTGCCGGCGACATGGGCGTCGCCCAGGGCCTGGACCAGGGTGAGGGTCGCGGCCGTGCCGGCGGGCACGGCCGGCTCGGCGGACGACGGGCCCTCGGCCACCGAGAGCAGGGAGAGCACACCGGCGATGTCCTGTTCGGCGGCCATGGCCCGCAGTTGCTCGGCCAGCGTCTCCCGGTCGACGGCATCCGCGTCGACCCGCGTCACGCGCGTGGCCACGCCGAGACCGTCCAGCGCCCGAAGACATCCGGTCACCGCCGGCCCGTCGGCCTGGCCCGCGGGAACGACCACCAACCAGCCGCCGTCGGCCGCGGAAGCCGCCGGCGCGTCGGTGGTGGGCGCGGTGGGCGTCGGCAGGAGCTTCCAGGTGACGGCGTAACGCCAGGCGTCGACGGCGGACCGCTCCCGCTGCTGCCGGTGCCACGCGGACAGTACGGGAAGTACGGCGCCCAGGCCGGCCCGCCGCTCGGCGTCCTCCAGGGACAGCGCCTCCGCGACAGCGGCCAGGTCCTGCCGTTCGACCGCCTCCCAGAACAGGGCCTTCGCCCCGCTCTCGGCCACCGCCGGCCCCGAACCCGCCGCCGCACCATGCCCCTCCAACCAGTACCGCTCGCGCTGGAACGGATACGTGGGCAGCGCCACCCGCCGCCCCTCGGCCCCGTCGAACAGGCGGCTCCACGCCACGGGCAGCCCGTGCGCGTACGCCTCGGCGATCGAGGCCAGGAATCGGCCCGGCCCCTCCTCACCGCGCCGCAGGGTGCCGACGACGATGGGCTGAACGGCATCGGCACCCGAACGGGAATCGGCCCCGGAGGGATCCACGGCCGTGAGGACGTCGTGGATCGCGTGTGTGAGAACGGGGTGCGGGCTGACCTCGACATAGGTCCGGTGACCTGACGCGTCGAGGGCGCGCAGCGCGTCGTCGAAGCGGACGGGTTGGCGGAGGTTGTCGTACCAGTATCCGGCGTCCATGACGGGTTCGGTGATCCACTGGCCGGTCACGGTGGAGAGCAGCCCGATGGCGGGTGCGGCCGGGGTGACTGAGACGGCACGGATTTCGGTTTCGACGGTTTCGACGTGGGGGCTGTGGGAGGCGTAGTCGACGGGGATGCGGCGCGCGCGGATGTCGTGCTGGGTGCAGTGGGTGAGGAGTTGGTCGATGGTGTGGGGGTCGCCGGAGACGGTGACGTTGTGGGGTCCGTTGACGGCGGCGATGGAGAGTTGTCCGGGCCAGGTGGTGAGGTGGTGGCGGGTTTGTTCTTCGGAGAGGGTCAGGGAGGCCATGGCGCCGTGGCCGGCGAGTTGGGCGAGGGCTTGGCTGCGTAGGGCGATGGTGGTGGCGGCGTCGGTGAGGGTGAGGGCTCCGGCGATGTGGGCGGCGGCGATTTCTCCCTGGCTGTGGCCGATGACGGCATCGGGGTGAATACCGCAGGCCTGCCACATGCGGGCCAGTGCCACCATGACGGCGAACAGTACGGGCTGCACGACGTCCACCCGCTCCAGCGTCGGGGCGTCGGCGGTCTGGCGGAGCACGTCGGTCAGTGACCAGTCCACATGCGGGGCCAGCGCCTCCTCACACGCGGCGATCTGCTGGGCGAAGACGGGTGAGGTGTCCAGGAGATCGGCTGCCATGCCCGCCCACTGCGAACCCTGGCCGGGGAAGACGAAGACAATTTCGCCGGTGTCGTGGGCGACGCCGGTGATGACCTTTGCTGCTGGTTCGCCGGAGGCCAGCGAGCGGAGGCCGCCGAGGAGTTCGTCGCGGTTTTGGCCGAGCACGATGCCGCGGTGGTCGAAGGTGGTGCGGGTGGTGGCGAGGGACCGGCCGATGTCGAGCGGTTCGAGTTCGGTACGGTGGCGCAGGTGTGTCTGGAGGCGGGCCGCCTGCTCGCGCAGCGCGTTTTCGCCCTTTCCGGAGAGCAGCCAGGGCACTACCACGGGCCTGAGTACCACGCGTTCCGAATCCCGGTCGTTGGCTGTGTCGGACTCTTCGGTGCTGGGCTGAGGCGCTGCGGGAGGTTCTTCGAGTACGAGGTGGGCGTTGGTGCCGCTGATGCCGAAGGAGGAGACGGCTGCGCGGCGGGGGCGGTCGGTGCGGGGCCAGGGTTGGGGCTGAGTGAGGAGGGAGACGGCTGCGCTTTTCCAGTCGACGTGCGGGGTGGGTTCGTCGATGTGCAGGGTCTGAGGCAGCAGTCCGTGCCGCAGGGCCATCACCATCTTGATGACGCCGGCTACGCCTGCTGCGGCTTGGGTGTGGCCGATGTTGGATTTGAGTGATCCGAGCCATAGGGGGTTGTCGGTGGTGCGGTTTTGGCCGTAGGTGGCCAGGAGTGCTTGGGCTTCGATGGGGTCGCCGAGGGTGGTGCCGGTGCCGTGGGCTTCGACGGCGTCGATGTCGGTGGGGGTGAGATGGGCGTTGGTGAGGGCTTGGTGGATGACGCGTTGTTGGGCGGGGCCGTTGGGTGCGGTGAGTCCGTTGCTGGCGCCGTCTTGGTTGATGGCGCTGCCGCGTACGAGGGCGAGGATGGGGTGGCCGTTGCGCTGGGCTTGTGACAGTGGTTCGAGGAGGAGCATGCCGGCGCCCTCGGCCCATCCGGTGCCGTCCGCGCCGGCCGCGAATGCCCTGCACCGCCCATCCGGTGACAGCCCCCGATGCCGACTGAACTCCACCAGACCGAACGGTGTGGACATCACTGTGACGCCGCCGGCCAGGGCCATGGAGCACTCTCCGGTGCGCAGGGCCTGGCAGGCCAGGTGCACGGCCACGAGGGAGGACGAGCAGGCGGTGTCGATGGTGACGGCCGGGCCTTCCAGCCCCAGAGCGTAGGACAGCCGACCGGAAGCGACACTCCCCGCGGTTCCATTGCCCACATAGCCCTTGAGGTCTTCCGGAACGGTCTCCGCCCGTGCGGCGTAGTCGTGGTAGATCACGCCGGCGAACACGCCCGTGGGGGTGCCCTTGAGCTGGGTCGGATCGATTTCTGCCCGCTCGATCGCCTCCCAGGAGGTCTCCAGCAGCAGTCGTTGCTGCGGGTCCATCGCCAGCGCCTCGCGCGGCGAGATGCCGAAGAAGCCCGCGTCGAAGTCGGCCGCGTCATGCAGGAACCCGCCCTCGCGGACGTACAGCGTGCCCGGGTGGTCGGGGTCCGGGTCGTACAGCTCCGCCAGATCCCAGCCGCGGTCTGTCGGGAACCTCGCGATGGCGTCGGTGCCCGCCGCGACCAGATCCCACAATGCCTCCGGAGACGCCGCTCCCCCGGGGAAGCGGCAGGCCGTCCCCACGACGGCGATCGGCTCCTGGTGCCTCGACTCGGCCTGCACAAGGCGCTGCCGCGTCTCGTGAAGGTCGGCCGTCACCCACTTGAGATACTCCACGAGCCGTTCTTCATCCGCCATCTGCAATCAACCCCACTCCGCATGTCAGTAGCTCTTCGGGATCAGCTGGTGGTGCGACCGAGCTGCTTGTCGATGAATTCCAGAACCTCGGTGGCAGACGCCGCGTGGATCCTTTCGGATACGGCACTGACGTGAGCTTTTTCCTGTTGGCCGATCAATTTCGCGAGAATTCCTTGCAGTCGCGTACTCACCGTTGTCCGGTCCTCTTCCGCGTCGAGCGACGTCGCGGCTTCCTCCAGCGCGTCGAGCTGATCGAGCAGCCGTACGGCAGGGCTCTCGGCCTCCGGGAAGAGTTGGGTGTGGAGGTGGTGGGTGAGGGTGGTGGGGGTGGGGTGGTCGAAGAGGAGGGTGGCGGGGAGTTGGAGCCCGGTGGTGGTGGTGAGTCGGTTGCGTAGTTCTACAGCGGTGAGGGAGTCGAAGCCTGTTTCGGTGAAGGCGCGGTCTTTGTCGATGGCTTCGGGGTGGGGGTGGCCGAGTACGGCTGCTGCGTGGGTGCGGATGTGGTGGAGGAGTGTGGTGAGGCGTTGGGTGGTGGTGAGGCCGTTGAGGGTGTGCTGAATCGTGGTTTTGGTATTGGTGGTGCGGTTGGGGTGGCTGGTGTGTTTGGTGTGGGTGGTGGTGAGGTTTTGGAGGAGTGGGGGGAGGGTGTTGGTGGTGGTTTGGTGGTGGAGGGTGGTGTGGTTGAGGTGG
>NZ_JBVJFF010000034.1:0-12969 GCF_055587985.1 Streptomyces sp. NPDC046335 | reverse complement strand
CCTCTACGACGCCTCCGGCGACACCCTGCGCTTCGACAAGGCCGCCGACGGCTCCTTCACCACCCCCAAGGGCTACTCCAAGGAGCTGAAGAAGAACGCCGACAGCACCTACACCGTCACCAACTGGAAGTCCCACACCAAGGACACCTACAACGAGCACGGCACCCTGACCAAGGTCACCGACAAGAACAAGGGCGCCATCACCGTCACCCAGCACGAGCAGGGCGACGAGCACAAAGGCTTCAAGTTGACCGAGACCCGCTCCGGCCGCTGGATCGACCTGGTCAAGACCGACGCCTCACAGTGGCAGGCCGAGGACAACTCCGGCCGCACCGTCGTCTTCGACCTCGACCCGGCCGGTAACCTGCACAAGACCACCGACGCCGAAGGCAAGACCACCACCTTCGGCTACGACTCCTCCCGCCGCCTCACCAAGATCACCACGGCGGAGGGCCGGGTCACCGTCTTCACCTACGACCAAGCCAACCGCGTCACGTCCATGCTGCGCGCCACCGAGTTCAACGGCTCCGGTCACACCGGCCCCACTTGGACCTACGCCTACAGCGCGGACTCGCCGACGGCCGCGGGCACAACGACGGTCACCGATCCGGAGAAGCACTCCACGAAGTACCAGCACGACGGCGATGGCCAGGTCACCGACGTCACCGACGCACTCGACCGGAATCGGAAGACGGAGTTCGACGCGAACCACAACGTCGACACGGCCACCGACGCGATGGGGACCGGCACCACGGCCGGCAACGTCACCGACTACGGCTTCAGCACCCGCAACAACCTGGAGTCCATAAAGTCGCCGACGGGCGGGAAGTCGGTCACCAGCTGGCAGACGGTCGCCGGTGGTGACAAGCCCAAGGACTCTACGAACGCCGACGGTGAGAAAACCTCGTACACGTATGACACGGCCGGTAACACCAAGTCCGTCGCGCAGACCGGTACCGGCGGCGGCAACGTCTCGTACACCTACAACCCCGCTGAGGCCAAGTGCGGCGGCTTCGAGGGCCAGCGGTGCACAGCGGAGACGAAGATGTCAGCCTCGAAGACGGTGAAGACGTCCTTCACCTACGACGACAAGGGCAACCTCACCAAGGTCACCCCACCCAAGCCGCTGGGCGAGACGACCTACACATACGACGGGCTGGGCCGCACCGAGACCCTCACCGACGGCCGCGGCATCAAGAAGGTCTTCACGTACGACCATCTCGACCGCATCAAGACCGTCTCGACCGCCCATGACACGGTGCGCTATCACTATGACGGTGACGGCAACCTGCGCCAGCGCGACGACTCCACCGGCACAGTCAAGTACCAGTTCGACCCGCTCCAGCGGGAGACGGTCCGCACCCTGCAGGACGGCTCCCAGACCCTGCTCGCCTACACTCCGGCGGGCAACGTGGACTTCTACCAGGACCCGGCGGGCAAGACCGACTACAGCTGGAACGAGGTCAACAAACTCAAGGAGTTCAGGGACCTCGCGGGCAAGGTGACGACGTACAAGTACAACCGCAACGACGTGCGCACCGAGACCGCCTACCCCGGCGGCACCGTGCAGACGGTCACCGTCGACAAGTCCGGCCGCCCCGAGAAGATCACCGCCAAGTCGTCCAAGGGCACCCTGGTGGACCTGGCCTACACCTACGGTTACGGCACCGGCGCCAAGACCGACGGCGCCAAGATCCGCGTCAAGACGGACGCAGTGGCGGGCACGAAGACCAGCTACACCTACGACGGCGCCGGGCGCTTTTCCTACGCGGCGGAGAACAAGGGCTCGGCCCTCAACTCCTCCTGGCAGTACTGCTACGACCTGGCCGGAAACCTCACCAGCCAGGGCACCGAGAAGGGCTGCCCGCGCGGCACCACCTACAGCATCAACGACGCGCAGCAGATCACCGCCAAGAACGCCTCGTCCACGAACTGGTCCTACGACGCCGAGGGCAACGAGACCGCCGGAGCCTCCACGCCGGACGGCACCCGCACGGGCGAGAAGTGGTCGGATCACAGCCAGCTCACCTCGCTGACGGTGGGCGGTACGACGTACGAGGGTCAGTACGGCTCCACCGACCAGAGCGAGCGCATTCGCCTTGGTGACACCTGGTTCCACAACGGGCCGCTGGGGCTGTCGGCCACCTCAACTGCCGGTGAAGACACCGGCTTCAACCGTGAACCCGGGGGCACACTCAACTCCATGACCCGGGACGGGAAGACCTACTTCTACCTCACCGACGCGCTCGGCTCCGTCGTCGCGGTGGCGGACGAGTCCGGCACCAAGGTCAACGACTACTCCTACAGCCCCCGCGGCGTCACCCGCGCGGCCAGCAGCGAGAAGATCACCCAGCCCTACCGGTTCGCCGGCGGCTACCAGGACCCGACGGGCCTGTACCACTTCGCGGCCCGCTACTACGACCCCAACGTCGGCCGGTTCAACAGCCCTGACCCTTCCGGCCAGGAACAGAACCCCTACCTCTACGCCGAAGGCGACCCGGTCAACCGCATCGACCCGAGCGGGCTGATCACGGGCTCGATCTCGGGCGAAGTCTGCTTCGGGGTCTGCATCGGCGTGGGCGGCAAGACCGACGGCAAGGAGGCCAAGCCCACGCTCAGCCTGGGATTTGGAACCCCGGGAGTGAGCGGGGGCCTGTCCGCCGACACAGGTGACATGGAAAGCGGCGGATCGGTCGGCGTCTCGTGCGGTGTCGGCCCCGGCAGCGTCACCGCCTCGACCGACGGGAAGAGCGTGGACGCCGGGGTGGAGACCGGCGGCAGCACCGGAAAGTGCTCGGGCACAGCCGAGTACACCTTCTAAAGGCAACCTTTCAGAGATCGGGTCGGCAACAGAGCCCGGCAGGAGGCGAGATGAGGGTAGCGGTCGGAGTGTTCCTGGCTGTGTTCGGCCTGTGTTTCGCGGTCTTCGCGAAGAGGCTGAGCAGAGGAAGCGCCGCGAGTTCCTGGGAAATCTTCGGTACATCGGGCGGCTCAACCATGCGCCGCTACAACCGTGGCGTCTTCGCCGTGGTGGGAGGCCTCCTAGCAGTCTTCGGCATCGCGTATGCCGCGGGATTGATCGGCTCGTAAGGCGGTGCCGCCAACGGAGCGGCACCGCTGAAGGAACGGAACACGGAAGCCCGGCCGGAGCGCGCTTCGGCCGAGCTCCACGAAGGAGAGGGAAACATGCACCAGGACTCGGAATCGTCGATCGAACTGGCCAAGATGTGGGCTTCGGGGGGAGGCGCGACGGTATTCATCATCCTCTTCGTCATCTTCGCGATCATCCTTGTAGCGCTGCTGATGCGAAGCAAGAACCGACGATGAGAACTGGCTCCACCGAGGTCCCCGCGCCCCTCGATGGCCCGGCCGTCGACGTCTCCGACGCCCATGAACTGCTCCTCGGCTACCTGGAGTGGTACCGCGAGGTCCTGATGTGAAAGCTCGACGGCCTCTCCGGCGGCCCTCTCCGTATGCCCATCGAACCGCTCGGCTGGTCGTCGCTCGGCCGGGGCCAGCATCTCGGTTGAGTCGAACGCCGCTGGCTGCGATGGGGATTCGGCGCCGAGGACGTCGTCGCCCATCCACCCGGCGGAGACGTCGAGGAGTGGACGGTCGCCGCCGATACATCCATCATCCAGGTGATTGCCGCCTACCCAGCGGAGGGGACCGTCGCGAACTCGCTCACAGCGTCTGCCGCGTTGACCGACAAGGCACGCCTGGGAGGCCGCTTCAAGAGGCCCGACCAGGCACCCTCGCTGGGGCGGATCCTCTTTCACCTGCTCCAGGAGTACGCCCGGCATGCCGGGCACCTCGACGTCGTGCGCGAACTCATCGACGGCCAGACTGGCGAGTGAGTCACCTGTGCCTGCTGAGGCATTGCGGGACAGCCCTTTAGTGGCAATGCCGTTGCTTTTGCTTCGGGCGTAGGCTGGTCGGCAGTGGGTTTCCGGGGGTGGTGCGGGTGGCTGGGAGTGTGTCTGACTTATCGGGTCTGGGGCTGTTGACCTGGGTGTATCCGCCGGGACTGGTAGATCGGGTGGTTGCCGCGTGTGGCCGGTCCGAGCAGCGTAAGCGGCTGCTGCCTGCCCGGTTAGTGAGCTTTCGGGCGCGGTGTCGTTGAGTGCGGACGTGTGCTGATCGTTGCGGTATGCCCGAACCATGAGGTATCCGCAAGGCGGTGGTCTGACTGATGAGCGACGGGCATTTCGCGAGCGCATCCGTATGGAGGCGGTCGGGATGTTCGCTGCGGGGCAGGGCAACACGGTGGTGGCGAAGCAACTGCGGGTCAGCGTCCGTTCGGTGCAGCGATGGCGCCGTTCCTGGCAGTACGGTGGCTCGCAGGCTCTTCGCTCCCGGGGGTCTGCTGCACGTCCCAAGCTGAGTGAGGCCCTGTTCGCTGCGCTGGAGGAGGAGTTGGCCAAGGGGCCCCTCGCGCACGGCTGGCCGGATCAGACCTGGACCCTGGCCAGGATCAAGACACTGATCGGCCGCCGGTTCCACAAGTCCCTCGCCCTGTCGTCCATCATGGAGATGCTCCGCAGTCACGGGTTCAGCCACCAGGTCCCGGCCCGGCGGGCGCTGGAACGTGACGAGGAGAAGGTCACCGGCTGGGTGAAGGACACGTGGCCGCAGGTGGAAGCACCGCGGCGGCGCTCGGGGCCTTCATCGTCTTTGAGGACGAGGCTGGATTCTCGATGACGCCGCCCACCTCCCGCACCTGGGCCCGACGCGGGCACACACCCGTGATCCGGGTGAGAGGACGTTCCCAGCGCCGCTTCTCCATCGCCGCCCTGACCTGCTACAAACCCGGCGAACGATCTCGGTTGATCTTCAGGCCCAAACGGCACGTGGACCACAAACGCGGCGGCCGGCGCAGCTTCACCTGGACCGAGTACCGCGACCTTCTCATCGCCGCCCACCGGCAACTCGATGCCCCGCTCGTGCTCGTCTGGGACAATTTGAATGTGCATCTGGATGCCCGGCTGCGTGCCTTCATCGCCGCCCACGACTGGGTCACCTCCTTCCAACTGCCGCCGTATGCACCCGACCTCAACCCGGTCGAAGGCATCTGGTCACTGGTCCGACGCGCGGGCCAGAACAACCTCGCCTTCACCGACCCCGACCACCTGATGCGCGTCCTGCGCCGAACCCTCCGTGAGATCCAATACCGCAGCGACATCATCGACGGATGCCTCACCGCAACCGGACTCACCCTGACGACACTCAGTCCGAAAGCTCAGTAACCGTGCACGAGCTCGTTAGAGGTGTTCCGTAGGTGGCGGGGTTGTCCCGTCGGCGCGAGGTTGTGAAGGCGGACGATGCCGAGCCGGCGGCTGCGGGCGAATGTCAGGTGAGTCGAATGAGGGGTTGTAACGTGCAGATTGGGCGAAGCCGATGGCCTGCGCGTGAGCGACGCTGGTGATGCCGCATTACTGCAGGTCGGATTCCAGCGCGGAAGCCGCGGATCCTGCACTTGTGGGAGGGATCTTCCATCGGTAGGTGACGCCGTCGCCGTCGACGTAGATGAGGGTGGCTCCCTTCTGGGCGGCGGTGATGTCGAACGCGACGGTGTCGGTCATGAAGACCTTGGGTGGCACGGTTGCTCCACCGTCGTTACTGGCTCCGCGGGCAAACACTCCTCGTGCAACTTCGGTGTTGCCAGCCTTGACGGTGTGCCCGTCGGATGTCTGCCAGCGGAAGCCGCCTGTGTCGGCCGTGCTTGTCACCGGGGTCTTGGACCGGTTTGCTGCGTCGTACCTGAGGACGGCGAAGAGATCGTGCTCCGGGTTGGATGAGCCAGCTTTCTCAACGTAGGCGACGCTGTCTGCAGTGATCTCCGAGGTGCCTTTGCCGCCGGCCCCGACGGTGTCGGATCCCTGCCCCAGCTTGAGCGCGGAGCGTGGGCTCGGCCGTGGGTCGCTTCTGTCATCGCTGTCGGAACAGGCGGTGAAGCTTAAGCAGCAGACCGCTGCGAGCGCGGGTGCCGTGACGACGTGACGCATGATCCCCCTGACAGGAACAGTCGAAGTGCGCAAAGTCTGCTCCACTTCAACGGGGCGGCTGCACCGAAGGCCAGGTTCACATCCAGGCCGACCAGGTGCCGCTGCATGCACTCGGCATCGGTCATATCCCGCGCCCAGTCGTAGGCCTCCTCGAACAGCCGCTCGTCAGGGCCGCGCACGTGGAAGCGGGGCAGATGGGCCAGGACGGGATGCCCGTCGGTCGCCTCGCACGGCGCCGGATCCACCGGCTGCATGCCCAGTGACCCGGGCCGGTGCTCGGCGTGCCGCTTGCCGTCCTCGTCCGGCTCGCTCGCGCGCGTCGGCGGGTTCAGCGCGGTCATCAGCTGCAGCCCCGTCACGGCCGTGGAGCCGACCGGCGTCATCACCCGGGCCGCATACACGCCCAGCACCCGGGCCAGCTCAGGCGGCGGCAACTGGGCGGCGTGGCCCCAGGCACGGTCGTCCAAGGCACGCCAGGAGGGGATGCACAACTGCACGCACTGCCGGCGGCTGCCCTGGGCAGGGCGGTAGATCCGCGCCCACGGCCCCAGCCCTCGCCTGGTCAACTGCCAGTTGGCGCGCTCCAGCTGCCTGATGACCTTGTGTCCCTCCGGCAGCCGCCCGGCAAGCCGCTCGGACTCCGACAAGGCAGGGGGCAGTCCGTAGCGCTCGCACGCCGCCTCGGTGAGCACCAGCAGCGGGTCGCCGTCCTTCCCCGAGCCGTGCAGCTTCTCCGCCCCGAGCCGCGCCTCGGTGAGCGTCCACTCCACCAGCGCGGGCAGCGACTTGGCGGGCACGTCCAGCATCAGGCCGCCGGCGCCATAGCCGGTCACCTGCCGCTCGGTATCGGCGTCGAGGACGAGCAGCGGACCGTGCGCGTACCCGCCGCCGGGCGCGGGGGTGTTCGCCGGGGCGGCCTTCTTCGCAGCGGGGCGCCGCGGGCTGTGCGGCGCCTGTTCGGTAGGCGGCAGCGACACAGCGGCCGGTGCCGCGTGGCGAACAGGCGCCGGGGCAGCGGCCGACGGCTCCTCTGCCACGGGCGCGGCGGCAGCTTCGGGTGTCCCGCCCGTGGGCTGGGCCTGCGCGGCGGGCACGGCGGAGGCGACGGCCTGTTCCGCCGTGGTGTCCGTGTCCTGCTGCGGGGCGGGGTAGAGCGTGGCGAGCTGCTTCAGCAGGCGCGCGTACGCCTCCCGCTCCGGGGGCCGGGGCTCGGCCTTGCCTGCCTCCCAGCCGCCGACGGTCGCCCGCCGCACGCCCAGAGCGGCGGCCACCTCGTCCAGGGTGAGCGCGTGAGCCTGGCGCAGCGCATCGGGCGGCGGTATTCGGTTCTCCGGAGGTTGTTGCGGAGCTGGCCGGCCGGGTTGCGGATGTGGACGCGCTGAAGGACGGGGTGACGGCGCTGTGGGAAGCCGTCATGTCCCGTGAGCCGGACAACGCGCGGGCGCTCGCCGCCGCCGGGGCCGATCCCTGGCGGCCGTCGCTCGGTGGCTGGTCACCGGGGCGGCTGAGTCTGACCGGGCCGACGCCCGAGCTGTTCCCGGTGCCGGAGGGTGTCCCTGACCGCCACCGAGCGTGCGGCAGCGCAGGAGGCGCATCGCCTCACCGCGGTGCTGGGTGAGTTCGACTACGACGGCACGGGGCTGGCCTGCGTGGCGGGTATCGACGCGGCCGAGGCGGTGCGCCGTCTTCAGGCGACGCCGGTGGTGGATGGCGACCTCCTCGCAGTGCTGCATGAGCTGCTGGAGGATCCTTACGCTCACGACATGGATGAGAGCCTGCACATCGTCGGCGTGACATCCGTGCCGGGCAGGTAGGCGACGTGGCAGCCCAGGTCGCGGGCGACGGTCAGCGGCAGGGCTCCGATGGAGGCGATCTGGTCGACGATCACGAGTACGGTTCCGTGCTTGGCCTGCAGTTTGGCGAAGATTTCGCGGAGTTTGGGATCGCTGTTGGGCAGCCGCTTGTCGAAGGTCTTCTTGCCGGTGGGGGTCAGTGCGGTGGCGTGGTGTTCGCCCTTTCCGACGTCCAGGCCGAGGTAGACGTCGATGCTGCTGGTATCGATCACGTCGGGCATCCTTCGGTGCTGTTTTCGCCCGGCCCTGCCACGGCACTGATTGCCGCATCCACATTACGAAGAGCCTCCCGGCCTGCGAAAAGGCCGGTGGGCATGTCCCTAATCAGCGGTCTGTCAGTGCCTCCGGAGCTGGTGACACCACCCCCCGGGCCATCCGTTCGACAAGGGGAGGTAGTCATGCCAACTCCGAAGGCCGGTAGCCCCGTTGCGGGGCTATGAAGACGGTATGGGGAGTGCGACATGGACCGGGACGGCTATCGGGGGTCCGGGCCACGGCCCGCGAGCACCGGGAATGGTGGCTCGACGCTGCCCGCCGGGAGGATCCGCGCGTAGACCGCCCGGGCCCGCTCCGCCTCGGCGTGCGCCTCCTCCGGGCGGTGTACGGCGCTCAAGAGGGCCGCCAGATCGACGCGCGTCTCGGCCTCGCCGTGCCGGTCCCGCAGCCGAAGGCGCATCGTGAGCGCGGCGCGCAGGTGCCGCTCGGCCTCCTCGTGGCGGGTCAGGTGGGTGTATCCGTAGCCGATGCCGTTGAGGGCCATGGATTCGGTGTGGGGTTCGCCGAGCCGGTGGGCGAGGTCGGCCGCCTTGCGGTGCCGTCGGGGACACGGTCGCCTTCGAGACCAAAGTGGCGATCGCCAGGAGGATGGTCCGCCGGGCGATCGAGGAGAAGATGCCCTTTCGGTGGGTGACCGCTGATGCTGCCTACGGCTTCTCCAAGAGCTGGCGCACCGAGCTGGAGCGGGCGGATGTCTTCCACATGATGGCCACCACCCGGCACGACACCGTCGTCAGCCGCTGGGCCATGTACCACCCGGTCCACAACCTGTTCGAGGGGCTGCCCCGGCAGAAGTGGAAACGCCGTTCCTGCGACAACGGAGCCCCACGGCCCGCGCGTCTATGTCTGGGCGCGGGTGGAGGTCCGTCCCTGGCACCGAGAAGACCGACGGCACTGGGTGATCGCCCGCCGCAGCGTGAGCCGGCCGCACAAGATCTCCCACTACATTGCCTACTGCCCCGCCGAGACCACACTTGACGAACTCATTCGCGTCGCGGGCAGCCGCTGGGCTGTCGAGGAATGTTTTCAAACGGCGAAACAGGAGTGTGGCCTGGACGACTACCAGGTCCGCCGCTACCCGGGCTGGCACCGCCACATCACCCTTGTCATGGCCGTCCATGCATGCCTCACCGTCCTGCGGGCCCGCGAGCTCGACACCGGGAAAGCAGAAACGGATCCTCCCAGCTCGTCCCCTTCAAGCTTCCTGAGTTCAGACGCTTGATCGCCCGCCTGGTCCACCGCCGCCCCAGCCCCGTCGAGCATGTCCTGCACTGGTCACGCTGGCGCCGCCGACGCCAGTTCCAAGCCCGCGTCAGCCGCTACAAACGACGCGGCCACACTCCACCAGAAACTGCCCAACCATCACCACAAAGACCGCTGCAGTACTAAGACGTCGTTTCCTTTGGCCGTTTGGTCGTTGTGCCGGGCATGACGAGCCTTGCTGAGCGGTTGGCGCCCGATGAGTTGTGGGAGTTGTTCCGCAGGGTGGTGCCGGAGACGGTGGTGGTGCGGCCACAGGGAGGCGGGCGTCGGCGGGCCGGGGATCGTGAGTGTCTGGCCGCGATCGTATTCGTGGCGACGTCGGGGTGCACGTGGCGGCAGGTGCCACCGCTGTTCGGGCCGGCCTGGCCGACGGTCTACCGGAGGTTCGCCCGCTGGAGCAAGGAGCGGGTCTGGGCCCGTCTGCACCGGGTCGTCCTGGATGAGCTCGGCGCCCGGGGAGAGCTGGACTGGTCGCGTTTCGCCATCGACTCGGTGAGTGTCCGGGCCCTCAAAGGGGGCTGTTGACCGGACCAAATCCGACCGATCGCGGCAAGAAGGGATCGAAGATCCACCTCGTCACCGACCGGTCCGGTCTGCCGGTCGCGGTCGCCATCTCGGCGGCCAACACCCATGACAGTCTCGCTCTGCAGCCACTCGTCACATCGATACCGCCGATCCGCAGCCGTCGCGGTCCCCGCCGCCAGCGGCCCGACAAGCTCCACGGGGACAAGGGCTACGACTACCTTCACCTGCGGCGATGGCTTCGTTCTCGCGGCATCGCACCACGGATCGCCCGTCGAGGGACCGAGGCGTCACAGCGGCTGGGACGCCATCGATGGGTCATCGAACGGACCATGTCCTGGCTGGCCGGCTGTCGTCGGCTTCACCGCCGCTACGAACGCAAGCCCGAACACTTCCTCGCCTTCACAGCCATCGCCACCAGCCTCATCAACTACCGGCGACTCACCAAGTGAAACAACGCCTAAGAATCACCGTGGCCGACCAGGAGACGACCTCTCAACTCCAGCTGGCGTAGATGGTGACGTTCTCGCCGTTCTCTCTGGCTCCGACACACACGTCACGCCAGTCGAGCAGCCAGCCGCTGGAGCGGCAGCTCTCCTGCTGGAGGCCTAGTTCGCGGATGATTTCCGGGCGGGACAGGCCGTCCTCGCTGGTGACCGTCGCGGTGCGCGAGCAGCCGCCGGAACCGCAGAGGATGTCCTCGTCGACCATGGTGATGCCAGGCGGCAAGGAAGGGAGGGCCTCGGACGACGGGGGTTCCGAGCCTTCGCTGATCATCACTGCGTACAGGAGGCCGAACACGAGAGTGAGGGCGAACTGTGCCCCCAGGAAACCGATCGCTGCGTTGCGGCGGGAAGTCCATTGCGTGGGAGGAGGGCTCTGGTCCCGTCCTTCCAGTCCCGCACCGCAGGCGATGAGCAGGGGCGAGAGAGCCGTGAACAGGAGATGGGCGTCGGGTCTGGGGGCGTCGATCCAGCCCTGCTGGACGCTGATCAGTAGACTGGCTCCGGCGAGCAGCGCACCGCCGATCGCGAAGCCGACCGGGCGGGTGCGGGCGATCGTCATCCAGACGACGGTGGGCGCGACGGCGAAGAGCATCCCCAGGACGATCAGCATGAACGGGGAGACGTGCGACCCCGAGCGCCCGGTTCCACACGGCCGGGGCTCACCTCAAGCCCGCAGGCCGGTCGTTCATGCCGTGAGTGCGGCGAAGTCGTCGTTGCCAAAGTCTCACCTGTGCGACCTACGGCCTTGCCGGTGACAACAAGCCTGCCTATGTGACACCTACCGTGCTTCGGCTCACCGTCTGAGCCGAGGCGCGATAGGTGTCACCAGGGCACGTTGGTTGTCACGTCACGTCGGAGCTTGGCTCAGCGTGCTGTTGGCAGGGGCGTCTGCCACCACTGTGCGGCTTGCTGATGGGGTGTCATGAGGCGGGCGGGACTTCAGTTCCCGAGCGCCACCTTACGCAGGGATCGCTCCGCGATCCGGACAGCCGCTGACGCAGGCAGCAGACGACCGAAGACGAAGGTCTGGAAAGTGTTGAGACGGCCGTCGACGACCGCCGGGCTCCGGCCGCGCAAGGCGGACATGACGGTGTCCGCGACGGAACCGGGCCCGCGCTTGCCCGGCATGCGCCGTGTGTTCATTGCAGTGTCGGTCGGACCGGGACTGACTGCCACGACCCGCACCCCCGTCGCCCTCGTCTCAGCCCACACTGCCTGGGTGAAGGACAGCACGAACGCCTTCGAGGCCGCGTAGGCGGCCACATACGGAGCGGGCGCGTACGCACCGGTACTCGCGATGTTGACGATCGCGCCTCTCCCCCGCGCGACCATGGGGGGCAGCAAGAGCGCCGTCAGCTCCACCACCGCGCCGGCATTGAGGTCGACCAGACCCCGCACCTGCGCCGGATCGCTGTCGGCAACCGGCCCCAGCAGGCTGGCGCCCGCATTGTTGACCAGTACATCGACCTCGGTTCCCGCACCCGCCAGCCACTCGGCCAGCCGGGAAGGAGCACCCTGGTGCGACAGGTCCAGAGCGAGCGTCGACACCTGCACCCCATACTCGACGTGCAGCCGCTTGGCCTCCGCCTCCAGACGCGCGCCGTCCCGTGCGACCAGGATCAGGTGCATGCCCTGCCCGGCCAGCCGCTCGGTGATCGCGGCCCCGATGCCTGTCGCGGCGCCAGTCACGACCGCAGTTCGCCGCCTCGTCACTTCTCTCGTGTTCATGCCCAGACGGTAAACTTTGACATTAACGTCAATGTCAAGCCCGACTCGGTGGAGGAGACGGCATGCGTATCGGAGAACTCAGCAGGGCCACCGGGGCCAGCCCCCGTTCGCTCCGGTACTACGAGGACCAGGGGCTGCTCTCCAGCGACCGCCGCTCCAACGGATACCGGGAGTACGGTGAGGAAGCCGTACGCCAGGTCTCCTTCATCCAGGACCTCTACCGCGCGGGACTGCCCTCCCAGATCATTCGGGACATCCTTCCCTGTACCGCACCGACACCGCCCCCAGGCGAGTGCACACAACTCCTGGCCCGCGTCCGGCAGGTCCGTGACGAACTCGCCCGCCAAGAGCAGCAGATCGCTCAGCGCCGCGAGATGCTCGACCGGTACCTCACGGGCACGGCGGCCCCCTCCGGCCTTGGCGGCCAACCCCCCTGCTCCGCTTGAGGCGACTGGAACCCGGCGTAAGAGGTCGTTTTCAGCTGGTTTGCGCCGCCTCATGTATCTCTAAACTCGTCCTGCGTCCCATGCGTGTCGATTTCTGGCACGCCTCCGCTAGACGGAGGGGGTATTGGTGAATGTCTTGGGATGAGACAGACTTCGCAGGATGAGACCGGCAAGTCGGCCCTCACAGGCTACCCATGGAGCACCTTTCGCCCTACTGCCCCTCAAGTCATGCCCTGCCACAGGTGCATGTTGGATGAAACAGGCTTCACAGGTGAAAATGACCTCTTTAGGCGTTGGCTTCCCTGACCAGGTCGTCGATGCCGTCGCTCCGGAAGTTGAGGCTACAGTCGGGGCACCAGACCGTGGGTGG
>NZ_JBVJFF010000033.1:0-15066 GCF_055587985.1 Streptomyces sp. NPDC046335 | reverse complement strand
GACATCGACCTGCTCGCCGACCGCGCGCCCGGCCTGCTGCGCGCTCTGCGCGAAGCCAGGATGGCTGTCAGCCGCTCCTCCGCCTGTCGCAGGAACTGCCACAAGGGCCCGCCGATTTCGCCCCCCTCTGGCTGGCCTTGCCGAGCTTCCTGCCTTTTCCGACCCTGTCACTGATGGCCTCATACAGCGCGACACATTCCGAGGAAACCGCACGAGCCTCCTCCAGTTCGGGCTTCGCCGTGAGCCTTCCAGCCGTCGCGCCTCCGCTCGAGCGGAGGTGAGCCGTGGTACGCGCGGCCAGGTACTCCCGCAGGTACGTGCTCTCCGCGCGAGCGGAGGTGAGCCAGCCTGGACGGTCGCCGTGTGGAACGGCGTGGTGTGCTCTCCGCGGGAGCGGAGCTCAGCTGCCTTCGACGCCGGAGCCTACGTCCCTGACCGACGACCTCACGGACGTCGACACCCTGGCGGACCGCCTGCTCACCAAACTCAAACGCCACCGGTGGCACTACACCGACTACAACCATGTTCGCCACCACCGTCACCACTGGCTCAGCCGCAATCCCTCACCACTCACCGTGCTGCCGCCACACCAGCGGAGCCGACTCCGTCAATCTGCTGCCCTCCCAAGATCCGGACCATACGCGGGCCGACACTGCTCCTCGGCCTTAAGATCCCCCATTTCCCGTGGTCAACGGGGAGTATCGAGCCTGTACCACCAGCAGACGAAGAACATTCTGACTTCATACAGCCCCAAGAAACTTGGGTTCTTCTAGAGCCGGAAGACGGTTGCCTGGAGGCACCCTTGCGCTCCAGGCAACCCGACACGGTGATCACCCTCCGTTACTCGCAAGGCCCATCACGTCAACGTCCGGCCGTCAAGTGGACCCCGACGGATCCGGGGCCAGGAGCGATTCCAAGGAGGCGACGTCTCCGGTCCTGGCGGCCGTGACGAAGACTTCCAGCAATTGCCGGTGCTCCACCGCGTCCGCGGTCTTCCGCTGCTCGTCCGCGAGATGCTTGCGGGCCCGACTCGCGATCTTGCGGACGTTGACGATGCTGAGGTGCAGCATGTCGCCGATGTCAGCGTAGGCGTATTCGAAGGCCTCGCGCAGGATGTACACGGCCCGCTCCGTGGGCGTCAGCTTCTCCAGGACCAGGAGCAGTGCGAGCTCCAGCTCTTCCGCCCGCTGCACGCCGGCCTCGGGGTCGCTGCTGGTGTCGATGGGTTCGGGCAGCCAGGGGCCGATATAGGTCTGTCGGCGGGAGCGGGCAGATTGGGCCACGTTGATGGCCAGCCGGGTGGTGGCGCGCGACAGGAAGGCCGCGGGGCTGACCACTACCGAGCGGTCGGTCCTCTGCCAGCGCAGCCACACATCCTGGACCACGTCCTCGGCCTCCACCACGCTCCCAAGCATCCGGTACGCGATGCCGAAGAGGCGTGGCCGCAGCCCCTCGAAGACGGACACGGCCTCGTCCAGAGTGCTTTCCCCGGGGGACGGCTGGGGGTCTGTACGCGATTCCGTCGAGTTCAGGGACACGGTCACCACGGCTCCGTTTCACACACGGCATCCGTCGATGCCTCTGTGGACACGCTCCCGCCGGGGCCCCCTCCGTGACGCCCCGGGGAGTGCATGGTCGGCCCCCTGGTGCCCCACCCGGGGGCACCAGGGGGCACCCCGTAGGTGGCCGCATCGGGCCTCAGGCCGTGACGGCTGTCCCTTCGGGAAAGGCGCCGCTGAGCTGCTTGCGGGACGCTACGCCGAGCTTCGCGTACACCTTGCGCAGATGCCATTCCACCGTGTGCGGGCTGATGAACAACTGGGCCCCGATCTCGGGATTCGTCATTCCGCCACCGGCCAGTCGCGCGATCTGCGCCTCCTGAGCGGTGAGCGCGGTACGCGACTCGGCCGTACGCTTGGGCGCTGTCGCGCCGGTGGCACGCAGTTCGCGCCAGGCACGCTCCGCGAATCCCTCGACGCCGATCCGGCTCAGGGCCTCGTAGGCGATGCCCAGTTGCTCCCGGGCGTCGACGCGGCGGTTCTCCCGGCGCAGCCATTCACCGTAGAGCAGGTGCGAGCGGGCGTACGTGATCTGGTCTTCGGTACGGCCCAGGCGCTCGATCGCCTCCTGGTAGAGGGCCTCGGCGGCCGGACCCTCGTTCACCTGGGCACCGACCATGGCCGAGGTGCCAAGGGCCCAGTCGGTACCGCTGGCCTGTGCCATGTCGGCGAGTTGGCGTGCTGCTTCGGCGGCGCGGGCGGGCCTGCCGCTGCGAGCGGCGGCCTCGACGAGTTCGACCATCGACCTGATCGCGAGGCCCAGTTGCTGGAGGTTCCGCGCCCCCCGCTCGGCCGCGGCCCAGGCCTCCTCGTAGCGGCCGAGTCCGTTGTAAAGCACCGCCTTCGCCCACTCGCTCGAACTGAGCATGTTGCCCGGTCCTCCCTGGTGGATATCCGCGTCCCGGGTCATGGCGTCGATGGCCTTGAGCATCTCGACTTCCCGGCCTTTCCACGGCTCGGTCACCATGGACACATAGTGGGCGAGGTAGCGGCTTCCGGTGGCCTCGCCGATCGCCTGCGCCTCCGCGATCAGTGTGTCCGCGTGGTCGAGTTCGCCGGCCAGTACGCGGTTCGACACCAGCTGCAGGAGGGCCGACGGGAGGACCGACAGCGCCCCCGTCTCGCGGGCCAGCTCGACCAGTCGCGTAGAGAACACCGTGTTGCTGTCGAAGTCCCAGACGTTGAAAGCCATGCGGGCAGCGAGCGGGAACCAGCCGAGACCGTCCTCCCGGGAGACCTGTTCGGTGCACAGGGCTTCCAGTGACCGCAGCACCATGGGCGCCCCCGCCAGGTATCCGTCGACGGTCATCACCGCGAGGCCCCGCAGGAGCAGGTCGTTGCGTTGCGGCGGCGGCCCGGGCGGTGCGGCGAGCGCGGCCCGGGCGATGTCCTGCAGCTGCACGCCGCTCGGCAGTCGGTCGATGATGAGCGCGGCGTTCAGCGCGTCGCGATAGGTCTGCTGGGCCAGTCCCGCGTCCAGCGGCTCCAGCCGCTTGGCCGCCCTCACGAGCATCGGCAGGGCACTGCTGGCGCTCTTGGAGGCGAACACGATCTGACCGCGCAGCAGTTCCACCTGGGCGAGCTGGTGTTCGTCGATGGGGCTGAGGGACGCGGCGTCCAGCAGCTCGCTCGCGGTGTCGTACCCGCCGGCCTGGTATTTGGCACGGGCTGCCGCCAGTGCCCTGGCACCGCGTACGGCCGGGTCGGGGGTGAGCTCGGCCGCGCGCTCCAGGAACGCGGCCGCCGCCGCGACCCCGCCTCGGGCCTGCGCGCGACCGGCAGAGCGTTCCAGCTCCGCGGCCACCCTCTCGTCGGGCCTGGCGGCGGCGTTGGCGAGATGCCAGGCCCGACGGTCGGGGTCCACATCCGGGTCGGTCGCGTCGGCCAGGGCCCGGTGCACCTGCTGCCGAGCCTCGGCGGTCGCGATGCGATAGGCCGCCGAGCGCACCACCGGGTGCCGGAACCGCACCCGGGTCCCGATGGTGATCAGTCCGGCCGCTTCGGCCGACGATGCGGCGGACTCCTCGATTCCCAGCAGAGCGGCGGCTTTGGCCAGCAAGGTCACGTCCCCTACCGGCTCGGCCGCAGCGATGAGCAGAAGTTGCTGCGTCTCGTGCGACAGGGCTCGGACCCGACGCAGGAAGCTCTGCTCGATCTGGCTGGCCAGTGGCCGCGCATCGGGGCGTCCGAAGCCGCCCGCCAACTCCGCGGGGGTCAGCCCGCGCGGCAGCTCGAGCAGAGCCAGTGGGTTGCCCTGTGTTTCGGCGACGATGCGATTGCGGACTCGTTCGTCGAGCCGGCCCGGGATCACGGAGTTCAGCAGGGCGCGGGCATCACTGTCGCTCAACCGGCCCACCGCGAGCTGCGGCAGCCCCGCGAACTCTGATTCGAGTGAGGGTTCGCGCACGGCGAGGACCAGTCCGATCCTCTCGGCCAGCAGACGCCGTGCGACGAAAGCCAGGGTCTGCGCGGAGACCTTGTCCAGCCACTGGGCGTCATCGACCACGCAGATCAGCGGTTCCTGCTCGGCGGCGTCGGCGAGCAGACTGAGCACGGCAAGGCCGACGAGGAAGCGGTCCGGCGGTGTCCCCGCGGTAAGGCCGAACGCCGTGCCCAGCGCGTCACGTTGCGGAGCCGGGAGGCTGCCGGGCCGGTCCAGGAACGGGGCGCACAGCTGGTGCAGGCCTCCGAAAGCCAGCTCCATCTCCGACTCGATGCCGGCCGCCCTGGCAATCCGGCAGCCGTCCGCGCCGTCGCGTACGTGGTCGAGCAGCGCGGTCTTCCCGATACCCACCTCGCCGCGCACGACCAGGACCGAGCTGTGACCGGCCTGTACCGTCGCCACGAACTGGTCCAGCGTCTCGCATTCGGCCTGGCGCCCGCGCAGGTGCGCCCTTGGCCTTCCGCTTGCCATGGGAACCGCCTCGTCGATCGTTCTGTCCGTTGACTGCCGATTTCCGGACGACAAGGGTTGCCGTTGCCGCGTTCCTGAGCAACCGGCTTCTCGGCCTGGCCTGTTCACAGGTGCTTGCGGGACGTGACGCCAAGCTTGCTGAAGATCTTCCGCAGGTGCCACTCGACGGTACGCGGGCTGAGGAAGAGCCGCGCGCCGATCTCGGGGTTGGTGAGCCCTTCACGTGCCAGCCTGACGATCTGCAGTTCTTTTGGGGTCAGGTCACTCCTTGTGCTGCCGGAGTTCTTCGTGACCTTTTCCCCGAGGGCCGTCAGGCCGAGCGCGGCGCGCTGCGCGAAGCCCTGCATGTCCATGATGTCGAACAGATCGTGAGCGATGCGCAGTTGGCCCCTGGCGTCCTGAGGGCGTCCGCTCCTGCTCAGCCACTCCCCGTAGACGAGGTGGGCACGGGCCGACTCCCCGCGCAGGCGGGTGCGGCTGAGCGCGTCGAGTGCCTGCTGATAGTGGCGTTCGGCCCGCGCTCCCTCGCTGAGAAGAGCACGGGAACGGGCTTCGATGCCCAACGCCCAGTCGGTACAGCTCGCTTGGGTCAGCTCGGTGAGGCGGTCCAGCGCGTCGGCCGCTTGTCCGGGGAATCCGGTCCGGGCGGTGGCCTCGATGTACTCGGCGAGCGCCCACACCGGGATGCCCATCTCCAGTTGGCTGTACTCACGTGTGGCCAGGTCGGCCGCCTGCGCCGCTTCCTTGTACCGCCCGAGGCCGTTGTAGAGCAGGGACCGCGCCCACCGGCTGACCACTGGTCCCACGCCTTCGCCGCGGAGCTCCAGTCCCTCGTCGGCCCGTTCGCTCAGCTCGATGCACTCTGTCTCCTGGCCTCGCCAAGCGGCGACGAAGAGCGCGCCGTAGATCGGGGCGGCCGTGCCGACGGCCTCGGCGACGGTCTGCACCTCTTCCGCCAGCGAGGCGGCCTCGGCGAGTTCACCGTCGAGAACGTGCACCACGCACCGCATCGTCAACGCGAATGGCAGCGCTGTCGCCTGTCCGGCATCCCGTGCGAGCTTGAGGTGACGGGCGCCCAGCAAGGACATCGTCTCGTGGTCCCACAGCCCCACGGCGGTCACGCAGATCAGCCACAGCCAGCGCAGTCCCTCTTCCGGGGAGAGGTCCGGCTCGGCGAAGGCACGCAGTGCGCGCCGCAGGGCGGGCACTGCGGCAGCATGGCCGTCGATGATCCGTACCGCAAGGCCGTCGAGCAGAAGGTCTGTGGGACGAGGCGGTTGCGGTGCGGGGTTCGTGCGGGCCGCCCTGGCCGCCTCGTACTGACCGTCGTCGTACGCCTGTGGTCCTGCGAAGATCGCCGCGTTGATCACCTCCAGGTAGGTGTCCCGGGCCAGCGCGACGTCGTGCGCGGCCAGTCGGCCGCCGGCTCTCAGCAGGAGACCGGGAGCTTCACTGCCCCGGTCCGACGTGAAGGCGATCCGGGCGCGGGCCAGATCCACTTCGCCGCGTCGGCGTTCGTCGTGGGAGCCGTCTTCGGCGAGGGCCAGCAGCCGCCGGGCGAGATCGGGATTGCCCGATTCATGAGTCGCACGTGCGGCGGCCAGCGCCCGGTCCTGGCGGCGGACGGGGTCAGGAGTCAACTCCACCGCGCGGGCCAGGAGCGCGGCCGTCGCCGCGACCCCGCCTCGTGCCTCCGCCCGCCCTGCCGAGCGTTCGAGCTCGGCTGCGACGGATTCGTCAGGGCCGGTCGCGCCGTGTGCGGCGTGCCAGGCCCGGCGGTCGGGATCGGTGGCGGGATCCGTCACGTCCGCCAACGCGCGGTGGGTACTGCGCCGTTCTTCGGGCGAGGCCGCCCAATAGACGGCCGAGCGAACCATGGGGTGGAAGAACCTGACCCGGTCACCTAGCTTGACGAGGCCTGCTGCCACGGCCTCTCGCGCGGCTTCGGTGTCGAGGCCGAGGCGGTCCACGGCGCGCCAGAGCAACGCCGGGTCACCAGTGGGTTCCACCGCCGCGGCCAGCAGGAACTTTCGGGCCCGGTTCGGCAGTCCGCCGAATCTGCGCACATAGGCCCGCTGAATGCGATCCTCAAGGGGCTGGGCACTCGGCAGACCGAACCCGCCGGCCAGGTCGACCGAGGCTGCCAGGTTCGGAAGTTCCAGCAGCGCGAGCGGATTACCCCGGGACTCGGTGATGATCCGCCTGATCACTCGCTCATCCCACAGGCCGGGAAGCACGGAGCGCAACAAGGTTCGCGCGTCACGCTCGGACAGGCCCTTGACCAGCAGCTCCGGGAGGCCGATGGGTTCAGTGCCACCGGGTGGGTCTTCTTCCGGCACACGGGTCGCGAAAACGAGGGCCACCGACTCGGCGAGCAGGCGCCGCGTGATGAACGCCAAGGTCTGCATCGACGCGCGGTCCATCCACTGCGCGTCGTCCACGACACACAGCAAGGGCTGGTCACGAGCGACGTCGGACAGCAGGCCCAGGGCACCGAGGGAGACCAAGAAGCCGTTGGGAACATGCGTCGACCCCAGCCCCAGAGCTCCGTTGACGGCATCGCGCTGTCCGGGTGGGAGCCTGTCGAGCCGATCCGTCATGGGTGCGCAGAGCTGATGCAGCCCGGCGTACGGGAGCTCCATCTCCGACTGCACACTCGTGACGCGAGCCACCCGGAAGCCCCGAGCCCTGGCCACTACGTACTCAAGCAGCCTGGTCTTCCCCACTCCCGCTTCACCACGGAGCACCAGCACACGGCTCTCACCGACACGCACGGCGTCAAGCAGTCCGTCCAACATCTCGCATTCACGGCTTCGCCCCAGAACCGGCTCCTGAGTCATCAGCTGGCCGACCCTTCCCTTCGGTCCCCACAGCCCGATGCCCACAGCCTGAGGGGCAGTCGCTCCCCGCGTGAACGATCCAGCGCTCAAGGGCGCTCCGTTCACGCACGGCACCAGTCGGTGCCGCGGTGCACACACTGCCGCCCGGCCCTCTGCGTGGCGCCCGAGAAACCCCCGGTCCACCCCCGGGTGTCCCCGGAGGTGATCGGTCTCCCGACCGTCAGGTGCCGGCCAGCGCAGTGCGGAGCTTGTTCCGCGACTTGACGTCGAGCTTGGTGAACACCTTGCCCAAGTGCCATTCGACTGTGCGAGGGCTGATGAACAATGCGGCGCCGATCTCGGAGTTCGTCATTCCGTCGGCGGCAAGGCGGGCGACCTGCCCTTCCTGAGCCGTGAGGGCCTCGCGCAGGTCGTCCACCTCGGCCTGTCGGCGCCGCACTGTCTCGCCGGTGGCCAGGAGTTCGCGTCGGGCTCGCTCGGCGAAGGCGCTCGCTCCGAAACCCTGCAGCGTCTCGTGAGCCGTGCGCAGGTGCGCGCGCGCGTCGACGCGCCGGTTCTCGCGGCGAAGCCACTCGCCGTACACCAGGTGGGCGCGGGAGAGGTGGACAGCTATCCTGCTGCGTCCGAGATGCTCGATGGCCTCGCGGTACAGCCGGTCGGCCGCCGGGCCGTCGCACAGCAGCGCTCTTGACCGGGCCAGGACGCCAAGCGCCCAGTCCGTGCCACTCGCGCCGGCTCGCTCCTCCAGTCGGCACAGGGCTGCCGCGGCCGCATCTGGGGCGCCGCCACGAGCGGCCGCCTCGACGAGTTCGGCGAGGGCGAACCCGACGACCGACACGTCCTCATGCTCCACGGCCTGTCCGGCGTGGGTCAGCGCGTCCTGGTACCGGCCGAGGCCGTTGTAGAGGACCGCGAGCAAGTAGTGCCCAAGGCCGATCGCCCGCCCCTCACCCCATGAGGTCGCGTCCCCGACGGCGCTCTGCATCACCTCCGCCGCCCGCGCATCCTCGCCGCGCCATGCCATGAGCAGCAGCGAAGGGTACGCCATCGGCGAGTGGCCGGTCACCTCCGTGATGGTGGCGGCCTCCTCGATAAGCGTGGAGGCGAGGTCGAAGTCACCGGCGTGCACGGACAGGGCGGCGCGATAACCAAGCGCCAGGGGAAGGAAGTTGAGGGCACCGGTCTCGCGGGCCGACCGGACCGCGTGCGTGGTCAGCTCGTGCCACGTCTCGTCGTCCCACAAGTCGCCGGCGACCAGCCACGTCAGCCAGAGCCAGCGCGTGGCGTCGCCCGCGTCGCGTCCGGCGGCTCGCCTGAACGCCCGCAGCGCGGACCTCAGCAGCGGTGCTCCTTCGACGCAGCCGTCTGCGAACCAGGTCACCAGACCGTCGAGAAGTAGATCCGTCGGCCGCGCAGGTTGTGACCCGAGCAGGGCCGTGCGGGCGGCCTCGGCGACCTCCCGCACGCCTGTACGTTCATGAATGCGCCCGGCGAAGACTGCCGATCCAATGGCATCCAGGTAGGCCTCACGCGCCTGTGCCTCGTCGACCCGCGTCAGTCGGCCGGCCGCGTCGAGCAGCAGGGGCAGCGCTTCACCGCCGCGTCTGCGCGCGAATACGATCTGGGCACGGAGCCAGGTCAGTCGAGCCTGCTGCGCCTCGTCCATCGGGCTCAGCTGCGCAGCAGCGAGGAGTTCGAGCGCCGCTTCGGGGGACCCGGCATCGAACGCGGCCTGCGCGGCGGCCGTGGCCCGCGTTCCACGGCGGGCCGAATCGGGCGTCAGCTCGGTCGCACGTCTCAGGAACGCGGCCGCCGCCGCGATCCCGCCGCGGGCCTGGGCCCGGCCGGCCGACCGCTCCAATTCACCCGCCAGGGCCTCGTCGGATTCGATCACCGCGTGGGCGCGGTGCCACGCCTGACGGTCCGAGTCGAAGTCGGGATCGGTGGCCTCGGCCAACGCACGGTGCACGTCCCGGCGCACTGTCGGGTCGGCGGCGCGATAGGCCGCCGAGCGCACCAGCGGATGATGGAACCGCACCCTCGTACCGAACTCGATGAGACCGGCCGCCTCCACCGCCCCCGCCGCGTCCGCGTCGATGTCGAGCCGTTCGGCCACCCGCCTCAGCAACGGCACATCCCCCACCGGCTCCGCCGCCGCCGCCAGAAGCAACCGTTGCGCCGCAGTCGGCAATGCCCCGATGCGCCGCAAGTAGCTCTCCTCGATCTGGCTCGCCAGCGGTCGCGCGTCCGGCCGCCCGAACCCGCCGGCGAGCTCTGCCGCGGTCAACCCTCGCGTCAGTTCCAGCAGAGCCAGCGGATTGCCGCGGGTCTCGGCGACGATCCGGTCCCGGACGCCTTCGTCCAGCCGCCCCGGGACCACGGATTTCAGCAGCGCCCGCGCGTCGTCGTCGCGCAACCCCCGGACCACGATCTCGCGCAGCCCCCCGAAGACACCACCGGCCACAGCAGGCGCCGGCGTACGCAGCGCGAACACCAACGCCACCCGCTCCGCCAGAACTCGGCGCGCGACGAAGGCCAGCGTCTGGGCGGAGACCTGATCGAGCCACTGGGCATCGTCCACCACGCAGACGATCGGCTGCTCCTCCGCTGCCTCGGCCAGCAGGCTGAGCACCGCCAGACCGACCAGGAAACGATCCGGCGCACTCCCCGCGCTCAGACCGAACGCCACGGACAGGGCATCGCGCTGAGGACTCGGAATGCGGTCGAGCTTCCCCATCAGGGGCACACACAGCTGGTGCAGCCCGGCGAAAGCCAGCTCCATCTCGGACTCGACGCCGACAGCCCGCAGGATCTGACATCCTGCCGCGCTCCCCACCAGGTACTCCATCAATGCCGACTTGCCGACTCCGGCATCGCCGCGCAGCACGAGTACTTGGCCCTGGCTCGTCCGGGCCCCGGCAATCACCTGGGCCAGCGCTCCGCACTCGCCACGCCGGCCACGCAACCCATGCCGAGGAGCGCTGCTCGCCATCCACCACCACCATGCGGTTCAAGGTTCAGACCCTGCTCAGCTCAGGTCATCCCCATCATGCATCAGTACGCGTGGGCTGAACAAACATCAGCCGGGCAGCAGCCAACGGTACCGACCGAGATCTCATCAACGTCGCCTGACCATCAGATACCGCGCTGAAGACCTCGCCACTCAGCTGACCGGACCCGGCTGCGACTTCCCGTGCTTCTCGATGACCTCGGCGACCGCAGCGGGCTTTTGCAGCAGCGGCCAATGGTTGCAGTCGAGCCTCACGACATCGGGGGCTCGCAGGGAGACGGCGAGCTTCTCACCGAACTCGATCTGGCAGGCGGGATCGCGGATTTCCCAGAACACGAGGCGCGGCGCGGTCACCCGTGCCAGCTCCGGCTCCCACTCCTCGCCCAGGGTGCTGCCAGATCTTCGCGAGCGGATGCCATACGTGCCCGGCGTTCACCGGTCCGTTGCCACCGGCCCAGGTGCGGGCCAGGTCGGGCCGCAGGGAGGCGACGCGCGCCGTGAGAATGCAGCCCCAGTCGTGGCCGACCAGGTCAACCGGCTCACCGACGCGCTCCAGCCGGTGGATGAGCCAGTCGACGTACTCCTCCTTGGTCGATGGGTGTCGGGGACACCGTGGATGAGGATCGCAGGCATGAGTCGGGGTCCTTCGTCGGCAGAGGTCACATGAGGGACACAGTGTTCAAACGTTGTCCCATACCGCCCGAACGTTGCGCACGTGCGGCGGCGGGCCCGGTCAGACCCTCTCGGCTACCTCGCGCAACACCTTGAGGTGATGGCTCAGAGTGGACTTGCCGACAGGGGTGCGGAGTTGCCCCCAACCGCGCTCGGCAACGTCGGACAGCACTCGTACGATTCCGAGTCGCGTCGGGTCGGGTCGGGTCGGGTCGCTCAGCGCTTCCAGCAGGCGCGGGAACACTCACACTCAGCCTGTGTGGCACAGGACACACACCATACGGTGTCACAGTCCACGGGGGTAGCCCGGTCATTAGTGTGAATCAGCACTAAGGCGAGGAGAACACACCATGGATGCGCGTCTCAACTACTTCGGCAATGCGCTCGGGGCCAAGGTTCTGAAGCACATCAATTCGGCGAACAAGGTGCTGTCGGACTCGACGTTGCCGCACACCACACAGGAACTGGTGAAGATCCGCGCGAGCCAGATCAACGGCTGCGGCTTCTGCACCGACATGCACACCAAGGACGCCGCCCACGCGGGAGAGACCACTCAGCGCCTCCATCTGGTCGCCGCCTGGCGAGAGGCCAGGGACTTCACCGACGCCGAACGGGCCGCGCTGGAACTGGCGGAGCAGGGCACCCGCACCGCCGACGCCGCCGGCGGGGTCAGCGACGAGGTCTGGGCGAACGCGGCCAAGCACTTCGACGAGGACCAACTGGCCGCGCTGATCTCCCTGATCGCCGTCATCAACGCCTACAACCGCATCAACGTCATCAACCAGACGCCGGCCGGTGGCTACCAGCCCGGCCAGTTCGGCTGAGCTGCCGAGGAGGCGGGCTTTCGGCGTTGGCCGGGTCGCACATCGCTGCATATCTTCCGCATCGTCACGTCATGCGATTCGCTGTCACACGGTGGCACACAAGCTTGTATACGTTGTCGATGTTCATTGAATAACGAACAAAGGAACATCATGCCCAGCTCCACAACACTGCACTTCTCGGACCGCCTCGCCATCGTCACAGGTGCGGGATCGGGCATCGGCCGGGCCACAGCCATCGCCCTCGCGGAGTCGGGAGCGTACGTCCTCGGCGTAGGACGGCGGCAGGGGGCCCTGGAGGAGACCGCTCACGCTCACGCCAACATCGAGATCCTGTCGTCCGACGTGTGCGAGGAGGGCGCCGCCGAAAGGATCGTCTCCACCGCCGTGAAGCGGTGGGGGCGACTGGACCTGCTGGTGAACAACGCCGGCGTGGCCGCCCTGATGCCCCTGGCGGAGACGAACCGCACGACGATCACCAACCTGCTCGAACTCCACGTGACGGCACCGAGCCTGCTCGCTCACGCGGCGCTGCCGCATCTGCAGGGCACCGCCGGCTCCATCGTCAACATCTCCAGCACCTACGGTCACCGCCCCCTGGCCGGCGGAGCGCACTACGCCGCCGCCAAGAGCGCACTGGAACAGCTGACCCGCAGCTGGGCCCTCGAGCTCGCCCCCGAGGGGGTCCGGGTCAACGCCATCGCCCCCGGCCCCACCGAGACCGACGTCCTGTCCGCGGCAGGCCTTCCCGCGGACACCGTCAGCCAGATCCGAACCGGCGAACGCGAGCGCATCCCCACGGGCCGGCTCGGCGACCCCAAGGATGTCGCGGACTGGATCCTGCGCATCTCCGACCCCCGGGGCACCTACATCACCGGGCAGATCCTCACCATCGACGGAGGGCTCGAGCTCTCCTGACCCCGGATGAACTCCCCACTGGCGCATCGCACTTGCCTCAAGGGGGAGAATCGACTTGTCAGCGGGTGTCGTTAGGGTGCTGCGCATGCAATCGTTGATCACTGCAATCCGTGAGCGGGAGGATGCTGCTCGTTTCCTGGCCTGGCCGGGCGACTTCGACCTGGACCGAGGTGACCACGGCGAGGATGTTCATCTCGCCTCGGGCGATGCGCTGGAGGGATTCGCAGGCGACGGTGCTGGAGGGACCTTCTTCTTCTGTGGTGAGGGCGGCGAGGAGCGTCCCATCCTCTATGCGGATACCGAAGGTGGTGCGGCACTAGTCGCGATTGGCTTGCCTGAACTTCTGCGGCTCCTGCTGGTAGCCCCGTGGTGGCGTGACTGCCAAGTGTTCACAGCAGAGGAGAGTCGGGAACTCGCCGTTGAGTACATGCACGACATGCCGGACCTGGTGGCCCGCCTAGACCACGCGGCCGCAATCCTTGGCCTTCAGCTTCCCCATGAAGCAGACGCACGTTTGAGAGAGGTGGCCGTCGAAGGCGGCAGGAACGTCATTCTCATCTTCACGCCGAAGGGCGAGCCCTACGCTCCTCTCATCACGGGCTGAGGCAGCCTTCCACCGACATGCTCAAGGGAGGCCAGATGCGTTGGAGCGTCCGGCGATCTGACCGAAGGTGGGCAGGCCCAGGTGGATCACAGAGGGTTTGAGTGCGGCATCGAGCTGGGGCAGCTTCTCCTCGGCGCCGGCCAGGCTGATCTCCAAGCCCTCGACCTCGCCGAGCCAGCCTTCGCGCTGAGCCTCGACGATCCGGTCGAGCAGATTGTCGCGGATCTCGATCAGACGATCTCGTTGGGACTGCTCAGGCCGGAGGAGCGAACATCGGACGCCCCGTTGACTGAACGAACCAGGTTGATTGTGCAGTTCAGGGCACAGGTGAGGTTGCGGCCCAGTACGGTCTGCGGTCGTGATGAACGATCGTGTGCCCGAGCGGGATCTGTCGAGGTTGGCCGTTCCTCGGTGGGGTCGACTGGTGGAGACCGGCGACCGGTACGAGCCCTACCGGCTCGTCGACGCCGACGGCGCGGTCGTGGCGCCAGTCGCGGTCTTCTTCCAGGAATTGCTCGCAGCCGGGAAGGCGGCGGCGACCGTCCGCTCCTACAGCATGGACCTGCTGCGCTGGTGGCGACCTGTTAACTGCACCATGCCTCAATCGTGAACCAGGCGGATTGCCTGGTCTTTCCAGGAGCGTGGTGTGGTGGAGGACGTAAGACGTGCCCTGATAGAAGCCAAGTGCTCGGTTCCCGAAGTCGGTGCCGTAGCCGCGGGGACGGCGAGAGACCTTCCGTTCGTCTTGGTGGACGCTGACGGCTGCGAGGTCGGGCCGGTCAGTGCCTACCTGAGGGATCTGATGCTGGGGGACGTCAGTCCGCTGACCTGTCGGAGCTACGGATTCGGGCTGTTGCGCTGGCACCGTCTGCTCTGGTTTTTGCAGACCCCTTGGGACAAGGCCACGGAGGCCGAGGTCGCGGCTCTGGTTGGCTGGCTGCGTGAAGCACGCAACCCGCAGCGGCTCCGTAAGCGGAACGGCACATCTCCACCTCCGGGGTCGGTCAACCTGAAGACCGGCAAGCCGTCGCTCCGGGAGGGGTACGCGCCGAGCACGATCAACCACAACCTCAGCGTGGTCAGCGGGTTCTATGCGTTTCATGCGAGGTTCGGAGCTGGTCCGGTGGTCAATCCGGTGCCGGCCTCGCGGCGTCGGCAGGCTCTCGCACACCGGTCTCCGCTGGAGCCGACGCCGGTGTTCCGGCGGGGCCGGCTGCGGCAGAAGGTGCCGGTTCAGGCCCCGCGGTCCATCCCCGACCAACTGTGGGACGAGTTGTTCGCCGGGATGGGCTGTGACCGTGACCGGGCGCTCCTGGAGTTCTACGTCTCCTCGGGGGCCAGGGCGAGCGAGCTTCTGGGCGTCGGTCTGGACGACATCGACTGGTCGGGCCAGCTGATATATGTGATCAGCAAGGGCACCCGCATCCGGCATCCCGTGCCTGCCTCCCCGAACGCCTTCCGCTACCTGGGCAACTACACGGCCACCGACGGGTTGCCCGACCCGGGCCAACCGGTGTGGCGCACCCGCCGCGGGGGTCAGCGGCCGTTGACGTATTGGGCGACACGCCGCATTCTCCAGCGGGCTAACGACAAGCCCGGCACGAACTGGACCTTGCACGACGCCCGCCACACGCTCTGGCTCCTGCCGATGACCGACGCGCTGTTCGATGCCGTCACCGCCGCCGGAGCACCCGAACTCAATGGGTTCTGGAAGGCTCCAGCGGGCTA
>NZ_JBVJFF010000032.1:0-23087 GCF_055587985.1 Streptomyces sp. NPDC046335 | reverse complement strand
GCACCCGGCGCAACCGAGCTGCACACCGAACTCACCGCCCTCGGAGCAGACGTCACCATCACCGCCTGCGACACCACCAGCCGCCAGGCCCTGGCCGAGGTCCTCGCCACTGTTCCCGCCGAACACCCCCTCACCACCGTCATCCATGCGGCGGGGGCGGCGCACCACGGACCCATCAGCACCCTCGACCTCGACCAACTCGCCTCGGCGACACACGCCCAAGTCCAGACCGCCTGGCACCTGCACGAGCTCACACGCGCCATTCCCCTGTCCGCCTTTGTGCTCTTCTCCTCGTCCGTGGGCACCTTCGGGGGTACGGATCACGCGTGCTCCGCAGCGGTCAGTGCTCAGATGGACGCCTTGGCCCACCATCGGCGGGCGGCCGGTCTGCCCGCCGTCTCCATCGCTTGGGGCGAATGGGACACATCAGTCAGCAGTCCGGAGAGCGGCAGCGGTACCGCACACGCGGATCTCGACAGGAAAAGTCGCCACACGGGAATGCCGCGTCTGGACCCGGAGTTCGCGTTCAGCGCTGTGTGCCAGTCGCTGGAGCAGGGCGACACGGCCGTCATCATCGCCGAACTGGACTGGCAGCGCTTCGCGCCGCGCGTCGCGTCCGTACGTCCAAGCCCGTTGATCAGCGACGTACCCGAGGCGCGAGAAGCCCTGCGGTCCGCGGAGCAGCACAGCGTCAGCTCCAACGCCTCGCTGGAGTGGCAACGCAAGCTCACCGGTCGGACCCAGGCCGAGCAGACACAGACGCTGACCGATCTGGTCTGCCTGCACGCGGCGGCGACACTCGGGCACCGTTCCGCGGAGGCGGTACGGGGCGACCGCGCTTTCAAGGAGGCGGGTTTCGACTCCGTCGCCGCTGTCGATCTCCGCAACCGGCTACGTGCGGAGACAGCGCTGACGCTGCCCTCGACCCTGGTGTTCGACTACCCCACCCCCGTCGCCCTCGCGCAGTTCCTTCGTACGCGGTTGCTGGGCACGCACGACGTCACGGCTCGACCCGCACCGACCGCGGTCGCGGTCGCGGCGGAGGAACCGATCGCGATCGTCGGGATGGCCTGCCGTTTCCCGGGGGGCGCGTCGTCTCCGGAAGCGTTGTGGGATCTGGTGGCATCAGGCACCGACGCGGTATCGGACTTCCCCACCGACCGGGGCTGGGACCTGGACGGCTTGTACGACCCGGACCCGGACCGGCCGGGCAAGACCTACGTCCGGGAGGGCGGTTTCCTGCGTGAGGCGGGATACTTCGACCCGGCCTTCTTCGGCATCTCGCCCCGGGAAGCCCTGTCGATGGACCCCCAGCAGCGTCTGCTCCTGGAGACCGCCTGGGAGGCCGTGGAGCGGGCAGGCATCGACCCGACCTCGTTGAAGGGAAGCCAGGCCGGCGTTTTCGCGGGCATCGCGGCGCAGGAGTACGTACCGCGTCTCGATGCCGCCCCGAACGGCGTCGAGGGCTACCTGCTGACCGGCAACATGACCAGCGTCGCCTCGGGCCGGGTGGCCTACACCCTGGGCGTGGAAGGCCCAGCGGTCACGGTGGAGACAGCGTGTTCGTCGTCGCTCGTCGCGCTGCATCTGGCCTGCCAGGCACTGCGGTCCGGAGAGTGCTCCATGGCCCTGGCCGGCGGCGTCACAGTGATCGCCACACCGAGTGTGTTCGTGGAGTTCAGCCGCCAGCGTGGTCTGGCCCCCGACGGCCGCTGCAAACCCTTCGCCGCCCACGCCGACGGCACCGGATGGGCCGAGGGCGCCGGCATGCTCCTCCTCGAACCACTGTCACAAGCCCAGCGCAACGGCCACCCCATCCTCGCCCTCGTACGCGGCAGCGCCATCAACCAAGACGGCGCCAGCAACGGACTCACCGCACCCAACGGCCCCGCCCAACAACGCGTCATCCACCAAGCCCTCACCAACGCCCACCTCAACCCCACCGACATCGACGCCGTCGAAGCCCACGGCACCGGCACCACCCTCGGCGACCCCATCGAAGCCCAAGCACTCCTGGCCACCTACGGCCAAAACCGCACCACCGACAACCCCCTATGGCTCGGATCACTCAAATCCAACATCGGTCATACGGGGACCGCGGCCGGTGTGGCGGGTGTGATCAAGATGGTCATGGCGCTGCGGCATGGATCGCTGCCCGAATCCCTGCACATCGACGAACCCACCCCACACGTCGACTGGACCAGCGGCGCGGTGTCACTGCTGACCGAACCCCAGCCCTGGCCCCGCACCGACCGCCCCCGCCGCGCAGCCGTCTCCTCCTTCGGCGTCAGCGGCACCAACGCCCACCTCATCCTCGAACAACCCCCCACCACCGAGGAACCGGCCGACCCCGCACCAGGCGAGAAGGACGACACCCAGCAGGAAAGCGTCCTGCGCTCACCAGTACTGCCCTGGCTGCTCTCCGCCCGTACCGACGAAGCCCTACGCGCCCAGGCCCAGCGCCTTCACACCCACCTCCACAAACACAGCGAGCTCCCACCCGCCGACATCGCCTGGTCCCTGGCCACCACCCGCACCACCTTCGACCACCGCGCAGTCGTCCTCGGCGGTAACCGGGAGGAACTGGTCGCGGGGTTGCGGCGGTTGGCAGCCGGCGAGCCAACTGGAGGGGTGGTCGCGGGCAGGGCGGAGGCTTCGGTGGGGAAGGTCGTCTTCGTCTTCCCCGGTCAGGGTTCGCAGTGGGCGGGCATGGCAGCCGATCTGCTGGATGCCTCGCCCGTCTTCGCCGAGCAGATCGCCGCCTGCGAACAAGCCCTCACACCCCACGTCGACTGGTCACTGACCGACGTGCTCCGCCAGACCGCCGACGCCCCGACGCTGGAACGGGTGGATGTCGTGCAGCCCGTGCTGTTCGCCGTCATGGTGGCGCTCGCACGCATGTGGCAGGCCTGCGGCATCCACCCCGACGCCGTCATCGGCCACAGCCAGGGAGAGATCGCCGCCGCCCACATCGCCGGAGCCCTCACCCTCACCGACGCCGCCACCACCATCGCCCTGCGCAGCCAAGCCCTCGCCCAACTCGCCGGCCACGGCGCCATGGCCTCCCTGACCCTCTCCGAAGAACAGACCCGCCACCAGCTCACCACCTGGCCCGGACAACTCTCCATCGCCGCCGTCAACGGACCCCGCAACGTCATCGTCTCCGGCGACCCCCACACCATCGACGAACTCCTCACCCACTGCCGCCAGCACGACATCCGCGCCCGCCGCATCCCTGTCGACTACGCCTCCCACAGCCCCCACGTCGAGGCAGTCGAAACCCAGATCCGTGACAGCCTGGCCCACATCACCCCCACCACACCCGGCATCCCCCTCCTGTCCACCGTGACCGGCCAGTGGATCACCGAACCCGTCATGGACGCCGACTACTGGTACAACAACCTCCGCCAGCCCGTCCACTTCCATGACGCGCTGCGCACCCTTGACGCGTCAGGCCACCACACCTACATCGAAACCAGCCCCCACCCCGTCCTCACCCACACCATCCACGACACAGCCGACTCCATGGCCCACGGGGCTGAACCAGCTGATGCGAGCGGGGGCGGGAGGGCAACTCAGCCCGTCGTGGTCGGCACGCTGCGCCGGGACGACGAAGGCCCCCGCCGCTTCCTGGCCTCCCTCGCCGAGGCGCACACCCACGGCCTGCCCGTCACGTGGGAGAAGCTCTTCGCCGGAACCGACCCGCGCCGTGTGGACCTGCCGACCTACCCCTTCCAGCATGAGCACTACTGGCTCACGAGTGCCGCCGCCGTGGGTGACGTCGGCGCGGCGGGCCTGGAGTCCACCGAGCATCCGCTACTGAGTGCGGTCGTCCATCTCCCGGATGACGGGCGGGTGTTCACCGGGCGACTTTCCCTGGCCACCCACCCCTGGCTGGCCGACCACAGCATCATGGACACCACCCTCCTCCCCGGTGCCGCCTTCGTGGAACTCGCGCTCCACGCCGGTTCCCAGGTCGGCTGCCCGGAGCTGGAAGAGCTCACCCTCCACGCTCCGCTCGTCCTCGCCGAGCACACCGGCACCCAACTCCAGGTCACCCTCGATCCACCCGACGATGACGGATGCCGCTCCCTGAGCATCCACTCGCGCGAGTACGATCCCGACCACTCCGTCGAGGAGAACATCTGGCGCCGGCACGCGGCGGGCACCCTCGCTCCCGCCGGTGCCGAGGACGACCTGAGGCACTCCCCGCCGAGCGAAACCTGGCCTCCCGCCGACGCCGAGCCCGTTCCGACAGACGACCTCTACCAGGTCCTCGCCCACCGCGGCTTCGCCTATGGCCCGGCCTTCCAGGGTCTGCGGGCCGCCTGGCGGCACGGCGCGGACGTCTACGCCGAGGTCGCCCTTCCCGAGGAACACGCGGACAAGCGCGCATACCGGCTGCATCCGGTCCTGCTCGACGCCGCCCTCCAGGCCACGCTTCTTCCCAGCGTCGCCGATGCCCGCCCGGCGGAGTCCGCGCGCATGCCCTTCCTGTGGCGCCGGGTGTGGTCGCGGGCCTCCGGAACGGACGTCTGGCGCGTTCGGCTGCGCCCCCTCGGCCCGGACGAGATGGCGATCTCAGTCTCCGACGCGTCCGGCGCTCCGGTCGCCGCCGTCGAGGGGCTGATCAGCCGCCCGATCACCCCGGAACAGCTCAGCGCCGCCCGCCCGGCCACCCCGCACGACGACCTGTACCGACTCGACTGGGTCCCGGTGCCCGCCGACCCGACTGCCGACCCCGTCAGCGAGGACCGCTGGGCCGTACTCGACGGTGACCCGCTGGGCCTGGCCGACGCCCTGCACGCGGCGGGCACCGCCGTTGAGGCCCATGACGACATCGCCGCGCTCGTCCGCGCGGTCGAAGCCGGCGCGCCACCCCCACGCACCGCCGTCCTCGGCGTCCACGGCGTCCACGGCATCCACGGGCAGCGGACCGTCGAAGGCGCGCCGCATGACGACGGCGGCAGCCGCGACGGTGCGGGCCTCCTTCCGGCCGCGCGGGAGACTGCGGCACGGGTCCGAGCCGTGGCGTACCGGCTGCTCGACCGGCTCCAAGCCTGGCTGGCGGAGCCCTGCCTCGCCGGCACGCGGCTGATCATCGTCACCCGCGGCGCGGTGGCCACCGGTTCCGGCGATCCCGTGCCCGACATGGCACTCGCTCCGGTCTGGGGCTTGGTCCGTTCCGCCCAGGCCGAACACCCCGACCGGTTCCAACTCGTCGACCTCGACCTCGACATCGACCTCGACCTCGACCTCGGCACCGATACCGCTCCCGATACCGATACCGACAGCGCCTCCCAACTGCCGACGGTCGTCACCAGCGGCGAACCCCAGATGGCCCTCCGGCGCGGGACCGCCCACGCCCCCCGCCTCGTGCGCGCCGCGCGTGCGGGGTCGGCGAGCACAACGCGTACGGGATGGTCCGCCGACCCGGAAGGAACGGTGCTGATCACCGGTGGCACCGGCGCCCTCGGCAGCCTTCTCGCCCAGCATCTGGTCACCCAGCACGGTGCGCGGCATCTCCTCCTGCTCAGCCGCCGGGGCCCGGAGGCTCCGGGCGCGGCCGAACTCCGCGCCCGACTCACCGAGTGCGGTGCCCACGTCACCCTCACCGCCTGTGACGCCGCCGACCCGGCCGCCCTCGCCGACGCGCTCGCGGCCGTCTCCGCCGAGCATCCGCTGACCGCCGTCGTCCACGCCGCGGGCACCCTCGACGACGGCATCCTCACCAGTCTCACGCCCGCCCGTTTCGACACCGTCCTCCGTACCAAGGTCGACGCCGCCCTGAACCTGCACCACCTCACCCGCGACATCGACCTCGCGCACTTCGCTCTCTTCTCCTCGGCGTCCGGCGTCTTCGGCGGGCCGGGCATCGGCAACTACGCGACGGCCAACGTCTTCCTGGACGCTCTGGCGCAGCACCGGCAAGCCGACGGCCTGTCGGCCATCTCCCTGGCCTGGGGCGTGTGGGAGCAGCCGGAGGGGATGGCGGCCCGGTTGGCCGGCGCCGACCTGGCCAGGACGGGACGGGCGGGCATCACGCCCATCCCCGTCGACCAGAGTCTGGCGCTGTTCGACGCGGCTGTCGGCAGGGACGAGGCACTGCTGCTGCCGATGCGTCTCGACATCGCGGCCCTGCGGACACAGGACGCGCCGCTGCTGCGCAAGCTGACGAGCGCCACGCGCCGGGCTTCCGGGACGCGTACCGAGGGCGCGAGCGCGGGGCTGCGCCAACGCCTGTCAGGGCTCGCGGGTCCGGAGCGCGCGGAGGCTGTCCTGGACGTCGTACGCGCGCAGGCGGCAGCCGTCCTCGGGCATCCGACGCCCGACGCGGTCGACGCGGACCGCGCTTTCACGGAGTCGGGGTTCGATTCGCTCACCGCCGTGGAGCTGCGCAACCGCCTGGGCACGGCCACCGGGCTGCGGCTGTCCGCCACGCTCGTCTTCGACCACCCCAGCCCCACGGCTCTCGCCAATCACCTGGTGGCGCGGCTTTCCGAGGCGATCGGCGGTACGCGGAGCCGGGCGCTGCCTGCGCCGGCGGCCGCCGCTCCCTCGGCCGCCGCGTCGTCGGAGCCGATCGCGGTGGTGGGGATGGCCTGCCGGTACCCCGGCGGAGCCTCCTCCCCCGAGGCCCTGTGGAACCTGCTCGCCACCAACCACGACGCCATCGCCGGATTCCCCACCGACCGCGGCTGGGACCTCGACGCACTGTACGACCCCGACCCCGAACAACCAGGCACCTCCTACGCCCGAGAAGGCGGATTCCTCTACGACGTAGCCCACTTCGACCCCACCTTCTTCGGCATCTCCCCCCGCGAAGCACTGGCCACCGACCCCCAACAACGACTCCTCCTGGAAACCGCCTGGGAAGCACTCGAACACGCCGGCATCAACCCCACCACCCTCAAAGGCAGCCGGACCGGTGTGTTCACGGGCTCGACGGGCAACGACTACGCGGCGGGCTGGCCGCAGACCCCCGAGGTCTCCGAGGGCCACCTCATGACCGGCAACCTGGCCAGTGTGGTGTCGGGCCGGGTGTCCTACACGTTGGGGTTGGAGGGCCCGGCGGTCACGGTGGACACCGCGTGCTCGTCGTCGCTGGTGGCGCTGCACCTCGCCTGCCAGGCCCTACGAAACGGTGAATGCTCCCTCGCCCTGGCCGGCGGGGTGACGGTAATCTCGTCGCCGGGCGTGTTCATCGGTTTCAGCCGGCAGCGCGGGCTGGCCCCGGACGGGCGTTGCAAGGCGTTCGCCGCCAGTGGGGACGGCACGGGCATGGCTGAGGGTGCGGGGGTGCTGCTGTTGGAGCCGTTGTCGTTGGCGCGGCGCAACGGGCATCCGGTGCTGGCAGTGGTACGAGGGAGCGCGGTCAACCAGGACGGGGCGAGCAACGGGCTGACGGCTCCGAACGGTCCCGCACAAGAACGGGTGATCCGGCAGGCTCTGGACAGCGCTGGTGTGGCGGCAGCCGATGTCGACGCGGTCGAGGCCCACGGCACCGGCACCAAGCTCGGCGACCCCATCGAAGCCCAGGCACTCCTGGCCACCTACGGCCAAAACCGCACCACGGACAACCCCCTGTGGCTCGGGTCGTTGAAGTCGAACATCGGCCATACCCAGGCCGCGGCAGGTGTGGCGGGTGTGATCAAGATGGTGATGGCCCTGCGGCACGGAGTGCTGCCGAAGACCCTGCACGTGGACGCCCCCACCCCGCACGTCGACTGGAGCAGCGGGGCGGTGTCACTTCTGACCGAACCCCGCCCCTGGCCGCGCACCGACCGCCCCCGCCGCGCCGGCGTCTCCTCCTTCGGCGTCAGCGGCACCAACGCCCACCTCATCCTCGAAGACGCCCCCACCACCGAAGAACCGACCAACCCCACACCCGCCCAGCCACCCGCCCAATCATCCGCACCCGCGCCGGCTTGTATGCCGGTGGTGCCGTGGGTGGTGTCCGGGCGTGGTGAGCAGGCAGTGCGGGAGCAGGCGGCCCGGCTGCGGGCATACCTGGGGGAGCGGCCGGGCTGGCAGGCGGTGGATGTGGGCTGGTCCCTGGCCGGCGGGCGGGCATGTTTCGAAGACCGTGCGGTCGTCCTTGGCCATGATGCGCAAGAGCTGCTGCACGGACTGGAACAGCTCGCCGCCGGACAGCCGGACGGCGTACAGGTGATCACCGGCACCACCACCAGCACCACCGGTGGTGCCGCGAAGGGCCAGGGTCGGGGGCGGGTGGCGTTGTTGTTCACCGGGCAGGGCGCGCAGCGGCTGGGGATGGGGCGCGAGCTGGCCGAGGCCTTTCCCGTCTTCGCCCGCGTGTGGGACGAAGTGTGTGAGCACCTGGAGGGTGAGCTGGAGGGGGTGGGGGAGTTCCGGTTGCGGGAGGTGGTGTGGGCCGAGCCCGGCACCCCCCAGGCCGCGCTCCTGGACCACACCCTCTACACCCAAAGCGGCCTCTTCGCCGTGGAAGTAGCCCTCTACCGCTTGCTGGAACACTGGGGGGTGCGCCCCGACTACCTCCTGGGCCACTCGGTGGGCGAACTGGCCGCCGCCCATGTGGCCGGAGTGTGGTCACTGGCGGATGCGTGCACCGTGGTCGCCGCCCGCGCCCGCCTCATGCAGGCCCTGCCCCCCGGCGGAGCCATGCTCGCCGTGGAAGCCGACGAACCTACCATCACCCAGGCGCTGGCCCCCTACCAGGGGCAGGTATCCCTGGCCGCGGTCAACACCGCACACGCCATGGTCGTCTCCGGCGACAGCGACGCCTTGACCACACTGCGCCGCCAATGGCAGACCGCCGGCTACCGCACCACACCCCTACGCGTCAGCCACGCCTTCCACTCCCACCACATCGACCCCATGCTGGACGACTTCCACACCGTCATCGAACACACCACCCGCCACACCCCCACCCTGCCCGTCCTGTCCAACCTCACCGGACAGCCCCTCACCCCCGACCAGGCCCGCTCCCCCCGCTACTGGACCAACCAAGCACGCACCACCGTCCGCTTCCACGACGCCCTGAACTGGCTCACCCAGCACCACACCACCACCTACCTCGAACTCGGCCCCGACGCCACCCTCACCCCCCTCACCCACACCACCACCAGCGACGCCACCACCAGCACCAGTGACACCACAAACACGCCGCCTCCCCAGCCCCCGGTCATCGCCCCGCTCCTGCGCCGCGACCGCCCAGAAGTACCCACCCTCCTGAACGCCCTGGCCCACGCACACGTACACGGAATGCCCCTCGCCTGGCAAGCGACACTGGCCGACACCGGCGCCCGCCGGATGGAACTGCCCACCTACGCCTTCCAACGCCAGCGCTACTGGCTGGAGGCTCCCCCCGTGCTCCCCGGTGCGGGCTCGGCTGCGGCTCAGGGCGCGGGAGAGGCTCCGTTCTGGGAGGCGATCGAGCAGCAGGATCTGGCAGCTGTGGCGGAGGCCCTTCAGCCGCAGGGCACCGAGCAGCGCTCCAGTCTCGGCGCCGTGCTGCCCATGCTCTCCCAGTGGCGCCGTCGGCAGCGCGAGTGCTCCACCATGGACGGCTGGTGCTACGACGTCGTCTGGAAGCCCGCCCCTTCGTCCCCGCCGCTTCCGAGCGGCCCGTCGGCCGACCACCGGTTCCTGCTGGTCGTGCCGGAGGGCCATGCAGACAGCGCACCGGTCACCGACTGGCTCCGTACTCTCCGCGGCCAAGGCATTCCCCACCAGGTCCTCGCCGTCGACCCCACCGCCGATCGGGAGTACTTCGCCGACCGACTCGCCGCCTCGGTACCGGCGCCGACGCGCATCCTGTCGTTCCTCGCTCTCATCGAAGAGCCCCACCCCGCGCACCCCGCGCTCCCGGTCGGTACGCACGCGACCCTGGCGCTCCTCCACGCTGTCGGCGCAGCGCGGCCGGCGGCTTCGCTGTGGTGTGTCACCCAGAGCGCCGTCAGCGTGAGCAGCCAGGACCCGCTCAACCAGCCCGCGCAGGCTCTCGTATGGGGACTTGGCCGTACCGCCGCCCTTGAGCAGCCCCACCAGTGGGGCGGCCTCATCGACCACTCCGCCACGGCCGGATGTGCCGAGACTCTGCTCGCGACCGCGCTCCGGCACATCACCGTTCCCGGCTCTCACCCCAACCGGCAGAACCAGTTGGCCGTCCGTCCTCAGGGCCTGCACACGCCGCGTCTGCGGCATGCCGCTCCCCCGCCGACGGTCTCTCCGACGGCCTGGGACTCCGCGGGCACCACCCTGATCACCGGCGGCACCGGCGCTCTCGGGGCCCAGGTCGCCCGGCGCCTCGCCGCCGAGGGCGCCCCGCACCTCGTACTGGTGAGCCGCCGCGGCTTGGATGCTCCCGGCGCGGCCGAACTCAGCGCCGGGTTGGCCGAGTCGGGCGCGCGCGTCACCGTCGTCGCCTGCGATGCCGCGGACCGGGACGCCCTCACCCGGGTTCTCGAGGACATCCCCGCCGACCTCCCGCTGACCACCGTCGTCCACGCCGCGGGCGTCCTCAACGACGCCACTCTCGCCAACACCACCTCAGAACAGGTGGCGGACACGCTGCGGGCCAAGAAGGAAGCGGCCGACAACCTCCATCACCTCACCCGGAGTCTCCCCCTCTCCCAGTTCGTCCTCTTCTCGTCGGCCGCGGCCACCTGGGGCAGTCCCGGTCAGGCGGGGTACGCGGCCGCCAACGCCTACCTCGACGCCCTTGCCCACCACCGCCACGCCGCCGGCCTGCCCGCGGTCTCCGTCGCCTGGGGGCCGTGGGCCGAAGCCGGCATGGCCGCTTCCACCGGCTCCCGCCGACCCGCGCCGCGCCATGGCCTCATTCCGCTGCCGCCCGGTCTCGCCGCCGCGGCCCTTCAGCGCGCGCACCAGCACGGCGCCTGCGTCACCATCGCCGACATCGACTGGGCCGACCTCGTCCCGAGCCTCACCGCCACCCACCCGCATCCCCTTCTCTCGGAGATCCCCGAGGCGCGTGCCCACATGACCGCGTCCGAGGAAGCCGCGCCCACCGACCCGTCGGACACGTTGCGCCGGCGGCTCAGCGCGCTGCCGCCCGACAAGCGGGAGCCCGCGGTGCTGCAGTTCGTCCGGGGCGAGGCCGCCACCGCCCTGGGGCATCGCACACCCGAGGCGGTACCGGCGGACCGGGGGTTCCTGGAGTCGGGTTTCGACTCCCTGACGGCTGTAGACCTGCGGAACCGGCTGACAGCGGCGACCGGCCTGCGACTGCCGGCCACCTTGATCTTCGACTACCCCGCCCCCGACGCCCTCGCCCGCCATGTGCTGAGTACCGCATTCTCCGACCTCTGCCCGGCCGCTGCCCGCAACGGAAGCGACCGACAGGACACCGTCGACTTGCCCCTGAGCCGCGAGAGCGACGTCCGAGCGGCCATGGCGTCCATCCCGCTGGGCGAGTTGCGGGCGGCCGGGCTGCTGGAGCCATTGCTACGGCTGGCCGACGTACGCGGGGAGGCGTCCCTTCCGGCCGAGGACGCCCCGGCGGAGGTTCTCGACTCCATGGATCTCGACAGCCTTGTCGATATGGCCCTTGAGGCACCGGGTTCCGACCCGGAAAGCGACCTCTGAGCCAGCCGGCGCGGAGCGTTCCCGGCCGCCGCTGACGGCGCGTACGAGAGGCGGTCCGCGCAGGGCCGCCAGCCCCGCATGCGTGCGTCCGGCCGGGTCTTCACCGGGCGGCTCGCGGGTGAGGATGTCGTCGTCCACCGCACCAGAGGCGGCCGGCTGCGCACCACCCGCCCGTACTGTCCGCATCTGGGGCCCACCTCGGGCACGGCGGCGGGCCGGTCGCCGGGGAGGACGTCATCTGCCCCTTCCACCACTTCGTCTGGCGCCCGCCGCGGCGCTCACCCCGGAGGAGCCAGGTCGGATGCGGCTCAGGCTGACGACGTCCGCGAGGATCGGTCGCGGGCGGGAGCCGCGCTCGCGCCCGCCCTCTTCCACCTGGTCTGCTTCGTCACCGAGAGGCAGGTGAAGCAGGACTACCCGATCTGGGAGAACAGAGCGGCCCGCCGCCCTTCCAAGGATCGCCGCGGGTGATGGGCCCATCATGCTGATGCGGCGCTGGGCGCAGCAGTTCTGGGGGACGTACGCGGGCGGAGCGCCGCGGGGGCTTCCGCGGGGGTCGTCGAACGCGCCTCTGCGCAGCCATTACGCGGCGGCCCCGGAGCGGACGGCGCCTCCCCGCCGCTGCCGGGAGGTGTCCGCCGAGCCGGGGCCCGCTGAGGCGTCCGGTGATCCGCCGCGCGTCGGCTCAGACGGCGCCGGGTCCGCGGCGGGTGCTGGGGTGCGGGGCCCCGGCACTCGGCGCGGCATCGGACAGCAGGGCGCTGAGGAGTCGGCGCGCCTGTTCGCGCAGCGCCTCCTCGGTCTTGGCGGAGAGCAGCCATGGCACGAGGGACGGGGCGAGCACCGCGGGCGGGGCCGCCTTCCTGGCCGCGGGGATGGCGGGTTGCGGTGGAGCCTGCTCCAGGATCACGTGCGCGTTGGTGCCGCTGATGCCGAAGGACGACACGCCCGCCCTGCGGGGGCGGCCGTGGCACGGCCAGGGCCGCGGTTCGCCGAGCAGTCCGAGGGCCCCGGACGACCAGTCCACGTAGGGGGAGGGCTCGTCGATGTGCAGGGTCTGGGGCAGCACTCCGTGGCGGATGGCCTGCACCATCTTGATCACGCCTGCCACACCGGCGGCGGCCTGGGTGTGGCCGAGATTGGACTTCAGCGATCCGAGCCACAGCGGCCGGTCGGCGGGGCGGCCCTGCCCGTAGGCGGCCAACAGGGCCTGGGCCTCGATCGGGTCGCCGAGCTTGGTGCCGGTCCCGTGCGCCTCCACGGCGTCCACCTCGGCCGGCTCCACTCCCGCGTTGGCCAGTGCCTCCCGGATGACGCGTTGCTGCGCCGGCCCGTTGGGTGCCGAGAGGCCGTTGCTCGCGCCATCCTGGTTGACCGCTGATCCGCGGACGACCGCGAGCACGGGGTGTCCGTTGCGCCGGGCGTCCGACAGCCGTTCCAGCAGCAGGATGCCCGCGCCCTCGGCGAGACCGAAGCCGTCGGCCGAGGCGGCGAACGCCTTGCACCGGCCGTCGGGGGCCAGCGCCCGCTGCCGGGAGAACTCCACGAACATACCCAGCGTGGACATGACCGTCGCGCCTCCGGCGAGCGCGAGCCCGCATTCGCCGTGCCGGAGGGCCTGAACAGCCAGGTGCAGGGCGACCAGTGAGGAGGAGCAGGCGGTGTCCACGGTGATCGCCGCGCCCTCCAGGCCCAGGGTGTAGGCCAGCCGCCCGGAGGCGACGCTGCCGGTGTTGCCGGTCAGCAGGTGGCCGCCGGATTCGGCGCCCTCGTCCAGGCGGGGACCGTAGTCCATGGTCATCGCACCGATGAACACCCCGGTCCGGCTGCCGCGCAGCGAAGGCACCTCGATGGCCGCCCGTTCGACGGCCTCCCACGCCGTTTCGAGGAGCAGCCGCTGCTGGGGGTCCATCGCCAGCGCCTCGCGCGGCGAGATGCCGAAGAAGCTGGCGTCGAACTGGTCGACATCGTGGAGGAAACCGGCTTCGCGCTGGTAGTAGCGGGCCGGGACGCTCGGCTCCGGATCGTACGCGCCGGCGATGTCCCAGCCACGGTTGGCCGGAAACGCCGTGACGGCGTCGGTGCCGTCGGACACCAGCCGCCACAGCTCGTCGGGGCTCGCGACGCCGCCGGGATAGCGGCATGCCATGCCCACGATCGCCACCGGTTCGGCGGGGTCCGGCGGGGCGCCGGCCTGGGCCGCCGCCGGGTGGGCGGGAGTCTGGGAGGCACCGGTGAGCTCGGTGTGCAGGAACTCCGCGAGCGCGGCGGGCGTCGGGTGGTCGAAGACCACCGTGGCGGGGAACGGGGCGCTCGTCGCCGCGACGATCCGATGGCGCAGCTCCACCGCTGTCACGGAGTCGACGCCCAGTTCGAGGAAGGGGACTGACGCCCGGTCGGCGCTCACCGCGCCGGGCTTCCCCAGCACCGCCGCGAGCTCGCGGTCCACCAGTGCCAGCAGCTCCGCGCGCTGCTCGCGGCCCGGCAGTCCGGCCAGCCGGTCCCGCAGCGGGGCTCCGGTGGTCACCGGGTCGTACGCGCTCAAGGCCGTGAGGTCCAGCGGCGGTTCCGTCCCGGGCCCGGGATGTGCGGCGAACACCCGCTCCCAGTCGGGGGTGACACCGTGGGCACACAGTTCCCCGAGCGAGGTGAGGAACCGGGCGTGGCCGCCTTGGTCCCGGCGCAGCGTTCCGCAGACGAGGGCGTCGCTGCGGGCCGCTTCGGCGCCGGCCTGGAGGGCGGAGGTCAGGACGGTGTGCGGGCTGACCTCCAGCAGCACCCCGTACCCGGCGCGCAGCAGGGCCCGCGCGGCCTCTTCGAACCGCACGGTGCCGCGCAGGTTGCGGCACCAGTAGTCGGCGTCGAGCCGAGGGTCCGGGAGCAGGTCTCCGGCCAGTGCGGAGTAGTACGGGAGGGCTGCGGGGCGCGGCCGGACGGGTGCCAGGTCCGTGCGCAGGCGCGGAAGGATCTCGTCGATGTGCGGGGAGTGCGCCGCGAGCCCCACGGTGATCGTGCGGGCGCGCACTCCGGTCGCGGTGAGGTCCGTCAGCAGTTCCGCCGCGGCGTCGGCGTCTCCGGAGACGATCAGCGACCGGGGGCCGTTGACCGCGGCGATGACCAGGCGGCCTTCCCAGCGCGCCAGCCGGGGCTCGACCTCGTCCGCCGAGGCCAGTACGGAGACCATCTCGCCGCGCCCCGCGAGCGTCGCCTGCGCCTGGCTCCAGAGCGCCACCACGCGCGCGGAGTCCTCCAGCGACAGGGCGCCGGAGACGGCGGCGGCCGTGACCTCGCCCACGCTGTGGCCGAGTACCGCGTCAGGCCGCACACCGTGGCTCTCCCACAACGCGGCCAGGGACACCATCACGGCGAACAGGGCGGGCTGCACGACATCCGCGCGGTCCAGGCCGGGCGCGCCGGGGTTGCCGCGTACCGCGTCCATGAGCGACCAGTCGATGAACGGTTCCAGCGCCTGGGCGCAGTCGTCCATCCGGTCACGGAACTCCGGTGCGGCATGGAGCAGTTCGCGGGCCATGCCGGGCCACTGGGCGCCCTGGCCGGGGAAGACGAAGGCGATCGGGCCCGCGGTGCCCCGGCCCTCGACCAGGCCGAGCGCCCCGCGCCCCTCGGCGAGCGCCGCCAGCCGCTCCAGGAAGTCGTCGCGGTCCTCCGCGACCAGCGCCGCGCGCGTCATCCCGTCCGAGGCCGATCCGTCGAGCGCGGCCCCGGCGAGCGTGCGGCCCACATCCGCGGGCCGCCAGTCGGTCCGGGACGCCAGGTACTGCCGCAGGGAGCCCGCCCTGGCCGCCAGCGCGTCCTTGCCGGCCGCCCGGAGCATCCACAGCACGGGAGCCACCGCGCCGGTTTCCTGCACCATCGCCTCTGAACTCCTTTGCCTTCGTCGCGAGTCGGGTCCGCACCGCAGGGGGACGACCCCTCAACGCTTCCTGGCGGTGAGCAGCACGTACGTCCCGGGGACATCACCCGCTCCCGGGAGGTTCTCCATCACCTGCTCGCCGTAGGTCTCGCTCAGCTGCCGGGCGAGCATCTCCCCGTTGCGGGCCGTGTTCGCGTTGATATCGAGGCTCTCCTCGACATCGAATCCGGCCGCCTCCAGCAGCGACAGCAGTTCGTCGTGGCTGACCAGCGTGATCATCCACTGCTGCCGCACGTTCTCCAGCATGCCGGTGAGGTTCTCGGTGTTCTCCTCGGGCCGGAGGAAGTCCGTCAGGGCCAATCGGGCGCCGGGGCGGAGCGTGCGGGCGATCTCCCGCAGCGCGGCGGCCCGGTCCATGTGCGGGAAGCTCTCCAGCGCCCAGGCGGCGTCGAACGATTCGTCGGCGAACGGCAGTCTGTCGGTGGCGTCCGCGAGGTGGAACTCCGCCCGGTCCTCGAGCCCTTCGGCGCGCGCCTGCTCCTCGCATGCCGCCACTTGGCAGGAACTGACCGTGACGCCCGTGACGCGGGCTCCCGTGGCCCGGGCGTAGCGCAGGGTCGGGCCCCCCAGGCCACATCCGATGTCGAGAAACCGGCCGGCGGGGGTGAGCCGCACGCGTTCGGTCATCATGTCGGTGAGCCGGTCCTGGGCTTGCTCGGCGGTGCTCTGGTCCTCGGGGCCCGACCAGTAGCCGAAGTGCATGTTCTTCCCGACGAAGAGCCGGTCGGCGAAGGGGTGGATCTGGTCGTACAGCACACCGACTTCGTGGCCGGCGGGAAAGTCCGCGTCCGTCATCGAGCCCTCCTGTGTTCACACTGATCTGGGGCGGGACAGCTCAGCTGCCCTTGGGTCCGGCCGTACCGGGGAAGCTCGCGGGCGGGCCGGGAGAACCGTCGCGGACCGCGCACCGTACGGAACCGTGTTCCAGCGCGATATTCCGGCACGTCGTTGCGGCACGTCGTTCCGGCGGAAGCACCGGTGGACGCGCCGGTGAAGACGTCTGAGATCGGCAGAGGCCTTTCGGCCCGGACTTCACGGGAAGTCCATGGGAGGAATGTCTTCCTTTGCGAGCAGGCCCATCGGGCCATATGGCCGGTATCACGAGATCCCACTCGCTGTCAGGCTCCGTCATGCGCCGATGCCACGTGCTCACAGACCATACAGGGATTCACCTTATCCATCGCGGTCGAGTACCTCAACCCTTATCCGTCCTTTGTGGGCCCCTTACCCACCTTTCCCCAAACCATTGCGGAGCGTCCTTTTATCGGCATCGGAATGGTGCACATCTGTTCACCCCTACACACCCGCCTATCGCCCACCACCCCATTCGGTCATCCGCAGCCTCAATCGGTCACTTACGATTCATAATCGAACCCATTCTTCCCAGTGTTGCCACATGCGTACGAATGCCGGAGTTTTTCTACCGGATAGAGGACTTGCGAAGGCGCTCTCACACGGCCAATCTGATAAGCGTCTCTGGGGTTCTGCGGCATCCTCATGCCTCGGCACCGAGGTGCGGCCGAAACACGGAAATGACCGGCACATGATGAGCGGTTTTTCGGGGATCGAGCGACCTCGCCTGGCGACGGTTTCGGCATAGTGCGGTGCGTGTCTCGCGCACGGCGAATACGCGGGGGCAGGACGGAAAGAATAGAAGCCCCAACATGACGCCACCGCGAGAACAGGTCGGCGCGCTTGAATGTCTTGCGCGCCATGCGCCCTGCCGACATGGCGTCTGAAGCCTTCTGTATTCTCACACGGAGAGGGAATTCACATAGTGGTGACTTCAGCTGACGAGAAGGTCGCCAAAGCCCTCCGGGCATCCCTCAGAGAGATCGAAAGGCTTCGACGCACAAACCAGAACCTGATCGCCGCGTCCGCGGAGCCGATCGCCATCGTGGGCATGTCCTGCCGCTTCCCGGGCGGAGCGGCGTCCCCGGAGTCGTTCTGGGAGCTCCTGGCCGCGGGCCGGGACGCCATCTCGGAGTTCCCGGTCGACCGCGGCTGGGACCTCGCGGGACTGTACGACCCGGACCCGGACCACCCGGGCACGTCCTATGTCCGTGAGGGCGGTTTCCTCCACGACGCGACCGAGTTCGACGCCGCCTTCTTCGGCATCTCACCCCGCGAGGCACTGGCCACCGACCCGCAGCAGCGGCTGCTACTGGAGACGGCCTGGGAGGCCATCGAGCGAGCCGGTATCTCCCCGGTCGCCCTCAAGGGCAGCCGGACGGGAACCTTCGTCGGCTATGCGGGCCACGACTACGCCGCACGGCTCCATGACGTACCGGACGGCCTTGAGGGCTACCTGGGAACCGGCAGCGCGAGCAGTGTCGCGTCGGGCCGGGTGGCGTACACCCTGGGGCTGGAGGGTCCGGCACTCACGGTCGACACGGCGTGCTCGTCGTCACTGGTGGCGCTGCACCTGGCCTGCCAGGCCCTGCGCAACGGGGAGTGCTCCATGGCCCTGGCGGGTGGGGCGACGGTGATGGCCGCGCCGTTCCGATTCGTCGAGTTCAGCCGGCAGCGGGGACTGGCCTCGGACGGGCGGTGCAAGGCGTTCGCGGCGGGCGCGGACGGTACGGGGTGGGCCGAGGGCGCGGGCATGCTGCTCCTTCAGCCGCTGTCCCAGGCCCAGCGCGACGGCCGCCCGGTGCTGGCCCTGGTACGCGGTAGTGCCGTCAACCAGGACGGGGCCAGCAGTGGCCTGACCGCGCCGAACGGCCCCGCCCAGCAACGGGTGATCCGCCAGGCCCTGGCCAACGCCGGGCTCACGGCAGCCGACATCGACGCGGTCGAGGCCCATGGCACCGGCACGACTCTCGGCGACCCCATCGAGGCCCAGGCGCTGCTGGCCGCGTACGGCAGGGACCGGCCCGCCGAACGGCCCCTGCGGATCGGGTCGGTGAAGTCGAACATCGGCCACACCCAGGCCGCCGCAGGGGTGGCGGGCGTCATCAAGATGGTCATGGCCCTGCGCAACGAGACCCTGCCCCAGACCCTGCACGTGGACGCGCCCACCCCGCACGTGGACTGGTCCACCGGAGCCCTCGACCTGCTCGCCGAGGCGCGGCCGTGGCCCCCCGCGGACCGTCCGCGCCGCGCCGGCGTCTCCTCGTTCGGCGTCAGCGGCACCAACGCCCACATCATCCTCGAACAGCCCCCGGCACCCGGCAATCCGGCCGCGGGCCAGACACCGCCCGCCCGGGACGGCGATGCGGAGCCCGAGCCGGTATTGGAGGCGGAGACCATCCCGTGGTTGGTCTCGGGACGCGACGAGGGCGCGCTCCGGGAACAGGCAGCGCGCCTGCGGAACCATGTGAACGACCGCCCTGAGCTGGCTCCGCGCGATGTTGGCTGGTCCCTGGCCACCACCCGCACCACCTTCGAGCACCGCGCAGTCGTCCTCGGCCGCGACCGGGAGGAACTGCTCGCCGGGCTTGAGCAGTTGGCCGCCCGAGTCCCTTCCGCACACGTGGTCACCGGCGTCGCCACCGGGCTGGCGGGCAAGTCGGTGTTCGTCTTTCCGGGTCAGGGTTCTCAGTGGGCGGGCATGGCAGCCGACCTGCTGGATGCCTCACCGGTGTTCGCCGGGCAGATCGCCGCGTGTGAGGAGGCGCTGGCCCCGCATGTCGACTGGTCGCTGACCGACGTGCTCCGCCAGACCGCCGACGCCCCGGCGCTGGAACGGGTGGATGTCGTGCAGCCCGTGCTGTTCGCCGTGATGGTGGCACTGGCCCGCATGTGGCAGGCCTGCGGTATTCACCCCGATGCCGTCATCGGCCACAGCCAGGGAGAGATCGCCGCCGCCCACATCGCCGGAGCCCTCACCCTCACCGACGCCGCCACCACCATCGCCCTGCGCAGCCAGGCCCTCGCCCAACTCGCCGGCCACGGCGCCATGTGCTCCCTGACCCTCTCCGAAGAACAAACCCGCCACCACCTCGCCACCTGGCCCGGACAACTCTCCATCGCCGCCGTCAACGGACCCCGCAACGTCATCGTCTCCGGCGACCCCCACACCATCGAGGAGCTCCTCACCCACTGCACCGAGCACAAGATCCGCGCCCGCCGTATTCCTGTCGACTATGCCTCCCACAGCTCCCACGTCGAGGCAGTCGAAACGCAGATCCGTGACAGCCTGGCCCATCTCGCCCCCGCCGCACCCGGCATTCCCCTCCTGTCCACCGTGACCGGTCAGTGGATCACCGAACCCGTCATGGACGCCGACTACTGGTACAACAACCTCCGCCAGCCCGTCCACTTCCACGACGCGCTGCGCACCCTTGACGCGTCAGGTCACCACACCTACATCGAAACCAGCCCCCACCCCGTCCTCACCCACACCATCCACGACACAGCCGACTCCACGGCCCACGGGGCTGAACCAGCCGGTGTAAGCGGGGGCGGGAGGGCGACTCAGCCCGTCGTAATGGGCACGCTGCGCCGGGACGAGGAAGGCCCCCGCCGTTTCCTGGCCTCCCTGGCCGAGGCGCACACCCACGGCCTGCCCGTCACGTGGGAGCCGGTACTCACCGGTGCCACCCCCTGCCAGGTCGACCTGCCGACCTACCCCTTCCAACGCCAGCGGTACTGGCTCGACGCCCCGGCCCCCACGGGCGATGTCACCGCCGCGGGACTGCACACCACCACCCACCCCCTCCTCGGCGCCACCGTCCAACTCGCCGACACCGACACCCACATCTACACCGCACGCCTCTCCCTCACCACCCACCCCTGGCTCGCCGACCACTCCGTCATGGACACCGTCCTCCTCCCCGGCACCGCACTCGTCGAACTCGCCCTCCACGCCGCCACCCACACAGACCACCCCCACCTCGAAGAACTCACCCTCCACACCCCCCTCACCCTCCCCCACCACACCGACACCCAACTCCAACTCACCATCAACCCACCCGACACCAACCAACGACGCACCCTCACCATCCACTCACGCACCACCCCACCCCACGACGAAGCGGATGGGGACACGGCGCAGGACACTGGCTGGCGTCAGCATGCCACCGGAATCCTGGCCGCGGACAACGCCGATGAGCACGCCTCCAACATCGGTGGCGACGAGCCTTGGCTCCCCACCGGGGCCCGGCGGCTACCGACCGATGACTTCTACCAGCGCTTGGCCGGCCGCGACTTCGCCTACGGCCCCGCCTTCCAGGGCCTGACCGCTGCCTGGCGTGACGGCGACGAGATCTTCGCCGAGGTGGCGCTCCCCGAGAGCCACGCGCATGAGGCCAGCAGCTACACCCTGCACCCTGCCCTCTTCGACGCCGCCTTGCACGCGGTCAGTTTCACCGTCGTGGACGAGGGTGAGTCGCCGGAAGACGCGAGCCGCGGGCGGCTGCCGTTCTCCTGGGAACACGTAACCATCCACGCCGCGGGCGCCTCCGCCTTGCGGGTACGAGTGACTCCCCGCGGCCCGGACGCCGTGGCCGTGTCCATCACAGATCTCGCCAACGCCCCCGTGGCCACCATCGGGCGCCTGGTCACTCGCCCGATCAACTATGCCCAGTTGGAGGCAGCTCGTCCGGTCGGCGGTGACCATCTGTACCACGTGGAATGGACCGAGGTCCTGGACCCACCGGCTCCCCGTGTCGCCGAGGGTGAGCGTTGGGCTGTGGTGGATGCCGATCCGTTGGGCGTCTCCGCCGCGCTGACCACCGCCGGTGTCCCTGTCGACACCCACGACGACCTGACAGCCCTGATCCACTGCCTGGACACCGGCACACCCCCACCTCGCATCGCCATTCTCAACGTCCACGACTGGCACACCAACAACGAAACCCACCCCACCAGCAACGGCAGCAGCGATAGCGGTGACGGCAGTGGTGTTCAGCATCCGTCCGGGACGATCGCGGCGGCCCAGGAAACCGCACGACACGTACACACCGTCGCACAACGACTCCTGGCATGGGTACAGGCATGGCTGGCCGAACCCCGCCTCACCGACACCCGCCTGATCATCATCACCCGGCACGCCCTCACCACCGCCCCCCACGACCCCGCACCCGACCTCGCCCACGCCCCCATCTGGGGCATGATCCGCACCGCCCAAGCCGAACACCCCCACCGCTTCCACCTCATCGACCTCGACACCACCACATCCCTCACCCAAGCCATCACCACCGCACTCACCACCGAAGAACCCCAACTCGCCCTACGCACCAACACCCTCCTCACACCACGACTCCAACACACCTCCAAAACCACCACACTCACCCCACCCACCGACGGCTCACACTGGCGACTGGACTGCCCACACAAGGGATCCCTCGACAACCTCGCCCTCATCCCGTTCCCCGAAGCAACCCAACCACTGACCCCCGGACAGGTCCGCATCGCAGTACACGCCGCAGGACTGAACTTCCGCGACATCCTCAACGCCCTCAACATGATCCCCAACGCCGGACCCATCGGCGTCGAAGGCGCAGGCACCGTCGTAGAAACAGCACCCGACGTCACCGACCTCACCCCCGGCGACCGCGTCATGGGCCTCATCCCCGGCGCCTTCGGACCCACCGCAATCAGCAACCGCACATCACTGACACCCATCCCCGACCACATGACCTACCAGCAAGCAGCCGCCATCCCCGTCGTCTTCCTCACCGCCTACTACGCCCTGGTCGACCTCGCCGACCTCCACACCGGCCAATCCATCCTCATCCACGCCGGAACCGGCGGCGTCGGCATGGCAGCCATCCAACTCGCCCACCACCTCGGCGCCGAGGTCTACGCCACCGCCCACCCCACCAAATGGGCCACCCTGCGCGCCATGGGCCTGGACGACGACCACATCGCCTCATCCCGCACCCTCGACTTCCGCCAACACATCCTCACCACCACCCACCACCACGGCGTCGACACCGTCCTCAACGCCCTCACCCACGACTTCATCGACGCCTCACTCGACACCCTCCCCCGCGGCGGCCACTTCCTCGAAATGGGCAAGACCGACCTGCGCGACCCCCACCAGCTCGCCCAGACCCACCCCGGCGTCAACTACCACGCCTTCGAACTCGGCCACGTAGGACCGCAACGACTGAACAACATGCTCACCGAAGTACTCGCACTGTTTGAGAACGGAGCACTCCAGCCGCTTCCCCTAACCACGTGGGACGTGCGCCAAGGCGTCCACGCCTTCCGCCACCTCAGCCAGGCCCACCACACCGGCAAAATCGTCCTCACCCTGCCCACACCCCCCACACCCGACCCGCACGGCACCGTACTCATCACCGGCGGCACCGGAACCCTCGGCTCACTCCTCGCCCGCCACCTCGTCACCCAGCACGGCGCCCGCCACCTCCTGCTCCTCAGCCGCCAAGGCCCCAACGCCCCCGGCGCCCCGGACCTCCACACCCACCTCACCCACCACGGCGCCCACGTCACCATCACCGCCTGCGACACCGCCGACCCCACCGCACTCGCCCACGCACTGGACACCATCCCCACCGAACACCCCCTCACCGCCGTCTACCACACCGCCGGCACCCTCGACGACGGCATCCTCACCAGCCTCACCCCCCAACGCCTCACCACCGTCCTG
>NZ_JBVJFF010000031.1:0-23822 GCF_055587985.1 Streptomyces sp. NPDC046335 | reverse complement strand
ACAGGCAGCAGAGTGCCGAACCCTGAACCTCAGCACATCACGAACTCTGCACGTTCATCCGTACGCAGCCATGCACGTTCACGTGTACGCCGACAGTGCCCTTGAGCTGCTTGACCAGGTACTTCATCTGGGCCTGGGCGCTCTTGGGAGCGGGGCGGGTGAATGCCCCTTCCAGCGCGCGATCCAGGCTGTCCCCGAGCGAATCGACCATGGCCTGCTACTCCCCTTCTCCGGCCGTCGGGTCGACGGTCTTGATGAGGTTGGAGATGTTGAAGACACCGCCGCGCTCCTCGAACTGCTGCTCCGTCCACAGGACGGTCTGGGTGCCCTGGTGCTTGACCATCCCGGGCGAGACCCCGAGCCGGAAGCCGCCCGGCACCGGCTTGCCCTCGGGCGTCTGCGGCAGGACGTCCAGCGGGGACGGGCCGGGCGAGGGGTAGACGATGGCGTCGGTGCCGATCGCGACCGGATACAGGTCGGCGGCGGCAGCCGTCTTCATCAGCTTGCGGTGCAGGCCGGTCCGCTGGCTTGCGAGCACGGCGGCCCGGATGTCGGGGCGCCAGTTCACGCGCTCTAGCGCCGGATAGGGCTCGTAGTACGGCACCTGGCCCCGGGAGCGCTGGCGCAGCTTGCCGATCGCGCCCTTCGCCGTCGCCTTGATCGCGGTCTCCAGGAGCGCCATCGTCGGGTCGACCTGCTTGCGCCGTGCCATCGCCGCGAGGAACTCCTGGCCGGTGAGGTCGGTGGTGACGCCCATGTCGGCCATCGTCTCCACGTACGCGTCGCGCAGCCGCTTGTACCAGGAGTCCAGGTAGCGGCCGTTGTGCGTGCGGACGTACGCCTCGATCGGCGCGACGTCGAAGCCGAGCTCCACCGCGTAGGCGACGGTCGGCGTGGCGTACCAGGCCGGGCCGGTGGGGGTGTCGCCCTTCGGCGTGAACGGGCTCGGGAGCCGGGAGCCGTCGACCGTGCGGCCGTTGATCCGTACGCGGGACAGGTCGACATGGGAGAGGTCGACCAGCCACGAGCCAGGCAGCCTCGGATCGAACGCCGGGTTGTTCAGGTGCGTCGGACCGTTCAGCCCAACCGTGAGACCGTTCGCCGCCGCGGCGAACGACATGTTGAGGTCGACGACGACCAGGTAGGGGTTGGTGCACTCCTCGTCGGTCAGCGGCCGGCACCAGTCGTAGGGCTCCTCCATCAGCATCTCTGCCGGGGTGCGCAGGTGGTGCCGGGCGAACTGGCCTTTGAGGATCGGGTGTTCGTCGGGGACCTCGCATGGCACTACCGGGTAGAGCTGGGTGAGCGCGTCGTCGTTGTAGGCCCGCTCGAACTCGCCGGTCGCCGGGTTCTTCTCCGCGCGGGTGGGCGGGCGCAGCGCGGTCATCAGCTCCAGGCCGGTCGTCGCGGTGGAGCCGCGTGGTGTCATCACCCGGGCCGCGTACAGACCGAGGTACTGGACCAGGTCGGCCGGGTGCATCGTCAGCAGCAGCTGCGGGTCGTCCTTGCGGCCCCACTCGCGGACGTCCAGGGCGTGCCAGGGCAGGATGCACAGCTGGACGCAGTGCCGCCGGGAGCCTTCGGGGTCGCGGTAGAGCCGGGCCCACGGGCCCAGGCCCCGCTGGGTCATCTGGAGGCCCGCGCGCTCGATCTGCTTGACCACCTTGTGGCCGGCCGGGAGGCGGCCCGCGTGCCGCTCCTGTTCCGACAGGGCGGTGGGCAGGCCGAAGCGCTCCAGTGCGGACGCGGTGAGGACGAGGATCGGGTCGGCGTCGCGGCCGTTGCGGTGGAGGCGGGCCTGCCCGAGGCGGCCTTCGGTCAGCGTCCAGTCGACCAGGGCCGGGAGCGATTTGGCGGGCACGTCCAGGACCAGGCCGCCGATGCAGTACGCGGAGACCTGCCCGTCCTCGCAGTCGATGACCGCGAGCGGCCCGTTCTCGAAGCGCGGGTCGACGTCGGTGGTCGCGGCCGCCGCGGTCTTCTTCGCCACTGCCTTCTTCGCACTCGGGCGCCGCGACGACGCGGCGGGCGCCGGTCGTGCGGCAGCAGCCGGGGGCGGGGGCGCCGGCGCTTCGGCCGCCGGGGCGGGAACGGGTGCGGAGCGGGTGAACGCCTCCGGGACCATCGGCGCCGGGGCAGCGGCGGGCTCGTCGGTGGCCGCGGCGGGAAAGCGGGCGGCGAGGCCCTCCAGCAGCCGCGCGTAAGCGGCGCGCTTCGGCGGCCGCGGCTCGGTCCTGCCAGTCTCCCAGTTCCCCACGGCCTCCCGGCGGGCACCCAGCGCCGTGGCGATCTGCGCCTGGCTCAGGCCCGCCGCCTCCCGCAGACGCTTGCGCTCCGCAGGGACTGGCAGATCATCCTGCGCGACCTGCTCCAGCAGCGCATCGACGGCGCTGAACAGCTCGTTCTCAGTGGACACAGAGGTCACCTCCAAGAGACACCCTAGCGGATCGCGCATCTAATCGCCTACTTGCTCGCACTTCCAATCGCACTTCTAAACGCGCAGTATGGGTGTGCCTGACTGCCCATCGCGGTACCTCGGCGCGCAGGCCGTACATTGCCGGGATGCTGGCCTCGGGTCCCCGGTACACGGCCGGTCCGGTTATGGTCGCAACCGGGGCTGGTCGGGCCCTTGTTGTCGGTACGGTGCCCTGATGAGCGAAGAGATACAGCGGTTGCAGACGGCGTGGTCCCGGCTCGAGCAGTGGTTGGCGGGGCACGCGCCGCTGTCGCATCGGAGTTTGCTTCCTCCGGCGTCCGAGGAGGAGATCGGTGCGGTGGATGCAGAGCTGCGCAGGCAGCTGGGCTTCGGGCTTCCTGTGGAGCTGGCTGCCCTGTGGCGGCTGTGCGGGGGAGTGGATCATCAGGTCATTGAGGAGGACGAGGAAGGCGAGGTCGGCTCCGGGGCATTCCTGCCCAACGGGATCATCATGTCCCCGGACCAGGCGCTGGGGCCTCGGCTCCCCGGCGTCGGGAGACCGGACCCCTGGGGTGGTCTGGCCGCGGTTCCGTGGCTGACCCGAGATGAGGCCGGGCCTGAATCCGGTCATTGGGTGTCCGACGACGGGATGGGTCACTGGTACCTGAGCGAGCCGCCGGACGGCCCTCAATTTCCGTCGGTGGCCGGCTACTTCGACGAAGTGTTGTGCACCCTCACTGAGGGGCCGGGCGATCGGATGGGCTCCGATGTGCCCGGTCTGGTGTGGGGCTGCCTGATCTGGGACGACCCGACACGGGAACCGGCAGGTCGGACTCTGGACGAGGCGTCCGCCTACTGGCGGCCGGTGCACTGATCGTGCAGCCGGGTCCCCGCCGCTGCATGGTGCGGCGGCGGGGACCGTGATGCGATGGGGCCGTCAGGGCTTGGTCATCGTGCAGGCCTGGTCTGCCTTGGACGGGTCACAGCCCTTGAACCAGGCGTTGCCCGGATCCAGCAGGTACTTGTCCTTATCGATGATGCGGAACTTCTTCAGGAACGGGGTGTAGAAGCTATCCAGGCTCATCGAGCCGGAGTTGACCTTCCCCGACATCGACGACCGGCCACACTTCTCGTCGAACGAGGGCGCGTCGTAGCGGGTGTCGTCCAGGAGATGCTCGCTGCCGTCGTCGGTCTTGGCCGCTACGGTCTGGATGCACGCGCCGCCGCCGTCGATCGGTTCATGGTTCTGGCCGCCGATGGCCGTCGGGACTCCGGGGGACTGGTAGGTGGATGAGAACGGGAATTCGTCACAGGAGATCGTCTCTCTAGCGCCTTCAGTGATCTCCGGGTGCAGCGCGGTCCATGAGTGCTTCACGAACCGCTTCTTGGGCACCCAGCCGTCAGCGCGCTTGCCCGAGTACTTCGGGCACATCGTCTTGTCTCGGTTGTCGTCACGCTGGTGGGCCTTCTCGTTGCGTTCCTTGCGCGGCAGGTACTGCAGCGGATCGGAGAGCGACGCGCCGCCGCCCTTGACCTTCGACTTGTTCTGGATCAGCCAGGCGTGCGCTGCTGCCGCCGGGTACTTCGCGGTGTTGAACTTGTAGGTCGGGAAGTACTGGGGAAGAACGCAGCCCGCGTCGGCGCCGTTAGCGGCGATCTTGTCGCAGCGTACGTCCAGGCCGGGGGAGCGCCAGGGGCCGGAGTCCTGCTCCAAGTCGCCCTTGCCGTCCGGCGGGCCGGACTCGGTGACGAAGTGCCCGACGAACCAGACCGGCAGTGTCTTGGACAGATCCGTGTCCCGGCTGCCTGAAGCGTCCTTGACGTTGCCGTTCCATTTGTGGTCGGCGGTGCCGGTGGCGATGTGAGTGTCGGTCGGATCGTGCTGACCGCCGCCCTTCCAGCTCAGGTCGTTGTAGAAGTCGAAGTTCTTCACGCCCGAGCCGCCCTCGCAGCCGTCGCTGTAGCACATGGAGTCGATGAAGGCGTCCTCGCCGCCGTCACCGAGCAGCACGGCACGCTCGTCTCCGGGGAAATCGTTGTAGATCGGAACGAGCTGGATCCACGTCTTGATGTCGCCGTTCTTCGGGTCGGTCTTCACTTGGAACGCGATTTCGAAGTCGGCCCGGTACTTGGCGACCTCGACGCCGGCGTAGGTGTAGAGCGCCGTGAAACGCACGTTGTAGAACAGGCAGGCCTCGTTCCGTGTGATCAGCGACTTCTGGGCTTCTCCGGCGAGGGTGGTCTGGCACCAGTTGCCCTTGATGATCGGGTCCGGGTAAGACGGGGCGCGGGTGGCCAGTGACCTGGCGGCCTTGCGGGCCCCCTCCACCGAGCGCTGCTTCAAAGGAGTGACGGTGACCTTGTTGCCGCCCTTGGTGAAGGTGCGGGGCTCCCAGCCCTTCCACCCCGACTCTCCCTCACCGGCCGGGGCCTGCGGCTGGTCGACCTGGGTGGGGTCGGCCGCCGACGGATCGAGCTTCGGCAGCGCGATGTCGATCTTCTGCTTGCGGTTGTAGTCACGGTTTCCGGAGGTGAAGCCGTAGTCCTTGATCGGGCCCACGTTGTCGGCCCGGTCCACCGAGCGCGCCTCCAGGGCATGGTTGCCGTCCTGGGCCGGGGTCGCGGCGAAGGATGCGGTGGCTACCGGTGCGGCGGCCCTGGGCATGGTCGTGGCCACGGTCGACCAGTTCACGTCCGCGGCATCGTCCTCGTAGGGGTCGAGCCGGTACTGGACGTCGCGGGCGTCGGACACGCCGGTGTCGACGTCGAAGGTACCCTCGATGCCCTTGCCGCCTCCGCCGTAGTTCTCCGGATAGGTGTCAGAGGCGATGGACTTCGCCTCGCCGGGGGCGGTGGTGTCGACGACGAACTCACGCCACGGGGAGAAGTTCAGGTTGTAGTGGGTGCCGTCGTAGGCTTTGGTGCGGAACTTGTACGTCTTGCCGTCGACCAGCTGGCCGGCGGGAACCTTCACGCTCGCCCATGCGCCGGGGGTGACGAAGTCGGAGACGATGACGCCGTCTCCGGCCGGGGTGGTGATGGGCTTGTTCGTCGCCGCGTCGTAGACCTGAAAGGTGCCGTTGACGCGGTCACCGTCGGCGTCGGTGAACTTGTCGCGCAGCGTCGGCGTGGTGGAGTTGACCGCCCACACACCGGCGTAGGACTTGAAGGGGGCGCCGGCCTGCTGTGCGGTGCCGTCACCGGGCCGGTAGTTGTAGTTGACCGTCAGCTTGGGCTGGTTGGCGGTGGCATTGCGGGAATTGACGATCTTCCATGCCTTGGTGTCGTCCTCCGCGGCCCGGATGCCCATGTGACCGCGGGTCTGCTTCGCCGACGCCCACGCCTGCATCAAATCCTTCACATCCGCCTTGATCCAGCCGTCGGCGCTGGAGGGGCAGCCCTGCGCGTTGGCCTTGGTCTCGGTGGAGGTGGCGTACTTCTGCATCCAGTCCGGCTGCGCTGTCCACCGCGAGCGGGAGGAGCCGGCCGTGGTGTTCCACACGTCCCAGCCGTGTGCCTTGCAGTCGGTGTTGCCGGAGTGGGTGTTGTAGAACTCCACCTTGGCCGACGAGACCAGGGCGTCGGCGAACGGCTCGCTGTTCCACGTCATCAGCGACCGGGCGAGGCGGGTGGTGCCGTCGGCATTCTTGGTTCCCGGGTTGCCCCAGTCCAGCTCCGTCTGCGAGCCGAGGTCAGTGGTCTCGCCGCGCTGCACGTAGGTATCGAAGGTGTTGCCCAGGGCCGAGGTGGAGGGGTCGATGGTCACCGGGTACCGGGTGCCCTCATCGGCCAGCCATGCGGTGTCCGGCGTGACGACGAGGTCGATGTCCCCGCTGCCGTGGTCGACGACCTTCATCTGCACACGATGGCGGTTCTCGTGCTTGCCGGACACCTTATCCACCGAGGCGTCCCACATGACCGGCGCGGGCATGGTGGCCTTCCGTGCGCCCGTCTCGGCGTCGGTGAAGGTCACCGAGCCATCGTCATGCGCCGTGGCCTTCAGGCCGTCGGTCCTGAGCGGCAGCGTGTAGGAGTACGCGCCGCGGGGGCGCTGGTTGAGCCTGGTGTACTGCTCGAAGCCGGTGCGGGTCGCCTCGACGACCACGTCCGCGCCGGGCACGGCGTCCTTGTAGGTGGCCGTGGTGCCCTCCAGCTGCGGGTCGGGCAGGCCGCCCTTCCACTGCAGCGTGATCTGCTCGCCGTCCTCGCCGCCGAGGGTGACCAGATTGCGCGGGGCTGCATCCACGGCGGCCCTGAGGGACGTCGCCGGTGTGCCGCCGCCCTTGCCCAACGTCAGACCGCTCGGGTGCGCCTTGGCCTCGATGCTGCCGTCGGCGGCCTTGTGGAAGGAGGCGTCGACCTCGACCCACTTGCCGTCCCTGGCGATCCGTTCCGGCCCGGCGGTCACTTCGGAGGTGAGGCTGCCGTCGGCGTTGGCGTAGGTGAGACTGGTGGCGGTCGTCTCGTCCGGGACCAGGGTCTTCTTCCCGGTCTTCTTCGCCTGAGCCAGCGCCCAGGGGATGCCGCCCTTGGAGTGCTTGGCGGCCCACCTCAGGTCCGACTTCTCGATCTCGGCATCCGAGGGCTGTAACGAGCGGGAGGCAGAGGATGTCGCCTTGTCCGTGCCGTCGTCGGACGGTACGGCCGTGGAGGTGGTGGCCACCGCCAGGGGTGCCACGGTGAGCAGCAGGGTGGGCACGGCTAAGCGCCGGAGTCTCCGCTTATGTCGCTTATCGGTAGACACATTCGTCCCTTCAACAACAACATGGTTGTCGCACCGAAGGCATGCCTACGTGCCTCTGTGATCGGCGCGCAACCGGTCATGAAGGGACGCCAGCACCCTTATCGGCTATGCCGGTCGTGAGCGTCATCACGGTTGTACGAGCGAAGTTCACAATCACGTTGCGTTCCTGGTTATGGCCACAAAGTAGCCACCATAGAAGGGGACTTGACGGGCAGTCGGCTTCGATTGGTGCGTACCAGCGCGAACCGGGTGAGCCTGCAGCGCCATTCAGTAGCACCTCATGAGCCTCCACTGCCGACGAGTTCGCCCACGCCGACAGCACGCCCCCTGGCAAGACCGCCGACACGTTCGAGGCGGGATGTGAAGTGCTGCCTGGGAAGTGCTGCCCGGAGAGTGATGACATTCGTGTCTGAGCCGGGGGCGCTTCCCGCCCGGCGGGCACCTGAGAAGAAAGTTGGGCCGCTGCTCCCGCCTGGCGGGACGTACCGCCGACCGGCCTTTCCAGGTCGGAGCCGTGTGGCGTGGTCTGCATGACAGTGGATATCAGGATCGTCCGGGCCGGTCAGATGTACCGCTACTACCTGCGCGAGACCGTTGTCGGCGACGGCCGGCGCCCGGCCCGCACGCCGCTGCACGCCGCGCAGGAGCAGGCCGGGGTCCCGGCCGGGCGATGGATGGGCCGCGGACTCGCCGTGCTCGGACTCGCGCCGGGTGAGGAGGTCACCGAGGCGCAGCTGCGGAACCTGTTCGGCGAGCGGGGCCGCCACCCGTACGCGGACCGGATCGAGGCCGACCGGCTCGCCGCGGGCGACTCCCCGAAGAAGGCGTTCAAGGCCGGTGCCCTCGGACGCCGGGTGACGGTCACGGGTGTCGACTTCGTGTTCCGGCCGCAGCCGACGATCTACCTCCTGTGGGCGTTCGGGGATGAGGAGACGCGGCGGGTGATCGAGACCGCGCACGAGCGGGCGGTCGTACGGGTGCTGGAGTGGATCGAGGACGAGGTCGCGGTGATCCGGTACGGCAAGGACGGCATCTACCGGGTGCGGCCGCCCGGCGGTCTGGTCGCCGCGCGCTTCCGCCACTACGAGGCGCGTTCCGGCCGGCCCTTGCTCCATGACCATCTGCTGCTGTCGGTGAAGGGGCAGCGCCTGGACGGGAAGTGGGGTTCGGTCCACACCACGGCCCTCCACGAGAACACGGTCGCGGCCTCCGCGCTCTACAACGAGCTGGTCGCCTCCGAGGTCTGCGAGGCGCTGGGGTTCGCGACCGAGCCGCGCACCGTCACCCCAGGGCGCCGCCCCGTGATGGAGATCGCCGGGGTGCCGCACGAGCTGATCCGCTGGACCTCCCGGCGCAGCGACCAGATCGCCGCCTGCCTGGAAGAGCTGGAGCACGAGTACGTCACCGCCGTCGACGACGACGGCGAGCCGCTGTTCCTGCCCGTGGTCTCCGAGCGGGCCCGCGCCAAGCTGAACGCCATCGCCGCCCGCAAGACCCGCCCGCCCAAGCAGTCGGCCCGGCCGCTCGCGCAGCTGCGCGCGTGGTGGAAGGCGAGCGCGATCCTCACCTCCGGTGTCGCCGCCGACGTCATCACCTCCCTCCTTGAGTACGCCCGCGCCGCAGCCGCCGCGATCCGGGCCCGGGTCACCGCCGTGGTCGACGTCGTCCTGGCGGCCGTCGACGTCACCGCGACCGTGTTCGTGATGAACGACGGCGGCCGATTCCACCGCCGCCACCTCCTCGCCGAAGCCCGCCGCCACCTCGCGTTCGTCCTGCGCGGCCGCCGCCGCGACCCCGGCCTGGACGACCAGGTCGTGGCCGCCGCCATCTCCACCCACTGCCTGGACATCAGCGAGCCGAAGACCGTGCGCGGCCTGGAGGCCGGCTATCGCCTCTACACCGCCCGGTGGGACCTGTCCGACCTCCCCGCCCGCCGCAGACCTCCGGCCCCCGTACCCGGCCCGGACCGGCACCCCCCGGCCGACCCCGGCGAGCCGGCGGCGCCCCGCCCGCCGGGCCAGGACGTGGGGGAGTGGGAGATCCCCCGCATCCCGCTCCAGTACGACCGTGCCGTCCTCGCCGGTGCGGTGGTGCGGGAGAAGCTGCGCACCACCGCGGCCGCCGCCGTGCGGGGCCGGGCGTACGACGTCGTCGCCCACCAGCAGGCGGCGATGCCCGAGCAGCTGCTCGCGCCCGAGCCGGCCGACCCCGAGCACGACGACCAGGAGCAGAAGCCCGGCCGACGCGAGGCGCTGGACATGACGGCGCTACGCGCCCTGCGGGAATCCCGCACGGACGTCGAAGCCCTCGATGTCACCGCCGAACGCCTGCGCCACCTCCAAGACGCGTTCAGCGAGGCGGCCGACCGGGCCCACACCACGATGAATCGCTACACGCGCCGCGACGACACCGAGCCGCCGCACCTGGTGCGCCGGGACGATCAGCAGGCGCACCACCCGCAGGATCCGGGACCGCACGGCGGCCGGGAGACCGGCCACTGAGTGGACCCGATGGTGCGCACCCGGTGCGGTGGTGCGCACCGACGACGCCCGGCTCCACTCCACTGAGTGGAGCCCACCGGGTGGGAGTGGACGCCATCGACGGGAGTGGGGCCGCGCATCCACCCGGTGCGTTTCTCCTTGACCTCGGCTCAGGTCAAGGAGAAACGCACCGCCTCCACCCGGGCCCACTTCATCGCACCACCTTCCACCCGGTGCGCACCACTCCCGCGCGCCGACCGCACCGGTGCGCGCACCGCCCACCGAGTGGAGCGCACCGGATGGACGGTGGTGCGCATCGTGGTGCGCACCGGATGGACCCGCCACCGCACCAGTGCGCACCGGGTGAGTGCGCTCCACCGCACCGGTGCGCATCGGCGTGGCTACGGGCGCGCGGTCATGGACTGCACGGCGCGGGCCCACTCCAGGTGTTCGTCGCGCATGGTCTCCAGGGTGGCTCGGGTGTCTCCGTGGTCGTCGGGGTCGGGGATGACGTTCTCGACGAAGCGGATGATGCTGCGGGCGATGCCCAGCACGGCCGTGGTGGGGGAGTCGCGCGTCCAGTCCCGCAGGGCGGACAGCAAGATGCACCCGACCTCGTCCAGGGCGAAGGAGTCCGCGTGCGGCTCCCCGTCGCCCAGGACCCCCGTGACGGGGAAGACGATGTTCTCGGCGACCCGCAGCAGCAGGAAAGCCAGCTCCGGAGAGGCCGGCGTGCGGCCGGAGACGTAGCTCCCGCCGCCCATCTGGAGCGCCAGGAGGTAGTCGAAGCCCTGCTCCACCTGGTCGGGCGTCAGCGGCGTGCGGGACGGGAACGGGTACAGCATCAAGCTCTCCTCACGATGGGCCGCCGCGCGACTCGCGGCGTGCTCATCGCATGGTTGGCGGGCGGGCCTGTGGACAGAGACCAGAGATTTCTCCCTGCTCAAGAGAAACCGGCGAATCGGGGCTGCAAGGGCCAAACCGGGCCCCCTTGTCCAGGGTGGTCGGCCCGACCGCGAACCCGACCCTGACCCCTTGTCCACCTCTGCTACCGCCCGCCCATGGCCGCGTTTCTCCTTGACCTGGCCACGGTTAGACCGCGGACAAGGGGGTCGGTTGCACGCTGCTCCTTCACCCCGACCACCCCGGCCGGGGCAGCGAAGGAGACGAGACGATGGCGACCACCCACCCGAGGGCCGGACAGCGGCACCGCTCGGGCCGATCACACCGGAAGGCCGGCCCGTGGCGGGCAAGCCCAAGGGGGCTCCCTGGGTGCCCACTTCGAAGGCCCCTCGGGACCCCCCTTTGGTGCCCGGCACCCGGGGTCGGAGGAAAACCCCTTGTCAGGGCCGTAATCGGCGCGAAAACTGCGCCGTCACAACCCTCTTATCTACTCCTAATGTCCGTAGTGGAGGAGATCATCGGGTTCCGGGAGGGGGGCCGGACGCCCTCCCAGGCCGGGCGCGGCCAGCGGCGGCAGCAGCGGTGGCGGTCGGCCGGCGGCCGGTCGCGGACAACGAGGGAGCAGAGCTGATGGCGGGGAAGCGGAAGAACAACCCGGCGGGGTCGACGAACAGCTACCGCGGCGACGTGCTGCGCGTGCTCGGAGCGCTGAAGGTCGCCACGACGGATCAGATCCAGCGGATCGGCGCCCCGCACCTGACCTTCCGGCACGCAGACAAGCCGAACCCCTCGAAGCAGAAGCAGGCCCGCACCGCCTCACACACTGGCGCGCTCTCCGACATGCGCAAGCACGGCCTGTCCGAGAACGGCGGCTCCACCGAGACCGGCGACGCCCTGCGCAACCTCACCCTCAAGGGCCTTCAGGCCGCCTCCTACGAGCTGAACCGGCCGGTGACGGAGATGGGCTCCACCGCGCGCGGCGCGGGCTCCAGCGGGGCCTCACACCCGATGGTCCGTCAACGAGACGGTGATCGCACTGCTGCGCCCGAAGCCGAACATGGCCAGGCTCGCCGACGACCCGGCCGAAGTCCGGGAAGCCGCCCAGGCCGCCGTCGACGGACCGGACGGGATCGGCACGATCGCCTCGTACTGGACCGAAGTCCCGCTGCCCGCGACCGGCACGTGGAACACGCCGGGCAAGGGCGGCGCCCAGGCCGACCTCGTCCTGACAGCCCCGCAGGACGGGGTGCCGCTGTTGTTCATCGAGGTCGACAACTGCCACGAGACCGCGGAGGAGCTCGCCGCCAAGCTGGAGAAGTACGCCCGGTTCCTCCGGCGGAAGGTGAAGGACACCGACGGCCGTGAGCGCCCGATGTGGCGCACCCGCTGGAGCGCTCCGGCCACCGTCTCCGGCGACGCGACGTCCGCCCGTGCTGCTGGTGTTCAACCGGATCGGCGAGCGCAACCCCAACCGCACGATCCCGCGCCTGATGGATCTCACCCGGCACCTGTGGCAGGGGGAGCGGCGGAAGGGCTTCCACGACTACGACGGGTGTATCCCGATCATCGCGACTGGGCTGAAGAACCTGAGCCAGCACGGCCCGACCGGGCCGGTGTTCCTCCGCTTCGGCCGCGACCACATGGAGCCCCTGCGGGAGGCGCTCGGAAACCCCCGCCGCGAGGCCGCCGAAGCTCGCGCCCGGGAAGAGAACGCGCGTGCTCAGCGGGAGTACCAGGCGAAAGTGCAACGCGCGGCGCAGGAGCAGGCGGCGAAGCAGGCAGCCGAACGTGAGGCGCGCCGCCCCGCGTGCGCCGGCTGCGGGACGAAGTTCACCGACGAACGGTGGAAGGCGGCACAGGCGACGGACTGGGGTATTCCGAAGGACTCCCACCCGAGCCTGTGCGACGGCTGCAAGCAGAAGGCCGGCCCCGTCGTCAGCCCAGCGGCTGACACCCAGGAGCCGGTACGCGGCGAAGCAGGGCCGGACGACTTCTGGCCCGCCCCCGAGCGCCCCGTCTGCACCGAATGCGGTGCCGCGTTCACCGACGAGCGATGGAAGGCGACCAAGTCCGTCGGCTGGACTGCTTCCCCAGCGAAGCGGCCGTCTCTGTGCGGGGACTGCGACCAGCGGTTCGAGGCCGACTTGGACCGGGCCTGGGGTGTGAGCCCCCGGCGGGAGGAGCGCGACCAGGAGCAGGAGCCGGCCGTGCCCGAGCAGAAGACCGGCTGGCTCTCGCGCCTGCGCCGCTGAGCCGGGGCATTACTCCCGACCAGCCGCGCTTCTCCTTCTGGCAGGGATCAGCCCGGCGAATTGGATGGATACGACGGAGGAGGCACGTCATGCTGGAAGCGATTGATGCGAGGGGGAAAGCGTGAGGCGCGGGCAGACGGAAACTCTTGACGAGAAGCACCAACGCTTGCTGGAAGCTTTCGTGTTGAGGGCCCGCAGGGTGGAGGAACACTCGCTGGCCGCCGACTGGGACGCTCTTGTCGAGCTGACCCGCATGAGCATCAACGTCCGTGTCGACCGAGGCGAGGTCCGGATCTCGTACGAGCTTCCGCCTGAGGAAGTAGTCGAGTCTGCGGCAGCGCGTATCAGGCCGATTCTGCTGGAGCAGGAAGACTGCTTTCACATGAAGGCGCTCTCGGCTCTGGGCTACACCTGCCGAGCAGCGCCACAAGATGCGGCGTGGATACGAGCCGCACGCGCTGAGTGGCGAACACGGGTGAGCCCCTCCACGCGCGACGAATCCGGCTACTGGGTCATGGTCGCTGACACGTCCACGGGCGAAGAGCGTGATCTTGATGCGCATGGGCTGGCCATGGCCTGGATCTACGGAGACGTGGTGCATCACGACCCAGAGCGACGCAAGGAGGGCGACACCTTCGGACTGCGCGACCGGTTTCGCGCCGCTGTACCCCTGGTGGCTTGGGCGATGGTCGGCACGATCGAGCTCCTGAACTTCGTCCGGGCGCTGAACAAGGCCGGGATGCTCAACCTTCGGAAGGAAGTGTTCGACGAGCAGGTCGCGTTGAAATCGACCACGTGGGAAGAGCGTGCCGAGATGTACTACGCACCCGTCGGCGCTCAACCTCCCTCGCTTGCGAGTTCTCCCATGCCCGAGGGGTGGCTCCCTCTGAGCAAGGCATCTGACCTGTCGGTCTTCCGTCACCACATTGCGGGGCAACTCTTGAACACGGAGAGCGCACCATCCATGACGTACCTCCCCTCACCCGAAGAGATCGAAGCCGCCCGCACGCCCGCCGGCGGCTGGAAGCGAGACCAGCTCGCCGCCTGGGGCGTTCCGTGGCCCCCGCCGAAGGGCTGGAAGGACGAGCTGGCCGAACGCTGGAAGGCCGCCCGCCCGACCGGACCGCCAGCGCCCCCGCCCACCCCGGCCCCGGCCGACTTCGCCCAGGACACGCTCGACTTCGGCTGACCCGACGACAGCAGGGCCGGGCAGGATTACCCTGCCCGGCCCCGCTGCTCGTTCCCGGCTGCTCACCGGCTGAGTCGGATGCGCGGCCCCCACGCGAACTCGAGGTCGTCCAGGAAGACGGTCTCCAGCTCCTCCTCCCACCGGCTGATCGCAACTCGATACGCGCCCCAGCCGGGCCGTGATGGACCGGGCGGCTTCCTGCGCTATCGCGGCAGTCAGGCCGGCACCGACAGTGGGCTGTTGGCTCAACGATCTCCGCGAGGGGCCCGGGCTTCGAGCTCTCCGATGATGCTGGCCCAGATTTCATTTGCCTGGCTCGGCATTTTCGCCTGCGCGTCCTTCATGGCCTTAAGGATCTCGACATGCTTGTGCTGGAAGGCGAGGGACCATGATGCCGACGCCAGCACGGCAGAGAGCTCCGTGAGGACGCGCTCGGGCGCGGAGTGGTGTTGTAGCAGTTCGGCTGCGCAGTCAGCGCTGGCAGCGGCGTACGCGTGCGCCTGCCCGTCCTCGTTGACGAACAGTCCCTGCACCACCCCGTGCCGGTAGGCATCCGGCCACCGTTCCGGGTGTTTCGCACACGCGCGAATACCTTCCAGGCGGACATTATTCGTCTCGTTCGCCGCTCGTTGCCCGACGGCAACACCCAGGCGATGCTGCTCAGACTCCTCGAGTCCAGGGACGTTAGCTGCCTCCAGCCGAGCCTCAAGATCGCCCCCGTAGAAGACAGTGCCGTTCTGAAGATCAGACACCAGCGGCGAGACCGCGCCCAAGAGCACGGTATGAAGCCGAGCCAGCGCCCATCGCACCCACAGCAGTGCCGCATGGACGGCCGCCTCGGCAACCTCGTCGGTGACCTGGTGCACGACTGCTCGACCATGCCCAGTCCCGTAGGCGTTCCGTAGATCACGCAACTGGCCAGCCATCTTCTTCGCTGCGCCAGGTATCTGGCGCAGCGGATGATTCGCAGGCACCGCATCCCCGATGACATGCTCGACGACCGAATGCGCCGATCCCAGCACCTTCATGTACTCGTCGCCGTCAGCAACTACACGGCCATAGGAAACGAGCGTGACGCGAGCAACGCTCTCGACCAGCTCCTTCGCCGATCCCACGACCAACGGACGGTCGTCGCAGGCAACGGCAGCTGACAAGCGACCGTAAGCGTCACTGATCGCTTCCCATTGATCGTCCTGCACCCACTCAGCACGAGGGAGGGGCTCCTGAACCAGATTCCTTATCACCATGCGATTCTCTCCTTCCTGCTGCGTCCCTGGGCGCCGATTTGTTTGCCCGCACGTCCCCGTTGTTCCCGGTCCTCACTGCTGCTGTCTCCGTTGACGGCGCATCCAGGTCCTGACAAGGCCTGAGAGAATCTGCGCGCGAGCCTGGCGAACCCGCCTGGCAAGGCCGGCAGTGGAGCCCGCCGGAAAACATATGCGGCGGCGCTGGAACAGGTAGACCGGACTGCGGCCTGCCCGTCCGGGCAGGCCCTCCACGTCAGCTGCGGTGGAACCAGACGGCGCCGTACGCCACGAGGCTGCCGCCAACGGCGGTTGCGGCGCCACGAAGAACGTGGAGGGCGACCTCGTTCCGCGCTCGCCGGATCCGCGCGGCCCACCGGCTGGGCAAAGGCGAATCGGAGGGTTCCGGGTCGAGGCCGGGGCCCGTACGCTCGTCCTTGGACATGAGCTTCTCCTTCTTCGGGGAGGTTCGGTCTTCTGCAGACGGCTCCCTGCCCACCAGGGGGCCGTCGCCGTTTCCGGTGACGGCACAGCCGTTGTCCGCCTATTGAGACGCTGCTGCATCTCAGAGGCGGATGACGTCAACAAAAGCACCCCGAATAGCGCTCTGACCAGCGAAAACAGTGCTTTGGCAGAGATAGTTCATCTGTGTTTCCACAGGCCAAACCAAGTAGAGAACGTGTCTTCTTGCGTCCTATCCAGCCCTTGCGAGGGGAAAATTTGCTCTGCCCTGCTATCGGTGGGTGTCATGCCGGGGCCAAGCTAGACTTTCGCAAGTTCAAATAGGTTGTAACGAGCGGGAGTTGGGCATGCCCAAGATGTTGCGAATGCCGAGCGTGGAGGAGCTCCCGCCAGGGCCCGTGAGGACCTTCGTGGGCGAGCTGTTCACCTACTTCCGCGCAGCCGGGCGCCCATCTCCGGTCACCATCGCGGCAGCTGTTGGCCAAACGCATGGTTCCGCCCCCGTGACTGTGAGCCGTGAGACGGTCCGGAGGATCCTCAAAGGCGAGACCACCAGCACCTGGCCCACGGTGCGAGCAGTGCACGAGGTTCTCTGCCGCATGGCGGACCAGGACCCGACGTGGAGAAGGTTCTCCGATTCCAGCGATTACGACGAGGACAACGACACGCGCACGCTTCGTGAATACATCCGCGATCTGTGGAACGACGCCGTCGACGGCGTCGAACCTGATGACGAGGTAGGCACACCCCAGCTGGCTCCGGTTCTGCAGTCGTCTCCGCCACCTGCCCCGACGGGGGGCTGGGGCGGTGGTGCGAACTCAGGGGGGTGGGGTGCTTCGTCCCAGCAGACACAGGATGATCCCTGGGCCACCGGAGCGCCACAAAAGGAGACCAGCAGCCAGAAGGGATATAGCGATGAGCCTCCCTTCTGAGCGCGGACGACACGATCTCGCCGGGCACCACTACATCCAGGGCCGGGGTGGCTATGCCCACCGCATCCCGATCGCGAAAAGCTGCTCTGTCCGGGAGTGCTTTTTGTGATTAGTGCGTGATGCTGTGACCTGGGGTGATCAGTTGGATAGCTGGCTTGCGGGGGAGGAGTTCGGCGGGTGAGTGTAAGGCGGTGGTGGTGTTGTGCTGTCATGTCGTGCCGTTGGCCTGTGGGTTGTCAGGTTGGCAGGCGTGCGTGATCAGTTCTTGTCATCTGTATTGAGCGCTGATCATCTCCAGCGATTGTTGGTATGTCGCAAGCGAGGCCGAGGTGGCTGCGCCGTCTCATAGGGGGAAGGGCGGTAGGGCGGGCGCCTCAGTGCTGTCCTCTTCGGGCTCTGGTGACGGTGGCCGTGGCCGTGGTGCGTGATGGTTCGGCTCTACCAGAGGTTGCGGACGGGGTCATCAGCTCCAAAGGCACGTTGCTCGGCGGAGCGGAGCAACGTGGCGTAGGTCTTCTCCTGCTCGCACACGTCTGGTACCTCGTGCGGCTGTGCGTCCCAGTGGGGTAGGTCCCGCCACCCGAAGGCCGGCCGTGGTTGTGGGTTCAGCCAGTAGTCGGCCGTGACCACTCGGCAGGAACCGTCGCCTGTGTCGTGCGTGATGGCGGTGGGGCAGTCGGTGTGAAGGTCGCCGGCACCGAGAACGATGGCGGGGGAGTGGAGTGCCTCAGCGATCTTTCGCAGTTTGGTTACTTCGGCGACGTTCAACTGTCGGCCGCTGCGCTTGACTTCGGCGGGTACCACAGCGCCGTCGGCGAACAGCAGCACGATGTCGGCTTCTCCGACCTCCTGGTCACCGCGGTAGAAGTTGACGCCTGGATAGGCGCCGACGAGGTGGCCTGGTCGGGTTTGGAACACGGAGATGAGCCATCTCATGATCAGCGCGTGGTAGATCGAGTCGTCGTCGATGGAGCGACGCAGCGGTTCAGCCAGGCGGTACCGGAAGGGCAGGCTGAGAAGGTTGAACGGAGCCGTCATGATCAGTCCACAGCGCGGGCAGGGCAGTGGCGGTACGGCTTGCCCCAGCTCCAGCAGCAGTTTGTTCCGGCAGTGCTCGCATTTGAGCTGGACGAGACGCTGCACCAGCTTCCGTCCGTCGGCCCAGCGGAGCCATGTCTCTGCTGTGCTGCGTTCTCCGCGCAGCGCTTGCTGGACTTGATTCACGTCGAGGGTTCCAGAGGTCTCCTGATCATGGGAGACGTTCACGTCGGTGATGAGCGCTTTCAGTTCCTCAAATGCTTGCTCGGGATTTTGCTGCGCATCAGCGACGGTCCTGGCTTGCTTGTCCGTGCGCCTTTTCCACCAGCTCTGGTCCCAGACGGAGCGCGAGGACTACCACTCCGAACTCGCCGTCATGCGCACCCCCGCCATGGACAGCGTGTTCACCGCCGTACGCCGGCTGCTGCTGGTCAACCGCCGCCAGCAGGCCGGCGCTCGCCGCGGTCTGATCATCTCCGGCCCGGCCACGACCGGGAAGAGGTGCGGCATCATCGGGTGCCGCAGCCCGTCATGGGCGCGCTCCTGCCACCCGCAGATGATCCACTCATCGAGCATCTCGGCCAGTTGGGCAAGCGTCCATACCGCCTCGCCCTCTGCCCCCTGCCCGCGCTCGCCGGTGTACGCGCCCGTGTAGCCGGCGACATGCTGCACGAACAGCGTCTTGATCGAGGAGAGGGCGCGCTCCACATGCCCCTTGGCCGGTCCGTTGCCCGGCGGCGCGGGCTGTACGGAAATACCCAGCGACTCGCACGCGGCGATGAACGACGATGAGACGAACACGTTTCCCTGGTCGACCACGATGGTCTGCGGGATGATCACCGGCCGTGCCGCGGCCCCCTCCAGCCGGGCGTCCATGCTCAGCAGCCGCTCGTAGGGGACCACCGACGCTTCCATCGCCAGCGCCTTCGGCCAGGTGGGCCGCATCGGCGCCGGCACCATCATCTGCGCCAGCAACTGCGCCGTATCCACACTGCGGGTCCCCTTCGGGCGCAGCACGGCCGCGCAGATACTACGGGTTGCCACATCCAGCGCGATGGTCAGCTCGGGGCGTTCCACCACTCCGTCGTCCAGCACCACGAAGGCATCCAGCAGGGTGCTGTCCATCATCACCAGCTCGCCCGGCGCCATCACCGTCGTCGGCACGAACGGCGGAGCCGGCCGTGCCGAACGCCAGCGGCGCTGCCGTGCACTGCCCAGCAGCCCTCGCCCGTCAGCGAGAGCGTGCACCAGCCGGTTGAACGTCGCACTCGAGGGCAGCGGCACGACCCCCTCCCCGTGCCGCTCAGCCAGCAGCCGCTCGGTGTAGACCCGCAGCCGTCCCAGTGTCCCGCTGGAGCGCTCACGCCCCGCCTCCAGCACTTCCTGCAGGGCCGCCACCACCCGCTCGTCCGCACGCCCCAGTGTGGTCCGCGGCCGTGTGGCCCGGTGGTCCACCAGCCCCCACACCCCCTCCTGGCGGTAACGGGCCCGCATCCGCCGCACCGTCACTGCGCTGGTGGGCATCCCCGCCGCCGACAGCTCGGCCGCCTTCTCCTCCTCCCGCTGCGCCAACGTCCGCGTACCCGGGTCGTACTCCGCCCGCGGCCCTCCCGCGCAGTCGCCTCCATCCGGCCGCCCCGTCTCTACCTCCCGCACATGCCGCTCCCAGGCCAGCGCCCGCTCCCGCACCGCATCGGGCAGCGACTCGAGCAAGCCCAGCGGCGGCACCCTGAATACCCCGGGCTTATCCAGGGCTTCGAATCCCGCATCGGCGAACAGCAGCGACAGCAAGAGCGCCGCCACTTCACCGTTCTCGGCGACCAGCCGCACCTGGCCGCCAGCAATAGCGGCCACCGTCCAGGTCCGCCCCTCGAACCGCACCCGGCACCCCAGCTCCACCACCGACCCGCCAGGCACCCTGCTGTGCGCCCTCATCCTGCCGCCTGCGCCCACACCGGCATCTGCTCATGCATCGGCGTGCCCAGATCCGCCGCGAGCCGCCGCGCCCACAAGGCATGGAAGAGCGCGGGAAGCACCAGCATCGGATCCCCAATTCTGCGTACTCCTTCCCACAGCGGTGCGGGCTCGGCGAACGTCTCGTGCAGAGCGGTGGCCAGCAACTGGCCACCGTGATACCGCGGGTGCCGATATCCGGCCAGCCAAGCCACGTTGCGCTGGTAGAGCGGATCGACCGGCCCCAGCACCCAGTACTGCCAGCCCGATGCCGTGCAGATCTCCCCAACCACCGTCGCGAGGAACCGCTGACGCTGCGACAGCTCTGTCCTTGCCGTGCAGTCCGCCAACACCCCCCGACCATCGGCGAGCCGGAGCATTAACTGCGGAGCATGCGCATGCGCGCCGCCTGGCTCGCGCCACCGCAGCTCCAGCGGCCGGGCAGCCAGGCTGACAACGCGCGGATCGCGGTCGAGCAGCATCACATGCAATCGCATCGCCGCGGATCCGTAGTGCACCAGCTGCCCAGTGGTTGACGACCACCACCATCCCGGTGCTAGCCGCTTGCCCTTGCGGGCTGGAAACGGTCGCAGCGGTGGGCACCGCTCAAAGGCCACCTCGGAAGCAGCCGCTTGCCATCTAGAACACTCCTTCGTTCTGTCGGCAGCCAGGAAAAGCGCGTCCACGGACTCAGCATCGATCCGCCCGGCCCTCTCCGTTTCCCGCCCCGCACTGTGCACACCAAACTCAACGGCTTGTCGGCTCATCGGGTAATGGGCACGACCTTTGTGGTGCGAGGAGGTGCTTCCATATGGGCGCTTCCATGGCCAGACCGTCGGGACTTCACGTCCAGCGCATGCCGATGGCGGAGAGCTGTTCGATCCGTTCCGGGGTCAGGGCCGCGGCCCTGGATCTCTGGTTCCCGACCCATGCCCCGAGCTTGATCTCTCTTTCCTCCTGGTCCCCGCCGCTCCCGCCGTCGCGGCTGTCGTCTCCGCTGGCGACGGTGATCCGCTCAACCCACTTCCGGGGGACGTTCAGGTGGCCTTCCCGCTGGTAGAACTGGCGGGCGGCCTGGTAGTTCATCGCCCACTTGTCGGCCTGCGTACGGCGCGGCGGCGGCTTCTCGTCGTCGGGTGCGGGTGTGATCCCGAGGACGTGTTCGCACATCCATTGCTGCACGGTCGTCAGCTGGTTCCAGCCGTACCGGACCGACTGCACCCACCGCCCGAGGTCCTCGCCCTGGCGCACAACGTCACCCGCCTCGGCGGGCAGCGCCTCGCCCGCGTCCAGGTGCATCCGCACCAGGTGGAAACAGCGTTGCCAGGTCACCGGCCACGCCGGGCACCAGGACGCGTCAATGTCCTCCAGCTGCTCGCGCCGCGCGCCCGGCAGCGCCCCGGCCGACGACTCCACCGGCAGCCCCTCCGCACGACGCCGCTCGTTCTCCGTGGCCTTCCTCGCGGCGGCCCTCGCGTTCTTCAGCCAGATGCCCACCTTCGCGCCCTGGAAGGTGGCGTCCAGCGGCGCCAGGAGGTGCCCGTTCTCGGCCGCCCACCCGCGCGCGGCCGACAGGCCCTCCTCCCAGGCGACGTCGTAGTGCGACCAGATCATGCCGAGCTTCTCCAGCTGCTCGGCGCGATCCACGTCCATGTCGCCGCGGGCATAGAACCGGCGCGCGTCGGCGGTCCACTGGCCCAGCGGGAAATTGGCGAGCGAGGCCGGCCACCCCTCGGCTTCCGCTTCCTGGTCGTCGACGGCGGGCACCCGGAACGTGAACGGCACTTTCAGGTCGCCGTGGAGCCGGCTGTAGATGACGGCGGCCTCCACGCCGCGCCGCCAGTGCTCGTGTTCGGGGTTGAGGACGCGCAGGTTGATGAACGCGGCCAACGCGGCCGGGTCGCGGGGCGTGGAGAACTTCAGCAGGGCCTCGGCCGGCGCGCTCACGCCCCCGGAGCCCTCGTCGCTCCCGTCCGTGGTCTTCTCGCTCTCGTCCTTGGCCAGGGGCTGGTAGCGGCTGGGGGCCTGCTGCTCGGCCAATGCCTCCACCACCCTGGCGTCGTGCGCCCGCAGCGCCTCCAAAAGCTTCGCCAGCCCGCCGAAGGCCCGGGAGGTGAGCATGTTGTCCGACGTCTCCCCGGGCCCGAGCAGGACGGGCACCACGAGCGAGGCGACCTTGCCGTCGCCCGGCTGCATCCGCAGCGCCCGGCCCACGGCCTGGACCAGGTCCGGCATCGACCCACGTACGTCCGCCCAGTACACGGAGTCACACCGGAATGTGTCGACGCCTTCGCCCAGAACTTTCACGGAGCTCAGGTAGCCCTTCTCCACGACGGTGCCGTCGTCTGCGATCCCGTCGGCGAACTCCCGAAGGACGCGGCGCCGGTGGAGCGGCTTGTGGTCGCCGCACAGCCAGTTGGCCCAGATCATCTTGGGGTAGAGCTCGGGGTCGGATGCGTGCAGTCGCGCGGCGACATCGGGAAGGCCGGCCGCGAAGGCTTCGGCCTCCTTGACGACGTGGTGGAAGACAAGCGTGCGCCGGAAGTTCTCCTCCGCAGAAGCCTTCACCAGAGCGGTCTGCAGAGCGGCGAGCCGGGCCCCGCGCACCTCGGCCGACCGGGCTTCGGCACCCAGCAGCTGTGCGGCCTGGAGCGCAGGGTCCGTGACGTCCACGCACACGACCTGATAGGGAGCGCAGATGCCCCGGTCGATGGCCTCCGAGAGCGTCAACGTGAACGCCCTGCTGCCAAAGGGCCCGTCGGGATCGTCGTCCATGCTTGCGACCAGCTCACCCGGCACGCCCTGCTGCTCCTGATCCTCGTCGCCGAGCTGCCAGAGCCGGGGCGTGGCCGTCATGTACAGCCGGCGCAGGGAGGGGATCTTCTGGTTGTCGTGGACGACCGCCCAGGGTTTGCCGATCCGGCCCGAAACGCGGTGGGCCTCGTCCACGACGATCAAGTCCCAAGCCGCCAACCCCGCGGCGTGCGCCCGCTCCAGCGTGCCGAGCCCCAGCGAAGCGTAGGTGGCGAACACGGTGACCTTGTCCAGGCCCCGCGTCCACTCCACCAGCTCGTCCACGTCCGTGGTGTTGGGGAAGCTCGCCTCCTCGCCCCGCAGCGAGGACACTCCGATCATCGGACCCCGCCGGCCTCCCTCGCGCCACGCGGCCTCGGTCTGCGCCAAGAGGTCCAACGAGGGCACGAGCACCAGCACGCGGCCCGCACGAAGCTCCTGCGCGCTACGGACCGCCACCCGGGTCTTCCCGGACCCGGTCGCCATGATCACCTGCGTGCGGAGCCCTCGCTCGGGCACAAGCGATCCTGCAGGCAGTTCGAGGGCACGCACGACCGCGTCAATGGCTTCTCGCTGGGCTGCCTCGCGTGGGTCAGCGCGGCCTGTGATGGACATGCTTCGCCTGCTTCCTGCTGGGGTGCTTCCGGTTCAAGAGGGGCCGTGAGGGCTGTGGTTGGACTGACGTAGCCGGCTGACTTCTCTGCCCGTCATGCTCATCGGTAAGGCTGTGGGATGGATCTCGATAACCCCTTCAGGGCGGGCCTGACAGGTAGCATCTGTTTCCAGAGTCTATCCGAAGTGGAGAATGAAGCATATCTACTCTTACCCTTGTCGTGCTCGACACTGTTTTCTGGGAAGCGGCCAGGGCACTCGGGGAAGCATGAATCGCGACATGGTCATTCAAGCCGCTTCCGACGGCGGCAGTAGTCCAGTCTTCATCCCGTTCCTGTGCCTCTTTCTGGTCATCGGGCTGGTGCAGATCATTCGCCCTCAGCTGCTTTGGAAGATGAACAGAAACATGCAGAAAGGGTGGGTGAAGGACCCGGATGCGACCGAGCCCACCGGCAAGGGGTATGCGATGGCGCGAGTGAGCGGGGTGCTCGTTCTGGGATTCGTCATATGGCAGCTGGTGCGGCAGATCTGACCGACCCCCAACCCTTGCTGCTGGTCCGCGCCAGCGGGCCTCAAGGTTCTGGAGGCGCAGCCGGAAGGACCGCCAGGCGGGGGAGCGCAGCGGACCCGCCGGCCAGGCTGGAGCAAAGCGGAAGCCTGGCAGCGGGACAAAGTCCCGCCGGTCTGGGAGCGCAGCGGACAGACCGTCACCAGCCCTGCGAAGCAAGGCTGGTGAGCGGGTGGCGCAGCCACCCGCCAGCGCTCACGCGGAGCGGGAGCGCAACACCCGCGCGCGCGGGTGTT
>NZ_JBVJFF010000030.1:0-28136 GCF_055587985.1 Streptomyces sp. NPDC046335 | reverse complement strand
GAGGTGGAAGTGGTTGGTTTCCTCCTTCGCCCCCCCCCCCCTGGGGAGAGAGACGTGAGGCCACTCCCCCGTCTGTGGAACAAAGGGGGGGCACCCCCCCCCCCAACAAAAGCACCCCCCCGGGGGGGCCTCCCGCCCCCCTCAGGCCACTGCCTCAGGCCGCTACCTCACACCGGCACCTCAGACCGGCACCGCGGCCCGCCGCGCCGCCACCGCGCCCCGCGCCTCCGCGACCGCGAGGCCCGTGACCGCGACCAGCATCAGCACCGTGCCCGCGACGGTCGCCGCCGTGAGGGCCTCGCCGAGCAGGGCCACCGCGATCACCGCGGCGCTGACCGGTTCCAGGAGCATGATCACGGAGACGGTCGCGGAGCGCACGACAGCCGCCCCCGCGAAGTAGAGCGCGTACGCGACAGCCGTCGGCACGGCGGCGATGTACAGCAGATAGGCGCCCACGCGCGCGGGGTCGGCGGTGTGCGGCACCAGGCCCTCGGCCGCCGCGCCCGGCAGCAGGCAGAGCGCGACGACCGCGAACGCCCAGACCGTCGTGTCCGAGGAGTCGGCTCCGCCGTCCCGCCCCCACCACCGCGTCACCAGCGTCATGGCGGCGTACGCGGCGGCGGACACGAGCCCCCAGACCACGCCCAGCGGCTGCACGGTCGCGCCGCCGCCACCGAGGACGAGCACCATGAGCCCGGCCAGCGCGCCGAGGACGGCGACGGCTCCGCCGCGCCCGAGCCGCTCCCCCATGGTCAGCCGCGCGCCGAGGGCGATGAGGACGGGCCCCGAGCCCATGGTGACGACGGTGCCGACCGCGAGGCCGGTCGTCTCGACCGCCGCGAAGTAGGCGGTCTGGAACACCGCGAGGGCCACGCCCGTGACGACGATCCGGCGGACCCTGCGGCCCAGCGGCTCGCGGGCCGCCCCCGACACGTACGGCTTCTTGCGGCTCGGCCGTACCGCGCGGGTGGCGAGCAGCAGGACGAACCCGCCCGCGCACCGCCAGAAGGAGAGGCCGACCGGCCCCATGTCACTGGCCTGGAAGACGAGCGCGGCGGCCGCGCCTGCCGTGCCCCAGGCGACTCCGGCGACGATCAGATAGACGAGACCTCGCCCGACGGGCAGGCCAAGGACAGCATTCGACACGTTCGACACGTGATTTCTCCGCAGAAGAGGAGGGACATGTGCTCCGTCTGCGGGCAGCACCGTTCCGCCCGGCCATCGGCCTGGGCGTGATCCGTGGGCGTCCCGCGCTAGAAGGCGGGAGGCGGGAGAACGAGCGCTCGTGCGTGCATGATCGGCAGCCTAGGTCGCGCTGCCGCTGCGCGCCAACTCCGTTCCGGATGCCGGAACGGAGTCCCCGCCGTCCGGCCGGCCCGGCCGCGAGGACTGCGCGATGAACGCGCCGCCCAGGACGACGGCACCGCCGACGATCTGCGGCGCCGAGAGGTGCTCGCCGAGGACGACCCAGGCGAGCGCGGTCGCGATGACGGCTTCGAGGCAGGCCACGACGCCGGCCACCTGCGGGGAGAGCCTGCGCACCGACAGCACCCCGGTGACGTACGCGACGACCGTCGCGACGAGCACGATCCAGCCGAGCAGCACCCAGGCGGGGACGGCCGAGCCGTCCAGGTCGGCGCTGCCCGCGAGCACCGGCCAGTCCATGCCCCACGGCCGCGCAACGACGGTCAGCACGGCGGTACCGACGAGCAGGCCGTACGCGATGACGCCGAGGGGGGCGGGGGCGTCGTCGCCCGCGTCGCTGCCCTGGTCGGACAGGACGAAGTAGCCGACCTGGCAGCAGGCGGCGCCGAGCGCGAGCAGGAGTCCGACGGCGTCGAAGCTCAGCCCCGCCCACACCTCGACGACGCAGGCGAGGCCGCCCACCGCGAGCACGACGCCGAGCGCCGCCGCCCGCGTCACCGGCTTGCGCTGCACGAAGCGCACCCAGCCGAGGACCAGCGCGGGGGCGAGGTACTCGATCAGCAGGGCGACGCCGACGGGGATACGGGAGAGCGCGGCGAAATAGCAGGCCTGGACGCCCGCGACGGCGAGGAGGCCGAACCCGGCGAGCAGCGCGGGCCTGTCCCGCACCAGCGAACGGTGGCGCCAGGCGACGGGCAGCATCAGCAGGGCCGCGCCCGCCACCCGCAGCCACACCACGTGGAGGGGGTCGAGCCCCGCTTCGATCAGCGGCTTGGCCGCGACGCCTGAGCCGCCGAAGGCGACCGCGGAGACCAGGGCGAGCCCGAGGCCGACACCCCGCCCCTGGTTCCCGCGGCCCTTCCGGCTCTCCTGAATCCCCTGAGACGCTTGCACCGGCACATCATGACAGGCGGTGTCATGAGCGTCATCCGCGATGACCCCTGTCTCAACCGGCGGACGTCCCGCGCCTCACGCGCGCCCTGAGCCGGCGTCCCCGAGGTAGCCGTGGTCCCCGGACGCGTACTGCCGGCAGCCCGCCTCGACGCGCCGCAGCAGGCCCTCGACGTCGACTCCTGCCCGCCCGAGGACCTCGACCGCGCGGCATTCGGCGTCGGCGGCCAGACCCGCGAGGAGGTCCATGCCGAGCGGGTGCGCGTCGCCGCGCAGTTCGGCCCGCTCCAGGGCGACCTCCATCGCGAGGACGGCGGTCGGCGACCAGCCCGCCTCCTTCGCGGACGCCACCACGGGCACCGCTCCGGAGTCCTCGACCGTGCCCTGCCACTGGAGGCCGTAGCCGATGCTGCGCTGGACGAGGTAGCCGAGCAGGCGCACCACCTGGGCGCCGTTCTCGAAGACCGCGCGCACCTCGGGGTCGGACTCCAGCAGGGAGTGCAACAGGTGGGCGGTGTCGATCTGCCGGTCCCCGTCACGTACCGCCCTGCGGCGCGCGCCGGCCACTACGGAGGCCAGTTCGGCGCTGAGTCGGGACTCGGGTTCTGCACGGATCAAGCCGGGTTCTGCTCCCGGCGGGGTACGGCTTTGCACATCTCCCACCACATCAACCCCCAGTCGCGTACACATCGGCGGCGGGAAGCATCTTCACGTCCGACACAAGTTGGGCACTGGTGCGACGGTTGTCCTCCTTACGGATGAGATCCGGCAGATCTGTCCGGCGCGGCGCGCGCCGCCTTGCCCGGCGCCCCAGGGGCAACCATGGTGTGCCGCCGCACGTCTGAAAGACATGGAGAGCAGGTCCTGGATGGTCGCCCTGCCGGCGATCGACGGCAGGCAGTACGTGTACCGGGTCTACGCCCCTGACGACGCGCTGCCCGCCGATCTGTTCTGGGACGCCTGGCACTGCCATGACGAAGGACCTTTCCCCAGGGCCTCGGACCTCTTCGACGCGGCGGTGATACGCCGGGTCGGCTGACCGTACGAGTACCCCGGAAACCCACGGCCTCGCAGCGGCCCGCACTCCTGGTCGCGCTCCGGCCGCATACGGGGCCGGCCCCCGCGCACGGGATCAGCCGGCCCGCGTACGCGACGCGGTCAGCCCGCCCACGTACGGGATCCGGCCGACCCGCGTACGGCATCGGCCGGGCCACACACAGATTCAGCCGGCCCGCATACGGACCAGCTCGCCCGCCTACAGGTTCAGCCGGCCCGCGTACCGACCACGACCGTCGCGTACAGCTCCTCGTTCTCGACGACCGACGCCGTCAGGCCCGCCCGCTCGACGGCGGCCACGGCCGCGGGGATCTGCCCCTCGCTGGTCTCGAACAGCAGATGCCCGCCGGGTGCCAGCCATCGCGGCGCCTGCGCGGTCACGCGGCGCAGCACGTCGAGCCCGTCGCTGCCGCCGTCGAGCGCCACCCGCGCCTCGTGCTCGCGCGCCTCGGCGGGCAGCAGGCCGACCTCGGCGGTCGGTACATAGGGGACGTTGGCCAGCAGGATCTCGACGCGGCCCCGCAGTTCGCGGGGCAGCGGGTCGTAGAGGTCGCCCTCGTAGACCCGGCCGCCCGTGGCGGCGACGTTGCGGCGGGCGCAGCGGACCGCCGCCGGATCGATGTCGGCGGCGTGCAGTTCGACCCGGTCGAGGCCCGCGGCGAGCGCCGCGCCGAGCGCGCCGGACCCGCAGCACAGGTCGACGACGAGGGCCTCGCGGCCCGCGAGGGCGGCCGCCCGGTCGACGAGGAACTCCGTGCGGCGGCGCGGCACGAAGACCCCCGGGTCCACGACGACCCGCAGACCGTGGAACTCGGCCCAGCCGAGGACGTGTTCGAGGGGCAGCCCACCGGCCCTGCGCCGCACCATGGCGGAGACCTCGGCCGGGGAACTCGCGGTGGAGAGGAGCAACTCCGCCTCGTCCTCGGCGAAGACACAGCCGGCGGCGCGCAGCGCGGTGACGACGGAGGAGTACTGAGAGGGGGTGAAAGAAGAAGTGACCGACATGCGAAGAAAACCTTCCGGGGATCCCGATGGGGCTCCCTCGGGTCACCTATGCCGGGTGAACCGCGCGGTCGCGAGAAGAGAGCACCCGACCTGCTGTTGCGGTAATGGGTCTCACCTCCGGGGTTTGCCGCCTGCGTCCGTCACAGGGCACCGGAACAGTACCTCACCCGCCTGGGGGCCGGACACACGCGGCCCGGTGGCCGGCGGGCGGTTCCGCTCGACCGACCGGAACTGACGGCCCGTCAGTATTGAATGTTCCGGGCCCCGCCGCTACGTTCCGCGACACCGCAGCTGCGGCCGTCGCAGCGCCCGACGCGAAGAGGTGCCCGCATGGCCGAAGTCAGCGCGGAAGCACGGATGGAGGCGCCCGCGGAGAAGGTCTGGGCCCAGCTCACCGACTTCTCCTCGTACGGCGAGTGGAACGCCACGCACACCGGCTTTCCCCGGGGCGGTCCCGCCACGCTGGAGGTGGGCGCCACCTTCATGGAGAACATGAAGCTGATGGGATTTCCCGCCGAGGTCGACTGGACCATCGACGAACTGGAGCCCGCCCGCGCCCTCGCCATCTCGGGGAAGGGTCCGATGGGCGTCAACGTCAGCACCCGCTACACCCTCACCCCCGACGGCACCGGAACACTGGTCCGCATCGACGGCGAGTTCACCGGCGCCGCGGTCTCCCTGATGGCGGGCAAGCTGAGGGACTCGGCGACCGCCGCCCTCGACGAGTCGCTGCGCAAGCTGGGCGGCCTGGTCTCGTGACGAAGCGCCCCGCACGGCGTGTGCGGGGCGCTTCATCTGCGGGGAGAGCCGTCGGCTCGGACCCCGTCAGTCCTCATCGGCGAGGATCAGGTACAGCTTCTTGCGGGCGTCGTTGATGACCGTGACGGCCTTGTCGCGCTGCTCCTTGTTGCCGGCCTTCCAGACCTGACCGAAGGCCTCCATCAGGCCCATACCGGCCTGGCGGATCTCGTTGAGCGTCTCCCAGTCGACGCCGCGCCCGGCCTCTTCCCAGGGCGCGTCGGGACCTTCGTCCGCCGCCTCACGGCCGGCGTCGGTGAGCGAGAAGAGCTTCTTGCCGCCCTCGCTCGCGCTGCTGATGAGGCCCTCGTCCTCCAGGAGCTGGAGGGTCGGGTAGACCGAACCGGGGCTGGGCTTCCACGCCCCGCCGCTGCGCTCGGCGATCTCCTGGATCATTTCGTAGCCGTGCATGGGCCGGTCCTTCAGCAGGGCCAGGATCGACGCGCGTACGTCGCCGCGCCGCGCCCTGCCGCGCCCGCCCCGCCCTCCGGGACCGCCGCCCCAGGGACCACCGGGCCCCCCGAAGCCGGGCCCGAAGGGACCGAAGGCGCCGCGCAGCGACTCGAACCCTCCGAAGCCACCACCTTCGCGGCCGAAGCCCTCGCGCCCCTGCGGGCCGCCTCGGCGACCGCGTCCGTGCTCGTGTTCAAAACCGTGGGAACGCATGACGATCACTCCTTTTGAGTACCTGTTGCTCTCATCTCCGGCCATCCCCGACCAACGATCATCAACACTCAATCGTTGATCGCTCGCGTATCAATCGCGATGCCTCAACGATATATCGGAAGAGTTCGCCGAGCAACCCCCAGGTGTCACGCGGTCTCATCTTCAGCGAGCCTGGACAGCCCCCGGCGACTGAGCACCCGGGGTCACCTGCACAGGAGCAGCGGCGGCCAGCAGTGCGGCGAGCGCGATGGGGGCGGCTGCCTGGTACGCCATCCAGACCTCACCCCCGACACTGCCGCCTCGCCACGCCGTCAGAAGGCCGGCCAGGGCCGCCAGTACCCAGCCGCTGTCGTAGGCGATCATGAGCCGCATGTACGTGCGCATCGACCGGCTGCGCGCGTATCGAAACTCGATGCCGCCGCCGATCAGCAGGGCCACGCCCGAGACGACCATCAGCCAGACCGGCACGCCGAGCAATCGGCCGAGCGGGGCCGCACCGGCGATGCAAGCGGCGGCGAGCAGCACCTTGAAGACTCCATCGGCGACGACACCCGCCGCTTGGCGGGTCACCCGACGTTCCGCGAGTCGGACCCTGAGTGCGCCATGAGCGTTCCTCCCTGAGTCGGTCCCTACTGGATCCGTAATGAGATTACGGTAATAATGAAACTATGAGAGTGACAAGGGCTGAGGCCAAGGAGCGCAACCGCCGGGCCTTGCTGGACGCTGCGTTCGAAGTCGTTTCCCGCGACGGGTACCGGGCCAAGCTCGATGAGATCGCCGAACGTGCCGACCTGACCACCGGCGCCGTCTACTCCCTGTTCGGCAGCAAGAACGGCCTGATGGTCGCCCTGATCGGCGACTACCTGCGGCCGCACTACGAGGAGATCGAGCAGGCGGTCCCAGCCGGACTGGATCTGCTCGAAGCGGTCGACGCCTTCGCCCGGTACTACCGGCGCAGTTGTGACGCCCCCGAAGCGCTGTCCCGCCTGTCGCTCCAGATCACCTTGCTGGACATGGCCCTGCACGACCCCGGCCTGGGAGCCCGGCTCGCCACGTCCATCCGGGCACAGGAGGACCATCTGATCGCGCGGTTCACCGGACGGCCCCACAACGGAAGCGTCGTCACGTCGCACCAGGCGCAACGCCTGACCACCGCACTCAGGGCACTGTTCGTCGGCCTCAGCCAGGGCGTCCCCCTCGGCCTCGCCCCTGACGCCGACGAGCAGTACTTCGCCGACACCGCCCGCGCCCTGGCATCCGGGATGACCCTCATCGATCGCGACGCAGATACTTCGTGAGGCACCTCCCCGCCAACACGCCGCCAACACGCCGCCCCACACCGCCAACAACCCAGTCCACCTATGCGCGATTGGCCTTACCGGGCCCGCCCCGTCACGCCCTACCGTCATCGGCATGCCGACTTCTCACCGCATCCGCGTCGTGGACGCCTTCACCGACCGCCCCTTCGCCGGCAACCCGGCCGGCGTCCTGCTGCTCGACGCCTTCCCCGACGACACGTGGCTGCAGAGCGTGGCCACGGAGGTCAATCACGCCGAGACCGCCTTCGCCCATCCGCTCCCCGAGGGCGGTGACGCGGACTGGGCGTTGCGATGGTTCACCCCCGCCACCGAGGTGGACCTCTGCGGGCATGCCACTTTGGCCGCGGCCCATGTGCTGCACACCACGGGTGCCGCCTCCGGCCCGGTCCGCTTCGCCACCCGCAGCGGCGTCCTCACCGCGACCGCCCACGCCGATGGCGCCCTCACCCTCGACTTCCCGACCGCCCCGCTCACCGCCACCGACGTTCCCGACGGCGTGGCCGAAGCCCTTGGCGCCGAGCCGCTCCGCGTGTACGACACCGGCCCCAACTGCGGCGACCTGCTGGTCGAGCTCGCCGACGAGAAGACGGTCAGGGCACTCACCCCCGACCACAAGGCCCTCGTACGCCACTCGGAACGCGGCATCATCGCCACGGCCCTCGCCGAGGACCCCTCCCGTGGCTACGACTTCGTCTCGCGGGGGTTCTTCCCGCGCGTCGGCATCGACGAGGACCCGGTGACGGGCAGCGCGCACACCGCCCTCGCCCCCCTGTGGTCCGAGCGCCTGGGCCGCACGGAGTTGACGGGGCTACAGGCCTCGGCCCGCACCGGCCTGGTCCGCACCGAGCTGCGGGGCGACCGCACTCTGCTGACGGGCCGCGCGGTCACGGTCATCGAGGGCGACCTCTTCGCCTGAGCCGCCCGGGTCAGGGTGTGGGCAGCCAGTCCACCCTGCCCGCGAGCAGCGCGTATCCGACGAACGCCCCGATGTCCAGCAGGGAGTGGGCGACGACCAGCGGTCCCACCCGGCCCCACCTGCGGTAGAGGAGCGCGAAGACCACGCCCATGGCGAGGTTGCCGAGGAAACCGCCGATGCCCTGGTACAGGTGGTAGGAGCCGCGCAACACCGAACTGCCCACCAGCGCGGCCATCGGCGTCCACCCCAACTGGCCCAGCCTGCGCAGCAGGAAGCCGACGACGATCACTTCCTCCAGGACCGCGTTCTGCACCGCGGACAGCACCAGGACCGGGTACTTCCACCACACGTCGGGCAGCGCCTCCGGGACCACGGTGAGGTTGAAGCCGAGTCCGCGGGCCGCGAGGTAGAAGGCGATGCCGGTGCTGCCGATCACCGCGGCGATCGCGGTGCCGCGCCCCAGGTCCGGCCAGGGCCGCGTCCGGTCGAAGCCGATGGTCCGCAGGCTCGCCCTCTCGCGCAGGAGGAAGTGCGCGACGAGCGCCACCGGCACCAACGCCGTCGTGATCCCGAAGAGTTGCCACGCCAGATCAAGCCATGGCCTCCCCGGTGCCGCCGACGCGTTCATGGTGGCCGCCTGGTCCTTGAGGCCGCCCGGCTTCGTGACCGATCCGACAAAGCTGATCAGGGCGGACACACCGCTCGCGCCCAGCGAGAGGGCCAGGACGAGCAGCGTCTCGTCCCGCAGGGTCCGCCGTGTCGGCTCGTCCATCGGAAAAGAACCGGCCATCGGCCCCGGCTCCGCTTGCACTTGCGCCTCCAGTTGAGTGATCCCGCCTCATCCCCATCCTCGCCCCGCTAGGGTCTCGAAAGAAGTTACGAAGATCGTGCGCGACAGGCCGAGGGGGAAGGCAGCCGTTCCAGGGCGTATCAACCCCCTTTCCTTGCTTCATCACTCAAGGGGGCACCACCGCCATGGGACGTCACAGCTTGCCCGATGAGCACGGGAAGGACGCGCGCGCCCCCCGCAGAGGCGTCCGTGGCCGCACGGTCGCCGTCACCACGGCTCTCGTCCTCGTGGTCGCCGGCGGTACGGCTGTGGCCGTCCGCAGTGATCTGCTCTCCTTCCCCGGCTCGTGCGGTGACGACGCGGTGCGTCTCGACGTGGTCGCCGCTCCCGATGTGACGCCCGCCCTGCGTGCCGCCGCCGAAAGCGTCCGGGAGCGGGAGGTCACCTCCGACGGGCACTGCCTCGACGTCCGTGTCACCGCCCGCGACTCCTACGAGGTCGCCGACGACCTCCGCTCCGGCAAGGGCGCTTCCGGTTACGAGGTGTGGGTCCCGGACTCGGAACTGTGGGTGCAGCGCGTCGGCCTCGGCACCAGACAGACGAAGATCGCCGCCGCGGGCAATGTCGCCACGTCGCCCGTCGGTATCGGCATGGTCCCGTCCGCCGCCGAGACCCTGGGCTGGCCGGACAAGACGTACACCTGGCCGGAGTTGACCGCGGCCGCCATGAAGGGCGACAAGGTCCGTCTCGGCGCCGCCGACCCCGCACGGAGCGCCACCGGCCTGCTCGCCCTCGCCAAGATCGGCGCGTCGGCGCAGAAGCAGGGCGACAAGAAGGACGGCAAGGACGGCGGCAGGAGCGGCGGCGAGAAGGGCGGCATGGAGGGTGACACCCGGGCCGCGGCGCTGGCCAAGGCGCTCTCCGAGCGCACGACCGACACCGACGGGCAGCTTCTGGACACGCTGGCCCGCGACGGCTCCGGCGCGGAGAAGGGCAACCCGCGCCGCAACCAGGCGCTGATCGTCTCCGAGCAGGCGGCGTTCACCCACAACGCCTCCGCGGGCGGGGAGAACAACCTCGACCTGTTCTATCCGGAGGACGGCTCGCCCCGGCTCGACTACCCGTACACGCTGGTCGAGGACGGCAGGATGACCACGGACACCAGCCGCGCGGCCCTGCGTTTCATGGCGCTGTTCAGCGAGAAGGAGGGCCAGGACATCCTGGCCGACCACGGCTTCAGGACCGACCCCGACCAGCCGTCGGACGAACTGGTGACCGCCGCGGGTGGCCGCACCCCGCAGCCGTACTCCGGCGTGGCCGTCGAGCCGCCCTCGGACAAGCAGGTCCAGGAGACCCTCGGCATGTGGACGATCACGGTGCAGAGCGCCCGGCTCAGCACGGTCGTCGACGCCTCGGAGTCCATGCGGCAGCTCGTACCGGGGCGTGGTCAGTCCCGTATGGAGGTCACCAAGTCCTCGCTGCTCCAGGCCCTCGCGGGCTTCACGGACGAGGACGAGATCGGCCTCTGGGAGTTCGCCACCGCTCTCGACGGCGTACGCGACTACCGCGAGCTGGAGCCCACCGAACGGCTCGGCGACCGCAGAGGGAACGCCACCCACCGCGACAGGCTGTCGAAGGCCTTCAGCGAGCTCCAGCCCGTGCCGGGCGGCGCCACCGGGCTGTACGACACCACGCTCGCCGCCTACAAGAAGGCCCGAGGTGCGTACGCCGACGGCATGTTCAACGCCCTGGTGATCCTCACCGACGGCGCCAACCAGGACCCGGGCAGCATCTCCCGCAGCTCCCTCATCGCACAGCTCGAAGAGCTCACCGACCCCGAGGAGCCGGTGCCGGTCATCGCGATAGCCGTGGGCCCCGACGCCGACAAGGAGGAGGTCCAGCAGATCGCCGCGGCCACCGGCGGCTCCGGCCACCAGGTCGACGACCCGGCGCAGATCCACGCCGTCATCCTCAAGGCCATCGTGGAGGCGAGCAGCCGCCGGCGCTGACAGCGGCTCCTCGGTGGGGTCAGCCCCGGGGCACCGCCGGTCCGTGGAGCCCCAGCGGCCAGGTGTGCACCGGATGCCCCTCGTGCATCAGTTCGCAGTACCGCTGGGTGGTCGCGGCGAGCGCCGCCTCCCTGGTGAGCCCGCTCTCCAGCGCGAGGTGGTACGTCTTCGCCTGCCAGGAGGCCCCGTTGACCCGCCGCCGGCAGCGCTCCTCGATCACCCCGAGGTACAGGTCCCGGTCGGCGGGCGCCACGCCCCACGCGTCGAGCCCGGCGGCGGCCAGCGGCAGCAGCTCCTCGCGTACGAGGTCCACGGCCGGCACCTCGACGGTGCCGCCCAGTCTGCCGCGCCGCGGCCAGCGCAGGCCGGCGTCGATGCCGTGCCGGCACGCGACGTCGAAGTTGTGCGCCGCGGCCTCGAACGGCAGCCGGGACCACACGGGCCTGGCCTCCTCGCAGAGCGCCCGTACGAGCCCGTAGTAGAAGGCGACGTTCGCGACGACGTCGGTGACGGTGGGGCCCGCGGGCAGCACGCGGTTCTCCACGCGCAGGTGCGGTACGCCGTCGGCGATGCCGTACACCGGCCGGTTCCAGCGGTAGACGGTGCCGTTGTGCAGGACGAGTTCGCCGAGCCGCGGCACCTCTCCCGCGTCGAGCACGGCCAGCGGGTCCTCGGCGTCCATCAGGGGCAGCAGCGCCGGGAAGTACCGCAGGTTCTCCTCGAAGAGTTCGAGCGGCCCGGTGATCCAGCGCTCCCCGAACCAGGTCCGCGGGCGCACGCCCTGGGCCTGGAGCTCCGGGGGCCTGGTGTCGGTGGACTGGAGGAACAGCGGCGGACGCGACTCGCGCCACACCTCGCGGCCGAAGAGGAACGGCGCGTTGGCTCCCACGGCCACCTGCGCGGCGGCGATGGCCTGCGCCGCGTTCCACACGTCGGCGAACCGGCCCGGCGTGACCTGGAGGTGCAACTGGATGGAGGTGCACGCCGCTTCGGGAGCGATCGACGCGGAGGTGCAGGTGAGCCGCTCCACCCCCTCGATGTCGAGGGCGAAGGGTTCACCGCGCGCGGCCACGATCTGTTCGTTGAGGAGGGCGTAGCGGTCGACGTCGGAGAGGTTGGCCGAGGTCAGGTCGGCGCTGTTCAGGGTCGGCAGAATACCGATCATGACAATACCGGCGTCGAGTTCGTTCGCTTTTCTGTGGGCGTAGTTGAGGCCGGTGCGCAGTTCTTCGGCGAGCTGGTCGAGAACGCGTCCGCCGAGCCGGTGCGGGGCAATATTCACTTCCAGGTTGAACATTCCGAGTTCGGTCTGGAAATCCCTGCTCGCGATGCGTTCCAAAACCTGCGCATTCAACATTCTCGGCAGTCCGTCGGGCCCGGCCAGATTCAGCTCGATCTCCAGCCCCATGAGATTCTGGGGCCGGTCGAACCGCTCCTCCTCCAGCAGCCGCTCGAGTCCCGCGAGGCACTTCTGGAGCTTACTCCGATAGCGGTCCCGATCGGACAGATCGAACGCGCCCGCCGCGACCTTGTCCCCCATCGCCTTGTCCCTTCTCGCGCGGGCAGCCGGGGGCCCGGCCGCTGTGTACGGGGGATGATGCCCAACCAATGTGATCCGTAACGCCCCGCGGGACGCGGCCGGCGAGTAGGCTCGGTGCCGCCGCGCACCGGCACATTCACGGGGCATGCGGCAGAGAGCAGATTCTTACCGGTGAGCTTGGTCAAAAACACCGACGCGAATCGGCCGACCGCTCCCGTCGGCAAATCTGAGGTCACGGGAGTGACACCCTTGCGGAATGTGGAGAAAAACCGCATTATGACGGCTCGATAAGTCCTTGCCGGAAATATCGATCATGGTTAGATGAAACAACGGCCGAACACGCATCGTATAAACTCCGCTTTCGAGGCAGAGTTCTGGCGCCCCGGTCCCCCCGGCCCCGCCCCTCTGGCCCGAAGCTGACAGCGCCGTCACGCACCCGCCCCGCTCCACCGTGCCTGTCGAATGAGAGAGGCGACCCACCATGCCGCTGCATGTTCCTCCAGCCCCCGCGCCCGCCCTGCGCAGCGTCCTCGCGGCACTCGGTTCCCCCACTGCCGTACGCGAGGCGCGCACACCGACCCTGCGTGCGGCCCAAGGCCCGTTGAGCCCGGAACTCCCGCTGCCCGTCCACGTCCTGGACCGCATCACCCCCGGCGGCACGTCGCCCACGCGCCTCGCCGGCTGGCGCTTCCTGATCCGCGGCGGTGAGCGGGCCCTCGCCGCGGCCGACACGATGCTCACGCCGGACGGCTGGGCCTTCTCGCACTTCTTCGAGGGCCCCTACATCGCCTCCACGGAACGGGCCCTGCGGCACGCCGAGGCCATGCCGATGCCCTGCCAGCCCCGGCTGCTCTCCGTGCCCGAGCTGTACATGCTGACGCTCTGGCTGCACCGCGACTGCACGGACGACGGCGCCGAGGGCCCGCTCGCCGCCACCGATCTGCTGGTGCCCCTCGCGCCCGCGCCGCCCGGCATCGCGGCCCACCGTCCGCACCGCGTCGCCGAGTTGCTCCAGGTCCTCACCCTGCGGCTGTCCCCCAGCCCTCTGCTGAGGTCGCCCGTCTGACGAACGCCGGGCCCCTCGCGTCCCTTCGTGCCCCGCTGCCCCCGGCCGCGGGGCACGACGCTGTTCCCACCCAAGTGGACTAGCCCGGTCGGGCCACCCCGAACCACCCGAAGAGGCAGTGGAGTTGGACTGAACCGTTCGGCCGGGTGATACGTCATTAAGCAGTAGGAACCGCTGCTGCAAAATCCCTGCGGATTGACGCCCGTAGGGCAACACTGGGACCGGACCGACTACAACGGGGGGCGGTCATGAGCACCGCGACAAGCCGCAGGACAGACGCCACAGCCATCACACCGCAGCGAAAGAACCCTTCCATGTGCCAGCACCAACCACCGTGCCCGACAGCCGACTCCGCCGACCGGGAGGCCGCGCTCCTCGCGGCGAGCCACCCGGAACAGGGCTGGAGCCTGCTGTGCAACGGCGTCCTGCTCTTCGAGGACACCGGTGAGCTGCTGCCGGACGGCCAGATCATCGCCCCGCACCGACCGCTGGGCACCGACCAGATCATGACGGCCGCCTGATCGCCGCCGGCACAGCCGCACGGACAGGCATCCCACGCGATCCACGTGATCGCGGCAGACAGCCGAGGGGCCGGCCCGGAGAACACTCTCCGGACCGGCCCCGACGCATGCCCGTGGCGCACGGGCACCGGCATCAGTCCTCGTACGCGTCCAGCGGCGGGCAGGAGCAGACGAGGTTCCGGTCGCCGTACGCCTGGTCGATGCGGCGCACCGGCGGCCAGTACTTGTCCGAGGGGGCGACTCCGGCGGGGAAGACGGCCTCCTCGCGGCTGTAGCCGTGCTCCCACTCACCGCTCAGCGCGGCGGCGGTGTGCGGGGCGTTGCGCAGCGGATTGTCGTCGGCGGCCCACTCGCCGGAGCCGACCTTCTCGATCTCCCGGCGGATGGCGATCATCGCCTCGCAGAACCGGTCGATCTCGTTCAGGTCCTCGCTCTCCGTCGGCTCGATCATCAGCGTCCCCGCCACCGGGAACGACATGGTCGGCGCGTGGAAGCCGTAGTCGATGAGCCGCTTGGCGATGTCGTCGACGCTGACGCCGGTCGCCTTGCTGAGCGGCCGCAGGTCGACGATGCACTCGTGCGCGACGAGACCGGCGGGGCCGGTGTAGAGCACGGGGTAGTGCGGCTCCAGGCGCTTGGCGATGTAGTTGGCGGAGAGCACCGCGACCTGGGAGGCGCGCTTGAGGCCCTCGCCGCCCATGAGGCGCACGTACGACCAGGAGATCGGCAGGATTCCGGCGGAACCCCACGGCGCCGCGGAGATCGGTCCCACGCCGGTCTCGGGACCGGCGGCGGGCTGCAGCGGGTGGTTCGGGAGGTAGGGCGCGAGGTGCTCGCGGACGCCGACCGGGCCGACGCCGGGGCCGCCGCCGCCGTGCGGGATACAGAAGGTCTTGTGCAGGTTCAGGTGCGAGACGTCGCCGCCGAAGTGGCCCGGCTTGGCGAGACCCACCAGCGCGTTGAGGTTGGCCCCGTCCACGTACACCTGGCCGCCGGCCTCGTGCACCTCCGCGCAGATGTCGGCGACGTGCTCCTCGAAGACGCCGTGCGTCGAGGGGTAGGTGATCATCAGCACGGACAGCTCGTCGCGGTGCTTCTCGATCTTGGCCCGCAGGTCCTCGACGTCGACCTCGCCGTCGTCGGCGGTCTTGACGACCACGACCTTCATGCCCGCCATGACGGCGCTCGCCGCGTTCGTCCCGTGCGCGGAGGAGGGGATGAGGCAGACGGTGCGCTGCTCGTCGCCGTTGGCCCGGTGGTACCCGCGTACGGCGAGCAGTCCGGCCAGCTCGCCCTGCGATCCGGCGTTGGGCTGGAGGGAGACCTTGTCGTACCCGGTGACCTCGGCGAGCCTCTCCTCCAGCTCACGGATGAGGGTGAGGTAGCCCTGCGCCTGCTCGGCGGGCGCGAAGGGGTGCAGCTGCCCGAACTCGGGCCAGGTGACCGGCTCCATCTCGGTGGTCGCGTTGAGCTTCATGGTGCAGGAGCCCAGCGGGATCATGCCTCGGTCGAGCGCGTAGTCGCGGTCGGCGAGCCTGCGCAGGTAGCGCAGCATGGAGGTCTCGGAGCGGTACTGGTGGAAGACCGGGTGCGCGAGGTAGTCGTCGCTGCGCAGCAGGCCCTCGGGCAGCGTGTCGGCGGCGGTGGCGTCGAGCGCGTCCACGTCGGCGTCGACGCGGAAGGCGCCCCAGACCGCGCTGAGCTGCCGGCGCGTGGTCGTCTCGTCGCAGGCCAGGGAGACGTGGTCGGCGTCGACGAGGTGGATGTTGGCGCCGGCCTCGCGGGCGGCGGCGACCAGTTCCGCGGCCTTGCCGGGCGCCCGCACCGTGATGGTGTCGAAGTAGGCGCCGTGGACGACCTCGTAACCGCCGCCGGTGAGGCCGGCGGCGAGCAGCGTGGCATACCGGTGGGTGCGGCGCGCGATGGACTTCAGGCCCTCGGGCCCGTGGTACACCGCGTACATCCCGGCCATGACGGCGAGCAGCACCTGGGCGGTACAGATGTTGCTGGTGGCCTTCTCGCGGCGGATGTGCTGCTCACGGGTCTGGAGCGCGAGCCGGTAGGCCTTGTTGCCGTCGACGTCGACCGAGACGCCCACCAGGCGCCCCGGCAGGCTGCGCGCGAAGTTCTCGCGCACCGCCATGTAACCGGCGTGCGGACCGCCGAAGCCCATGGGGACGCCGAAGCGCTGGGTCGTGCCGACGGCGATGTCGGCGCCAAGATCGCCGGGCGAGGTGAGCAGCGTCAGGGCGAGCAGGTCGGCGGCGACGGTGACGACCGCGCCGAGCTCGTGCGCCCGGTCGATCAGCGGCTTGATGTCGCGGACGGCACCGGAGGCGCCCGGGTACTGCACCAGCAGGCCCACGATGCCGCGCTCGGCGACCTCGGCCGGGATGCCGTCGCTCAGGTCGGCGACGACGATCTCGACGCCGGCCGGCTCGGCGCGCGTCTGGATGACGGCGATGGTCTGCGGCAGCGCGTCCGCGTCGACCACGTACACGCCGTTCTTGACCTTGCCCATGCGCCGCGAGAGGGCCATGGCCTCGGCGGCGGCGGTGCCCTCGTCGAGGAGGGAGGCGCCGGAGGTGGGCAGGCCGGTCAGCTCGGCGACCATGGTCTGGAAGTTCAGCAGCGCCTCCAGGCGCCCCTGCGAGATCTCGGGCTGGTACGGCGTGTAGGCGGTGTACCAGGCGGGGTTCTCCATCACGTTCCGCAGGATCACCGGCGGCGTGAACGTCCCGTAGTACCCGAGGCCGATCATGGAGTCCAGGACCTGGTTGCGGTCCGCGAGCGAACGCAGTTCGGCGAGGACCTCGGCCTCGCTGCGGGCGCCGGGCAGGTCGAGCGCCTCGGCGTTCTTGATCACATCCGGCACCGCGGCGGCCGTGAGGTCGTCCAGCGAGCCGTACCCGACCTGGGCGAGCATCTTGGCCTGTGCCGCGGCGTCGGGCCCTATGTGCCGCTGCTCGAAGGGGATGCCCTGCTCCAGTGCGGCGAGCGGGATATGGGTGGCAGTCATTGCGGAGGCCTCCTGGTCTGCACGACCTACGAGGGGTACCTCGACGCGGGTACCCGGACGGCCTCCCCCTCTGTCATCTCAACCTGAGAGCTTCACCGGCGACACCCTCGACCTGCGAAGACGCCGACCGGCTTTCACCGTCGGTGAGGGAGGGTCCCGGGCGTGCCCGCCCGACGCCCGCCCTGCTTTCCAGAGTGACCTCGTCCGTGCGGTACGGGTGCCTGAGAGATTCCGGGGAGGATTTGCTCCTTCGGCGCCTCCGGACTTGCGGTCCGGAGAGCTCTCCCGCACGGGATCAGCAGCCGTCGCCAGCCTACCAGCGAGGACCATGGCCGATCCCTCGAGTGGCCGCCTGCCTCGAAGTGCTCTTTCGTAGTGAGTACGAACGAACAATGATGAGTTGTCCCCATATCCCGGTGTCCGTCACCCCGCGACCAGCTGGAGGGCCCGTGCGAACCGACATCGATCCGCGCAACCTGATCGGCCGCAAGGCGTTCGACCGGAACGGGGCGAAAATCGGCACGATCGACGAAATCTACCTCGACGACGCCACCGGCGCCCCGGAGTGGGCGGCGATACGCACCGGCCTGTTCAGCCGCGACGCCTTCGTCCCGCTGGAGCCGAGCGAGCTCGTCGGCGACGGCACCCTCCGCATCCCCTTCGACCGCGCCCTGATCAAGGACGCCCCCGACTTCGGCGTCGGCCGCCACCTCTCCCCGGCGCAGGAGGTCCAGCTCTACCACCACTACGGCCTGGACACGACAGCTCCGCTCGCTCCGCCTCCGGACCGCGATTTCGGCCAGGTGGCAGACCAGGACCCAGCCTGACCGCCTCCCCCGGCAAGCCCGCCGGCCGGCCTTCGGTCGTCACCCCTCATCCACCAGCGGCCCCCCGTCCACCAGCGGCAGCGGCTCCGCCGGCTCCAGTTTCGGGTCGTCCGTCCTGAACGTGCGCACGCGGCCCGGCTCCGACTGCGGCGTCTCGAAGCGCACCGTCACCCGGCCGAGGCCACTGCCCTGCACCCAGCCGTGTCCGTACTCGGCGTGCCGCACATCGTGACCGGCCGTCCAGCGGCGCTCCACCGGCGGCTCAGGCGCCTCGGCGGGCTCCGTCTCCGGGCCGAGGACGGCCTCGCCCCCCACCGGCTCCGGCACCTCCTCCGCGGGCTCCGCGGCGGCCTCCGCGGCCTGCGCGAAGAGGTCCTCCTGGGTGTAGTCGGCGAGCCCCGTGACGCCCACGCCGAGCAGCCGCACGCCTCCCGTGGTGTCCACGGACTCCAGGAGCCGCGCCGCGGCCTCCCTGACCACCGCGGGGTCGTCCGTCGGCCCGCGCAGCGTCTCGGACCGCGTCAGGGTCGAGAAGTCGAAGCGCCGCACCTTCAGCACGATGGTCCGACCCGAGTGCCCCGCGGCCCGCAGCCGCTGCACGCACCGGTCGGCGAGCCGCGCGACCTCCGTCCTGACCCGCACCCGGTCGTGGATGTCCACGTCGTACGTGTCCTCGACGCTCACCGACTTGGTGTCCCGCTCGGCCACCACGGGCCGCTCGTCGTGCGCCAGCGCCATCGCGTACAGCGAGACCCCGTGCGCCTTCCCGAGCAGCCGGACGAGCTCGTCCTCCCCGGCCTCCGCGATCTCCTCGACCGTGGTGATCCCGGCCCGCCGCAGATGGTCACCCGTGGCAGGCCCCACCCCGGGCAGCGTCCGCACCGACATCGGCGCGAGCAGCGCCCGCTCCGTGCCCGGCGCGATCAGCACGAGCCCGTCCGGCTTGGCCTCCTCCGAGGCGATCTTCGCCAGCATCTTGCAGACGGCGAGCCCCACCGACCCCGTCAGCCCGGTGACCGCCCTGATGTCCGCCCGCAGCCGCTCCCCCACAGCTCTCGCCGACGCCGCGTCGTCCGCGACGCCGCCCGCCTCCAGGTCCACGAAGGCCTCGTCCAGGCTGAGCGGCTCCACCAGGGGCGACAGCTCCCGCAGCAGCCCCATCACCTGCTCGCTGATCTCGCGGTACAGACCGAAGCGGGGCACGAGATAGGCCGCGTTCGGCGCGAGCCTGCGCGCCTGGCCCATGGGCATCGCGGAGTGCACACCGAAGAGCCGCGCCTCGTACGACGCCGTCGCCACCACGCCTCGCGGGCCGAGACCGCCCACCACCACGGCCTTTCCGCGCAGACTGGGCTTCGCGGCCTGTTCCGCGGACGCGTAGAAGGCATCCATGTCCAGATGCAGGATCGTCGGCGCGCTTCTCACGACGTCGATGCTGCCCTACGCCACTGACAATGCCCCGTCCGCCCGGCTCAGACCGCCTTGTTGCGCCGTCTGGCGAGCTCGTCGGCGGGGTTGTGGCCGATGAGCGTCTCGCCGGTGTCCACGCGCTCTCCGTGCAGCTGGGACAGCGCGGCATCGACGTCGCGCCACACCACGCCCACGGCGATCCCGAAGACGCCCTGCCCGCCCTGGAGCAGCTCATGGACCTCAGCGGGCGACGTGCACTCGTAGACCGTGGCGCCGTCGCTCATCAGCGTCATCCGCTCGAGATCGCGGTACCCGCCGTGCCGCAGGTGCTGCACCGTCGTCCGGATGTTCTGCAACGACACCCCGGTGTCGAGCAGCCGCTTGACGATCTTCAGGACGACGACGTCCCGGAAGCTGTAGAGCCGCTGGAGCCCGGAGCCGCCCGTGGCCCGCACACTGGGCTCGACCAGGCCCGTCCGGGCCCAGTAGTCCAGCTGGCGGTACGTGATGCCCGCGGCCGCGCAGGCCGTCGGCCCCCGGTAACCGATCTGCTCGGAATTCTCCGACGTGGCTTCCCCGCTCCCCTGGACCGCCATCGGTCGTTTCGGAGAGTGATCGGCCGCGCTGCCGTGAAACGGGTACGGGCCACCCACCGCCGTACCGTCGCCGCTGCTTCTCACGCCGACCTCCGTCCTTGACCTGCCTTCTCGACGGTAGGCAGTCACCAGGGGCTCGTCAACGATCGCCACACTCGCCACGCCGAGTGATAATCACCCTGAGAGTGGTTTCGCGTACCCCGTCGCGGGGAAAGGCTGGCCGGATGGCCCGGAGCCGGCCGCCGGAAGCGGCTCACTGGCTGTTGGTGCCGAAGTCCTCGGGGGAGATCTGGTCGAGGAACTCGCGGAACTTCTCCACCTCGTCCTCCTGCTCGTCCGGGATCGCGATCCCGGCGTCGTCCAGCACCCCGTCGCTGCCGTAGATCGGCGTACCGGTGCGCAGCGCCAGCGCTATGGCGTCGGACGGTCTCGCGCTCACCTCCACGCCGCTGGCGAAGACCAGCTCGGCGTAGAAGACCCCTTCCCGCAGGTCGGTGATGCGCACTTCGGAGAGCTCCTGGCCCACCGCTTCCAGCACGTCCTTGAAAAGGTCGTGGGTCAGCGGCCGTGCGGGTGCCATGCCCTGCTGCGCGAAGGCGATGGCGGTCGCCTCACCTGGTCCGATCCAGATGGGGAGGTACCGGTCGCCTCCCACTTCACGCAGGAGCACGATCGGCTGGTTGGAGGGCATTTCGACCCGGACACCTACGACGTCGAGCTCGTTCACACAGCAACCCTAGGACGTGGTCGGCAGGTTTGGGTAGTCGGGCACCCGCCGAGTACGGCGCGGGCGGCCCGCCGGGCGTCCGAGGACGCCCGGCCGGTCACGGCAGTCTGATCCCGAGGGCGGTCTGCACGAGGGCCGAATGGAGCTTTCCGGTCAGGCCGGCGAGCTCCTTGGTGCGGGCCTCGGCATGTGCCCTGGTCTGCGGGTTGCGGTGGCGCCGCAGCGGTGCGACGACCTGGTCGACGAGACCGGCCTCCCGCTCGGCGGCGGACTTCATGGCGCGCAGATGCCGTGGCTCGATCCCGAACCTCCCGAGCTCGACGACGAGTGAGGCCACCGTGACCGCCTCCGCCTCGTATCCGCCGTCGGGCAGTTGCGCGACCAGTCCGTACGTCTCCCACTCCTCGAGCTGCTTCTCGTCGATCTCGGCGAGGGCGAGCAGCTCGTCACGGCCCACGCGGGCCGCCGTGGGGCCTTCGAGCTCTTCCTGGCTCTCCGCGTCACCCGGGCCCCGCTGGCGCCCCAGGGAGGGCAGAGGGGCCCGCTCGCCGCGCTCCAGCGCGTCGAGGTACTCACGGATGACCTTGAGCGGCAGATAGTGGTCCCGCTGTATCCGCAGGACGTGGCCGAGACGCTCGACATCCTCCGGGCTGAACTTCCGGTAGCCGGAAGGGGTGCGCTGCGGCTCGATGAGCCCCTCGGACTCCAGGAAGCGGATCTTGGAGATCGTGACCTCGGGGAACTCGTCACGCAGCGTGTTCAGCACGGCACCGATGCTCATCAGCCGACGGTCCGCGGCGGTGCCGGTGTCGGCACCGCCCCTCGGTGTTTGCAGCATGGACCTTCCATGGGGGGGTTCCCCGGACCCGGTCCGGGGGCTGATCAGATGCCGACGCTCCGCTGACTCGCGTAGAACACCAGCCGGTACTTGCCGATCTGCACCTCGTCGCCGTTCGACAGCGCGACCGAGTCGATGCGCTCCCGGTTGACATACGTGCCGTTGAGGCTGCCCACGTCGGCGACGGTGAAGGAACCATCCTGGACGCGACGGAACTCCACATGGCGCCGCGACACCGTCACGTCGTCGAGGAAGATGTCGCTCTGCGGGTGACGGCCCGCGGTGGTCAGATCTCCGTCGAGCAGGAAACGGCTGCCCGAGTTCGGCCCGCGGCGCACGACGAGGAGCGCCGAGCCCAGCGGCAGCGCGTCGACAGCGGCCTGCGCCTCCGGGGAGAGCGCGGGAGACGGGGTCGTACCCGTCGCCTCCGCGTCGTAGGCCTCAAGGCCCGAGATGGAGATCGTGGAGGTCGTCTCGGACGCACGCTCCGGCGTGGCCCCGGCCCGCAGCGGCGCACCGCAGTTGGAACAGAACCGGCTCGCCTCGGCATTGCGGTTGCCGCACCTCGTACACACCAGGGCCATGGACGGATCCTCCTGCCGCGGCTGCCCCGAAGGGGCATTCGACGCGTACGGGCCGGGGGTAAACCCTCCACCCGCACTCGAGGTTGACGGTTCTCCGAAACCTATGCGGCCGGGACCGGCAGGGTCAACAGACGACGCGCCCTGTCCGCCCGAAATGTCTCCGCCTGGACCAGAGACCTGATCGCGGAACATGGGGCGCTCTCCACCCTGCTCCTCGGCCTCTCCATGACGCGGGGCACGGTGACGGGCAGTGGCGGGATTACCGCTGTCCTCACGTGCGCTCTTACCGAACAACTTCGCAAACAACTTCACGGGCGATTCCCCTTGACCGAAACAGACCCGCCCGTGGGGCAGGACGAACCCTGATTGCACACACCGGCACTCATCGGTGACCCGGACATCCTCATAACGTCCGAATCCACCAAACAGTTTCCACCACGCACCGTGCTTCCGGTGCGCCGACCCCCCGCAACCTCATGCCCTTGCCACGCGGCCCCCATGCGCCCGCGGCTCACTCCGACGACGACCGAGCGTAGTCAGGCTGCTTCGCGGGTCGCAAGGCGCTCACAACGATCTTCTCCGAGCGGGTCACGGTGACCGTGGCCTGCTCCTTCTCCAGAGTCTGCACCACACCTCCCGGAATGTTCAGCGCAGGCTCGAGATCCTGCGGCTTGCCGATCACCTTGAAGAGGTACGGCGCACCGACCTTGCGGCCGTCCACCCGCACGCCACCGCCGCCGGCGTCCGAAAGGTGGGTGTTGGCCACCACACGTACATCGTTGACCTGGATCGCCTCCGCGCCGGCGGCGCGCAGCTCCTGGATGGCGTCGAGCAGCATGTCCGCCTCGATCGCCTCCTTCTTGTCCTCGATGGCCAGCGTGATGCCGGGTCCCTGGGCCGCCACGGTGCCCGCCAGGATGCCGAGTTGCCGTTCGCGCTCGACCGTCTGCTTACGGGCCTCCTCAGCCTGGTCCGAGCTGTTCTCGAGCCCGGTCCGCTGCTCTTCGAGACCCCGCTTCTCCTCTTCCAGACGTTGAGTACGGTCATCGAGTTCATCGAGGATGCGTACGAGATCTTCCTGCCGCGCACCGCGCAGCGCACTGCTGTCGTTGTTGGACCGCACCTGGATGGCCAGGCCGAGGCCGAGCACGAACAGCAGCAGGGCGACGATCAGTTGGGGCCGCGTCACCCGCGGCGGCCAGAGGCCCTTGACCAGCCGCTGGCGGCCGGTGAGCCGCGGCTCGTCGCGGACCGGCGGAGCGGTTGCCTCCGGCTCGGTGGCGGGCACCTCCGCGGGCAGTTCCCCGCGGCGGGGGTACTCGGGTGTCTCGTCAGCGCTCATCGGCGTCACGCCCTGAAGATGTGCCGGCGGATCGCGGCGGCGTTGGAGAAGATCCGGATGCCGAGGACCACGACGACGCCCGTGGACAACTGGGCGCCGACGCCCAGCTTGTCGCCGAGGAACACGATCAGCGCGGCCACCACCACGTTCGACAGGAACGACACCACGAAGACCTTGTCGTCGAAGATGCCGTCGAGCATCGCGCGCAGCCCGCCGAACACGGCGTCCAGGGCCGCGACCACGGCGATCGGAAGGTACGGCTCGACCACCGCCGGAACCTCGGGCCGAACCAACAATCCGGCCACGACTCCCACGACGAGGCCCAGTACGGCGATCACGATGTGCCCTTTCCTGCCTTCGGCTCTGCTGTACGTACGGTCACACTCGGCGCCGCGGGCAGCCGGAGCTCCTCAGACACGGAAATGCTGGTCCGGATGCCGAAGTTCTCCTGCAGCGCGTGCAGGTACTGACCGTCGTGGCTGTTCTGGAACCGGGCACTCAAGCGTTTCCCGTCCCCCACCGCGAGCACCGTATACGGCGGCACCAGCGGCCTGTTGTCGACCAGTATGGCGTCACCCGCGGCCCTGATCGCCGACAGCGCGGTGAGCCGCTGGTCATTGATGGAGATCGCCTCGGCCCCTGACTCCCACAGGCCGTTGACGACGCGCTGCATGTCGCGGTCCCGCACCCGCCCGGTGTCGGAGAAGTCCGCGCTCTCCCGCGGCCCGCCGCCACCCTGGTCCGCCGCCTTCTTGTCGTCCACCACGAGCTTCACGCCCGGCCCGTGGACCTTGGTGGCGCCGGAGAGGAGACCGACCAGTTCGCCCTTGCTGCCGCCGTGCTTCTTCAGCGCGGCCCGCTGCCGTGCGCCGACGTCGTCGCGGAGCTCGTCCACGTCGTCCTTGAGCTTGTCCGCACCGGCCGTCGCGTCCTCGACGCGGTCGATGAGCTCCTCGCGCTCCTTGGCGACCACCGGTGCGGCTATCCGCGCCTCGGCGGCGCCCACGGTCACCACGAGGGCGGCGAGGACGAGCCCCGCCGCGAGCCCGAGCTTGGCGCGCAGCGGACGCGGGACACCGCTCTCCCCGCTGGCCTTCTTCCTGGCCGCGGCCTCCGCGTAGCCCTCGTCGAGGCTGTGGTCCATGACAGTGGTGAGCAGCGACATGGAGGCATCCGGACGCCGGGGGCGTGCGGGGGTGCTCCGAACGGGGGGCTGCTGCGGCATGCCGCACATCGTCGCACGTCGCGGGCGCTGCGTCCGAATGGCCCCACCGGCGTGCCGGGCAGCACCCGTTATGGGTACATGCCCGGCACGCGCGCGTGGTCAGTGACCCGCGCTGTCCACCACCGCTGCCCACTCGTCGAGCAGCGCCTGGGCGGACGCGTCATCGGGGCCCTCGGCCCACAGATGAGTGACGGCCTCGGCCGGGTCGGGCAGCACGAGCACCCACCGGCCGTCGGCCTCCACGACCCGTACACCGTCGGTGGTGTCCACGGACCGGTCCCCGGCCGCCTCCACCACGCGTCGCATGACGAGCCCCTTGACGGCCCACGGCGTCGCGAGATCACGCCGCTGGACATGCGCACGCGGAATGCGCGCGTCGATCTGGCTCAGGGTGAGCTGGGTGCGCGCCACCAGGCCGACGAGCCGCACGAACGCGGCCGTACCGTCGAACACACTGCTGAACTCGGGCACCACGAAGCCGCCGCGCCCGTCACCGCCGAAGATGGTCGACTCGCCGCGGCCGACCCGTGTCAGGTCGTCCGGCGACGTCGTCGTCCAGTCCACCTGCGTGCCGTGGTACGCGGCGACCTGCTCGGCGATGCGCGTCGTCGTCACCGGCAGCGCCACCCGCCCGCTGCGCCGCTCGGCGGCCACCAGGTCGAGCATGACCAGCAGGGCCCGGTCGTCCTCGACGATCCGGCCCTTCTCGTCCACCAGTGAGAGCCGCTCGCCGACCGGGTCGAAGCGCACGCCGAAGGCGGCCCGCGCCGAAGCCACGATCTCGCCGAGCCGCACAAGCCCGGACCTGCGGGCGTCGGCGGTCTCGGTGGGCCGCGACTCGTCGAGACCCGGGTTGATCGTCAGCGCGTCCACCCGGAGCTTGCCGAGGAGGCTGGGCAGCACGAGGCCGGCGCTGCCGTTCGAGGCGTCGACGACGACCTTGAGCCCCGACTCGGCGACCCCGGTGGTGTCGACGTTCCGCAGCAGGGATCCGGTGTACGAGTCGTAGACGCTGGACGGGAAGTGCAGGTCACCGATCTCGCCGGGGAAGGCGCGCCGGTACTCCTGGCGCGCGTACACCCGGTCCAGCTTCCGCTGACCGGCCTGCGAGAGGTCGGCCCCCTGCCCGTCGAAGAACATGATGTCGACGGAGTCCGGCACCCCGGGCGTCGTCCGGATCATGATTCCGCCGGCACTGCCCCGGGCCGTCTGCTGCCGCGCCACCGGCAGCGGTACGTTCTCCAGGTCGCGCACCTCGATGGCGCTGGCCTGCAACGCCGAGATGACCGCTCGCTTGAGGGCACGCGCGCCTCGGGAGTGGTCACGCGCGGTCGTGACGGTCGAGCCCTTCTTCAGGGTCGTCGCGTACGCCCCCGCGAGGCGCACGGCCAGCTCCGGCGTGATCTCCACGTTCAGGATGCCGGAGACGCCGCGCGCGCCGAACAGGTGCGCCTGGCCCCGGGACTCCCAGATGACCGACGTGTTGACGAACGCGCCCGCCTCGATCGTCTTGAACGGGTAGACCCGCACGTTGCCCTGCACGATCGATTCTTCGCCGACGAGGCACTCGTCGCCGATGACGGCGCCGTCCTCGATGCGCGCGGCCCGCATGATGTCGGTGTTCTTGCCGACGACGCAGCCGCGCAGGTTGCAGTGCTGCCCGATGTAGACGTTGTCGTGCACGACGGCCTTGTGCAGGAACGCGCCGCTCTTCACGACGACGTTCGAGCCGATCACGGTGTGCTCGCGGATCTCGGCGTTCGCCTCGACCTTGGCGTAGTCCCCGATGTAGAGGGGGCCGCGCAGCACGGCGTCGGGGTGCACCTCGGCGCCCTCGGCGACCCAGACGCCCGGCGAGATCTCGAAGCCGTCGAGTTCGACGTCGACCTTGCCCTCGAGGACGTCGGCCTGGGCCTTGCCGTAGCTCTCGTGCGTGCCGACGTCCTCCCAGTAGCCCTCGGCGATGTAGCCGTAGATGGGCTTGCCTTCCTTCATCAGCTGAGGGAAGACGTCGCCGGACCAGTCGACCGACGTGTCGGCCTCGACGTAGTCGAAGACCTCGGGCTCCATCACGTAGATGCCCGTATTCACCGTGTCGGAGAAGACCTGGCCCCAGGTCGGCTTCTCGAGGAAGCGCTCGACCTTTCCTTCTTCGTCGACAATGGTGATGCCGAACTCCAGAGGATTCGGTACGCGCGTCAGACAGACGGTGACGAGCGCGCCCTTTTCCTTGTGGAAGGAAATCAGGTCGGTGAGGTCGAAGTCGGTGAGCGCGTCACCGGAGATGACGAGGAAGGCATCGTCCTTCAGCGCTTCCTCGGCGTTCTTGACGCTGCCGGCGGTGCCGAGCGGCTTCTCCTCATTGGCATACGTGAGCTCCATGCCGAGCTCTTCGCCGTCGCCGAAGTAATTCTTGACCAGCGATGCCAGGAACTGCACTGTTACTACGGTCTCGGTGAGCCCATGCCTCTTCAGCAGGCGAAGCACATGCTCCATGATGGGGCGGTTGGCCACTGGGAGAAGCGGCTTGGGCATGCTGGAGGTCATCGGGCGAAGGCGTGTGCCCTCACCGCCGGCCATTACGACGGCCTTCATGTCGGAAACGTCCTCCTTATAGACGACGATCTTGCCGACAAGCCCACCGCATGAGGCCCGCGTAAGTCGGATACGGGCCTTCGCGCCTCTACGGCCGCCGAATCGGCGGGCTCAATCGGTCATGCTGTCCACCTTGACAAGTCGGCGGACCTGAACCACATACAGGATTCCTGCCCACCAGTACAGCGTTGTACCCCATCCTGCGAACGCCCATCCGAAAATAGCAGCGAGAGAAGCGATCCATCCGCTGCCGTCACTGAGCAGTAGTAGTGGAAAGGCGTACATCAGGTTGAAGGTGGCGGCCTTGCCCAGGAAGTTCACCTGGGGCGGCGGATAGCCGTGGCGCCGGAGGATCCAGACCATCACCAGGAGAACCAGCTCGCGCAGCAGAAGCGCCGCGGTCAGCCAGAGCGGGAGAATCTCCCGCCATGTCAGGCCGACGAGCGTCGAGAGGATATAGAGCCGGTCGGCGGCGGGGTCGAGGAGCCGGCCGAGGCTGCTGATCTGGTTCCAGCGGCGCGCGAGCTTCCCGTCGAGGTAGTCGCTGATGCCGCTCAGCGCGAGGACGAGCAGCGCCCACCCGTCGCTCTTGGGCCCTCCGAACTCCGGCCTGAGGATCAGCCACAGGAACAGGGGCACGCCGACGAGGCGCGCCATGCTGAGGATGTTCGGGATGGTGAGGACACGGTCCGTCTGGACGCGTGTCTCCTGGACCTCCACCCGGGGGCCTCCTGTGGGAAAGAACCAATGATGCCCCCTGACCTTACCCTCAGTCGCGACGCGTCGGTGCGTGAGGGGTAGCCGCTTTCCTGCGGCCATAAAACGCAAAAAGCCGCAGCTCCTGGAAGTTAATCCAGGAGCTGCGGCTATAAAAGAAGTTCGGCGGCGTCCTACTCTCCCACAGGGTCCCCCCTGCAGTACCATCGGCGCTATGAGGCTTAGCTTCCGGGTTCGGAATGTAACCGGGCGTT
>NZ_JBVJFF010000029.1:0-29008 GCF_055587985.1 Streptomyces sp. NPDC046335 | reverse complement strand
GGGCGACAACGCGGAGCGTTGGCAACCGACGACAACGCCGCAGATGTGCGTGCCAGACCCCGCGACGCCGAGATGATCCAAACGACAGGCCCTAGTCCCCGAACCACGTCTCCGCGAGCGCGTCGAGCGTCGGTTCGGGCGGGGCGGGCAGCTCGCGCAGGTACCAGGGAAGGTTGCTGTAGACGTGCAGCAGCGTGTACGCGAGGAGCAGGCGGGGCGGGAACGTCTCGCCGTACGCCTTCATGAAGCGGGCCAGGAGCCCCGGCTCGGCGCGGGTGACGAAGAGCCCCACGCCCACGAAGTCGTACGCCCTGTCCCCGATCATGGCGGGTTCGAAGTCGAGCAGCCCGGTGAGCCGCCATCCGCCGTCGGGGTCCACCAGCAGGTGCTGGCGCATGAACTCGGTGTGCAGCAGGGCGCGCCGGTCCGGTGACCCGGCGCCGTCGAAGGTGACGGAGTCGAGGAAGCCGGGGATCTGCGCCAGCCAGTTCCCCGGCAGACCGCACGTGCGCTGCCGCTCGACCGCCCCCGCCCGCTGCCGCCGCACGAACGCGTCCCAGTCGCCGGGGCCCAGGACGTCGGCCAGCGGCCGGTGGTCCAGGGCGTGCAGCGCGGCGAGCGCCTCGGCCGCTTCGGTGACGATCCGCTCCCGGTCTGCGCGCGGGACGCGCGGCCAGGCGACGGCGAGGTCCTCGCCGGGCAGCCGGTCCATCAGGACGTAACGCCAGCCAATGTCGTACGAGCCGACGCCGTGGACGCGCGGTGTGGGGACGGGCAGCCTGCCCTGGACGTGGCTCAGGACGCGGCCCTCGGCGACGCCGTCGTCGGCCGCCGCCTTGGGGAAGAGCTTCAGTACGTGCGCGTCGCCCACCGCGTAGACGGGCTGTGACCCTTCCGTGTAGCGGACCAGGGGCGCTCCGGCGAGACCGAGCCGGGCGCAGAGATCCTCGGCTCCGGGCCGCATCACCGCCTCGTCGGGGATGACGCGGTCCCACTCCTCTTCGGTGTTCACCTCGGGCAGCATGATCGGCACCGTAGTGGCTGCCGAGTACGGCCCGCGACCGGATTTCGGCCGCCGCGGGCGGCCCCGCCGGCCCCTGGCGTGGCGCCGTCAGAAGACGAACGGGCCCGGGGTCTGCGCCGATGTGGCATTACAGGTCACGGTGATGCCGAGGACCACGATCGTCAGGGACGTGCCTTCGAGGCTGTCCCCCGCGGCGACGGTCCCGGTGAGCGGACCCGTGGAGACGGCGCCGCCCGCGGGGATGGCGGGGTTGGAGCTGCCGGTGAACTCGGTGGTGCCCGAGCCGTTCTTGGTGAGGGTGAGCGTGGAGTCGACCGAGCCCGCGCCGATGTCGATGGGGGCGGTGATCGCCGAGGTGGACACCTCGATGGTGGCGCTGGTGCCGTCCTGGGTGGCGGTGAGGGTCGCCGTGCCCGAGCCGAAGGAACCGCAGTCGAACGAGAGGGTGGCGCTCTGCGGTTCGACCGCACTGGCCGCGGGGGCGAGGGCGAGCGCGCCGACGGCGAACGCCGATCCGATGGCTGTGCCTATGCCGAGTCTGCCGTGTCGCATGGAGGCCTGCCTTTGGTGTGTGTGGGGGTGGTGGGGGGAACACGATGTCCGGTCGCGTATACGTGTGCTGACGGGTCGTCAGCGGACCGGGTCGCCGCCCATTGAGGCACACGCCACCAGAGGTGACAAGGCAGGCCTCCATGATTATTGACATGTCACGACCAATTTCGGCCGCTCAGGCACGGGCCAGTGCTCGGACCCCGGTCAGGCGTCACCGCCCAGCGCCTCGGCGACACCCTCGGCCAAGAGGTCGACGTACGCGGCCGTCCAGGCCTCGACCGTGGCGCGGTCCCACAGGTCGGTCGAGAACTCCAGATAGCCGGAGAGCACGTCGCCCGTCGGGATGAGACCGAAGTTGAACTCCGACCGCGCGCCCGGCACGGCCAGATCCTCGACCGCCGTGGTCAGGCCCGGCAGTTCGATGTCCGTCTCCAGCGAGTTCTGGTACTGGAAGCCGATCGGCAGCTTGTCGGGCACCTCGGTGCCCAGCGCCGCCGACAGGTCGGCCGCCACCGCACGGAGCGGCGTCGCGTGGTCGATCGCCTCGACCGCGCTCCGCGCCACCTGGTCCACCAGCGCGCCGAACGACCCGGCCCGGTCGCCGCGGACGCGCAGCGTGAAGGACGAGACCGTGCAGGCGGCGAGGGCCTCGAACTCCCGCCGCTCGCGGTTGGCGTAGGAGATGGCGAGCAGGACGTCCCGCTCGCCCGTCACCTCGCCGACCAGGCGGGCCATGGCCGCCGCCGTCACCGCGAACGGCGTCGTGCGGTGCCGGCGGGCCAGGCTCTCCACGCCCGCGCGCACCTCAGGCCCCACCCCGAACAGCACCACGTCACCCGCGCCGCTCAGCTCCGCGGGACGCGGCCGGTCCAGCGGCAGCGACGCCGAGAAGGGAGCGCCTTCGAGCTGCCGTGACCAGTAGTCGACCAGGCGGCCCTTGTCCCGCGTGCGGCCGTGCTCCTGCTGCCAGCGCGCGTACGCGCCGGGCTGCGGCGGGTCCGCGGCCAGGCCGTGCGGTTCCCCGGTGACCGCCGCCCGGTACAGCGCGGCGAGCTCGCGGAGCAGGATGGTGACCGACCAGCCGTCGCAGGCCGCGTGGTGCAGCACGAAGAGCAGGGTCCACCGGTCGCTCCCGGTACGCAGCAGCCGCAGGACCGGGGCGAGTTCGGCCCGGATGTCGAAGGGGGCCGCGGCCGTCTCCGCCGCCAGGCGCTCGGCCTCCGCCTCGGCATCGGCCGCCGATCCGAGGCTCGCGACCAGGTCCTCCTCGGGCAGCTCGACCGGCCTGGGCCGCAGCGCCTCCTGCTGCCACTCCCCCGTCGCCGCGTCCTCCACGAGGCGGGTGCGCAGCGCCTCGTGCCGTGCGACCAGTCGCGTCAGGGCCGTGCGCAGGGCCGGTACGTCGAGCTTTCCCGTGAGGGTCAGGCGCATCGCCACGTTGTAGATCTGCGGGCGGGGGTGGGTCAGGTGCCGGGTGATGAAGGCGCTCTGCTGGGCGGTGACGGGGGCGCGGCCTTCGGGCACGGCCTCGGCGGCCGCTTCCGTGGCGCCCGGCTCGACCTCGGTCTCCGCCTGTCCCAGGTACGCCGCCATCGCGCGGAGTGTGGGCTCCTCGTAGAAGCGGGCCACGGGGTACTCCGTGCCGAACTCCTCCCGCACGCTGTTGGCCAGGCGGATCGCCGTGATGGAGTGGCCGCCGAGTTCGAAGAAGGAGGCCTCGGGGCCGATCGTGCCGGCGGCGACACCGAACTCCTCGGCCCACAGCGCCCGCAGCCGGGCCTCGACGCCCCGGGAGGCGGGCTCGGAAACGGCTGGCACGGAGGCCGCTGGCCCGGAGATGACGGACCCGGAGGCGACGGTCCCGGAAGCCGCTGGCCCGGAGGCGACGGACCCGGAGGCGACGGTCCCGGAAGCCGCTGGCCCGGAAGCGACGGGCCCCCGAGCAGCGGGCTCGGAAGTGGCTGGCCCGGAAGCGGCGGACCCGGACGTCTCCGCCGCCCGCGGCCGCTCCTCCGTGGCGGTGACCAGCGACGGCTCCGGCAGCGCGGCCCTGTCCAGCTTTCCGTTGCCGGAGAGCGGGAGCGCGGGGAGCAGCGCCCAGGCGCGCGGCACCAGGTGGTCGGGGAGCCGGGCGGCCAGCTCCCGCGTGAGGCGGTCGGCGGTCTCCTGCTCCCCGGCCGTCGCCGTGGCGGGCACGGCGTAGGCGGCGAGCCGGGCCTCGCCCCGCCGGTCGCGGCGGGCGAGGACGACCGCTTCGGCGACGTCCGGCAGCGCGTTGAGCGCCCGCGTGACCTCTTCGGGCTCGACACGGTAGCCCCGTATCTTCACCTGGTCGTCGGAGCGGCCGCGGAACTCCAGGGCGCCCGTGGCGGTCCAGCACACGAGGTCGCCCGTGCGGTAGAGCGGGCCCGCGCCGCCGAGCGGGTCGAGCGGGTCGGGGACGAAGCGCTCCGCCGTAAGGTCCGGACGGCCCAGGTAGCCGGTGGCCACTCCCGGCCCGCCCACGTACAGCTCGCCCACCTCACCGGCGGGCACCTCGCGGCCGCGGGCGTCGAGGACGCGCAGCGTGACGTTGTCGACGGGGCGGCCGATCGGGATCGGGACCGCCGGGCCTTCGGTGCCGAGCGGCGCCACCGGCTGGGTCGTGCAGAGCACGGTCACCTCGGTGGGCCCGTAGACGTTCACCGTCTCGTACGGGGCGCTCGCGCGCGGCCGGGTGCGGAGCACGTCGCCGCCGAGCAGCAGGTGCCGCAGCGGTGGCTGTGCGTCGTCCGGCAGCGCGAGGACCGCCTCGCCGAGTGCCGTGGGCAGGATGGAGAAGGTGACGCGGTGGTCCGCGTACCAGCGGGCGAGGGCCGCGGGGTCCTTGCGGACCGTCTCGTCGGCGACGACGACCGTGGCGCCGGCGGTCAGCGCGGGCCAGATCTCCAGGGCTGCGGCGTCGAAGCTCTGGCTGCATACGGCGGCGGCGCGGTCGTCCGCGGTGAACCCGAAGCGCTCGTGGTGCCACTGGCACAGGTCCACCACGGCCCGGTGCGGCACCGCCACGCCCTTGGGCGTACCGGTGCTGCCGGAGGTGTAGATCGCGAAGCAGAGCGCGTCGGGGCCGGGGGCCACCGGGGGTGCGGTGTCCGTGCCGGCGGGTGCGGCCGTGGCGTCGACCACGGCCACGCCCCGCGGCACCTCCGGCGGCTCATCGGCGCCGTCCACGACGAGGACTCCGGCGCCGCTCTCCGCGAGGACGACCCCGGCCCTGGCGCGCCCCTGCCCGGGGTCCAGCGGCACATAGCCGTGGCCGGACTTGAGCGCCGCGAGCATGGCGACGATCAGCCGGGCGCCGCGCGGCAGCCACAGGGCGACCGGCGCCCCTTCGCGGCCACGCTCGCGCAGGACGGCCGCGAGGCGCTCGGCCCGCTCGTCGAGGTCCCGGTAGGTCAGTGTCGCGTCGCCGCTGATCACGGCGGTGCGGTCGGGTGCCGCCTCGGCCCAGCGCGACGCCAGGGCGTGGACGGTGCTGCGGGTGCGCTGCCGGGCGCGTCCGCGCCGCCACGCTTCCGGTACGGCGGCCGGGGCGCCGGTGGCCTCGGCGAGCACGTCCCTGAACGTCCCGAAGAGCGCCTCGATCGTCGCCTCGTCGAACAGGTCGGTGTTGTACTCCAGGTGGCAGCGGACGCCGTCCGGCTGGTCGGTGAAGTACACGCTGAGGTCGGTCAGCGCCTTGTCGGGGCCCGAGTCGAGCGGGGTCGCGCGCACCCCGGGCAGTTCGAAGCGGAACGGGTCGCCGGTCTCGAACTCGGCGAGCGTCTGGAAGACGGGGGTGCGGTCGAGCGCCCGCGTGGGGGCCAGCTCCCGGACGACGGCCTCGAAGGGCACGTCGGCGTGGTCGTAGGCGTCCAGGGCGACCGAGCGCACCCGGTCCAGGAGCGTGCCGAAGTCCGGGTCGCCCGAGAGGTCCAGGCGCAGGGCCAGGGTGTTCACGAAGAAGCCGACGACGTTCTCGTACGCGGGGGTGCGGTCGGACATCGGGGTGCCGATGACGAGGTCGTCCTGGCCGGTGACCCGGTGCAGGGCGGCGGCGTACCCGGCGAGCAGCGTCATGAACAGGGTGCTGCGCCGCTCCCTGCCCAGCTTCCGTACCGACTCCGAGAGTTCGGGTTCGAGCGTGCGGAAGAGGGCGCGGCCGTTCGACGTCATCCTGGCGGGGCGAGGACGGTCCGTCGGCAGGGCGAGGACGGGCAGGTCGCCGTCGAGCGCCTTCTTCCAGTACGCCAGGTCCTCGGCCGCCTTCGCGCCGCCGAGGGAGTCGCGCTGGGCGCGGGCGTGGTCGGCGTAGGTGTGCGGCAGGTCGGGCAGACCGACGGGCGGGGCGCCCGTGACCTCCGCGCGGTAGTGGGCGGAGACGTCCCGCGCGAGCACCGCGGCCGACGCCGCGTCCATCACGATGTGGTGCAGGGAGAGGACGAGCACGTGCCGCCGCTCGCCGAGCCGGACCAGGCGCGTGACGAACAGCGGCCCGTCCGCGAGGTCGAAGCGGCGCTCGCTCTCGGCCCTGAGGGTGGCGGCGACCGCGTCATCTCCGGGTCCCGTGCCGTCGACGACCGCGAAGTCCACCTCGCCCGCCGCCCGCGCGAACTGCCGGGGCTCGCCGCCGACCTCACGGAAGACGGTGCGGAGCTGCTCGTGCCGGGCGGCGAGGGCGCACAGGGCCGAGCGCAGCGCGGGCACGTCGAGGGGCCCTTCGAGCTCGATGGCCTTGACCTCGTTGTACGCGGTGCGGCCCGGCAGCATCCGCTCCAGGAACCACACCCGCTGCTGTCCCGGCGACAGGGGCGCCCCCTGGTCGGCGGGCACGGGGGCGGGGGCGGGCGCCCGCTCAACAACGCCCGCGGTCGTGGTCGTGGTCGTGGTCGCGCTCGTACGCCGCAGCGCGTCCAGGTGTACGAGGCCTTCGCGCATCGCACCGGGTGCCACGCCGAAGTCGACCAGCGCGACGACCTCGTCGGCGCCCGCCGCGCGCACCTCCTCGACGACCGGGCGCACGCTCTGCGGGCTGCCGATGAGGGCGCGCTGGTCGCAGTAGCGGTCGTAGGCGCGGCGGAAGACGACGTCCAGGTCGTCGTCGGTCATCGCCGAGAGGTCGACCTTCTGGCCGAGGCTGCCCGCGACGTTGCCGAAGAGCGACAGGGACGAACGCATGTACCGGGACAGCGGCTCGCGGGCCTCGGCGCGCGCCGTCGCGTGGTCCTCGGCGAGGTAGGTGTGCAGGAGCACGGCGACGTGCCCCGCGTCGGGGTCCAGGCCGTGGGCGGCGCGGGTGCGCCGGTAGAGCGCGATGTTCTCGCTGAGCTGCTCGACGCTCTGGGTCATGAGGTTGGTGACGATGCCCAGGTCGTGGCGTGCGGCCAGCTCGTACGACGCCGGGTTGCCGACGACGGCCGTGTACATCGGCGGGGCGTCCTGGACGGGACGCGGGAAGAGCCGCAGGTCCGCCTCGCCGGAGCCGGTGGTGCGGCGCAGCGGCTCGCCGCGCCACAACTGCCGTACCTGCTCGACCTGTTCGTACATCAGCTCCTTGTGGGAGCCGAAGCGGTCGGGGAAGAAGGCGAAGTCGTTGGCGTGCCAGCCGCTCGCGCAGCCGATGCCGACGCGGCCCCCGGAGAGGTTGTCGACCATCGACCACTCTTCGGCGACGCGGATCGGGTCGTGCAGCGGGAGCACGACGGAGCCCGCGTTGATGCGGATGCGGTCCGTCTCGCGGGCGAGCGCGGCGGCGAGCACGACGGGGTTGGGGAAGAGCCCGCCGAAGGAGTGGAAGTGCCGCTCGGGGATCCACAGGGAGTGGAAGCCGTTGCGGTCGGCGAAGCGGGCGGTCTCCAGGAGGTGGTCGTACTTGCCGTGCTTCGGGGCGGTGTCGTCCTGGGGGTAGTCGCCGAAGAAGTAGACGCCGAAGTCGAGCGGGCGGGTGGCGGCCGGCTTCCCGGCGGGCGCGGCGGGCGCGGCTTCGGGGGCCGCCTCGGGGGCGCGGCGCGCCGTGGCGGCGGTGTTCCAGGCCACGGCCTGCATCTTCGGCCCGGGGGCGGCGGCCGTGGCCGCCGGGCGCGGCTTCGGCACGGTCACGCCGGGCGTCGCCCTCCCCTTCCCCTTCGTACGGAAGAACCCGGCGTCCCGCAGCTCCCGCAGCGAGCCCTTCACGGCGTCGGCGACGAACTCGATGTCGCCGTCGGAGTGCTCGGTGGAGAGGAAGAAGTTGCGCCACTCCCACACGTGCACGCCGCGCAGCATGAGGTGGTGGTAGAGCAGCTCCATGTCCGCGCGGTGCTCGAACCGGAACTGCGAGCCGAAGTGGCTCAGGCTCAGCGCGAACTCCTCCGCCTCGAAGAAGGTGTTGAGCGTGGCGGCCAGCTCGTCGGTGCGGGCGTTCAGACGCTCCTGGAGCCGCGGGCTGTGCTCCTTGAGGTGGCCGAGGACGGCGCGGGCGGCGACCATCGACACCGGGTGCTGGATGTAGGTGCCGCCGAAGAACGTGGTGTCGGCCTGCGGATAGCTGTCGTCCCCGTAGCTCCAGTGGCCGCCGTCGATGCCGTCCATGATGTCGGCGCGCCCTGCGATGGCCCCGATGGGGAAGCCGCCGCCGAGCAGCTTGCCGTAGGTGGCGAGGTCCGGGGTGACGCCGTACAGCTCCTGGGCGCCGCGCGGCGCGGGGCGGAAGCCGGTCAGCATCTCGTCGAAGAGCAGCACGATGCCGTGGCGCCTGGTCAGCTCGCGCAGGCGGCGCACGAAGCCCGCGGGACGGAGCGAGGGGTGGCGGCTCTGCACCGGCTCGACGACGACCGCGGCGATCTCGCCCGCCTGCCGCTCGATGACGGACAGGCTCTCCTCGCTGCCGTACGGCAGGACGAGCAGGTCGGCGACGGCGTTCTGCGGGATGCCCGCGGACATCGGGACGGTGGTCGGGCCCTCGCCGCCGGTACGCGGGGAGCGGCCGAGGACGTTGTCGTTGTGGCCGTGGTAGGCGCCCTCGAAGGTGATGACGCGGTTGCGCCCGGTGGCGGCGCGGGCCAGGCGGATCGCGGCCGAGTTCGCCTCCGTGCCGGAGTTGGCGAACGCGACGCGCTCCATGCCGGTCAGTTCGGCGAGCAGCTCGGCGGCCTCGCCGGTCTCCACGTTGCGCGGGCCGAGCTGGATGCCGCGCGAGAGGTGCTCGCGGACGGCCTCGGTGACGAAGTCGGGCTCGTGGCCGAAGAGCAGCACGCCGAAGCCCATGGTGATGTCGACGTAACGGTTCCCGTCGATGTCCTCCAGCCAGGAGCCCTTGGCCCGCCGCCCCGCGATCGGGTACAGCATCTCCTTCGTACTGCTGCGGAACCCGACCGCCGCCCGGCTGTCGGCGAGCACCCGGCGGTACTTCTGGGCGATCCGCTTCGAGGTGGGCGTCTTGGCGGTGTAGCGGCGCACCAGGTCGTCCAGGTGCGCCCGCTGGGTCTCGGGGGCGCCGCCGCGGACCATGCCGGAGGCGCGGGCCACCTCGGGGCGGGGGCCGTGCTGGGCGGGGCGTGGCGCCTCCGGCGCGGCTTCGGGCGTCCCCAGTTGGCTCGCGATGCGGCGCGAGAGCTGCTCCATGGCCGCGAGGTCCGCGTCGACCGCCGCGGAGACCGGGCTCGGGTTCGCGGTCATCGGCCCACCTGCGCCTGAGCGGTGAGCAACTGGGAGAGCTGGCCCATCAGTTGCAGCTGCATCTGGGTGAGCTGGTGGATCTGCCGCTGGAGGTCCTCGACCTCCTGGCGGGTGGCGTACGCGGGGGCCGCCGCCGGCGCCGGTCCGGGGACGGGGGGCGCCGCGGGCGCGGTGACCGGCGGGGCGGGGAGCGGCTGCGGGGGCAGCGGCTGGGCGGGGAGCGGCTGCGCGGGGAGCGGCTCGGAGCTTACCGGCGCGGCGGTCACCCCCATCTTCCCCACGATGACCGAGGCGAGCCCCTTCGCCGTCCCCGCCTCCTCGAAGAGCTCCCGCATCGACACCTTGACCCGGTGCTCCCCCTCCAGCTCGCGCAGCACGCCGATCATCTGCAACGAGTCCGCCCCGAGGTCGAAGAAGGAGGCGTCCTCGGCTATCTCGCTGGTGTCGTAGCTGAGGTGCTTCGCGGTGACCTTGATGATGTGCTGGAGCACACGCTCGACCGCTGCTTCGTCCTGTGCCACTTCGGTTACATCCCTCGCAGGTCGTACGGGCCGTGGAAGGTGGTTCTCCGGCCCTGTCCAGTAGTACTTGTGCTGGAAGCGGTAGCCGGGCAGGGGAATCCTGCGACCCGCCCCGCCCGTGGAACCGCCCGTGGAGCCCCCCGTGGAGCCGCCCATGAAGATCCGCCAGTCGAGCGGGGCACCGCCCCGGTGGAGGCCCGCCGCCGCGTCCCAGAGCGGTTCGAGCCCGGCCCCGCGCCGCAGCGTCGGATACGCCGTCCGGTCCGGCAGCTCCCGCCGTACGAGCCCGCTGAGTGTGGTGTGCGGGCCGAGCTCCAGGAGCGTGGCGGTGGCCGTGTGCGACGTGGCGAGGGTCCGCAGGGCGTCGGCGAATCTCACCGGGTGACGCGACTGTCGTACGAGATAGTCCGTGTCGGGAAGCCAGCCCGCGGGGCGGGTGCGCCCGTCCAGGGTGCTCACGAACGGCACGGCGCACGGGGTGAGTCCGGCCTCGGCGCACAGGTCGCGGAGCCCGGGGAGTACGGGGTCCATCAGGGCCGTGTGGAAGGCGTGCCGCACCGGGAGCGGGTGGGCGGGGACGCCGCGCTCGGCCAGGAGCTCCGCGAGGCGGTCCATCGCGGCGGCCGGGCCCGCGAGGACCTGGCCGCGGGCGCTGTTGACCACGGCGAGTTCCACCTCGGGCACCTCGGCGGCGAGGTCGCGCGCCGCGTGCTCCTCCAGCCGCACGGCGACCATCGCCCCGGGCGCGCAGAGGTCGCGCATCAGCCTGCCCCGTCCGGCCGTCAGGCGCAGCCCGTCCTCGACGCTCAGCGCCCCGGCCGCGTGCAGCGCCGCGTACTCGCCCACGCTGTGCCCGGCCACCACGCCCGGCGTGATCCCCGCCTCGCGCCACAGCCGCACCAGCGCGCACTGGAGGGCGAAGAGCGCGGGCTGCGCCAGTTCGGTGGGCCAGGGCGGCTCGGCCTCCGGGTCGCGCTCGGTCTCCAGGAGGGGCCTGAGGAGGCTGTCGCCGCCGGTGAGTTCCGCGTACTGCCGCTCACAGGCGTCGAGGACCTCCCGTACGACGGCGAAGCGGTCGTAGAGCCCGCGTGCCGCGCCCCGGTACAGGCTGCCCTGCCCGGTGAAGAGGAACCCGGTGCCGGCCCCGTCCGCGCCGCCTCCGCCGGGGCGTGGGTCCGCGAGCCAGGCGTCGAGTGCGCCGGTGAGCGCGGCGACGGTGTCCCCGCGCAGCGCGAGGCGGTGCCTGCGGTGGGCGCGGCCGAGCGCCAGCGTCGTCACGAGGTCCGCGTGGCGCGTGCCGGGGTGGGCCCGCAGGTGGTCGCGGAGAGCCGAGGCGTTGTCGGCGAGCGCGGCCTCCGTGTGCCCCGCGAGCACCAGGACACCCGGCGGCTCGGGCGCATCGGCCGGGCGGGGCACGGGGGCCGGGGCCTCTTCGAGTACGAGGTGGACATTGGTCCCGCCCACCCCGAACGAGCTGACGCACGCCCTGCGCGGCCCGTCCCCCCGGGGCCACGGGCGCGCCGAGTCCGGGATGTAGAAGGGACTGGCGGCGAGGTCCAGGGCGGGGTTGGGGCGCCGGAAGTTGGCCATCGGCGGAATGACGCCGTGCTGGAGCACCAGCAGCGCCTTGATCATGCCGGCCAGGCCCGAGCAGACGTCGAGGTGCCCGATGTTGGCCTTGACCGCGCCGAGGGCGCAGTAGCCGGTGCGGTCGGTGTCGGCGCGGAACGCGGCGGTGGCGCCCTCGAACTCGATCGGGTCACCCTTGAACGTGCCCGTCCCGTGCGTCTCCAGATAGCCGATGCTGCCCGCGTCGACGCCCGCCCTCTCCAGGGCCCGCCGGATGGCGCGGCGCTGCCCGTCGGCGCTCGGCGCGGTGAACGCCCGCTTGTCCGCCCCGTCGTTGTTGGCCCCCCAGCCACGGATGACGCCGTGGATGTGGTCGCCGTCCGCAAGGGCACGGTCGAGCCGCTTGAGCACGACGGCCGCGACACCCGTACCGCCGACGGTGCCGTCCGCGTCGGCGTCGAAGGGCCGCAGGTAGCCGCTCTTGGAGAGGATGGAGCCCTTGACGTACTGGTAGCCGAGCACCTGCGGCACATGCACGGCGGTGGCGCCCGCGACAGCGATGTCACAGTCGCCGTGGGCGACGGACTGCGCGGCCTGGTGGACGGCGGTCAGTGAACTGGAGCACGCCGTCTGGACGTTGACGGCCGGGCCGGTGAGGTTGAGCCGGTAGGCGGCGCGGTTGGCGGTGAAGTCGCTGAAGTTGCCGATGGTGACCTGGAGCCCCGCCACCCAGTCGGCGATGCCCTCCTTGAGGACGTTGTGCTGGAGGTAGCTCTGGAGGGAGTAGAGGTGGTAGCCGGTGCTTGCGTAGACGCCGACATCGTTGCCTTCGCGCCGCGTGGTGTCCCCCGCGTAACCGGCGTTCTCCAGGGCGTGGTGCACGCACTCCAGGAACAGCCGGTGCTGGGGGTCGGTGATGCGGGCCTCGTGGGCGCTCATCCCGAAGAAGCTCGCGTCGAACCCGGCGATGTCGTCGAGGACGCCGCTCGCGCCCACGAAGTCATCGGCGGAGTACTGCTCCTCGGTGATCCCGGCGGCGGTCAGCTCGGCCTCGGTGAAGCGGCGGATACGGTCGGCGCCGTCGCGGATGGTGCCCCAGAACTCCTCCGGCGTCTCGCCACCGGGCAGCCGGAAGTCCATGCCGACGACGGCCACGGGGACGGCCGGGGGCGTCGTCGCGGGTAAGGGGGCGGCGGCTGTGCGCACTGCGGTCATCGGACCTCGGCCTCGCTTTCCACGGACGGCGGGTCTTGTCGTACGGGAGGCTTGGCGTTGGCCCCTGCCTTGGCCTCTCGGCGCGCCTGCCGTACGAGGACGACGAACATCCCCGCGCAGAGCACGATGGCGAGGCCGTGCAACAGCCCGACCACGGTCAGCGGTGAGTACAGGTCGAGGAGCGCACCGCTGACCAGCATCCCCAGCCCGAAGCCGGTGTTCTCGACGGAGGCGGAGAGGCCGAAGAGCCGCCCGCGCTGCTCGTCGGGCGCGGCCTGGAGCCGCGTGACGTAGGCGATCTCGGTGAGGCCGTCGGCCATGCCCGCGACGAGGGCCGCGGCGACGGCCACGCCGGTGGGCAGCCCCGCGAAGACCACGATGAACGCGGCCGACATCACGCAGGCCCCGATGGCGAAGGCCCGCTCCCCCGGCCCCTGCCGCCCGCCGCGCCCGGCCCAGCGGCCGACGACCTGCTGCATGACGATGTTGCCGATGGCCCAGGTGGCCCAGAACTGGCTGACGAAGGTGGCCGGATGCGACGGATCGAGGGAGCTGGAGTAGACGGGCAGGGCGACGTTGTGGGAGGAGGACCCGAGCCCGTCGGCGGCCCGGACCACGATCATGACGGCGAGGACGGGAGCGGCCCGCAGCAGGAGCAGCGCCCCGACCCGCCGCGGCTCCTCCTCCGCGGCGTCCGCGGTGCCGGCTCCGGCCGGCTTGTCGTCTCTCCGCGTACGAATCGGCAAGGAGAGGAGCACACTCGCCGACACGGCGAAGGAGACGGCGTCGAGGGAGATGGCGGCAACGTAGCCGAGCTGGGAGACGACGACACCGGCCGAGGCGAACCCGGCGATCATCGCGAGGGAACGCCCGGTGGCGAGCAGCGAGTTGGCGCGGAGCCGCAGCTCGGGCCCGACGATCTCGGGGATGGCGCTGCGGAGGGAGACGCCGGAGAGGGTGGAGCAGAACCCGGTGACGACGGCGAGGACGTACAGAAGCCCCGCGCGGCCGGCATCGGGGGCGATCAACAGCGCTACCATGGCGACGCACTGTGTGAGATCGGCGCCGACCATCAACCGCTTACGGTCGTACGCCGAGACCAGCCGTCCGCTCACAAAGCCGGATACGACGCTGGTCAGCAGCCGCACGGCCATGAAGATCCCGGCGGCCAGCGCGCTGTCGGTGACCTCGTAGATGAAGACGTTGAGCGCGACCATGTTCAGGTAACTGCCGTACGCCGAAACGCCGTTGCCCACTACGAGCAGGCGAAAGTGCCTCAAGCGTGCCCCCTGGTCGATCCTGGCCCGTCACTCACCGTCCGGTGCCGCCGCACTGCGCCGCAACGGCCTTCACACTCACGCGCCCCGAAGCGCACCCACAGTCCCCCGAACTGGTGACTTGACAACTCCAACCAGCCGTTGCGCCCCAGGGTTTACCCTGGAATTCGCCCAGGTCAGGCCTGTCGCCCCTTGGATTCCTTTCTGTTTCCGCGGGACCGTGGTTAGATCAAGTTGCGGTCACGCCTTCGTAGAAGTTGACAGTCCCTCCCGGAGGGAAGATGCCAGTAACCAGCCGCTCCCAGAACGCACCGGCCCTGTCCCACAGAGAGCGCCAGGTGCTGGCCCACATCGCGGCAGGCCTCTCCCACAAGCAGATCGCCAGACGCCTCGGCATCAGCGTGCACACGGTCAGCACCTACCTGCGCCGCATCCGCAGCAAGCGCACCGCCCCGACGGTGGCCCACCTGATCCGCCTGAGCATGACGGAGGACGCGACGGCTACGGGCGGGCCTGGCTGACCGTCGCCGCGATCGAGCGGGGCGGGCTGGCCCTCGCTACGATTCGAGCGGGCCTAGCTGCCCCTCGCCGCAATCGAGCGGGGCGGGCTGGCCCTCGCCGCGATTCGAGCAGGCCGAGCTGGCCCTCGCTGCGGTCGAGCGGGTCGAGCTGCCCCTCGCCGCGAGCGGACCGAACCGAGCTCTCGCCGGGCAGAACGGGTGACGGGTTCTGCCGGGCAGTATGAGTGACGGCTGCCGCCCGGTTAGTACGAGTGACGACACCCGCCCGGCAGTATGCGTGACCGCTCCCGCCGGGCAGTGCGCGTGACCGCTCCCCCCGGCAGTACGCGTGACGGCTCCCGCCCGGTGAGGCGGCTTGAGTTTCCCCTCAGAGAGGCGACTTGTCTCCCCCTCGGGGAGGCGACTTGAGTCTCCCCCTCAGGGAGAGTCGAGACTGGCAGCCATGAACATGAACACATCGCTCCCGCCCCGCACACCCCGCACACCCCTCACGTCCACCGTCCTGCGAGCGGCGGCGACCGGCACGGCCCCGCCCCTCCTTCTCCGCGCCTGGCACGAGGAAGACGTCACGGCACTCGTCGAGGGCCACCGAGACGACCCCACGGAGGCCCCGCCGGGCGCCCCGGTCATCCGGACCGAGGCCGACGGCCTGCGCTGGATCCACCTCCAGCAGCAGGCATGGACCGCCCGCACGCGCTACGCCTTCGCCGTCAGGGAAGCCTGCCCCGACGGCTCCGAGGGCGCACTACTGGCCCACGTGGTCCTCAAGGACGCCACACCCGGCAGCCCCTCGGCGGAAGTCGGCTACTGGACAGCACCCCGGTCCCGCGGCCAAGGCATCGCCCCCCGAGCCCTGAAAACCCTCACCACCTGGGCCTTCACCACCTTCGCCCCCACAGGCCTGACCCACCTGAACCTCCTCCACCAGGTCACGAACGAGGCCTCATGCCGAGTGGCCCAAAAGACGAACTACACCTACTCCCACACGCTCCCGCCCCACCCGCCGATGTATCCGCAGGAGGGCCACGTGCATGTGGCCCGCATGCCGGCCCGACAATGCCCCTGAGATCAGGCAGATCCAACTCACGCCAGGAGTAGCGGATGGCGATCCATGCGGAAGTACGAAAAACGAGCGAGACTGTAACGCAGGTCCGCTACTCCTTCTCGGACAGCTCGGGCACCGAGCGCTTCATGGTCCTGGACAAGGTCGCTGAGAAGTGTTGGCCGGAAGACGGCGTCGACAACGTGCTTTACCGGGCTGTAGCGGGCAAGGTGGCCACCGCTTGGCTGCGGGGAGGCGCGGCACCGGAGCGCATAGTGGTGGCGTCCTGAGTTGTCCCCCAGGCCCCCGCCCCGCACGGCCCGCCAAAGTCGCCGTCGCCGTCGCCGTCAGAGCGCCGCGAACCCGACGAACGCGGCCCACGCGGTCGCCCCTACGGTCAGTGCGGTACAGGTCGCGTCCTTCGAATCACGGACGTGGACCTCGCCGGGGCAGGCGGCGACCTCGACGCATTCGCCGCCTTCCTCGCTGCTGTAGCTGCTCCTGCGCCATACCAACTGATCTATGTACGGCTGATGTGCGTGCGCATTCATGGCTCTCCCAGCAACTTCTGTACGTACGCCGACGATTCGCGAGGCGTCAGGGCCTGCGCCCGGATGATCCCGTACTTGGCCTCCAGCACACGGACGCGTTCCCGCTCCGTCTGCACACGGCTCACATTCTGCACCTCGGCGTACGCGATCCTCCGCCCTTCCTTGGTCTCGATCAAGGTGAAGGGACCAGCCATGCCGGCGTTCTCCTCACGGTCGAGCGGCATCACCTGGATCTCAATGTTCCGCCGCGCCCCCGTCAGCAGAACGTACTCAAGTTGGCCACGCAGCACAGCCCGGCCCCCAATGGGACGCCTCAACACGGCCTCGTCGACGACGAAGCTGGCGAGCGGCGCATCACGACCGGACAAGATTTCCTGACGGGCCAGGCGTGCGCCCACTCGCTGTTCGATCAACCCGTCATCCATGGGCGGCCGCATCATCATGAAGACGGCCCGCGCATACTCCTCGGTCTGCAGGAGTCCAGGCACCGCCTGGTTGGCATACACGTGCAATTCGACGGCCTCGGCCTCCAACCGTGCCGCATCGCGAAAGAACGCCGGGTAATGGGCCCGCGCAACCTCCTCCTTGCTCGCGACCAGCACCCCGCCCGCCCCCAGTACGTCATCCGCCTGGTCGATGAACTTCGGTGGCGGAATGCGTCTCCCCTGCTCGAACGCCGCGATCGTCGATGCCGAGTAACCACACAGCGCCCCGAGCCCCGCGCGGTCCATCCCCGCCCGTTCCCGCAACAGCTTCAGCTGCCGCCCGAACACGCACAGCATGCCCGCCCCGACCTCATGTTCCGTCGGTTGCACCTCGTCGTCCACGCCGCGACTCCTCCCGTACGACCACCACAGTCACCGGACACCGCTCGCCCAACGCAAGGCCCGGGAACCGGTCACGCCCAACACCACGTACAAGCCCACGGCACGCGCGTACAGCCCGCACCCGTCAGCGCGACGCTCCTGTTCAACGCTACGCACCGTCCACGACCGTTGACCCTATGAAGTCACCAGCTCCCCCGAACGGGCATATGCCGCAACACTCCACACCCGAACGCGAGTTCAGCATGCGCTTCACCTCAACCCCGCGCGGCGCCCGCCTCGCCCGCCGACTCGTCTCGTACCACCTGAACGACTGGGGCCACCCCTACACGAGCCCGGTCAACGAGACGCTCACGCTCATCACGGCGGAGCTGACCGCCAACGCCGTGCAGCACGGTCATGTCCCCGGCCGCGACTTCCACGTGCGTCTCGCCCTGGCCGACAACACGCTCCGCGTCGAAGTCACCGACACCCGCGCCGAGAAGGAGCCTCCACCCGCTCACGCGACCCCCGACTCCGCATCGGAGTCCGGCCGCGGCCTGCTCCTCGTAGCCGCCCTCGCGGACGGCTGGGGCATCACCCCACGCACGGCCGCCCCCGGCAAAACGGTCTGGGCGGAGCTGTCACACCCGACCCCGGCGCACCCGCACGATTGCGCCACTCACCCGGAACGCCGTTGCCTCTGCAACTCCACATGAGGAAGTCTGTTGGATACGCTACGAGCCGTAAGTGACGCGCAGCAGAACATGAGCGCGGCCAACTTCGAGGCCGCCCGCTTCTCCAGCTGAGCCGGCCGCTCACGCACACTCCTCAGGCGGACTGCGCCAAGGCCGCGATGGCCGACTACCGGGCCGACGGCGCCTCGGGACGAGTACCACGGCAAGGAAGGAGAACGGCGCGATCGAGACTGCGGCCGATACAGCCCCGTGCACCCCTGAGAGAACCCCATGTCGACACTAATGCGCGCAAAGAAGGAATGCGGGTCCTGGTTTTGGGACCTGAACGAGACCGTGCCATCCGGCCTTGACTCCGCATTGGGCGTCGCGGCAAGAATTATCGGGGTGCTCGATCAGTTCGAGCTGCTTTCGCCGAGCAGCCTGGAATGCATGTGGCTCGTCCCCGGAAAAGGGTTCACAGGGGTGATGAGCACGGTCTTCATGCAAAACCTGGCAGATCCAGAAATCCCTCACAAGCTCTCTGGAAGCCGTCCTGCAGCTTTCCCTGAGGCGAAGATCCGAGACTTCGCGGTCATCGGTAGCGGAGTCTGGTACGACGCTGAGGGGCACCCCCGAAAGGAGCCCCGCCTTGTGGATTTGTCTGTCACAACCTCCTCCTACGGTCCGACCGCAACGGTTTCGGTTCACCATGACGTTTGGAGCTGGTTCAGCTTCTCCGGCCGTCCACATCCGGAGGTGCAGAGCAGGAATGCTCCTCGGCTTGCCGACGCGCTGCGCGGGATCAACTCCGCACTCGGCGGGGAAGCCGAGACAGGCGAGTCGACGTACTTCGGGCATGCAGTCGACTTCGGCATCAGTACGCCGGACGCTGACGAGAATGGACTGGGGCCAGACCTGACGGCCAAGCTGTAACAGCCATGGGCAGGATGCTTGAGCAACCTCACGCCCAAGATATACAACGAGGTCGAGTTTGCTGGGGAGCCCCCTGAAAAGCCGCGCTTGATGGACCTGTCCGTGTCGCCAGCGTCTGTGGAGCTTTCGACTGAGCTCTCGGTGCCCCATGGCATCTGGAGTTGGTTCGATTTCTCCGGACACCGCATCCGGAACGGGGCCGGATCTGGCCGCGCGGCTCTGAATGAAACAGAGGTAACATGAACGAAGAACTCTTCAAATTCATCATAACCTATCTCAATGAAATGCAAGCTTTCGATGTAGATGGGTACCTGCGCCCAACGCTGCACGGTTTCAGTCAAGAGTACGTTGACTCTGTTCGCAATGAGCTCGCGAATATCATCCGCACGCGGGGTCTTTCAGTCGCTGACTACGAAAAACTTACGGATATCCATTTCGCAAGCGAGGAGGATCTGTACGACTACCTCGGCAAGATGTACGGGTATCTATTCGCAGACGGGGATCAGCAACCTGACCCCCCTGACTGAGGCTGGCAACAATTCCGACCGATACCATACACCCCTGAGAAAGCTTCATGTCGACACTCATGCGCGCAAATAAGGAATGCGGTCCCGGCTCTTGAACTTGAACGAGACCGCGCCGTATACGTTTCATGTCGGATGAAATCGCGCCGCCCAACAGGGAAGGATTCCTGCATGATTCAGCGGCCCAAGCGGCAGACTGCCACATCTTCCTCCCGATGACCCAATAGAACAGGCTATTCCGTGCAAATTGCGGATCACTTCACGGAACTCTGGTTTCCAGGATTTGGCAATCCGCGAGGAAGCATACGGGAATCCATCCTCACAAAGGCATACCCTGACCAGCAACATATCGTCGACTACCTGCGAGCTGGGCATGAAATTCTAGCCGTTATGGGGGCGCCAGAGGACAAGCTGAGGTCTGGACGACAGACCCTCGGCGGCGATTCCCTTTACACCGACGGACAGTGGCTGTGGAGAGGCGACCTCTACTTCTATGTAGAGAGTCATCATGTGGCACTACCCGAAGAATTCGTTGCCTATATTCGAAGCCACACATATTCGATCCCGCACGTGGAACGCGCACAACTCCTCAAGGTCTCGGACTACGTAGACGCAAGGTGGTGAGATTTCCTAAGTGATCAGCAAAGACGGCAGTCAGCCACTGGAGTCCGTCACCGTTCGGCGTCGGCTCCTAGACGCTGGTGCCGTTATCGAGCACGTATAGCTTAAGTGAGAGAAGGCAACTTGGTCACCCTCGTACCGCGCCATGCTTCTTGCATCGACACGGCAGCCGAAGCCATGGAGCCGGTCATCAAGAGCGCCAAGGAAGTGCTCGAAGATATCGAGACCTCGGAGTTCGACCGCTTCGACGCCTTGGGTTACTCACTGGCCGCGGCGAAGTGGCACTGCCTGGCGGACCCCATGGCGGAGGAGATTGCCACCTGGGACGCATGGGTCACGACCATGCAGGTCGGCTCCGCGCTATTCATCTCCGGCACTGCGACCGAAGGGCCAGTTCCGTGTCGCATCGGAACCCGAGGCGAGGTGAAGCAACTGCCGGCGACGGGCCCACAGGAGTATCTTCATGCGGGAAATTGGCTTACTTCCTTCTATCTTGCCGCGATCTGTCGGGAGAATGGGCGCCTTGACCGTCTCGCTCGCGTTCCCATCTCGTTCCTTCGTGCTTCAGGCGCCGAATTCGACGATTACATCTACGCCTGGGTGGAGACCCTGCAAAATGCGTGGTTCCGTCGATCGGAGACATGGGAAACCCTAGCGACGGCGATAAATGGTACTGATCCCAACGCCGAACACATCGCCAGCGCTGAGTTGATGTTGAAAATTCTTTATCCTCCATTGGAGATGTTTCACCGCTACCAGCGACAGGATGCGACACAGTTCAATGAGGCGCTGACCAAGGCTCTCACTTGGCACAAGGAATACTGGACCGCCGACGAGGCGCGCTCATTGAGCGGTGAAGGTCTGGTCGCCCTGGGTCCGTTGGCCATTGCCTGTATGGCGTATGACGCGGGCATTCCCATCCAAGTCGAGTCCGAATACATTCTCTCGCCCTGCTTGAGCGTGACAGGGTGGGCGAGATCGACACCTGACCGCACCGAACGGCTAGGAGACATCAGAAGCGGACGCCCATGGCCGCCCAGGACTACGACAGTCAGCTACTGGCGGGCGAACCGTCGCCGCCGTCGGCGACACGTCGTGCGGTGGACTCGGCCCCCGCCATGGAGAAGAGCGAAATGGACGGCCCGCTGGATCTTCCACCAGCAGCAGTCATGGGCAACCGGCACGCGCTACACCTTTGCGGTGTTGGGGACCGACGCCGACGACTCCGAGGGCCCCCTGCTCGGCCACGTGCCCCTCAAGGGCGTCACACCCAGCATCCCATCGACCGAGGTCTGCTACTGGAAAACAGCGGCCCGGGACCGCGGCCAAGGAATCGCCCCCGAGCCCTGGAAACCCTCACCACCTGAGCCTTCACCACCTTCGCTCCCACGGGGATGGCAGGGGCTGTCCGCCCGACAACGTGCGGACCCACCCGCCCGCTCACAGCCGCCTGAGGATCAGGTGGTCTACTTCGCGTGTAGTGATCCCTCGGGTGTGGGCCCGCGCCTGCTCTTCCAGCGCGTTCCCGAAGGGAAGGTCGTTAAGAACCGGCTGCATCTTGACGTGCGGGCCGGTATCGGGCTCGTGGGTGAGGAGCGCCTGGCCACGCTTGAAGCCGAGTGTGCACGGCTGGTCGCGCTGGGCGCGGAACATGTACGAACGATGCGCGCCGACGGAGAGAACGAGTCCTGCATTGTGATGCAGGACATTGAGGGCAACGAGTTCTGTCTCGACTGAAAATCCTGCAAGTCGGCGAGTGCTGGCCCCCCTTGAGCCTCTGTGATCTCGTATGCGGTGGGAGTCATCCCGTGTGGCGCGGACCTTGTGCGAGCGACTGTGCTCCCGCTTCCAGCCGGCAACTTCGCGCCTGGGGTGCAGCGCTGGGGCATGAGGAGACCGGTTCCCGGATGGCCGCCGTCGGCCATCGTGAGGGTCTTGCCCACGGCGACCTTCGCGCCGGACTCCTCCCACGCCTGTCAGTCGTTACGTTGCCGGGCAGGGGTTTACCGACCACTACGACCAGGCGGGTATCCGCGCCAATGACGACCTGGTGGTTGGTGAAGTGGGCTGAGACACCCCGGGGCGGCCGGAAACCACCGAAGTACCGATAACGCCTCTATGGGCAGGATCGCGCCACTCGGTCGAACCTCGTTGCGTCTGCAACTCCGCATGAGGAAGTATGTTCGATACGCTACGAGGCGTAAGTGACGCGCGCGCGCACCGTGACGACCGAACGGGTCCGTGGCGCACGCTAGTTGCCGATTTACGGGGTGGGTGGATGAAGTTCGACATGGGGGACACGACCCTCGCGGTTCTGGGGAAGAACACGACGGGGTCCAGCGACGATCTCGGCACGCTGATCAATCTGCTGGTGCAGGCGGCCGAGCCGCTCGAGGGCAAGTTCAACGGGGCGGGCAAGGCCACCTTCGACTCGTTCAAGCTGCGTGCGGACGAGATCACGGCGGACCTGAACGGTGCGCTGTCCTCGATCCTGGGTGGTCAGGCAGGCATGGACGAGGCGTTCGGCACGGGTGACGACGAGCAGGCCGACAACGCTCACCAGAGCATGGGCGCCGCCAACTTCGAGGCCGCCCGCTTCTCCGGCTGATCCGACCGCCGCCCGTTCCCGCACACTTCTCAGCCACAGAACCACAGGCCACAGGGGGCCGTTTCGTCATGGCAAATCAGAACCGCCGCTCCTACGACACCGGCGCCTCGTCCGACGTCCAGGGCGGACTGCACATCATCATCGGCCAGCTGGAGCGCGTGCTCGGCGACCGCGACCGCGCCGTGAAGGCCGCGATGGCCGACTACCAGGCCGACGGCGTCTCGGACGACTACCACGGCAAGGAAGTCCGCTGGAACAAGGCGGCCAACGAGGTACGCGACATCATCCGCCTCGTACGCACCACGCTGGAAAAGAACGACGGCACCGCACAGACCACACTCGCCAAGGCCAGAGCCGCAGTCGACAACATCGGCTGACCGTCCGACCACAGCAGGCGGTCATACGGGGATACGGGGTTGAAGTAGGGGGGCAGCATGCCTAAGTGGGATATTGAGCCGGGCGGGGTGAGTCACGTCCTGTCAGAGGTGAACGATGTACTGGGCACTTTGAGAAGCCACGTCGGCGGGTACGGCGAGGACTTGGGGGGTGCCGCGAAGTGGTCCGGTGCCCTGGTATCGGGGGAAGCCAGCGGCGGAGGCGACAGCCCGGTCGGGGGCCTGGTCGCCTCGGCGCTCGTCGACTTCGCCGAAGACACCATCAAGGAGGTGCAGTTCATCGGTGCGCGGGCCGGGCAGTCGGTCAGCGGTGCGATGCTGGCCACCGCTGCTTATGAGGCGGGCGACCTGGAGATCGCGGCCGAGGTGCAGCGCTCGGCGGCCAGTGTCGTCGACCCGGTCCTGGAGCGGCCCACGCCCTTCACCCAGGGCTCCCTGTGATTTCCGCGAAGGACATCCCCCACTTCACCGGCGACCTGGAGCAGTTGGAGCAGCACGCCGCCGGGCTGAGAGCCCACGCCGGCGCTCTGCGCCAGGCGGGTGCCGTGGCGCACAGCAGGTTCCAGGGACTGGGGGCCTTCTACGAGGCCCCCGAGGCGGAGAGGCTGTTCGCCTCCACTGCCCCGGTGCGTGACCGTGCGGACGTGTTCGCCTCGAAGGTAGAGACGGTCGCCGGGGCGCTGGACGACTACGCCGGCGCGGTCAGGCCCATCGTCGCCCGCCTGGACCGTCTCAGGACCCGGGCGGCCGATTTCGTGGCGGGCCTGAAGACCGAAGGCGGCGAGATCGACGACGAGTGGGCCCAGGACCAGGACAAGGTCGACGAGCACGCGGCCCTCTGGAAGGAGGTCGCCCAGGCCCAGGCCGACTTCACCACCGCCGAGACCGCCGCCAACAACAAGATCACCGCACTGGTCGGCGGCATCCAGTACGTCCCGCAGGGCTACGAGGGCACCTACGTCCCCCTCGGTTCACGCATCTACGGCTACACCGCTGAGGCGCTCCAGCACGCCGACAAGCTGCCCTGGGGCACCCCGGAGGCCCGGACCTACGACACCTGGGACTACAAACACCATCTGAAGGATGCCGGCGTTGGCTTCAAGGACGCCTTCGTCAGCACCGCCGAGGGGTTCGTGGACCTTGTCACCCCCGGAGCAGCGGGGGACGCGGCTCGCAAGGGACTGGGCATGGCAGTCCTCGGTCTGGAGTCCTACCTCGTCGACCCGGTCAATCAGCAAGGCACGCCGTGGAAAGAACGAATGGCCGAGGGCCGACCGTATGCCAAGGCTTTCGCCAAGGGCCTCGTCGGCTGGGACGACTGGCAAGACCACCCGGGCAAGGCAGCGAGCACCGTCATCTTCAACGGCCTGACCCTCTCCTCCGGACCGCTGGCAGCCGTCTCCAAACTGGCCAAGGGCGGCGCCGTCGCCAAAACCGCCGGCGCCCTGGCCAAGGTCGGCGAAGCCATCGACCCCCTCGGCGCGACAGCCAAGACCATCGGCGCCACCACCCGCGCCATCCCCAAAATCGCAGACGTCACCGCTCGCGTCCGCGCTGGGTTCGGCGACATCCCGCACGCCGGATCCACCAGCAGCGCATGGAAGTTCTCCACGCGCAGCGAACTCAACCTGATCGACGGCAAGTTCGTCCACCTCAAGGACGGCGCCCCCGACACCACACCCGCCCCGGTCGAGCCCGCCGCCCACGATCGGGTACCTTCCGTCGCGACGGTGCAGGACCGGACGCCAGCCGAGCGGGTGGCTCCCGAGGAAACGCCGGGCCGTCCTGAACCCGCGCTGGTCGGTGTGCAGGCCGGTGACAACGGGACTGCCGCATCCCTCGACCGGCCGGGGGACGGTCCACCGCACGGCTCGCCCCTCCACAGGCCAGAAGCCGCTGCCCACCACACCGGCGACAGCGCCTCGCCGCAGTCCGGCTACCATCCGGCCGACGACGGTGGGCCGTTCCTCGGAAGGGGCAGCGGCAGCGACGCCTCAAGCGACACGGGCGGCGCGTACTCGCATGGCTCGCCGGGTGGTGGTGATGCCGGGGGCCCGCCGGTCAGCGGCGGCTCGCATATCGTTCCCACCGGACAGCAAAGCACCCTTGCAGACGGGCCCTGGGAAGGCCCGCACGGGCTGAGGCTCGATACCGAAGCCAACGCTGCCACTCAACAGTTCATGGACCGGGCTTTGACCGTCGAGCCGAGCATCACAGAGGCCGTTCAATCGGCTGCCGCCCGCGTCGAGCATGGAAAACTCAACGGCCTCGACTATCGCCTGAAGGGCGAGGAGTCCCTTAAGCGCAAGGTTGCCACAGCCCTGCTCGACGACGCTCGGTTGACGCCGGAGCGTGCTCTGGCCAACATCAAAGATTCCCTCCGCTACACCGTTGAGATCCGCACCAACGACTACTCGCATGGGGTACAGCAGGCGGTCGACGAGTTGCGGGCCCGGGGCTTCGACAACGTCACCTTCAAGAACACTTGGGGAAGCTCAGGCTACAAGGGCATCAACTCCACTTGGCGCGATCCCGCCACAGGCCAGGTCTTCGAGGTGCAGTTCCACACTCCCGAGAGCTTCACCGCGAAGATGGATACCCATGTCCTGTACGAGAGGGAGCGTCTCCCTGGCACCTCCGCCGACGAGGTCGCCGCTATCCGTACCGAGCAGGCTGACCTCTTCAACCGGGTTCCGGTTCCTCACGGGGCTGGCTCGATCCAGTTTGACGACGCCTTGCGCGGCCTGGATCACGCCGAGATAGAAGATATCGGCCTGAGCAGGCCGAGTGATGCGTCTGTACACGGGAACGGCCCGCCTCGTGAGCTGTCCGCAGAACAACGCACGGCTCACGAAAAGCACCTGAATGATCTCGCGGTACGGTACAGCGACGACTTCGACCAGCTGAAGCAAGACCCTGATCATAAGGGGAAGGTGAAACCGGCAGAGATGGACGAGGCGCGGCTCGCGCTCGACCTGCGAGAAGTCGGCAAGGTTCCCGACGATGTCCAGCGCCCCCCTGAGGCAAATCAGGGGGATCTCTATTCACCCAGCACAGGAGAATTTTACGACATCAAGGGCGTACACTCCGACTGGCCGCCGTTGAACAACCAGAAAAACAAGTCCCTCCCATTCAGGGGGGCATACGATCCGGCGAACAATAAGGGCTGGATCAACAAGCTGCAGGTCCAGATCGTCGACAAGCGTAGGCTAGTCATCCTGGACATGCGCAATGCCGATCAAGCGGCAATTGACGACCTCGGCGCTATCGTCGAGCAGCATGGGTGGAGTGATCGAGTTGTCTGGTATCCCTGACGAGAATCGAACCGTTCGAATGATGCCGCCGGATTCGCGGGCCGCTTCCGCGCTGGACGATTGGATCAAAGACTCCGAGTCCCTGCTGAACGTGGCAGGGCTTGATCTGTCCCAGGTTGATCTATCAGGCGCGGACTTGACAATGGGGCTACTTACGGAAACAACTCTGCGGCGCGCCAAGCTCGTCGGCACCGACCTCTACCGGTCGCATCTAGAACACGCCGTTCTTGATGAAGCCGATCTCACGGGTGCGACCCTGGTCAAGGCAGCAATGGACGAGACGTCCCTGCGTGGGGCCAACCTGCAACAGGCCGACCTGGGCAGTACCGAACTCTGGGCCGTAGATGCACGCGGTGCCTGTTTCCGCGCGGCGAAGCTCGACGGTGCTTCACTGATGGCGGTCAAGCTCCAAGGCGCAGATCTGTCCGACGTCTCGTTGAGTGAAACAGCATTGAAGGTGGTGTTCGACGAGCACACCGTAGTCACCGGACTGTCGGGGACGATCTTCGGGCCTGCACTGCTCGAATCACAAGATACACAGCGCGAAATCGCCGGATCTGAACTCGAGCAGTGGCTTAACAGTCGTGGTGCGTCGGTGCGCGTTCTCAATCCGCCGCCCTCCACCGATATCACGTACTATGCGAAAATCAGTGAAGGTTATTCACGTAACAGCCCTCAGGGGGTTGTGCGACGCCGAACAGAGAACGGCGTCACCTATGACGAGGCATTCACGCGAAATCTGCGCTGGGAGCCCACCGAGTACCTACGGCTCTACGAGCTTGGACACAACGAAGTTGAGCACGTAGAGATCACCGAGACGGAAGTGGCTCATTTCATCCAGGTGGTTACCCAGGAGAACACATGATCTAGCCTGCTGAAGGCGCTCTCGGGCTCACAAGGCATCGGGACAGAAACGGACATCAGTGGCAGCCCACGATTACGACAGCCAACTGCTGGAGTCGGTGCCGGTACGGCGTCGGCGGTTGCGGGATGCTCTGTTGCTCGGCGGCAGCGGCAAAGTCGGCCCCTGGATGAGCGGCTCGGGAAAGCGTTTTCCGGGGTCGTGATCGCGGCAGTGCCGTGTGTCGGTTTTGCGTGGGGCGTGGGGCGTTCGTTCATCTCGCATCGGCTCATGGGGAAAGCGCTCGTGTTATACAGGAAATGCTATTCGTGACATACACTCTCCTGACGATCGACGGCAAGGTTGCCGAAGCCATGCCGCAAATCCTTGCGGAAGCGTTCGATGTTCAGCCCTCCGAAACGGATGTCTCTCCCAGCTCCGAGCTGGAGTCCCGCAATTGGGATGCCTTGGTCACATGTGAGTATGAGGCCGTCGCTGGAGATCTGGCCTGGTCACTGCTCATCCACGCAGCACGGGAAGTAGAACAACAGCATTCCGAGGAAGAGCTGGCCTCACTCCTTTCACAGCGCCTTCAAACTCCAGTGTTCTTCACCTGGGGCGGCGGCCTCCCGTGGATTCGAAAGGTCGCCACACCCGAAGGTGGGTTCACCCTGGCTCGCGTCACCGAGTCCGACGACGAGCGAGCCAGCCTTGCCGTGGAAGCAGCGGAGTCCTCGATCCCTGGCTTTCCAGCACTGCCCATCACGCATTTCCCGGAAGTTGTACGCGCTCTTGCCATTCCGACTCCGGTAACGGATGCCGTGGTACCGCCTACGCCCACCCGTGAGGACGGAAAGCTTCGCGGACTGCTGGTCAACTGGGAGCGTCTGAGCAGCCGCATGCGCTCCGGCTGGCCGCCCGCCGGCTGGTATTCACCGGCGATGTACCAGACAGACATGGAGCTCCGCGACCTACTCACAGCACGTGTTGCCCATCTGGCCACACACAACGAACCCGAGATCGACGACTGCCTCTCCGTGTTGGACGACCAATACCGTGATCTGACTGTCGATGACCGGGGCTGCGCTCTCGCCAACGCCCTGGGGCACGAGGAGACCTATTTGGCGGACCGTCCGTGGTACTGGCAGAGGCGCCCAAATCTCCTGCCGTGGACGCCCGAATGAACACCGCGTCACCACCTGAGCCTTCACCACCTTCGCTCCCACGGGCCCGAGGGTTGTCCCGTAACTGATTACTGGCACGAGAGCGGTTGCTCGAGATTGGCTCCCAGGACCCCCTTGGGTGGGCACCTGCCTCGGTTCACCCCTGCGACCGCACGACACAGCAGCGGATGGCAGGGGCTGTTCGCCCGACAACGTGCGGACCCCCCTGGGACTTGAGACGGGTCCTTGTTATCGTGCGCCGATGTCAACGATCAAGCAGGTCCAAGTGACCTTCGACTGCGCGGAACCTGCGCGTCTCGCCGGCTTCTGGTGCGAGGTGCTGGGCTACGTCGTACCTCCGATCCCGACGGGGTTCGCCACTTGGGAGGACTACCATCGCTCACTGCCGCCTGAGGATCAGGTGGTCTACTTCGCGTGTAGTGATCCCTCGGGTGTGGGCCCGCGCCTGCTCTTCCAGCGCGTTCCCGAAGGGAAGGTCGTTAAGAACCGGCTGCATCTTGACGTGCGGGCCGGTATCGGGCTCGTGGGTGAGGAGCGCCTGGCCACGCTTGAAGCCGAGTGTGCACGGCTGGTCGCGCTTGGCGCGGAACATGTACGAACGATGCGTGCCGACGGAGAGAACGAGTCCTGCATTGTGATGCAGGACATTGAGGGCAACGAGTTCTGTCTCGACTGAGGATCCTGCAAGTATCGGCGAGGTGCTGGAGGCCGCCCCCCTGAGCCTTTGTGATCTCGTATCCGGTGGGAGTTATCCCACCGGTACCCGGATGGCCGCCGTCGGCCATCGTGAGGCAGTCGTTACGTTGCCAGGCGGGGGTTTGCCGACCACTACGACCAGGCGGGTATCCGCGTCAATGACGACCTGGTGGTTGGTGGAGTGGGCTGAGACACCCCGGGGCGGCCGGAAACCACCGAAGTACGGATAACGCCTCTATGGGCAGGATCGCGCCACTCGGTCGAACCTCGTTGCGTCTGCAACTCCGCATGGGGAAGTATGTTCGATACGCTACGAGGCGTAAGTGACGCGCGCGCGCACCGTGACGACCGAACGGGTCCGTGGCGCACGGTAGTTGCCGATTTACGGGGTGGGTGGATGAAGTTCGACATGGGGGACACGACCCTCGCGGTTCTGGGGAAGAACACGACGGGGTCCAGCGACGAT
>NZ_JBVJFF010000028.1:0-38152 GCF_055587985.1 Streptomyces sp. NPDC046335 | reverse complement strand
CAGTACAGGACGGGCATCGGCATGACCGACACGCTACGGAACCTCCAGCCCTCGGGCCACGGGTTTCGCGCTGCCAGGCACGGCAGCTTGCCAAGCCGCCCGGCTCCCAGAACGTGCCGCCTGCCTCCACCACCCGCTCGGGTTCGCCCTCCAGCTCGAAGCGGACCGCGCCCTCGACCACATATCCGAAGGCAGGCCCGGAGTGGCGGTGCGGCGGCGTGCCCGGGTCGCCCGGCTCCCACTCGACCTGGACGGTCATCGCCGAAGCGCCCTCGGGGATCGTCAGGGGCGCGGCGTCCTGCAGCACCTGCGCCGCGGTCATCCAACTCTCCGACGCCGCCGGGTCGCCGACTGCGTGCATATGCCCTGCGTGAGTGTCCGACACTGTTGTGAACCTTCCGTAAGTCGCCACGTGGAGGGGCGGGGCACATCTCCCGCCCCTCGGCAGAGTTGACCGGACACCATGTGGATCTGTGACACGTATGGAGTTTCGCAGGTGCGTCCAAGGGGTGGTGCCACAACAACGACTCAACGCTGTCCCAGGTGGTGCAAGAGGCGACCAGTGTGGAGTTCTTCCGCATGTCGACAGACAAAGCGCTGGAGGCGGCCGCCACCGCGGTCTTCGAGCACGCCGTACGCCGCACCCTGTGGCCGGCCATCACCCACGCGGTCGTTCCCTTGTTGTTCGCTGCACCTTCAACGGCCGCCCGCCTCCCCGACGTGCCGGTGGTGCGCCACTTTCACGGCTTCATCCCGCCTCCCGACCGGACCGACCCATCCATGCAGGGGCTGGCCCTCGGCAGGTCTGGTCCGAGCCGACCTGGCTGACCGCACCGCCTGCTCCGCCGGTTAGTAGCATGGGAGCGATCAAGCCGGAAGGGGCGACCATGCACACCGGGGGCGATGACGACTCTCTCGACCAGGCGGCGAAGGACTTCCTCGCCGTACGCCCGCAGCTGTTCGGCATCGTCTACCGCGTGCTCGGCAGCGCCGTGGAGGCCGAGGACATCGTCCAGGACGTCTGGCTACGCTGGCAGAAGACCGACCGCGCCGACGTCCTCGAACCGTCCGCGTTCCTGACGACGATCACCACACGTCTGGCGATCAACTTCGCCCAGTCCGCCCGGGTACGGCGCGAGTCGTACGTGGGTCCGTGGCTGCCCGAGCCGGTCAACACCGCCGTGGGCCCACAGGTGGGGGCGGAGCGGGCCGAGGCCCTGGAAATGGCTGTCCTGCTCCTGCTGGAGAAGCTCAATCCGGTGGAACGGGCCGCTTATGTCCTGCGCGAGGCCTTCGAGTATCCCTACCGCAGGATCGCGGAGGTCCTGGAGACCACGGAGGCCAACACACGCCAGCTGGTGAGCCGTGCTCGCAAGCACCTGAGCGCCCAGCGCAAGGAACGCGTCAGTCCCGCCGACCATCGGCGTCTGCTGGAGGTGTTCCTCGATGCCGCGCGCAACGGGAACCTGGCGGAGCTCGAACAGATCCTCGCCACGGACGTCGTCAGCTACTCCGACGGCGGCGGGGTGCGCGGCGCCTCGAAGATCCCGGTCGTCGGACGCACGCACGTCTCCCAGTACCTCGTGGCGTTCGCGCCGCGCTTCTGGCCCCAGGCGCAGGTGCGGTGGACGGAGGCCAACGGCCGGCCGGCCGTGCTCATCGCCACCGCGGGCAACGCCGTGGCCCTGCTGTCGCTGGACGTTTCCACGGAGGGCATCGACCGCATCATGTGGATCATGAATCCAGCCAAGTTGTCGCCCTACGTAGCTTCCCTGGAGGGCTGAGCTCCCACAGGTGTCACAGGAGCGGGTACTCGTCGGTCAACCAGTCGTCCGGAATCCGGATTCCCATTGACCGAAGGACAGCACCCCTTCATGTACGGGCCACCAGGCATCAGCCAGGGCACGTGCCACGACAACGCCGGAGCCATCCTGTGACTGAGCGGATCCAGTTGCCCAACCTGTCCACGCAGAAGGACTTCGTGGGCACAGCCTTCTCCCCCATCTACACGACGACCGTGACCGTGAGCGGCGGTGTCGCCTCCCATGGGCGTGCCTCAGGCAGGGCACTGTCGTCCGACGGCGCCCTGGACATCGACCTGCGCATGCCCGGCGAGCTCGGCGGGGACGGACGGGCGACCAACCCCGAGCAACTGTTCGCCGCGGGCTTCGCGGCCTGCTTCCACGGGGCCCTGAGCCTGGTGGCGCGGCAGGAGGAATTCGATCCTGCCGACATCTCCGTGGACGCGACCGTCGCCTTCGGCCGGGATCCGGACGACGGTGGCTATCTGCTGCGCGTCGATCTGGTGGTGAACTGACCGGAGGTGGATCCGGAGACTGCGACTCCGCTGCTGGAGCAGGCGGACGCGTTGTGCCCTTACGCCAGGATGGCGTGGCACGGGACGCCGACAACGATCACGCTGGCTCCTTGACGCGCACTGCCGACCACCGTCCGCCGACAATCGGGGGCGGGCGTCTGCCTCGCCCCAGCGGGCGGACGTTTCCGATGTCAGCAGTGTCTGCCCACAGCATCGTGACGCCCTCCTCCTCGACCCGCTGGACGGGGATCGCGGTGCGGCTCACCATCGCGGAGGTCCGTCCGCCACCGGTCAGGACGGGAACCAGTCGACACAGGGCTGCGCGACGGCATAGGTCATCTTCTTCTCCTTCCGCGTCGGCCAGCTGTATGACCACGCAAGTGGGAAGGCGTGACATCAACGCACGCTTGTTCCGTCCTCGCGCGCACCCGGTGTCACAAGATTCGTGATCACCCGGTCTGATGAGTGAGTCATGCACCGTGACTCGCACTACGTGACGCCGGAAACGAGGACCCGAGCCCACCGTGCCGCTGGACGGCCTGCTGCCGTAACGCCTGTCCGGGGCAGGTGTCACCCCCCCCGAGGGCCCGATCAGAGTCAATGACCGATCAATCGAGCGGAGCAATCGTGGTCGCCCACCGAAAAACATCTGTCCACCATGGTGTCGGTGATCGGCACCGGCGGATCCGGCCTGCGGGCGGCGATCGAGCTGGCCGAGGCCGGCGTCGACGTACTCGTCGTCGGCACCGAGCACGCCAGTGTCGTACGCGACGAGGCCGGCCTGCGCGCCGGCCTGGCGGAGCTGGAGGAGGTCGAGCAGCGGATGGGGAAGGTCAGGGTCCACCCCGACATCGCCGGATTCCAGGATCTCGCGCACGCCTTCGACCTCAAGTCGGCGGCCCTGGCGGCCCGCGCCACCCTGGAGGCGGCGCTCGAACGCCGCGAGACCCGCGGCTGTCACAACCGCAGCGACTACCCGGACCTCGACCCCGCGCTGCGCGTCAACCTGGTGTGGTCCCCCGCAACCGGCATCACCCGAGAGCCCCTCGCTCCCGTCCCGGACGAGATCGCCTCCCTCATGGAGGACGTGTCCACCGATGGCAAGCTCGCCGAGTGGCTCTTCTCCCGCCTCCCTGTCTCACCTGACGGCACGGCCGGGCCATTTCCGCTGCCCTCATATCGGCCGCACTCTCGTGCATCCGCACGGTGCTCAAGCGTGCGCGCTTCCTGAACATGCCCGCCGGAGGAGGACGAGATATCTTCGAGACTCTTCCGGTCCGCTGTCACAACCACCAAGACAACCCGGTCTTTACATAGTGCAGACCGAAAACGAATCTCCCGAGAGGATTTCCTCATGAAGGTTGTAGTCATCGGCGGTACCGGACTCATCGGCTCGAAGCTGGTCGCCAAGCTCAACGAGCACGGCCACGAGGCAGTGCCGGCCGCGCCCAACACCGGCGTCAACACACTGACCGGTGAGGGCCTCGCCGAGGTGCTCGAAGGCGCCCAGGTCGTGGTCGACGTGTCCAACTCCCCCTCGTTCGCGGACGATGACGTGCTGGACTTCTTCCGCACCTCGACGACCAACCTCCTAAAAGCCGAGACCGAGGCCGGTGTCACCCACCACGTCGCCCTGTCGGTGGTCGGTACCGAGCGCCTGCAGGGGAGCGGCTACTTCCGTGCCAAGTTGGCGCAGGAGGAGCTGATCAAGGCATCTGGAGTCCCCTACTCCATCGTTCACGCCACGCAGTTCTTCGAGTTCATGAAGGGCATTGCCGCCGAGGCCACCGACGGCGACACCGTGCGTCTGGCCCCTGTCAAGATCCGGCCCATCTACTCGGACGATGTGGCCGCCGCCGTGGGCCGCACGGCCGTCGGCACCCCCGTCGAGGGCGTGGTCGAGGTGGCCGGTCCCGAGACGTTCCAGCTGGACGAGCTCGTCCGCAAGGGCCTCGCCGCGAAGAACGACCCGCGCACCGTGGTGACCGATCCGCACGCCACGTACTTCGGCACCGAGTTGCAGGAGACCACGCTATTGCCCGGCCCCGACGCGCACATCGCCGAGACCTGCTTCGCCGACTGGATCGCCCAGCAGCAGGCGTGAGCCCTCCGGGGCGCTCCCCCTCGGCTTCTCCGTCCGCCACGCCATGATTTCCCATGTGCGTGGAAAGTTCGACTCCTTCGAGGGACTTCTCAAACTCGACGGCTCCCGGCCCGCACTGTCGGAGGCGCACGTGAGTGTGCAGACCGCGAATCTGAACACGGGCGTCAAGGAACGCGACGCCCACCTCAGAGGACCCGACTTCTTCGACTCGTCGGCCTTCCCCGTAACGGCCTTTCGCTCCACCCGCATCGTCCCGGCCGGAGACGACGGTTTCCGACTGCTCGGGAATCTGCGGATCAAGGACATCGAACGGCACCTCACCCTCGACTTCGAGTTCGGCGGTGCCGCCCGTGACGCCTATGGGCAGAACCGGGTCGGTTTCGAGGGACGTGCCACGATCCGGCGCTCCGACTGGGGTCTGACCTGGAACACGGCGCTGGAGACGGGCGGTGTCCTCGTCAGCGACAAGGTGACACTGATGCTCGACATCTCCGCGGTTCAGGTCGCCCAGACCGACGGCTGACCCCACATCCGCCGGTGCGTCGTCCCGTTCCCGGGCTCCGACGCATCGGCCCGACGTTCCCCTCCCGCAGCCCCGCCGCCCCGCCGACACAGGACGCGTGATGACCACCATTTCCGAAACCCCGCTCGCCCTCGGGGCCGCCGCGCGGTCCCTGGCCGCGGAGGCCGTCGCGCTCCGGGCCCGCATCACCGAACTGCGCGACACGCTCGCTCTGCTCGACCTGCAGATAGAGTCCGCGTCCGATTCTCTGCACCGGTTCCGAGGAGTCGGCGCCGAGCACCCGCCCGCGTCCGCGTACCCCACCCTCGGGTCCTGAGCTCCCGTCACCAGCCAACGCTCAGGCGCTCCAGTGTTCCCGTCCGATCGGTTCGATCGGACGGGAACACTGCGTTTCCGGGCCGTCCGGCGGGGCCCGGAGTTTGCGGGGGACAGCCCCGGCGGAAGGAACGGACTCCCCGGCAGGCGAAGGTAGTGGCCCGGTGGAGGCCATGGCCGGACGAGGGCCTCAGCCGGGCCGATGAACTCCACGCCGTCGCCCGGCCCAGAACCTACATGCGGCCCCCGCCACCGCTCCCTCGGGCAACGAAAGGGGCGGAGTCGCCCCCGGCCGCCCCGCCCCTGACTCTGACTCTGTCGCCCGGTCAGCGGACCGTGCGCGCCGCCTCCTCGATGATGCGGCTGACATCGTGCGGCCGAGAGACGCTCACGGCATGCGCCGCCCGAACTTCGGTGGTGTGTGGGTGAGCGCGTTCGGCCATGAAGACCCGGGCCTTCGCGGGGATGTTGAGGTCCTCGGTGGCCACGAGCGCCCACGACGGGCTGGTCTTCCAAGCCGGCTCGGACGCGCCCTCCTCCAGTGCGGCACTGGTGACCGGACGCTGCGTGACCGCCATGACGTCGGTGGTGCTCTTGGGCACGTCGGCCGCGACCTGGTGGTGGAACTCGGCCTGTTTTCGACGTATAGGTCGGTGCCCTGGGTACCGCCCGGCAGTGTGGTCGGGACGGGACGGAGGGCTTCACCGAGGGTGCTGCCGGGGAACTTGCCCGACAGCTCGACCGCGCTCTCGCCCTTGTCCGGCAGGAACGCGGCGATGTAGACGAGGGCCTTGACGTTAGCGGCTCCCTGGGCGGCATCGCTTATGACGGCCCCGCCGTAGGAGTGCCTGGCCAGCACCACGGGCCCGTCTATGTACGGCCAAGATCTCCTTCAGGTAGGCGGCGTCGCTGCCGAGCCCACGCAGCGGGTTGGCCGCGGTCACCACCGGGTAGTCCTCCCGCCGCAGTTGCTTCACGACGCCGTTCCAGCTGCTGGAGTCGGCGAACGCACCGTGGACGAGAACAACCGTGGGCTTATGGCCGGGCGACGAGGAGCCCTTGCCCGCGCTCGCCGGCGCGACCGACGTGGCGAGCAGGGCCACGGCAGCTCCCGCCGTCGCGAGAAGGGAGAGGCAGCCGCAGGTACGTCGGGACAGCGAGTGTCGGTTCATGACAGCCTTCGGATCAGAGTTCTGGTTCGGCCTGGACCGGCCGGACCGGAGTGTGGGGATTGCGGGTGGCGCCCGGCACGTGCCACGGGCGCCGTCGGGGTCTCATCCCTCGTGCAGGGCGGTGCGCAGAGTGCGGATGGCCTGCTGCACCCCGGCGTCGGTGGCCCGGGTGTTCCGCACGGGGTTGAGCATCATGAAGTCGTGCAGGGTGCCGTTGTAGCGAATGCTGGTGGTCGGCACACCGGCCTGGGTCAGCTTGCGGGCGTACGCCTCGCCCTCGTCGCGCAGGACGTCGTTGTCGTCTACGAGCACGAGCGCGGGCGGCAGTCCATGCAGGTCCTCCAAGGTAGCGCGCAGCGGTGACGCGGTGATCTCCGCGCGCTGTGCCGGATCGGTGGTGTAGCTGTCCCAGAACCAGGCCATCGCCTTCGCGGTGAGGTAGGGGCCGTTCGCGAACTCTCGGTAGCTCGCGGTGTCCTGGCCCGCGTCCGTGACGGGGTAGTAGAGCGACTGGTGGACGAAACTGACATCGCCGCGCTGCTTGGCCATGAGGGTCAGCGCTGCTGTCATGTTGCCGCCGACGGAGTCGCCGGCCACTGCCAGACGGGAGGCGTCGAGACCCGCCTGGGCCCCCTTCTCCGTGATCCACAGGGCAGTCGCGTACGCCTGTTCGATCGCGACGGGGTACGCGGCCTCCGGTGACCGGTCGTACTCGACGAACACCACGGCGGCCTGCGCGCCGACGGCGAGTTCGCGCACGAGGCGGTCATGGGTCCCGGCGTTGCCGATGACCCAGCCACCGCCATGGATGTAGAGGACGACCGGCAGGATGTCGTCAGCGTCGAGCGGCTTGACGATGCGGACCCGGACATCACCGACTTCGGCGGGCACCGTGATCCACTTGTCCTGCACGTCGGGCTTCTCGATGGGGGTGGCCTGTAGGTCGTCGAGGATCTTCCGGGCGCCGTCCGGGCCGAGTTCGTACAGGAAGGGTGGGGTGGCCGTCGCGTCGGCGATCTCCTGAGCGGCAGGTTCGAGAATGGGCTGGTTCATGGCATTGCTCCTCTTATCGGCACAATTGTTGGCTGTGTTTACTGTCATGGCAGTTGAGCCCTTGAAGGTGTGACATCAGGGGGGAGACAGTGTGTTTCAGTGTTACTGCCGGTCGGCGACTTCCTTTGCACGCGCGTGGGCGTGCCGCTCACGCTGCCCACCTGGGCGAGCGAGAGGGGCTCGTACTGCCCATGGGCCGTCAGCTCGTGCAGGTGCTCTTGGCTGAGCGGTTGATGCACTGCGGCGAACCTTCCGTGCGGGAGGGGCTTGATGACGCCGGTCTCACGGTCCGCGCAGCACCCGGTTGCACGACCGGTCGAGAAGGTGCGGACGATCGTTGGTCAGCCAGGACTCGATGAAGGGGTACGCACCCAGTGCGACCCGGCCGCCTTCACCACGTGCACCTGGAAGGGCCCAGATCACCGACGTCCTCGGCGTTCCGTGAACAGCGGAGGAACTCAGGCGGCCGTTCTCTCCATACCACCGCAGCCGCGTGCCCTGCGCCGTCGCATGGCGCGGCGTTCCGCTTCCGTGGATCTGCCCCAGATTTCCTCCACGGAACCGGCGTTCAGCGCCCACACCAGGCACTGCTGCGACACGGGACAACTGCTGCACACGGCCTTCGCCTCATCGATCTGCACGAGTGCCGCGAAGCTGCTGCTGTTGCCGATGGGAAAGAAGAGGTCGGGGTCCATGCCTCGGCACTCGGCCGATCTACGCCCGTCCATGAGCTTCCTCCTGCACGGAAAGGTGGGTGGGCTTGCAACGTCCGACGCGGGCGGTGCGCCCCGGACCACGACGACGCCGAGCACAGAGCCCGGGGTCATGCGGAAGCAGACGCTCGGGGTGTGTCCCTGCCGGTGCGGTGCCCCTATGAGCCACGTCACGCTCTCTGACAGATGAGACCGGGCGGTCAGCCCTTATGTGACACCGGAAGCGGCGGCCGGGCCGGAAGCAAGCGTTCCGGGCGTCTCCGAGAACCGACTTCGCAGCCGAAACGCCCCGGCACGGCCACCCGGATGTCACAAGATCTATGCCTGTCCGGTCTCGTCTGTCGAGCAGATGAACAAGGAGAAGGCGTTGCGCGCAGGGCCGCATCGCCGGCTGGCGCATCGCCTTCCCCGATCGCGAAGGACAGGGCGCCTGCCCACGCGTCGGCCGAACGCCGGGGCCACCTGAAGGTGGGGTGCTGTGGGAGAAGGAGGTGGGGGCATGGAGTTCGCCGATGAGGGGGTGCCGATCGGGGAGTTGGTCGACGAACGTCGGCACCTGCTCGATGTGGCTTTCTGGATGCTGGGCAGTGCCGGCGAGGCCGACGGGGTGGTGGATGAGGCGTATCAGCGGTGGTACGCGCTGCCGAGGCCGGAGCGGGAGGCGATCGACGAGCCGCGGACGTGGCTGTCCCGAGCGGTGGGCGGAATCTGTCTGGAGCGGTTGGCGCGGCCGGGACGACGGAGGCGCGGCGACCTCGGCCTCGAGTCGGCCGACGCTGCCGGGGAACAACGGAGGATGTTGGAACGGGAGATGAGTGAGGTGCTGCTGGGGGTGCTCGACGCGCTGTCCCCGGCTGAACGGGCAGCGTTCGTCCTCAACGATGTGTTCGGGATGGCGCCACGTACGGTCGCCGGCATCGTGGGCCAGTCCGAGCCGGAGTGTTCGGAGCTGGCGGAGCGAGCGCGGCAGAGCCTGCGGGCCCGGCGGGGGCGGCCCACGACGCCAGCGGAGCAAGGTGCGGCAGTACGCGGGGTGCGCGAGGCGTGTGCGGCGCAGAACGCGGAGTGCCTGATGGTGCTTCTGGCGTCGAATGCGACAGCGTTCTTCGACGGAGGTGGCAAGGTGCGGGCACAGGTCCGGCCGGTGCACGGCTCGGAACGGGTGGCCCGGAGCCTGCTGACGCTGTTGGCCCCGCGTGCGCGCACGACGGTGGACTCGCGTTCCGTCAACGGCCGAACCGGGATGGTCATGCGGTACGACCAGCGGGTCGTGGCGGTCATCAGTCTCGACATCGCCAACCGGCGCATCGTCCAGGTCCGGGTCGTCGTCAATCCCGACAAACTGCGCCCCTGGAACCGGACCTCTCCCAGCTAACGCTGACGATGCCGATTCTCGCGCCGACGCCAACGCGGACTGTGAGCGCTCCCATCAGGCTACAAGTGCGGTCTCGTACCACGTGGGCGAGTTGAGGAAGGCGTCGATCTTGCTCGGGTCGAACACCCACATGACCCTGTGAATGCCTTCACCGGAAGCCGCTACCGTCATGAAGGCCGAGGGCTTGCCGTCCCGATGGAGCAGCACACCGCTGCGTCCGTTCGCACGGACAGGACGCACCTCCACCTGGCCCCAGAACCGCGGAAACGCGGTCGACAGGTTCGCCACCGCGCACGACCCAGCTCGGGGACGCGAGTGCCGCCACGGATGCCGTTGCCGTCGGACAGGCTGCCGGCCCCTGGCGTGAGTATCGCTTCCAACGAGGCGATGCCCCCGCTCTGTGCGGCCGCGATAGACGCCTCGAGCAGGCGTCGATGCTCGGCCACATCGACGCTCGCTGGGCGCCCACTTCGGGGTCACTGCGCGTGTCGATCGGTTCGGGCAGCCGGGCGCCTTCCGCGGGGGTCGTTTCGGGATGCGTGATCCTTCTGTCTCCGTTCGCGGTGTAGATGTCCGAAGTGGCGGCGTTCCGCCGACTGCCGTCCGCTATCACTCATGTGAGATGCCGAGAAGCGCATCACCCATCAAACCATGCAACGCTGGTAAACACTGTTTGCTCGCGACACCCAAATAAGGAAGGCACACTCAGTCGACCTGGCGTGCGATCCCGCACTTCCCTGAAGGGACCCTCATGCGCAACCTGTCACGTCGGGGAGCAACCAGTGCAGCGCTCGCCGCTCTCGCTCTCCCTGCCACCGCAGTCCAGGCAACCCGGACGGCCCCAGCGTCAGCGCCAAGATCATCGCCCGAACCGCCGTAGGCGACAGTGTGTACCCAAAGAGCAGCTCACTCAAGGAACCGTCGGACGCGCCGACTACGTACACATCGCCTTGAACCGTGGCACCACCGACTCGGACTGTCAGCCCGGCATTGACGAAGCACCACGTGGGGGGTGATCTGATCAACACACCACTGCACATAGGGCTCCCCCCATATGATGTGAAGTGGTATCTGTAAGGAGCCGCACGACAATCCGAGGCGAGCCGAGCGCGGACGCGACCACAAGGGTTGAGGACGAGAGGAACACAAGGTGTCTGTCACCCACGCGGCACATCACATTGAGGTCACCGCCGAGAGCCTCCAAGAGGACCTGGCCCGCCTGGAAGTCCAGAAGCAGGCCTTGGAAAGGGAACTGGCCGCGGTCGTCGCCCATCTCAGCTCCGTCCAGCGGGCTCTCGGTGCCCTTCAGGCCCTCATGTCGCCCGCCGGGCCGGGCACTTCCGACACCACCGGCACCCCTGACGCTTTCCCGCGGGCAACCGATGCCGTAGCACACGTGGAACCGGCGCGACCCGCGACGGAGCCGTCCGACGAGGAGAGCGCCGAGAAGAATTACGGCAAGCTCACCGAGCAGATCCTCAACTACTTCGCCCAGGTCGGTGATGTCAACGTACGCGCGCGCGACGTCGCCGCGGCGCTCGGCCGAGCCACCGACAGCAGCAGCATCAACGCCGTGCGGAGCACCCTCGACCGCTTGGTCGGCACCTCCCGCATCCGCCGTACCGGCCGCGGCCTGTACCGCGCCGTGTAAGTGCCCTCAAGACGCGTTCCCCCTACGGTGCGACACCTCAGGGGGCATTGCTCTCCACACAGTCAGCCCCGATCATCCGCGACATACTTCGGGCGGTGGGTGCCTCCCTCGGCACCATCACCGAGCTCTTCTACACCCGCATGTTCCAGGAACGCCTGGACCCGCTGCGCGGCCTGTTCAACCGGACGAACCAGACCAACGGCGCCCAGCGCGAGGCTCTCGCCGGAGCAGCGGCGGCCTTCGCCACCGCGCTCGTGACACACCCCGACGAGCGTCCTGACGCCGTGCTCGGCCTCATCGCCATGGAGGCCCGGCGTACGCCGAGGCTGGCGTCGAGGATGGTGCCGTGTGGCGGGACATGGAGATCGCCGAGGGCACCGAGGAGTCGCAGGGCCCGCTTCCTTCGTCCTGCGCCGCCCCGACGGCCTCCCCACCGATCCCTTGCTGCCCGAGCAGTACATCAGCGTCCAGGTCGAACTTCCCGACGGGACACCGCAGATAGGCCAGAACAGCCTGTCCACGTCTCCTGGCCACAAGACCTGGCGCATCACCGTCAAGCGGGAGAGCTCGGCCGACGGACGTGCCCCCGAGGGAGAGGTGTCCTCCTGGCTGCACGCCCATACCCGAGCGGGTCAGGCCATCGAGGTCTCCCTGTCCTTCGGTGACCTGGTCATCCTCGACGGCGACGGCCCACTGCTCCTCGGCTCCGCGGGTATCGGCATCACCCCCATGCTCTCCATGCTCGACCACCGGGCCACCGTCTCGCCCGACCGGTCCGTCGTCGTCATCCATGCTGACCGCTCCCCCACCCGTCGCGCCCGCCGTCTGGAGCTGTCCGAGCTCGTGGGGTTGTGTGCGCCCTTGTGGGCTTCGAGGACTTGGTAGAGGGTGAGACCCCTTGCAGGCGTTGTTCGGCCAGGAGGGCGTGGGCGGCGGTCCCAAGAGTGACGTGGGTGCTCGATACGCCGGCGGACCGCGGCCAGACGGTCCAGGTCTCTGCTGCGGCGGGGCTGGCTCAGCAACGTCGCTTTCACCAGCCCCGACCACCTCATCCAGACCGTCAGGCGTGACCTGCGCACGATCCAGTACCGCAGGGATCTCATTGACGGACGCCTCGCCGGCACCCGCCTACCCATCACCCCGATGACTACGGCTCGCCATCTCGAAGTGCGGTCAGTAATCCCAGACGGCCGGTACGAAACGGAAGGCATCCCCGGCGGCCGCCACGCGGCAGATGGATGGGAACGGTAGGTGAGTGGCCACCAGTTGCTCGCCTCTCGCAGCCAGCTCATTCAGGAGACGGATCCGTACGCGGGCTGATTCCTCGGGGTCGTGGTCGAAGCCGTTGTGCCAGTCGGGGCAGTCGAACCCTGGCTGGAACACGGCATCGCCGGCGAACGTGAGCCGGTCGCCGCCGGACTCCAGGCGGACGATGCTGTGGCCGGGGGTGTGACCGCCGGTGCGACAGACCATTACTCCCGGCGCCACCTCGTACTCCGTCTCGAACGGCCGCAACTGGCTGCGGTACACGTCCAGGAACCGCGAGGCGGTGGTTCGAAGCACGTCCGGCACCGGTGCCGGCATGGCGGTGTGCGAGAAATCAGGCGCTTCCCAGAACTCGGCCTCGGCGGACGCCAGGTGGACCCGTAGGTCGGAGCGCAGCCGCCCCCTCAGCCCGTCGACGAGCAGTCCGCCGATGTGGTCCATGTGCAAGTGGGTGAGCACCACGTCGGTCACGGATGCGGGATCAATCCCGGCGGCGTCCAGTCGCATGGCCAACTGCCCGGCCCGCGGGAAGCCCGGGAACTCTGTCCCCAGCCCGGAATCGATGAGGATGGTCCGGCCGCCGCTGCGCACCACGGCCACATTCAGTGGCCAGTCGAGCATCTCCGGAGGCAGGAACATGTCTTGCAGCCAGGCCGCCAGGTCGGCCTTGGCGGCGTTGGTGGCCATCGTCACGGCGGGTATCGGCAGCACCCCGTCGCTGATCACCATCACGTCGATGTCGCCGACCTTCAGCGCGTAGCGCGACGGAACCAATTCGTCATACCTCGGTGCATCGGGGCGTGCGATGTTGACCCGGCTCATATTGTTCTCCTCTTGAAGAGCGTTGACCGAAGACATCGACGGCGCGAATGGGTCACACCGTTCAGTCATCCACTAGGACCAGACAGCAGCCTGGTTTGTGACAGCCGTCCTGCTCCCTGGATTTCGCCTCGCCCGACTGCTCGTCCTCCGGGCGGACTTCGTGTGGTCCAGGCCGCATTCGTTCTTGGCGGCCTGGAAGCACTCCTCGATGGCCCACCGGGCGCCGACCACCCCAACCAGCTCGGCTCCGGCGTGGCGATCGTCCACGGCGATACCTCCCGCGGTGCCGAGTCCGTGGCCACCCGTGTCCTCAACTCCGACGGACAGGTGGTCGCCGCCCTGTCAGTCGTCGCCGGAGCCGTAACGGTCGACCTCCGAACGTTCCGCCCGGCGGACATACGCGGCAAGTCCGGCACAGCGATCCGGTCACCGTCATGGCCCTTCATCCGGACCAGTTGCGGCCCAGTGTCCGCCATTCCCTGCCTAGCCCGTTCGTTCCAGCAGGTCAGGGGTGCGACACCGAGTACGACACCAGCAGACAAAGAACGTTTTGGTTTCATACAGCCCGAAGAAACTTGGGTTCTTCTAGAGATCTTTAATGGTGGGGGTTCTGACCCTGCTGACGGTTAAGGTCGTGTGCGGTATGCCAGAGGTATGCGGCATCCCGACGGTGGTGGGCTGACGGCCGAGGAACGGGCACGGCGGGAGCAAGTGCGCCTAGCAGCAGCCGACTTAATTGAGTACGGCGTCGTTGACGCGGAGATCGCCCGGCGGTTTCGGGTGACGCGAATGTCGGTCAGTCGCTGGCGGCGGTCCCTGACCGCAGGCGGTCGCCAGGCCTTGGCCTCGAAGGGGGCTGGTGGTGCCCAGTGCAAGCTCACCAACGATCAGTTGCGCCGGCTGGAATGCGAGCTGGAGGCGGGACCGGTCGTGCATGGCTGAGATGAGGACCAGTGCTGGACGCTGGCGCGGATAGCCGAGGTGATTCACCGCCGGTTCAAGGCGGGGTACACGCTGGTCGGGGTGGACCTGCTGCTGCACCGAATCGGGTGGAGCGTGCAGGTCCCCGCCCGCCGGGCCGCCGAACGCGACGAGGCGAGGATCGCCGCGTGGAAGGACGAGCGGTGGCCCATCGTGAGAAGACTGCGGCGGGCCTGGGCGCCTGGCTCTGCTTCGAGGAGGAGGCAAGCCAGGGACTGAGGCCGCTCACCTGCCGCACGTGGGGGCCGCCGGGGCAGGACCCGGGCGGTGAGGGTGACCGCCGCGGGCACCAAAGGCGTCTCGATCGCCGCGCTGATCTGCACGAAGTCCGGGTCCAGGTCCCGTCTGATCTATCGCACCCATGTCGGCCGGGGACCGCGCAAGGGCTGGCGCAAGGGATTCACCGAGCACGACTACGTCCGTCTTTTCGACGCGGCCCACCAGCAGCTCGGCGGGCCCGCCGTGATCATCTGGGACAACCTCAACACCCACGTCAGCGCCAGAATGAAACGGTACATCGAGAGCCGGGACTGGCTTAAAGTCTTCCAGCTCCCGCCCTACGCACCTGAGTTCAACCCGGTCGAAACGGTCTGGGCGCACATGAAAAGATCCCTGGCAAACCTGGCCAAACAGGGCATCGACCAGCTGACCACACTGGTCAAGACCCGGCTCAACGAATGCAGCACCACCCCAGCCTCGTCGAGGGCTACCTCGCCAAGACCGGGCTGAACCTTGAACCCCCGTAGCCTCAAACGTTAATGATCTCTAGCGGACGAGGATGGAGTCCTCTATATCGGCAAGCAGCGCCTGCCGGTGACGGGTCCAGGGCCGGCACTGCTGGCAGCAGCCATCGTTCAGAGGTCTGGCCGACGTCCCGGTGACTGTGCGTTCCCGCTGATAAAGCCTCAAACCTAGAGCAAAGAAGCGGGCTGCGGTAATCGGATAATGCAGGGTTTGGCCTACAGGCTTCGGCCACCTGGTGGGCAAGGATGGACCCCATGAGCCGCGGCTCCGCCGGCATGCCCCGGGGGCTAACGTCAGGCTGCCAGCTGTGCTGTCCGCTCACAAAGCTCCAGGGGCTCTGGGATTTCGCTGTACCGGCGAGGGCGGGGGAGCACGTCCGCGCCCTGCGGAAATCTGGCTTCTCAGCCGTCGAGGTGCCTCGCTGCGGAGCCCTCCGACCGTCGGGCTCCCTCCCCAGCAAGGAATCGAGCGGCCACGGCCGGATGAATGAATTCGTCTGGGCCGATTCCGATCGAGTCCTTGCTCCACTTGCGCCAGTTGCAGCCCTGGTGCGCCAGCTGCACGTTGCTCAGGGTGTCAGCCCCACCAGCGGCGATGGGCACTACATGGTCGATGGCGGCGGACAACGGGTCCGGCCACTGTGCTGCCTGGTCTACCGGGAAGGAACAGAGCTGGCACCGCCAACGATCGCGTTCGAACACGTCGAGTCGCTCGTAGCGCTCTCGGCCATTGCCTCGGATCCGGGCCCGACGACGGTTCGCTGCGTCTGCTTGCTGGCGGCGGCGGAGTTCAGGATTTTCGGCCCAGAGTCTTCGACGCGCTTCGTTCTTCCACCCCGGGAGACAGGCATCACAGCGGACCGCCGAGAGCTGCTTGGCTGTAATGTCCGCTTCGCAGTCCAGGCAGTGGCGTGTCCCCACGTTCTTCGGATAGGGCTTTGAGTACTCCCCGAAGTACTCCATGCACGCTTGACTGCACCACTTTCGGCGGGCTCCACCGAGTGGCTGTCCGAATGATCGGCCGCACCCTGCCGCACAGTAGGTGATCTCATTGGCTGCGGCATCCCTTGCACAGCTTCGGCACCCGATGAGGCGCTGCCCGCGCGTGATGTCGGAGATCTTGACGGTCGTGCCGGTGCCGCAATCCAGGCACTCGGCAGCTACTGCGAGCGTGGCCCGAGCGTAAGGCCCAGCCAGAACCAGACGGAGACTCGCAAGAGCGCTGAGCGCCTCGCACTTGGGCAGAGCGCGGTCCCGACCGGCTCGGAGGCGTCGGAAGCAGTGGACACAGGAACCGCCTCGGATCGCGTTACCGAAGAGTACTGCCGACGCCTCGCCGCAGCTCAGACAAGCGACCTTCACGGGCCGGTTACTGCCTTGGAAGGCCTCCAGCACCCGGTAGCCATTGTTCGCAAACACTTCCGCTACACAGTTCGCACACCAGCCGGGCCGCCCAGACGCCGTGTATCTGATGCGACACTGAGTGCACTTGGCTCCCAAGACGTCTCCATAGAGCTTCTGCAGGCGTCGGTGCCGAGGGCAAAGTCCGAAAGCGGCCGCCGCCTTCGGACAGTCCTCAACATCGCAGCAGCGCGTCTGCCGAGGAACTGCTCGGTGCAGTGGATCTCCGTGCTTGTACCAGTGCGCGTAGTGAGTACGGCAGTACCCACGCGCGACGAGCAGGCCGCCGCAGCCTTCGAGAGTGCACTGCTTGAAACCGCCGGTCGAGAGGCGCTCCTGCCGCTTGAGCTTGGCGCGCTTGCCGCCTGCCTGCTGGGCACACCGCTTGGAGCAGAACTGTTGCCACGGCATGGACTGAGGCGTGAACACCTGTTGGCAATGTGTACATGTCTTGGCGAGGCCAGCGAGCTTGCGCTGAGTCTTGGCCCGGCGGGACTCATTTCCCAATTCACGGCGCCGCACCGTAGTGCACTCCTCGGAGCAGGTTGTGCAGGCACGATGCCGGGTGGAGGGGATACGGCCTGCGCACACCACGCAGACGAAGTGCTTCTGTGGTGGGCGGCGGGCACCGCGCTTGCTCGCAACGCCTCGTCGCTCGCGGCACTTCACCCCGCAGTACTTGGCCTGGGGAGCCCGGTCCGGTGGGATGCTGCCGCCACACCATGCACAGGTTGATGCCATCTTCTGATTCTCCATCCGGCTGCTGCGTCGGCTTGGTTCCTGGCAGGGTAAATGCCGGGTCTGACAATGCAGTTGATCGGACGGAGGAGGGTCGACGGAGAGCCGAAGCGACATGGAAGCTGCTGCCATGGGGCACCAGAGATCATTAATGTTTGGGGCTACGGGGGTTCAAGCTTCAGCCCGGTGTTGGCGAGGTAGCCCTCGACGAGGCTGGGGTGGTGCTGCATTCAACTCTGTTGTCAGATGCAGGGCTTACTCTCAAGGTATAACCTGCAACATGCTGCATCGCGGTTACGGGATCACAATCGACTTGAATGCCCCAGACCTGGGTAACCCCGACCACCGGAGGCTCCTGCAGGCAATTCACCGCAACTGCAAAGCCGGATCTTCTCTAGGGTCTGCCCCAGTGATCAGGATGAGCGGCCTTCACAAGCGACACTGCTGGCCGCCCGTCTCCAGGAACTGCGTGAGCAACACGAATGAGAACCCAAGTACCTCGCTCCTCGCCGAGCCAGCTCCAATCCTTCCGCTGCGGGAGGAGTCATCTAGTGGTTCCGAACGTCCATGCTGGCCGGGCTGCGGGACACAAGCGGCGCCGCTCCGGCTGACGGCATGCGATGGTCAGCCGGGTTGACATCTCGCCCTAAACTCGATCAACGCCCTTGTCCCGGCCTACCGGTCATTCGGCCCGAGGACATGTCGGCCCTCCGCACGCCCGAACCGCCGTGGGAAGAAGAAAACGATGACCGCTCACACCGCCCACGGCTTGCAGGACCAGGCGGCCGCGCCGGAGGCACGACAGCCAGCACTCGCTCCCACACCGGGCGACATCACCGGCGACCACACCATCCGCTCCCGCTACCTCCGTCACCTGACGCAAACGCTATCGACCGCTGCCTGGTCGTCGTCGAGGGCCGCCGTCCCCCGGGTGATCATCCAGTTCTGGGACGACCCCGCTCAGATCCCCGACGACGTGCTGGACTGCATGAACAGCTGGGCGCCGCTGGAGAAGGAGGGCTTTCAACGGCAGGTCTACGGCGACGACTCGGCACGGTCGTTCATCCAGTCTGTCCACGGCGACACTCACGCCGCCGCTTTCGATGCCTGCCCCCACCCCGCGATGCGCAGTGACTACTTCCGGATGTGCTACCTCGCCCACCACGGCGGCTTCTACATAGACGCCGACGACGCCTACGTGGGCGCCGACTGGAGCCCTCTCTTCGAAGACTCCCGGCTTCGGCTCCAGGCGTTGTGCTACGACATCACCACCGACAGCATGATCGATCCCAGACGTGCCATGAGTACCGGAACCGACACCGGCACCGTGACCCACTACGTCAACAACAACCCCATCATCACGCCGGCCCGCCATCCCGTCATCAGCATGGCCCTCGAGACGAGCACGCACACGATCCTCGGCCATGCAGGCGCGGCAGTAGACATCCAGGCCATGACAGGACCGGGAAACCTCACCGTCGCACTCGCCCACTACGCCCTGCAACAAGAGCAGCTCGGGCAGCCCGTCGACGTCGAGATCCTCTGCGACTGGGACACCATCGCGGTGAGCCGATGGCCACTCAGCTACCGCCACGACGAACGGAACTGGCGGCTGTGGCGCCACCAGCCCTGACCAGCACGCCGCGTAACTTCCTGCTCCAGATCTCGGGGCCTACTCGCCCCCTCTCAAACAGCATCGGCAGCGTCTGACATCCATGAACCTCACGTCCCTGTCCGGGCTGCGTCCCACACTGCGCGCCCACGCTCGCTACCGAACCCGGCGGTTCTTCGCCCGACGCCAGAGCACCGCGTTCTCCTCCCGCCCCGAAGACATTGCGATCCAGCGCATCTACGTCATCAACCTTGACCGTGCTCAGGAACGCTGGAAGATCCTCAATCGCGAGCTGAGCTGGCTCAAAGACCGGCAAGGCCAGCCCCTCAGCCAGAGCGCCAGACGCTTCCCGGCCATCGACGCCCGCTACCTGCAGGGCCCACCACCGGCCGAACTCCTGCACCCTGCCTACACCCTGGCCGAACAGCTCGCCGTCGACCCGCATCCCCGTCTGGATATCGACGACGCCGCCCGCGCCACGCACATATCCATGACACCCCAAGAGATAGCGGTGGCACTCTCACACATAGAAGTCTGGAAACAGATCGCTGCGCACGACGCGCCGTACACCCTGGTCCTGGAAGACGACGCGTATGTCACCCGGACCTGCCTGCCCGCACTCGAACGCGCGTGGAGCGACCTCGAGGCCCTTCATCACGCCGGGAATCCTGTAGATCTCCTCTACCTCTCCTACCAGGAAACCGGTGACAAGACGGAGCAGCACCACACCGCCCCCTCAGCGCTCCGCAGCCCCACCAGGGGGCTGTGGCAACTATCCGGCTACCTGCTCTCGAAAGCAGGAGCGAACAAACTCCTGCGCCAACTACCCGCACACGGCCCCATCGACCTGTGGATCAACCAGCAGTTCGGCCACCTGACGGTACGCATGACACCTCGGCCCGTCATCGATCAGCGCCCCGGCATCGCCTCGAGTAACTCCTACTCCGTTATGCCGGTCCTGGCCAAGGTGGGTGCCGTCCGCTCCGCAGCGCCCAAACCTCCCCAGCGCATGGGCATTAAGGAACCGGTCCTGGTCGTCGGCGAGCCGGGCACCGGCCTGTCCACGGTCGCCAAAGCCCTCTCGGTCCTCGGATACCGCTGCGCCAGCGACCTGACGGCCCTTCCTTGGGAGGAAGTTGACGCGCTGGCCCGCGGCAGCCGGCACCGGATGTTCGACGCCTACGTCAACATCGGTTCACTCCAGCCAAGCGATCTCGAACGCATCAACAGGAGCACACAGGCACGGCTCATCGTGACCACGTCGACCCTGCCCGCACCAAGGTCCCCGCGCCCGGCGGCCTGGAGTGAACACCTGCAACACCGGCGTCTCATCCTCCCCGCTGACGACCCCGACCCCTGGCAGCGGCTGTCTCGGTTCCTCACCTGCGACTACCCTCCGCACCCGTGGCCCTACCAGCCCGAGCAGGGACAGCGCCACGTGACAGGCCCCTCCAGCGACACGGTCCGCACCGGACGCCGCATGATCTGGGACACCTCTCCGTGGATCGCCCATGGCACCGGATGGCGAGGCATCGCAGCGAAATCCTCGACCGCACAACATCCCAGTTCACCGGAGTCCCCCGAAGCTGCGGCACAAGAGCGCGGCCAGGTGATCGCATGGCGCGAAGGCACCCCCCTCGACGATCGCGACTGGTACCTGCGGGAGGACACCTTCCCCAGTAACAGAGCCCTCTTCCGGCCGGGCAACGTCACCGTGCCGCCGCACGGCCCCGCCCGGCTAACCCTTCGCCGTGAACCCAGCAAGGTACGCGACTTCACCGGCGCCGCCATCGCCAGCCGCCGCTCCTACACCCACGGCACATTCGGCGCCCGCATGCGCGTCCCGCACGGCCGCGGCCTCGTCACGGGACTGTTCCTCCACCGCAACGGCCCACGCCAGGAGATCGACATCGAGTTCCTCGGCAGGGACACCACCCGCATGCTCGTCAACGTCTTCTACAACCCCGGAGCGGCGGGCACCAGGCTGGAGCACGGCTACCGGGGCACACCCGTCATCCTCAACCTCGGCTTCGACGCCTCCGACGCGTTCCACGACTATGCGATCGACTGGCAGCCGGACGGCATCCGGTGGCAGGTCGACGGCGTCACCGTGCACGAACGCTTCCTGTGGGATCCGACACCGATCCCGGGCCAGCCCATGGAACTCAACGTCAACCTCTGGAGCAGCGAATCCGCCGAGTTCGCCGGTCCCTTCGACGAGCAGAAACTGCCCGCCGTCCTCGAGGTCGCCTCACTGCAGGCCCAGAACCCGGCTGATTCCTGACACGGAAGACCGGACGCCCCAAACCGTCCGCGAAGCAGCAGCCATCCCGATGACGTCCGAAAGGCCCGAGTGGGGCGACTCCTGGTTCCGGGCCAAAAAGGAGATGGCTCACCACCAAGGTTTAACTGAAGATCATACCAAAGAAAATGACACCGGCGACGAACGCCCCTGCTGCGGGTCGCCGACTCACGCCCTTCAGCTTGCCGAACGTGCACTCGAAGTACATACGGTTTGTGTCCGGACAGGCTGCTAAACCGCCATCTCATCGGTGGAGTAGTCCGAACCGCCTTGGGGCCAATCGTCCCGTCCGGCTCGCCGTGTGATCGTGGCATCCTGGTTCGCCCGCCGGGTCGCCCGTCGTACAGGCGACCCGGCCTCATGCGCAACGCTGGTTAGAGAGCGGCCGGGTCGCCGCCGTTGTCCCTCCTCGCCGTTCAGGAGACGACGAAGAATCTTGCCGAGGCGGCGCAGTGAAGTTGCGTCCAGCCAGGTCCGGCGACGCGGACGCTTTCCTACCTATCCGGCCGGGTCAAGCCGCAGCGCCAGCAGCGGATGATCGTCGGCGGGCAGGCGCCCCGCCGGCGCGAGCCGGGCGGATCGGGTGGGCAGGAACCAGGCAAGGGCGGTGGCGAGGACACAGATGCCAGCGGAGATCCACAGCACCATGGTGCAGCCGTCCACCGTTGGTTGGCCGTTGCCGCCGATATGAGCGGCAGGATGGTGGCGGCGAGCGCGCTGCCCAGGGAAAAGCCGGTGGAGCGGACCACCTATTACTGACCTTCAAAGCGTGGTGTCGGTAGGGCTGACGGTCCATGATCCCTGCGGTACGCCAAGTGCATGAGGTATGCGCAAGGGGGCGGGCTGACCGACGAACGGCGGGCCTTCCGCGAGAAGTTGCGGTTGGAGGCGGCCGAGCGGTTCCGGCAGGGTGACGAGAACGCGGTCATCGCTCACGACCTGCGGGTCAGCAGTCCTACTTCGGGTCCGTCGCCTACCCCGACGGAGAGAGCTACTACAGCTTCGACCAGGGGAACTGGCACTTCATCGCCCTCGACTCCAACACATTCGACGACGACGAGCAGATCGACTGGCTCAAGGACGACCTCGCCGCCAACACCAAGAAGTGCGTGGCCGCCTACTGGCACCACCCGCTCTTCTCCTCCGGCGAGCACGGCAACGACCCGGTCGGCCGCCCTGTCTGGAAGCTGCTCCAGGCCAACAAGGCCGAGATGGTGCTCAACGGACACGACCACCACTACGAGCGGTTCGCCCCGCAGAACGCGGACGGCAAGGCCGACGCCAACGGCATCGTCGAGGTGCTCGGCGGCATGGGCGGCGCCAACCCGTACGACATCGAGGAGGTCCAGCCCAACAGCCAGAAGCGGCTCACCGACACCTTCGGTGTCGTGAAGCTGAACTTCACCGACACCGGTTTCTCCTGGAACCTCGTCGGCACAGACGGCTCCACGAAGGACACCAGCCCGTCCTACAGCTGCCGCTGAGCCGGACGAACGCAAACGCCATGTATCTGGCCACCACCGACGCGGTCGCCAAGGCCTCGGAGCAGGAACAGTCCGGGGCCCGGCGCGGCCGCGTCGCGGGACCCGTCCTCGCGCTCGGCGCGGTCAGCCTGGTCACGGACATCCCCTCCGAGATAGTCACCGCCGTCCTACCGCTCTACTTCGTCCTCCAACTCGGTCTCTCTCCCCTCCAGTTCGGCTTCCTCGACGGGCTCTACAACGGAGTCACGGCCCTGGTGCGGCTGGCCGGCGGATACGCCGCCGACCGCGGCGGCCGGCACAAACTCGTCGCGGGCGGCGGCTACGCCCTCTCCGCGCTCTCCCGCCTCGGGCTGCTCCTCGCGGGCGGCGCCACCGCGGGGATCGGCGCGGCGCTCGCCGCCGACCGCATCGGCAAGGGCGTGCGCACCGCGCCGCGCGACGCCCTCATCTCGCTGAGCAGCCCGCCCGACACGCTGGGCCGCGCCTTCGGTGTGCACCGGGCGATGGACACGACGGGCGCGCTGCTCGGGCCGCTCGCCGCGTTCGCGCTGCTGTGGGCGACGGCGGACGCCTACGACGCCGTGTTCGTCGTCAGCTTCTGCTTCGGGCTGCTCGGGGTGCTGATGCTGGTCGCGTTCGTGCCGGGGCACTTGTCGCAGCCGGCACCGCGACCACCACGGCCACCGGGCACCGCCACCGAACGACACGCACCGGCCGCCCCGCGTCCTCGCGCCCTCGGCCTGCTCCGCGTCCCCGCCTTCCGGCGCGTCCTCCTCGCGGCGGCGCTGCTCGGCGCCGCCACCATCGGCGACGCCTTCCTCTACCTCCTGCTCCAGCGGCGGCTGGACTTCGCCATCTCGTGGTTCCCGCTGCTGCCGCTGGGCGCCGCCGCGGTCTACCTGCTGCTCGCCGTCCCGGCCGGGCGGCTCGCCGACCGCGTCGGGCGCCGCATGCCGTTCCTCGCCGGGCACATCGCACTGCTCGGCGGTTACGTCCTCCTGCTCGCGCCCACCGACGGCTGGCCGCTCCTCGTCGGCGTACTGCTGCTGCTCGGGGTCTTCTACGCGGCCACCGACGGCGTGCTGATGGCGACGCTGGTCGCCCCCGTGGTCGCGCGGGAGCGCCGGGCGAGCGGCATGGCCGTCCTCCAGACGGGACAGGCGCTCGCCCGGCTCGTCGCCGCGGCCGGGTTCGGTGCGGCGTGGACGCTGTGGGGCGTCGAGACCGCTCTGACCTGCGCGGTCGTCGCGCTGATAGTGGCGGTCGCCGGGGCGGCGGCACTGCTCCCGCAATCGGACACATCTTCCGGAGGCCCCTCGTGAAGCAGCAGTCCCCTTCCCCGCTCCCTTCCCTCCGCTCCCGCGTCGTCGCCGTGGCCGCGGCGGCGGCGGTCCTCGCGGGCGTCGCCGTCACGTACGCGCTGCATGCGGCGGAGCGCGCCGAATCGGCCGACACGACCTCGGAGTTCGGCCTGGACCGGGGCAAGCTCTACTTCCGCAGTACGACGGAGTCGGCGGGCCGGATCGCACGCGTCCCGGCCGCCGGCGGGGGCGGCGGGGCACGCACCACCGGTGGCCCCTCCTGCGAGCGCTTCTACGCCGCCGCGGGCACGGGGCTCTGCCTGCAGCGCAGGTCAGGTATTCCGCCCACGTCGTACGCGGTCGTCCTGGACGACAGGCTCCGCGAGAAGCGCCGGATCGCCCTGACCGGCATCCCCAACCGGGCGCGCGTGTCGGCGTCTGGGCGGATGCTGTCCTGGACGATGTTCGCGACGGGCGACTCGTACGCGGGCTCGTCGTTCTCCACCCGCACGTCGACCCTGGACACCCGTACGGGTTACCTCATCAAGAACATGGAGGAGATACCCCTCACCCTGGACGGCCGCCGCTACCACTCCCCCGACGTCAACTACTGGGGTGTGACCTTCGCGAAGGACGACAACACCTTCTACGCGACGGTCTCCACGAAGGGCAAGACGTACCTGGTGCGCGGCGACATGGCGAAGTGGTCGGCGACCGCTCTGCGTTCGAACGTCGAGTGCCCGTCGCTCTCCCCCGACAACACGCGCGTCGCCTTCAAGAAGCGGGTGCGCGAGGGGGCGCGGGACCCGTGGCGGCTGTACGTCCTCGACCTGCGCACGATGCGCGAACACCCGCTCGCCGAACGGCGCAGCGTCGACGATCAGGTGGCCTGGCTGGACGATGACACGCTCGCGTACGCTCTCCCGGGCACGGGTGGCCGCAAACAAGACATCTGGACCACCCGGGCGGACGGCTCAGGAAGCCCCGCTCCGCGCATACGCGGCGGAACTTCACCGGCAGCGGTGCGGTGAGCCGCTCAGGAGCCGCGACCATCGGTTACGCCCACGGCGACGACCGCCCACACGCCTGAGCGGGGTCCGGCACTAGTTTGGTCTAGACCAAGAGGGGTACAGTTCACCTCGTCGCCATGACCGGCCCCACAGCCATGGCGATTCGCTTGACATGCTCATGTTCGCCTGTCTTCGCGTGGGCGGACACGTACCCCCACAGAGGAGTCGTCATGAAGAGCAAGAAGACGCTGGCCGCGGTCATCGGCGCGGGGATCGCCCCGCTGCTGGCCGTGAGCCTCCCGGCCGGCAGCGCGAGCGCACACGGATACATTTCCTCGCCGCCCAGCCGACAGGCGCAGTGTGCCGCCGGCGTGGTCCCCTGCGGTTCCATCAAGTACGAGCCGCAGAGCGTCGAGGGCCCCAAGGGTCTGAAGAGCTGCAGCGGAGGCAACGCCGCCTTCGCCGAGCTCGACAACGACAGCAAGGGCTGGAAAGTGACCCCGGTCAGCCGGACCACCAGCTTCAACTGGCGGCTGACGGCCCGGCACGCCACCTCCACCTGGCAGTACTACGTGGGTGGCCGGAAGATCGCGGAGTTCAACGACGGGGGTGCCCGGCCGGGCGAGACCGTCACGCACCAGGTCAACTTCGGCAGTCTGACCGGCAAGCAGAAGGTGCTGGCCGTGTGGAACATCGCCGACACCAGCAACGCGTTCTACGCCTGCGTCGACGTGAACGTGAGCTGACGGAACACCACCACCCCGGTCCTGCCGGGTCGCGTCGGCCCGCGTGGCCGGCCGGTGTCCCGGTGTCCGGAGCAGCGGGCGTGCCCTCTGCTCCGGACACCGGGTACCTCCTCCGAGCCGTCCAGTGGCCGGGAGCCCACGGCCTGTCTCGTCGTGGCCGCCGACGCATGGAGCCCGGCCCACCGCCCCGAGGACGCCACGGCACCGTGACGCGGCGGCTTCCCGCCTCCGGCCGGGCCACCGGTCGCCATATCGAGATGAGATCCCATGAATCGACACGCAGCCACCACCCGCGCTGCCGCCGTGGCTCTGCTCGCCACCGGACTCACCGTCGTCCCGGTGTCCGCCGCCCCGGCCGCCACCGGCGCGCAGGCCCGCGTCGGCGCCGACTGGGCGGCCCAGTCCATCGTCTTCACCGCCGCGGCAGGACAGGTCAACGACCTCCACGTGATCCCCATGGAGGTCGGCTCCGGCGTCCGGCAGATCGGCTTCCGGGACGCTGTCCCGATCACACCCGGGGACCACTGCGCGTACCTCGACCCGGGGGACGACACCTTCGTCGTCTGCGAGCTGCCCACCGGCCGCACCGCCCGGGACCGGATCGATGTCTTCCTCGGCGACCGCGACGACACGATCGTCACCAGCGACCCCGCGGTCGACACCGTACGGGGCGGCACCGGCGACGACGAACTGCACGCCCATACCGCGCGCACGGTGCGGGGCGACGCGGGGAACGACATGGTCATGGGGCTCTCGGTCCTGGACGGTGGTGACGGGATGGACCACCTGATGGGTGACGACGGCGACCAGCGGCTGCGGGGCGGCCGGGGCGAGGACATGATCGAGGCGTACGGCGGCGCGGACCTCGTGTCCGCCGGGCCGGACGACGACCATGTCCTGGGTGGTGACGGCCGCGACGTCCTCCTCGGCGGCACCGGCGACGACACCCTGAACGGCGAAGGCGGTGACGACCTGGTCGACGGCGGACCCGGACGGGACACCCTCGAGGGCGGCCCGGGCCGCGACATCATCCTCCGGTAGCCGCCCCGGGGAGAGCCGTGTAACGCCTCGTCATCCCTGTCAGAACGGATTGCGTCAGCGGTGCCGGGGCACCGGGGCACAAGTACGCCCGCATTTTTCGGCCGGTGTACGACCGGGTGCACGACGGTGCGAATCGGGGGCGAGGCATGGGTACGGCGACGGCGGTCCCCGAGACGCGGGACATGGCGGGTGAGGAACTCTCGGGCGACGAGGCCTTCGTGGCACTGCGCCACTACGGTGGCCGACGGCTGCTGCGCGACGCGTTCGTCCGGTTCCGCTACGCCGACGGCTTCAGCCACTCCCGGGCACTGGCGCTGCAGACGGTCCTCGCGGTCGTGCCCCTCGCGATCGTGTTCGTCGGCCTGTCGAGCGTGCTGCACAGCCAGGACATCGGCAGGTTCGCCGAGGTGGTCATCCACCGCATGGCACAGGGGCCGAGCGCCGACGTCGTCGAAGAGGCGCTGGCCCGCAGCCGCCGCACCGCGGACGGTGGCACGCAGGTCGCTCTCTGGTTCGGACTCGTGTTCTCCCTGGCCAACGTCACGACGGCGATGTGTCAGATCGAGCGCGGAGCCAACCGGATCTACGGGAACGAGCGGGACCGGCCCATCCACCGGAAGTACCTGCGCGGCCTGGCCATGGCCGTCGTCGCGGGCCTGCCCCTGGGCCTTGGTTTCGTGATGATGGTGGCGGGCGCCGATCTGGCGGCCGCTGCGGTGACGGTCTTCGGTGTCGGGCACCAGGTGAGCGCCGTGTTCGGCGTGGTGCGCCGGCCGTTGGGCTTCGTGCTGGCGCTCGTCTCGGCGAGCGTCATCTTCCGGCGCTCGCCACGGCGGCGCCAGCCCGGCCATACGTGGCTGGCGTTCGGCGCGGCCGTGTACCTCCTGCTGTGGACGGGGCTGACCGGCCTCTTGAGCCTCTACCTCTCGGTCAGCGGCTCCTTCGACACGGTCTACGGTCCGCTCAGCGCCTTCATGTCCTTGCTGCTGTGGGCCTGCCTCACCTCGCTCGCGCTGTTCCTGGGGCTGGCCTTCGCGGCGCAACTGGAAGCGGCCCGCGCCCTGCGGACCGGCCCCGTCAAGGCCGATCCGGGAGTGTGACACCGGCTCGGTCGCCCAGATCGCGAACGACCGCTTCTACGTACACGTCGAGTAGCACCCGGCTCGTCGCGGCCCCGGGGGCCCGGCTGCCACACCCGTGCGTTCGGAGGCACCTGGTGCGTCGGCGTCACGCCGCTGCCGCTCGAGGAATCCCTGCACCGGATGGGTGTGCACGTCCTCACCGGCCTTTCCGACGGTCTGGCGCGGGCGTCCCGCCGGTTGGTCCGCCGTTCCACGGTGACCGACGGGTCGGTGCTGCTGCTGAAGCGGCCGACCGCGGAACAACGGTGGTCCTGCAACTCGAAGGCCTCTCCGGCTGGATCGGCAGCGACCCCGAGATGCTGGGCGACCTGTTGTCGTCCGGGGGGGCTCGCCTGTTCGATCAGGAGCGATCCCAACTGGACGGAAGTGCTGTGCGCCGAGGACGGCCGCATGTCCGTCGGCCTGGACGTGGTGACTGGCCGGTCCTGGGTCCAAGCCGGCGACCGGCCCACCCGTGGCCTGGCTTCGTTCCTCGCATCAGCAGGCGGGTGGCTTCGCGAGCGTCTCGTAGCGACCAAGGCGGCCGTCGATCGGCCCTGACCGTCGAGCTGGTCGGCCGTGTCCGCGGTGACCGGGCGATGCGGCTGCCGAAGCCGCATCGCTTCTACGTTCCCAAGGGCGGTCCGGTGCCGACAACCCCGGCGCTCGGTGTACCCCCGCCATTCTGCACCGCCTGGCGGCCGAGCCCGGCGCCCTGCTCGAACGGGGCGTCTGCCTTTAGGCCTTCGCCCTCGCCGGGCCGCTCCGGGCCGCTCCCCCAAGGTCCGTGGCCGCCGTCAGGTCGGCCGTCCGCCGGGAGCCGGCCGCCGGCTCCCGGTTCAGCAACAGCACGCTCGGGACAACGGCGCACCTCCGGCAGACGGCCGGCGCCCCTCCGCCAAGTGAAGTTCCGGCCGCCACGGGGCAGTCCGCGCACCCCGGCCAACAACGGCACCCGTGACAGGAACCGATGTGGCGCGTTGGCACTCATGCTCCATGAGGGCCGGGGACAGCACGCAGTGAACGCCCCTTCCCCGCCTGCTCGCACGCGGCACCGCCGCGTGCGCCGATATTCCGCTGAGTCGAGAACGAGGAACCCACGTGTCCCCGCTGACCCGCAGACGCCTGGCCACGAGCGCCACCCTGATCGCCGCCCTCGCCGGCGTCCTTGCCCCCGCCACCGCCGCCTCCGCGGCACCGGCGGCCCCCACCGCCCCCACCGTCCCCGCCCCCGACATGGACGGCGTGAGCACGGCCCTGAAGGCCGCCATGGCCAACGGCGCTCCGGGCGCGATGGCCCGCTTCACCGGTCCCGACGGGGTCCGCACGCGCACCGCCGGCGTCCGCGACCGGGTCTCCGGCGAGGCCATGGACACCCGCGCCCGCTTCCGTATCGGCAGCGTCAGCAAGACCTTCTCCAGCGTCGTGCTGCTCCAGCTGGCCGACCAGGGGAAGGTGGAGCTCGACGCGCCGGTCAACCGCTACCTGCCCGGGCTGCTGCCCGACGACCGCATCACGGTCCGGCACCTCCTCACCCACCGCAGCGGCCTGGCCGACTACTCCGACGCCATGTTCGCCAAGACCGTGCCCGGCTTCGAAGCGGTGCGCAACCGCGTCTTCACCTACCAAGAGCTGGTCGACCTGTCCCTGGCCGAGCCCCGCACCACGGAGCCCGGCGCGAACTACAGGTACTCCAACGCCAACTTCGTCGTCGTCGGCATGCTGATCGAGAAGATCACGGGAACCTCGGCCGCCGAGCAGTACGAGCAGCGCATCATCAAGCCGCTGAAGCTGCGCAACACCTCGTACGTGCACCCCCGGACCGAGATCAAGGGGCTGCACGTACGCGGTTACCTCCACCCCGACGAAGCGGGGGCGCCGCTGGTCGACTCCACCGAGCAGACCGGTTCCTGGGCCCAGACCGCAGGCGCGGTCATCTCCAACCCCGCCGACCTCAACACTTTCACGACCGCGCTCATGCGGGGCAGACTGCTCTCGCCCCGCATGCTGGACGCCATGACCACGGTCACCCCGACGGACACCACCCAGACCCGCTTCTACGGCCTCGGACTGCGCCGCTACGACCTCTCGTGCGGCACCCAGGTCTACGGGCACACCGGCACCGTGCAGGGCTTCTACACCTACGCCTTCGCCACCCGCGACGGCCGCCGCTCACTCTCCGCCATGGCCAACACCTCGAACCGAGGCGTGGTCAACACCGCGCTCGGCGGAACGTTGGAGGCGGCCTTCTGCGGGACGAAGACCCCCGCCTCCAAGTCGGTCAAGGCCCCGCGCACCCTCTCCACCCTGCCGGCCGAAGCCGACCTGCGCGAAAACCGCTGAGGCCAACCGCGCGGCACCCCGAGGCGACCGGCTGGTCCCGTTGAAGGAACGGGACCAGCCGGCCCCCTGGCGGACGCGGTGAACAGCTCCCGCTGCGCGGAGTACTCGCCCGTCTGCCGGTCCAGGACGGTCTGTGCGTGAGTTTGCAGTACTTGGGCGGGCGGGCGCGGCAGGTCGCGGAACCAGTAGCGGGTGATCACGCCGAAGTTGCCTCCGCCGCCGGAGATGTGGCCGCCGCTGCCCACGGAGTAGCAGGAGCCGCCCGGCCTTGTGGCACAGCTCGGTGGTGCTGTGCCAGGCTGTCCGCGTGACCGGGCAGCGAGGTCAGCGTGCGCGGGGGCAGGGCGGCGAGACGGAGGCCGATCGCATCGGACCCCGCTCAGATCGCGATCGACTGCTGGAGCCAGCGGTTGACCCGGTAAGGGAGCCACCACGCGTAGGGGCCCATCTCCAGGATCAGCTGCTCGCTGCGGAAGTCGTCCAGGATGGCCCGCGGGACGGTCTCGGCCGGGGCGCCGTGGTCGAGACGGCCGATGGCCTCCTCGTACTCGGGTTCGTCGGCGGTGAAGCGGCGCAGTTCGCCCCAGCGGCGGTCGCGGATCTGAATGAAGCCGGGGCCCTTGCGCCACAGGCATTTGCACAGGTAGTGGCCGCGCCGCCAGGTGCGCAGCGACTCCTCGGCGTCGGCGGGGCCATGCAGGGCGGCGGGCGGCTGGAGGTGGCTGAGCGCTCGCCAGGTCTCCCCCGCGCCGGGAGCCAAGCGCAGTTCCCACTCCACCATGACCGCCCGCGCGGTCAGATCCCGTACGAGGCAGAGGCCGTACAGGGCGGTGCCCGGGTCGGCGGAAGCGGCGAGGTCGACGGGGGCGGGCAGGCGTACCCGTCGAGCGCCCAGGTCCCACAGGTGTGCGGCCTGGCCGCGTGCCGAACCGGACAGGGGCACCTCACCCAGGGACATGCCGGGCAGTGCGCAGGCGGCGGGATCGTAGTCGCGCCAGGCCAGGAGCGTGGGCGCGGTGATGGTGGCGGTCATCGTGCTCCTTCTGGGGGCTGTTCGGGCTCAGGCGGGTGCGGGGACGGCACCGTCCTGTGCGTGGGCGTGCCGCATGAAGTCCAGGCGGAGTAGGTCCTCGTTGACCGCGGCCGGGGCGATGTGCACGTACTGGCCGGCGTCGGTGAAGACGATGCCGAGGGCGAGCCAGGAGTCGAGGAGCCGTTGCACCTCCGCCTCGGTGCGGACCGGTCCCGTGGCTCGTGCGGCGGCCTTGCGCTGGAGGGCCCGGACGCCGTGCGGCTGGTCGAGGAGGCGGAAGACGGCCAGCTCGAAGGGGTCGGTCAGTTCCATGGCGCGCCAGGCGAAGGCGCGGCGGCGGCTGACGAGGACGATGCGGTCGCCCTGGTCGTCCTGGGTGAGACGGGCGTCGGTGTGGTGCTTCTTCCAGTCGCCGAGGGCCGTGTTGAGGGCGCCGACGGTGGGTTCGCCGATGCCGCGTGCGGGCGCCTCGAAGACGTACGCCATGCCGTGCAGTTCCTCTTCGGGCAGGTCGTAGGTGAAGCGGTAGTGGGCCTCGGGCCGCAGATTGGTGAAGCCCAGTTCGGGGCGCTCGAAGTAGGGGCTGAAGCGCTCGATGGCGATGCGGGCGGAGAGGTCGACCGGCGGGTCGAGGTGTTCGAGGGCGGGTATCTGGGCGATGACCGGGTCGTAGTCCTCGGCGCTCTCGCCGGGAAAGCCGTGCAGGTAGTTCCAGGCGACGGAGAGGCCGGTCTCGGCGCCGTCGCGGAGCATCCGCACGTTCTGGCAGCCGCTCACCCCCTTGTCCATCAGGTCCAGGACGCGGCTGTTGAGGCTCTCGATGCCTGGCTGGACGTAGATCAGCCCGGCGTCGGCGAGGGTGCGCAGCTGGCTGCGCTTCATGTTGGCCTTGATCTCGATGTGCAGGCGCAGGTCGTAGCCGCTGTCGATGATGCGGGGCAGCACGGTGGTGAGGTAGCGCATGTCGAGGATGTTGTCCACGACATACATGTCGAGGACCCGGTGGCGGCGCGCCAGTTCGATGATCTCCTCGTAGAAGGTGTCCGGGCTCTTGGAGCGGAACTCCATGAACGAGCCGTTGAGTCCGCAGAAGGTGCAGTGGTGCTTCTCGCCCCACCAGCAGCCGCGCGCTCCTTCGACGACGAGTTTGGGCTCCACCCAGTTGCGGGCCACGGAAGCGGCCAGGCGTTCGAAGTAGCCGCTGTAGTCGGGCGGCAGGATCGCCGCGGGCGGCAGCGGCCGGGTGGCCATGGGGTTGGCGACGCTGGTGCCGGTGGCGTCGCGGTGGCACAGGCCGGGGATGCCGTCCAGCGGGGTCTTGTCGGTGAGCGCGGTCAGGAGCGCGGGGAAGGCGGCCTCGCCCTCGCCCCGCACGACGTGGTCGACGAAGGGGAAGTTCCGGTGGACGGTGGCGCCCTGCTCGCCGTCGCAGTTGGCGCCGCCCATGACGGTCACGATGTGCGGGGCGAGTTCCTTGACGCGCCGGGCTGCGGCGAGCGCGGCGGCGTTCTGCTGGAAGGTGGAGGTGAAGCCGACGGCGTCGGGTGCGTCCGCCACGATCTGCCGGGCGATCATCTCGACGAACTCGGGGACGACGCGGTGCAGTTCGAGTGTCATGGCCATGCGCGCCGGCTTGAGCTTGCCGGACATCGTCCTCGTGAACTCCTCCTCGCGCCATGCGGGGTCGCCGTACAGGGCCGAGGAGAAGACCCAGTCGCCGCAGCCCATGAAGTACGAGGAGAGCGCGTAGTACTCGTAGTCGTGGCCGGTGAACTCGGTGCGCTCGGTGATCCAGTCGGTGAACATGAGGTTGGCGTGCAGCACTTCGGCGCCGGCTCCGGGGACGCGTTCGTCCACGCTCCGTTTGAGGATGCCCAGCGCCAGCGACGGCAGGTCGATGGGCGACCAGGGCATGTTGACCAGCAGTACGCGCATGGGCGCTCTCTCCTGACGTGGTGAGTGCCGGTCGGCCCCGGGGCGCCCCGGGGCCGACCGGTGGGGATCAGTCCTCGACGGTCTCGTCGCTGTCCTCGGCGTTGCGGAACGGGACGGTGACCGTGACGCCGACGCTCGGCCTCCGGTTCGCCTCGTCCTCCGCGAGCGGGTCGTTGTGGATGACGTCCTTCTGCATGGGCTCTCTCCTCTCGGATTCAGTGCTTGACGGTGTGGTGCGCTGACCCCGCTCCGGATGGCGCGGGGCGTCTGGGTGGGGTGGTGCGGGTGGTGCCGCGGAGCCGCTGGTCGAGGAAGAGCACCGCGCGGCGCAGCACGTTCACGTGGTCCGCGCCGTCGTAGCCGTCGTGCCCGGTGTCCAGCCACAGGGACTCGTGCCGTGCGCCGGCCGCGTCGAGGGCGGTGAGGTAGGAACGCACTTGTGCTGCCGGGCACTTGGTGTCGTGGGTGGCGGCAACCACGAGGAGCGGGTCGCGTACGCGGTCGGCGTACCGGATCGGTGAGCTGTGCGCGTAGGCTTCGGGCACCTGCTCAGGGGTGCCGCCGAACAGCCGCTCGTCCAAGGCGCGCAGGGCGGGGGCGGCGACGGCGTGGGCGGCGGCGTAGTCGGCCACGGGTTTGACGGCGACGCCGGCCCGCCAGAGCCCCGGCCGGGTGCCGAGGGCGAGCAGGACGAGGTAACCGCCCCAGGAGGAGCCCCACAGTCCGGTCGCGTCGGGGCGGATCAGGCGGCGCGCGGTGAGGTCGGCGTGTACGGCGGCGAGGTCGGCGACCTGGGTGTGGCCGACGCCGTCCCGGTGGGCACGCTGCCAGCGGGGGCCGTAGCCGGTGGAGCCGCGGTAGTTGACCCGGACCACGGCGAAGCCGGAGGCGACCAGGGAGTGCACGGTGCCGTCGTAGGCGTCGCGGTCGTGGTCGGCGGGGCCGCCGTGGACGAGGAACACCGCGGGATACGGGGCCCGCCCGCTCTCGGGGAGACTGAGCAGGGTGTGCACGGGGCCGTCCGGGCCCGGTGTGCGGAGGTCGCGCAGGGTGCCGGGGACGCGTCCTTCGACGGTGCCGAGCGGGGGCAGCGGCGTGCCCGTGGTGGAGGTCATCCGGGGCGGGTGGCTGCTGTCGGTCCAGAGGGTGTGCAGGTCACCGCCGGGATGCGGGGCCGCGTCCAGGAGGGTGCCGGGCGGCGCGGGTACGGGTTCCAGGGTGCGGCGCGCGAAGTCGGCGCGGTGCAGCAGGGAGCGGCCGTGGCGGTCCTGGCGGATCAGCGCGGAGCGCCCATCGGGGTACCAGCAGGCGGTGAACTGGGTGTCGAGGGCGCACCAGGCGTGGGTGCGGGTGCCGGTGGCGGCGGTCCAGGTGGCGAGCAGGTAGCGGTCCTCGTGCTCGCGGACGAGGAGCAGGGTGGTGTGCACTCCGGCGGGTGTGAAACCGAGGGCCCACAGCCTGCCGTGCGGGCCGTCGCCGGGCAGGACCGCGACCTCGGCGCCGGTGGTGGTGAGCAGGGTGACGGCGCGGGGCGAGTCGGCGGCGCGGGAGAGGACGAGCAGGTCGCCGGCCGGGGTGAGTCCGGTCAGGGAGACGGTGCCGTCGACCCGTGTGACCTCGCGGCCGGGGCCGCCGCGCGGGCCGACGCGGATGGTGGTGCCGTCGTCGAGGCCGATGCCGAGGGCGGCGGTGGCGCCGCCGGTGACGGCGAGGCCGCGGGCGGTGCCGTCGGGGACGCCGGTGAGGCCGGGCAGGTCGGGTCCCCCGGTGAAGGGCTGGAAGCGCCAGTGGCCCACGCCCCGGGCGTCCTCGGCGAACCACCACACGTGCGCGTCCGCGTCGATCGCGCCGTGCAGGGTGCCGCCAGGACGGTCGGTGACGCGGCGGGCGCGGCGGGTCTCGGCGTCCCAGGTGAAGACCTCGCAGCGGCCGTCGGCGTCGGCGGTGAACACCATCCGGTGCGGCTGGGCGGCGCACACCTCGGGCAGCGCGGCGCGGTAGACCTGGAAGCGGCTCACGCGGCGGCCTCCGCGAGCGGGGCCCGCCGTGTGGTGTGCACGGCGAGCAGGGTGAGCAGGGCGGCGCAGCCCAGCGCGGGGGCGGCGGTGTCCACCTGGTCGGCGAAGAGCCCGGCCAGGACCGGGGCAAGGGCGGCGGTGGCGCCGGAGGCCGTCGCGAGGACCGCGCCGACCCGCGCCTGGAGCGCGGGTTCCGTCACGAGCAGAGCGCGTACCTGGAGGACGACCGCGGGCAGCGGGACGAGGAGGCAGACCGCGCCGAGCAGCGCACCGTGCGTCCATGGCCCACCGGCGCTCGCGATGCCCGCGGTGAGCGGGACGAGCAGCCAGGTGACGGCCACGAGCACCCGGGCGGGGCCGAAGCGTGCCGCGACCCTGGGTGCGGCGAGCGACCCGGCGAGCCCCGCGGCGCCGGAGACGGCCAGGACGACGCCGATCGGCAGCGCGCCACTGCCGGAACGTCCCAGCGCGAACACCGTGGCGTAGTACAGGGCCACGGCCACGCCGTTGACCAGGGCGACCCAGACCAGCACGAGGCGGAGCAGCGGCTCCCGCCGCACCAGACGGAGTCCGGCCGCGGCCTCGCGCAGCAGTCCGTCGCCGGAGGGCTCCACCGGGGCCTTCAGGTCGGTGCGCATCGCTCGTACGCAGAGGGCGGCGACGGCGTAGGAGACGGCGTCGGCCACGAAGGGCAGGGCGCGGGAGAGCTGGTAGGCGGCGCCTCCGAGTGCGGGGCCCAGGATGAGCGCGCCCTGATCGGCGGCGGCGAGCCCCGAGACGGCGCGCGGCTGGTCGCCGGGCGGGCAGAGCAGGGCGACCGTGCCGCGCGATGCCGCCTCGTGGCAGGCGGTGGCGAACCGCTCGACGAGGACGGCGCCGAGGAGGTGGGCGAGGGTGAGGTGGCCGAGGGCGAGCGCCAGGGCGATCGAGCCCATGGCGAGCGCGGCGACGGCGGCGGACCAGATCATGATCGTCTTACGGGCGCCGCGGTCGGCGGGGATGGCGGCGAGCGGCCCGAGCAGCAGTCCGGCGGCGAGGGAGAGCCCGGCCACGAGGCCGGCGGTCTGCGCGGAGTGACCGAGGGCGAGGAGCAGCAAGGGCAGGACGACACCGGACGCCTGGGTGCCGAGCGCGTCGGCGGCGTTGGCCCACCAGAAGAGGCGGAAATCGCGGGCGGAGACACCCTGCGGAGGAGCGGGAACGCCCCGTGGAGAAGGGAAACCGGAGGCGGTGCGGCTCCTCCGGAGCAGCCGGGGCCGTCGTGACGCACCGCGGTGGTCCGGCGTCTCCGACTGCGTAAATGACTCCACGCACTTCCCTCACAAAGATGAAGTAGTCGTGCAGAGATGTGCAGAAAGCGAAACGAGCGGGATCGTAGCCAGGGCTTTCAGCGGGCTACAAGGCGCCATGACCACTGGCCGAAAAGCGCGGTGAGGCGGGCGCGAGGCGGGTGACCTGACGCCGGCATCAAGGGGAAGAGTGGGTTCCGGTGCCATCCGTGGGGCTGGTGGGACTCAGGCATCTGATGCGAAGGGAGGGGCGTCGGTAAGGGCCTGACCCTTGACGAGTCACCGGGGACGACCGCGAGCCGACGGGCCGTCATCTCCCGGGACTGGTAGGGGAGTTGCGGTTTCACCCAGGGAGAGGATGGCCGGTTCGTGTCGGTCCGCGGTGCACCGCCTCCGACCTCCGGTCGCCGGACGAGGGCACCTGTCCTCGTCGCCGCCGAGCTGCCGAGCTGCCGAGCTGGTCGACGGCCCGGCTGAACCGGTCGCTCCGGCGAGTTCCGTTCACGCCCAGTTCGGCCGATCGGTGCCCCACCGGGTCGGTCCGTGGTTCCAGTTCGCAGGTGCGCCCTCGTAGTGCACCGGGGGCCGGGCATGGTGAAGGCGGCCGTAAGGCGAATCGGTCTCGGTGAGCCAGATGCCGGCGTCGTGGAGGTCGCTTTCGCCATGTGCCGGGACGGGACGGATGCCGTGCAGCAGCCAGGAGGCCGTGCCTGCCAGGGCGAGGCGGATATGCCTCCCGCCGCCGGTGGCCTGGCGGTCGCTCAGCGCACGCAGTACGGCGGCAGCGAGCAGGTACCCAATTCCGTGGTCCAGCGCCTGTGCGGAAAGGGCACCGGGGCGGCGGCCGTCGTCTGTTGCCTCGATCGCGGCGATACCGGTACCAGCTTGCACCGAGCTGTCGAAACCACGGCGCTCGGCCCAGGAGCCGGACCAGACCCAGGCACATAACTGGGCGACGATCAGGCCGGGGTGCCGGTCGAGGAGGGCCTCGGCGGCCAGCCCGTGCCGGTCCAGGGCGCCGGGGCGGAAGCCGGTCACCACGACATCCGCCCGGCCGAGAAGACCCTCGAAGTCGTGCCGGTCGCCGGGGCGGGCGAGATCCAGCAGCGTGGAGCGTCTGCCCATGCCGGTGTCGGCGTGGGCATCCGCGTCCTCCGAGAGCCGCGGGGCGTCCACGCGCAGCACGTCGGCGCCGAACAGGGCCAGGGTGCGTGTGGCGACGGGCCCCGCGATGGCCCGGGTCAGGTCCAGGACACGTACTCCTTTGGGCGGGCGCGGACGCGTGCGCCGGCAGTCGGCGGCCGCCCCGGCCCAAGTGCCGTGTCTCGACCAGAGTGGGTCCGGCCTCAGCGGGTGCGGAAGCCACGGCCACGGCCAGGCCCCCTGCCACGTAGACGCTCTCCTGTACCTCCTGAGCCGGACGCGATGCCAGCTCCTTCGCGAGCACGTCCACTAAAGGGTGTTGCAGAAGGCTCGGTGTTGGGCATTTTCCAGTATTGGCGGGGTGTTGCGGGCTGAGCCGGTGTGGGTGGAGACGTTCGCAGGCTTGCGGATCGACCGGTTCGCGAAGCTGGTGAAGGTGGTGCGCAAGCGGGGCGGGAATGGGCCCGGTGGTGGCCGTCCCTGGTGTCTGCCGCTGGCCGAACGGGTGTTGCTGGTGGCGGTGTACTACCGCACCAACCTCACGATGCGACAGCTCGCACCGCTTTTGGGGATCTCCTCGGCCACGGTCTGCCGGGTCAT
>NZ_JBVJFF010000027.1:7418-38774 GCF_055587985.1 Streptomyces sp. NPDC046335 | reverse complement strand
TCTTCGAGGTGGGTGAGGCGGTCGAAGAGGTGTTTGGAGACGGTGCGGGCGTCGCGGGGTGCCACGGATGCGGGGTCGGCCAGGGCCTGCTCGGTCAGCGCCTGTTCAGCGAGCGTCGGTTCGGCGGGCGTTCGTTCGGCGGGTGTCCGTTCGCTCTGCGTCGCCTGGGTCGTCTGCGTCCGGTCCGGCTCCGTCACGGTGATCATCTGACCCGCCCCTTGTCTCTCTACGATGTCGTCCTTCCCCGTTCGAGGAGCGGTTGCCCCGAATGCGCGGGCGCACACCCCCTCGGACGAGAAAAGTTGATCAAAGTCGCCGGACCGTGCGGGCGTTCAGCGATGAGCCGGTATCCAGAGAGATACTCGAAACGGTGACCTGGCGCACATCTCGCCGTACCTGACCGAGCACATCAACCCCGCTGCGCGAGCAGGACCTCACCGCCGCCGGCCTGTTTGACGAGGCGCCATGGAGATCGGCCGCTCCGGACCGCCCCCCCCGGGCCTGTTCAGATGCAGATCACGATCTTTCCTCGGGTGCGTCCGCGCTCGGCGTGCGCGTGGGCGTCGGCGATCCGGTCCAGGGGATAGGCCTGTTCGATACGGGGTGTGTAGCGGCCTTGCCCGCCCAGTTCCGCCGCCGCGGACAGGAGAGTGGAGTCGTTCTCCGCGTTGGCCACATGCGTGCCCAGGCGCTGCCCGCCCGCGAGGTCGGCGACCGTCGCGACGCGCTTCGGGTCACCTGTGATCGCGACGAGGTCGTCCAGGGAGCCGGAGGCCGCGGTGTCGAGCGCGATGTCGACGCCGTGCGGAGCGAGGGTGGCGAGGCGCTGTGCGAGGCCGGGGCCGTAGGTGGTGGGAACGGCGCCGAGAGTGGTGAGGAACTCGTGGTTGCGTTCACTGGCCGTCCCGATCACCGTGGCACCTCGCGCCACCGCGATCTCGACCGCCGCGCTGCCCACGCCTCCGGCGGCGCCCTCGACGAGGAGGGTGCGTCCCGCGAGGGGGCCGAGCGCGTTCAGTCCACCCATCGCGGTCACTGACGCGAGACCGGCACCGGCGGCCTGCTCGTCATTCCACGTGGCGGGGGTGTGCGCCCAGGCCGAGAGGATGAGCAGCTCCGCGGTCGCCCCGGTGACACCGCCCAGTCCGAAGACGCGGTCGCCGATGCTCACCCCCTGCACCCCGTCGCCGATCTCGTCGACCACACCGGCGCCGTCGCGCCCGGGAATGGCGGGCAGTTCCAGGGGGAAGATCTGGTGCAGGGCGCCGGAGCGCAGCTTCCAGTCGATGGGATTGACGCCGGCTGCCGCGACGCGGACACGGATCTCACCGGGTCCGGGGCGGGGGTCGGGAACCTGCTCGATCACCAGGCTCTCCGCTCCGCCGTATGCGTGGAACTGGGCTGCGCGCATGATGTCTGCCTTACTTTGACGGGCCGGAACGACGTGTTCGTTCGACGCTCGTCACTCTAGAACCTGACGTTGACGTGAGGTGCAAGCCGCAACTCGAGCAAGCCGCAACTGCCGTCCGGCGGGGCAGCGTTCGATCGGCCCCCAGCGCAGCCCCCGGAGCCAGTATTGCTAGCCTGAACCTGACGTCAACGTGAGGTACGAGCGGGAAGGGAGTGCCCTGCGTCATGCGCATCGGACAGCTCGCCAGGCGGTCAGGGGTCAGCGTGCGGGCCCTGCGCTACTACGAGGAACAGCGGCTCCTGGAATCGGCGCGGACGCCCGGTGGGCAGCGTGACTATCCCGACGAGGCCCTGGAGCGGGTCCAGCTCATCCAGGACCTCTTCGCGGCCGGCCTCTCCAGCCGTACCGTCGTCGAACTCCTGCCGTGCGTGAGCACCGGCGTCGCGACCCCCGCCATGCTCGACCAGCTCACCACCGAACGCGACCGCATCGCCGCACGCATCGCGGACCTGACCCGGGCCAAGACCAAACTCGGCCACGTGATCGAGAATGTGACCGCGGCGAACGTGGCGCAGGACTGACCAACCCGAAGTACATCGACGCCGCCGGCCGCCCAGCTGCGTGCAGTCGTGTTCCGGCCGTCGTCAGGGGCGGTAGGACGCGCGTCTCAGGGTGGCGGGGTCACTTGGATTCGAGGTGTCCCAGCGGGTGGCCGGATGACAGGACCGTTTGGGCGTTCTGCCAGTCGGTGTGGTCGATTCCGGTGATGTGGCGCAGGTAGGCGAGGGTGACCTGCTGGACGAGGGCGACACGGTCGGGGTTCTCGTCGGTGGTCTCCGCTGCCTGGTGGCCGGAGATGCCGCCGAGGAAGTGCTCTCCGCCGTGGACGGTCAGGAGGCTCTTGTTGCCGTGGCTGAGGGTGTAGGGGTCGGTTGTCCAGGCCGGGCCCCGAGTGGAGAGCGGGAGGTCGTCCTTGTCTCCGGCGACGACGAGGCCGGGGGCTGTGATGTGGGAGAAGTCCTGGTCGCGCAGCCAGGGCAGGTTGTCGTGGGCGAAGGGGGTCAGCTCGTCGCCGCCCTTGCCGGCGGTGGCCAGTTGGATGCTGGCCATGACCCGGGCATCGGAGAGGTCCTCGGCCGCGCGGGTGTGCGTGTCGGTGACGCGCAGGCCCACCAGGATGCCGGCGGTCTGGCCGCCGAAGGAGTGCCCGGCCGCGACGATGCGGCTGGGGTCCATGCGGCCCGACAGGCCCGGCACGGCCGCCTCCAGGGTGGTGAGCTCGTCGAGGACGCGCCGCATGTCCTGTACCCGGTAGCGCCACATCTGGGGCCGGCGGGGGTCATCGGCGGCCAGGGCGAGCCGCTTGGAGTCCAGGTGGGTGGCCTGGATGACGACGAAGCCGCCGGAAGCCCAGTGGTCGACCAGGGGCGCGTAGCCGTCCAGGTCGGAGCCGAAGCCGTGGGCGAAGAGCACGACGGGCAGGCTGGTACCGGTGGTGGGGGCGGTGATGCGGACGTGCAGGTCCTCACCCCGCTGTGGGGCGCTCAGCACGAGCGGCTTGACGGACACGGTGGAGGAGAGGGCAGGGCCGGTGAGGCCGGTCGTGGGTGCGTGGTCGTGCGTGGTCATGCGTGTATCTGCCTTTCAGCGGGAGGCGGTTCGGGGCTCGGGGGAGGCCGAGGATGCGTTCGGCGTTGAGGTGGCCGAGCTTGTCCCGGTTCGGTCCGGTCCGGTCTGGTTCGGTGAGAGGGGGCGTGGTCGACGAAGGTGCGGGCGCCCTGCCCCGCGGTACGTGCCGCCGGAGTCGACGCCGTCGGCGGTGACGGCCAGGCTGCCGGTGATGTATTGGACCGTTCGCCCGTGGTGGGCACACGAGTTACCGTAAAACTTGACGTTGACGTGAGAGGCAAGTGAGTGTGAGCCACAACGCATGAAGGAGAGGGGGCGGAAATGCGGATCGGGGAACTCGCCCGCCGCACGGGCGTCACCACCCGGGCCCTGCGGTACTACGAGGAACAGAGCCTGCTCACCGCTGAGCGCAGCGGCAGTGGCCAGCGCCACTACACGGAGAGCGCCGTCGACCGGATCCGCCTCATCCGCCAGCTGTACGCCGCCGGACTGAGCAGCAAGGCCATCGCCGAACTGACGCCCTGCGTCGTCGACGGCAAGGCCACCCCCGAGCTCCTCCAACGCCTGGGCGCGGAACGCGAGCACCTCGACCGGCGCATCGCAGACCTCGCCCACGCCCGCGACCGGCTCAGCTCCGTCATCGACGGTGCCTCGTCCAACATGCACACCGGTGCCCCCTGCCGGCGGGACGCGCAGGCATAGAGCTGCGTCGACGCCTGTCGAGGAATTCGCGACATCTCACCATGGGAGCCCACCGGTCCCACGGCCTCTCCCGAGGCCGGTTCACTTGCGGAGTCGAGAGCGGTACTCGCCCGGGGCCGTGCCTCGGGCACGTCTGAAGGCACGGCTGAAAGCGTGCGGGGAGCCGTATCCGACCGCGCCCGAGATCGACTCGACCGGCTCATCGGTATCGCGGAGCCGGACGGACGCCAGGTCGATGCGCCACTGCGTCACGTACGCGCCCGGCGTCTGTCCGAGGGCGGAACGGAATCGCCTGGACAGCGTGGCCCGGGAGACGCTCGTCGCGGCGGCCAGGGTCTCCGTGGTCCATGGGTGTTCCGGTCGGGCGTGGACACATGCCAGGGCGTCGCGCACGACCGGATCACGCATCGCTCCCAGCCATGAGCCGGACTGCTCCTGCGGGTGGCGGGCCAGCCAGGCGCGTACGAACTGGACGAGCAGAAGGTCGACGATGCTGTTGATGGCGGCGGTGGTGCCGATCTGCGGCTGTGCGAGCTCAGCGGCGAGAAGTTCGACGGTCCTTCTGAGCTGCGCGTTCTCCCGGGCCGTGACGTGCATCGGCCGAGCGAGGGAGGTGAGCACCGGTGTGCGCACCTCCGGGTCCTGCTCGTAGTGCAGGACGATGACTTCCGTCTGTACCGGAGCGGAGCCCAGCCGCAGGGCCCGGCCATCGCCGAAAGCCCGGGCCGCCTCTTCCCGGTCGCAGGAGCCCATCGTCACGTCGGCGCCGCCGGCTATCCCGTGTGCGGTGCCCGGCGACACCAGTACGGCGTCTCCGGCCTGCACCTGAAGAGGTTTCTCGCCCGGGACGTGGAGCCACATGGTGCCGCGGGACACCACGTGCAGTGCCGCTCCTGGAGAGGAGTCCAGCCACAGGCCCCAGGTTCCTCCGGCCTTCAGCATGACCCCGAGCGCCCCACGCGCACCCGCAACACGCAAGACCTCCGCCAGCACATCCATGGGGCCATTCTCGTTCACCGCCGAGAACCGCCCACCGACGGCCCACAGCCGACGGCCGACGACGCGTGTGCCCTCGTCCACAGCTTCAGGCGACGTCAAGAACGACCTTTCCGTGCACCTTCCGCGCGAACAGCGCCTGGACGGCGTCGCCCACGTCCTGCCAGTCGCCTCGCAGTCCGACCGGTGCCGAGAGCCTCCCGGCGGCCATGAGGCCCAGCAGGTCCGTCAGCTCCCCGCCGGTCGGTGTCATGTCGCCGTAGGTGGCGATGCTGCGGGGCTCGCCGAAGCCGAACAAGGTCCCTGACGGGAAGGTGGTCTCCTGCCCCGAGGAGTAACCGACCAGGTGGATGGTGCCGCCCTCGGCGAGGGAACTCCACGCCTGGGCCACCAGCGGCCCGCCGACCGTGTCCAGGACGAGGTCGAACCGGTCCCCGGTCTCGGCCAGGTCGGTCAGGTCGGTCAGGACCCTGTCGGCGCCGAGTTCGCGGAGTCCGGCGGCCCGCTCCGGCGAGCCGACGAGTGCCGTCACCCGGGCGCCCGCCAGCGCCGCCAGTTGGACGGCGAAGTGCCCCACGCCCCCGCTGGCGCCGGTGATCAGCACGTCGCGCGCCAGCAGGGAACGCTTGCGCAGCACCCGGAATGGGGTGACCCCGGCGATCCCCAGCGCTGCGGCGTCGGCCAGGTCCACGGCCGCGGGTACGGTGCCGAGCGAGGCGGGGCTCACTGCCACCCGTTCCGCCCACGCGTGGGGAGCCATTCCCACGGCGACGCGCGTACCTTCGGGTGGCCCCGAGCCGTCGGATGCGGCGCGCACCACGATGCCGGCCGCGTCGTGCCCGTGCACAGCGCCGGCCGGCCACTGTTGCACGTAATTCAGCTCTCCGAAGTTGAGACCGATGTGCCGTATCTCCACCAGCGCCTCACCGGTGGACGGTACGGGCTCATCGACATCGGCGAACCGGACGGGTCCGGCCTCACTGTGATCGACCACAAGGGCGCGCATAGGGGGTGTGTCTCCTTCTCTCGTGGATGCGCCTGAACACTCGGCGCGGCAACAGATCGAGTGCGCAAATGCCGCACTGCCACCTTCTTGGAACCCTTTCGCAGGACCGGGACAGCGACCAGCCCCGTGAGGATCAACCAGTTGACGATCTGTGTCAGTGCGGCTTCCTGGTAACGGGGCTCGGGGTACCGCAGGCTCTACGGACCTGCGGAAACGCGCCCGGCCCTGGAACCCCGCACGTCCCGCGGAGCGTCTTGGGTGCCGTCACCACGGAACCGCACGGAGGTCAGGTCAGCGAATGGCGTACGACGGAAACCAGTCGGAGGAGCGGGGAGCCGACGGCAGGGGCGGCAACCCCACCGCGCAGCCCGCCGCGCAGCCCGGCCACAGCGTGGGCGCGGCGTTCGGCGTCGTCAGAAGGCATCGCCGCGCGCTGTACGGCTTCACCCTCCGCGTGTCCGCCGTGACGGCCGTGCTCGGCTGCGCGACCTTGGCCGGCGGATTCGCGGCGGCATGGGACACCTTCGAGGCGGTCCGGGAGTACGCGGACACCAACATCGCCAACGAGGACTCCTACGTCGCCTACTCCGAAGACCTGCACGAGTTGGTCAAGGTCGGCATGGTGGTGATGGTCCTGCTGCTCGTACTGGCACTCCTCGTCGTCTCCGTCCTGCACACCGCGTACGCGGTCGGCGACTCCCATGCCACGCGCGACGGCGGACCGCTCACCGTCCGCGAGTTGTGGCGGCGCACCCGCCACCGCCTTCCCGCGGCCCTCGCGGTCAACGCGCTGACCGGCCTGGCCGTGGGAGCCATAGGGCTGGCGGGCCTGATGCTGTGGGACCTCGTAGACAGGCACAAGGTGCCGGGAGTCGAGCCGACGCCCCTGCACGAAACCGCGACCCCGCAGTACACGTTGGTGGGATGGGTGCTGCCGATCGCCGTGGGGTGTCTGGGCCCGCTGCTGTACTCCCGCCTGTCGCTGGCCACCGCCGAGACGGTCCTGGAACACCGCTCCCCGTTCGCGGCGTTGCGCCGCTCCTGGGTGCTGACCCGCCGCGCACGCCGGCACACCCTCGGCATGGGCACGCTCGTGACGGCGGCCGCCGTGCTCGTCTTCTGCCTGGCCCGTTACGCGGCCGCTCCCCTCGCCCACTTCGCCGGGCTCGGCATGCTCTGGATCAGCGACGACAACGTATGGATCACCGGCGTACTCGTACTGATCCTGCCCACAGCCGTGGCCCTGCTCCTGCTGCCCCCGGTGGTCATGCCGCTGGTGTGCGCGGTGTTCGCCCGTCTGCACGGGGATCTGCGTGCCCGCGAGGAGGAGGCGGGGAAGGGTGCCGCGACGGTGGGGTCTTCGGTGACCGACCGCTGAGTTTCTGCCACGGGGTGGGTGGCAGTGCCCTCGCCGAGCCGCGGGCGTAGTGGCGTTCGACGTAGAACTGGCCCGCGCTGAGTACGGTGGTGACGGCGATGTACCAGAGGGTGGCGACCAGCAGCAGCGGGATGACCTGGTAGGTCTGGTTGTAGACCAGTTGCACCGAGTACAGCAGGTCGTGCACCGCGAGGACGCTGACGATGCTCGTGCCCTTCAAGGTGCCGATCAGCATGTTCCCGGCGGTCGGCACGATGGAGCGCATGGCCTGCGGGACGACGATCCGGCGCAGGGTGCGCCGTCTGCCGATGCCGAGTGCCTGGGCGGCCTCCGTCTGGCCGGCGTCCACCGAGAGGATGCCGCCGCGGACCACCTCGGCGGCGTACGCGGCCTCGTGCAGGGTCAGGCCGATGACGGCGGTCAGCGCCGGACCCAGCAGGTTCACCGTCTCGACGGTGATGAACCGAGGGCCGAACGGGATGCCGATGCCGAGCGTCGGGTACAGGGCGCCGATGTTGAACCACAGCAGCAGTTGCACCAGCAAGGGTGTGGAGCGGAAGACCCATACGTAGCCCCAACTCAGCGTACGCAGAACCGGGTTGGCGGACAGCCGCATCACGGCCAGCGGAATGCCCAGCAGGAAGCCGAGCACCATGACCGCACCGGTCAGCCACAGGGTGAGCAGGAGCCCGTCGAGCACGGCGGTGGTGGTGAGGTACCGGCCGACCACGTCCCACTGGAAGGCGCGGTTGCGTACGACGGAGTTGACCACCATGGCGAAGACGAGCAGCACCGCGGCCGCGGTCAGCCGGCGGCCCAGATGCCGGCGCGGAACGATCCGCGGCAGGTCTTCGTCCGGGTCTTCGGCCGGTGCCTGGACGGGGACTTTCGTGGGACCGGCGAGTGTGGTGTCGGACGGCAGCGCCATCAGGGGGTTCTCCAGGAGAGGGAGGCGGGCGCGAGCCCGCGGCACGATGGATCGCGGCGCCGCGCAAAGAGGCCGCGCGCGAGATACGGGACGGGAGATACGGGAACAGAAGGCCCCGGCGTCATCCTGCTGACCGCGTCCCTCAACGCGGCCGGAGCGGCCGCCGCCGCGCGAGGCGGAGCCGTCCCGCCCCGATGGTATGGGGCCGGTGCGCCGATGTGTCAACCACGCGGGGGCTCAACCATGCGGGGACTCAACTACGCGAGGGCTCAACCATGCTGGGACCGTTCCGGCATCCGAACCATGGTTGACGCCGAGCGGAAAGTGCTGCTCAATTGGTCCCATGAATGCCGATCAGCGCCTGGTCACCCGTGGCCACATCGACTTCGGTCGGGTGTGGTCCGCGGCGTGTTGCGCCTGACGCGGCAGCGGGCCGTCTGACCGGCCCTTCCCTCCCTCGGTGTACCCGTCGTGGGCCGAGTTCCTCCCTTCGCGGCACCCCCGTACGTACGCGTGACGATCCCCGTACGGACGGTTCCGCGTTCCGTGAGATCTGACGCGCCGCTGCCGTCACTGCTGTCGCCCCACCTCCTCCGAGGCTGACACCTCGACCCCCTCCGAGGCTCACCCCCCGGCGTCATCACCTCCGCGCACCGCCACCTCCCCATGCCCTGACAGGCCGTCACCTCGGCCGCGCCAAGGGCCTATCCGCTGTGCCCGCCCACATCCAAGCCCTTCAGAAAGGTCTGATTCCATGCCAGTGGAATTCCTCGGCATCGCCGCCACCAACAACGGCTCCGAGACCACCCCGCGCTCCGGCGCGGCCTTCGACAAGGAGTACACGCTCCGGCTCGCCCGGGCACACGAGGACCACGGCTGGGACCGGGTGCTGTTCGCGTACGGGTCCGGCTCACCCGACCCCGCACCGGCCGCCGCCTATGTCGCCGCGCGGCTGGAACGCCTACAGATCCTGCTCGCCCACCGGCCCAACGTCTCGTACCCGACCTTCGCGGCGAAGACCTTCGCCACCCTCGACCAGATCAGCGAGGGCCGCCTGACGGTGCACTTCATCACCGGCGGCAACGACCGTGAGCAGGGCAGGGAGGGGGACACCCTGACCAAGGACGAACGGTATGCGCGCACGCGCGAGTACATCGGCCTCGTCAAGAAGATCTGGACCACGCACGAGCCCTTCGACCACGAGGGCGAGCACTACCGCTTCCACGACTTCGTCAGCGATGTCTTCCCTGCCCAACAGCCGCGCCCCGACGTCTCGTTCGGCGGATCGTCACCGGCCGCGTACGCCGCGGGAGGCGCCGAGGCCGACATCTACTGCCTGTGGGGCGAACCCCTCGCGGAGACCGCCGAGCAGATCCACGAGGTGCGGGCCGCCGCGCGGGCCGCGGGCCGCACCAGCGTGCCCCGCATCCAGGTGGCGTTCCGCCCCATCATCGCCCCGACCGAGGAACTGGCCTGGGAGAAGGCCCACCGCACGGTCGGCGCGATCAAGGCCCGCAAGGAGCGGGGCGACGCCGTCACCAAGCGCCACAACGGACTGGCGCAGCCGCAGAACACCGGCTCGCAGCGACTGCTCGCCATCGCCGATGCCGGGGAGCGTTACGACCGGGCCCTGTGGACCCCGACCGCCGCCGCCACCGGGGGCGCGGGCAACTCCAACGCCCTGGTCGGCACCCCGGAGACCGTCGCGCAGGCGCTCCTCGACTACTACGACCTCGGCGTCGACATCCTCTCCGCACGCGGTTACGACCTCCTGGGCGACGCCATCGACTTCGGCCGCCACGTGATCCCGATCGTCCGCGAGGAGGTCGCCAAGCGTGACGCCAAGCGTGACGCCGAGCGCGAGGCACGGCGTTCGGCAGAGCGTGAAGCCGAGCAGGGGGCTTCCGGTACGGAGGGTCTCGCGGCGGTGAACGGATGAAGCGCCACCGCCCAGTGCGCCCCCGCCCAGTGCGCCCCCGCCCGGTCGGAGCCCGCGCCGCGGCCGCCCTCGCGCTGCTGCCCCTCCTGGCGCTGACCGCCTGCGGTTCGGGCGGGACTCCCGGCGCCGCCCCCGCCGGTCAGGCGTCCCCCGCACCGAGCGACGACCCGGTGGCGGACGTGCGCAAGGTGGACTCCGCCGCCGCCCTGCTCCCCGCCGACGTACGCAAGTCGGGGAAGCTGCGGGTCGGCAGCGCCATCGGGGCGCCGCCCGGGGCGTACTACCCCAACGGGTCCGACAAGGCGCCCGCCGGCCAGGACATCGACATCGCCGAGGCGGTCGGCAAGGTGCTCGGCGTGCGGGTGACACGGCAGGACGCCTCCTTCGAGTCGATCCTGCCGGCGCTCGGCAGCGGCAAGTTCGACTTCGGCACGGGCAACTTCGGGGTCACCGCCGAGCGCCTGAAGACCGTCGACTTCGTCACCTACATCAACGACGGCCAGGGCTTCGCGGTGAAGAAGGGCAGCACGACGCTGAAGAAGAAGGTGACCGACCTGACCGAGCTGTGCGGCCTGACCATCGGCACCGGGGCGGGCACCACATTCGAGGCCACCCTCACCCAGCGGAAGGGGGTGTGCGCGAAGGCAGGCAAGAAGCCGTACGACGTGAAGGTCTACTCGGAGAACGCCGCGACGCTCACCGCCCTTCAGCAGGGCCGGATCGACGTGATCATGTCGACCATCAACGGCCTGCGCCACCAGGCTGCGCAGGCCGCATCGGGGACCACCTTCCTGGGCGAGTACCACCGTCTCGACGTCGGCTTCGCCTTCAAGAAGGGATCGCCGCTGACCAAGGCCTTCCGTGCCGCCGTCGACGAGCTGATCAAGGACGGCACGTACGGCCGGATCCTGAAGAAGTGGGGCACGTCCGCCTCCGCCGTCAAGAAGTCGAGCATCAACCCGTCCGAGCAGCGGCCGAGCACCCCCGATGAGTGAGCGCCAGGTGATGGTGGACGTCCACGGCGTCCGCAAGAGCTTCGGTCCGCTGGAGGTGCTCCGCGGAGTCGACCTCCAGGTACGGGCCGGCGAGGTCACCGTGGTCCTCGGTCCCTCAGGCTCGGGGAAGTCCACCCTGCTGCGCACCATCAACCACCTGGAGAAGGTGGACCGCGGCTGGGTCAGCATCGACGGTGAGCTCATCGGCTACCGCCGCTCCGGCGGCAAGCTGTACGAGCTGCGGGAGAAGGACGTCCTGAGGCAGCGCACCCACATCGGGTTCGTCTTCCAGGGCTTCAACCTCTTCCCGCATCTGACCGTCCTGGAGAACCTCGTCGAGGCACCGGTATCCGCGCTGCGCCGCCCGCGCGAGGAGGCCGTGCGGACCGCTCGGCGGCTCCTTGAGCGGGTGGGTCTCGCCGACAAGACCGACGCCTATCCCCGGCAGCTCTCCGGCGGCCAGCAACAGCGCGTCGCCATCGCCCGCGCGCTCGCCCTGGAGCCGAAGGTGCTGCTGTTCGACGAGCCCACCTCCGCGCTCGACCCGGAGCTGGTCGGTGAAGTCCTCGACGTCATCAAGGACTTGGCCCGCACCGGCACCACGATGATCGTCGTCACCCATGAGATCGGCTTCGCCCGCGAGGCCGCCGACACGGTGGTCTTCATGGACGGCGGCCTCGTCGTGGAACAGGGGCCCCCGTCGGCCGTACTCGACGCCCCCCGGCACGAGCGCACCCGCGCCTTCCTCTCCAAAGTTCTCTGACCACGTCCAAGGTCCTCCGACCCACGGGGACACCCCCCTCGCCATCCCCGCCGATCCGCTCCCGAAGGGTCCACCATGGCCACCGTCCTGTCCGTCTCCGGAAGCCCCTCCGCCACCTCACGCACCGCCCGGCTGCTGCGCCACCTGGACGCGCGGCTCACCGCACACGGTCACGAGGTGATCCCCCTGGACGTCCGCACCATCCCCGCCGAAGCGTTGCTCGGGGCCGACTTCAAGCACCCGGCGATCGTCGAGGCGACCGCCCTGTTCGCCCGTGCCGACGGCGTCGTGATCGGCACGCCCGTCTACAAGGCCGCCTACTCGGGCGTGCTGAAGGCCCTGCTCGACCTGTTGCCGCAGTACGGGCTGCTCGGCAAGACGGTGCTTCCCCTGGCGACCGGCGGGTCCACGGCGCACGTCCTGGCCATCGACTACGCCCTGCGCCCGGTGCTCAGCTCCATGGGCGCCGGGCACATCGTCCAGGGCTGGTTCACCCTCGACAAGGACATCACGCTGGGCGACGACGGCGCCCTGACCGTCGCGCCCGGCACGGCCGAGGCCCTCACCCAGGCCGTCGACCACTTCTCCGAGGCCCTGGGCGGCGCCGCTCTCCTCGCCGTGACCGCCGAAGCCAGGGCAGCGTGATCGTCCCCGTGACCGCCGCCCCGCCCAGACCCGACCCCACACCCACACCCAGTGACCGCTGACCGCTGAGGAGCACCCGATCATGTCCGCCATCCCGCTCGGGGTCCTCGACCTCGTCCCGGTCCCGTCCGGTTCCACCGCCGCCGAGGCGCTGCGCGACACCATCGACCTCGCCCGGCAGACCGAGCGGTTCGGCTACAGCCGCTACTGGTTCGCCGAGCACCACCTCAACCCGGGGGTGGCCGGGTCCTCGCCCGCCGTCGTCCTGGCGCTGACCGCCGCGGGGACCTCCACGATCCGCATCGGCTCCGGCGCCGTGCAGCTCGGACACCGCACGGCGCTGTCCACCGTCGAGGAGTTCGGGCTCATCGACGCCCTGCACCCCGGGCGGCTCGACCTGGGCCTGGGACGCTCCGGGGGCCGCCCCTCCGGAGCGGCAGCCGAAGCCCGGCCGACCACCACCCCGGTGGTCGACGGACGCACCCCGAACGGCCTCCGCATCCCGCCACGCTTCTCACCCACCCACCTCATCGGATCACCGCGCTTCCGGCTCCAGCAGCGGCTGTTGCGGCAACCGGGCGCCGACGCCCAGGACTACGGCGAGCAGGTCGACGACATCCTCGCGCTGCTCCGCGGCGACTACCGCTCCGCGGACGGCATCGAGGCGCACGCCGTCCCCGGCGAGGGCGCCGATGTACAGGTGTGGATCCTCGGCAGCAGCGGCGGGCAGAGCGCCGACGTCGCGGGCCGCAACGGCCTGCGCTTCACCGCCAACTACCACGTCAGTCCGGCTTCGGTGCTGGAGGCGGCCGAGGGGTACCGCGCCGCGTTCAAGCCCTCCGACGACCTCGACGAGCCTTACGTCAGCGTCTCCGCCGACGTCGTTGTGGCCGAGGACGACGAGACGGCCCGTGAACTGGCCGCCGGCTACGGCCCCTGGGTCCGCAGCATCCGCAGCGCGGAGGGCGCCATCCCGTTTCCGACCCCGGAGCAGGCCCGCGCCCACGTGTGGACGGAGGCGGACCGGGCGCTGGTCGCCGACCGTGTCGACACCCAGTTCGTCGGCTCACCCGGCCGTGTCGCCGACCACCTGGAGCAACTGCGGGAGGCCACCGGCGCCGACGAACTGATCATCACGACCATCACCCACGCCCACGCCGACCGGGTGCGCTCCTACCGGCTCCTGGCGGAGGAGTGGCAACGCCGGTGAGGAGGGGCGTGTGCCCCGCTGCTACAGCCAGTCGTGCTCCCGCGCGTACCGTGCCGCCTCGTGCCGCGTCCGCGTGCGTGTCTTCTGCATGGCGTTCGAGAGGTAGTTGCGTACGGTGCCTTGCGCCAGGCTGAGGCGGGTGGCGATGTCGGCGACGGAGTAGCCCTCGCCGGTCACCCGCAGCACGTCGATCTCCCGGTCGGTGAGCGGGCAGTCGTCGACCACGGCGAGCGCCGAGACGTCCGGGTCGATCCAGCGCTTGCCCCGGTGCAGCGTGCCGATGACCGTCGTGATGTGCGCGGGCTCCGCCGACTTGCTGACGAACCCCTGCACCCCGAGCCTCAGCGCCTTGCGGAGCACTCCTGGCCTGGCGTGGCGGGTCAGCATGAGGACCACCTGGTCCGGCAGCTCACGGCGGATCTCCGTGACGGCGCCGAGTCCGTCCACCCCGGGCATCTCCAGGTCGATGACGAGTACGTCCGGCCGGTGCCGCAGCGTGGCCCGGACGGCCGACGCGCCGTCATGTGCTTCGGCGAGCACGGTGATGTCACCCTCCAGGGGCAGCAGCGCCGCCAGCGCCTTGCGGAGAAGGGCCTCGTCGTCGGCGAGTACGACGGTGGTCATCGGTCGTCCTTCCGGCCGGCGGGACGGGCCGGAGGGAGCCGCGCGGCCGTGCGAAAGCGTCCGTCCTCCTGCTCCACCGTCAGCTCACCTCCGTTGTCGCCCACTCGTTCCTTGAGGGTGGCCAGCCCCCTGAGTTCCGGCAACGGGGCCTCGCCCGCTCCGTCGTTGACGATGGTGATGCCCGTCCGGGACAGAGTGATCCGTACCCGCGTGGCTTCGGCGTGCCTCAGGATGTTCGTCGTCGTCTCGCGGAGGACCTGGCCGAGCAGTTCGTTGCCCCGGTCGTCGATGTCGGCCTCACGGTCGACGCGCACGCGGATGCCCGCGGCTTCGAAGAGGTTCTTGGCGTTCTCCAGCTCTACGGAGAGGTTGAGCCGCCGCTGTGCGTGGGCGAGCTCCTTGGTCTGGCTGATGGTGTCGCTGACCAGTGCGTGCACCTCTCGCAGCTCCTCCTCGACGCGCTCGATGTCGGTGCGCAGCAGCTTCTCGGCCAGCGTGACCTTGAGCTTCACCACATGCAGGGTGTGGCCCTGGATGTCGTGCAGATCGCCGGCGAACCGCACGCGCTCCCGCACGACGGCCAGCTCCGCCTCGCGTTCCCGTGACTGTTCGATGATCTCGTAGAACCGCTGGTTGGCGAACATGAGGGCGGTCGCGAACACGGTGGTGCCGGCCGGGATGAGGACGTACCGGAGCAGGTCGTCCAGTACGTCGTCCCGCGACACCAGCAGCCGTGCCGCGCCCACCGCGGCGACGTACACGCCGAGCGCCAGGGACGCGGCGCCGCGGTGCCCCGGCACCCCGGTGCCGCGATGCCCAGGCAGCTGGGACAGGAGATAGGGGCCGACGATCAAGAGGGCGTAGAACGCCGTGTGGCTGTCGCCGACCAGTACGCCGAACGGCCACACGGCCGCCGCGACGACCAGGCAGGGGAGCGCGACGCGGGACGTGTCGCCCGCCGTCCACCGCTCGACGACCACCAGCGCCGCCAGCACGCCCAGAACCAGGACGACCGCCTCCCACCACGTCCTGGCATCGACGGCCACCAGGACAGCCCCGACGATCGCGAGCGGCGGGAGGATCGTGGCGAGGTGCCATGTGCGCAACTGCCTCTGCGTCGTCCACATGCCACCCGGCCCCCCATCACGGGGGCCTGCCGCCGGTGCGGAGACCGCCGCCGAGGGAGTGGGGGAACTGATCGGCATGGGCGGATCTCCGGGATCGGACAGCAGTGTCTGCGAGGAAGTATTCTTCCCGCCCCGCCGGTGACACCAGTGACACCACGTCATGGGTTTCCCCGTGGAATGTCATGGCCGAGTACTGACACCAGGGCACTGCCACGACGGCGCGGCGGCGGCTGAAATCGACGCATGACCTCGACACCAGTCATCGACGTTGACCGCCTCAACCTCAACTACGGCGACTTCCACGCCGTCAAAGACCTGTCCTTCCAGGTCAGGAAGGGCGAGCTCTACGCGCTGCTCGGCACGAACGGAGCCGGCAAGACATCGACCCTGGAGACCATCGAAGGCCACCGTACGGCCACCTCGGGCACCGTGCGGGTCTTCGGGCAGAGCCCGCGCGACCGGCGCGCCGTGCGGCACCGCATGGGCATCATGCTCCAGGAGAGCGGATTCTCCCCGGACCTCACGGTGCGGGAATCGGTCCGGCTGATCGGCGGGCTCTCCCGGCGTACGGACCGGACCGAACGCGTGCTCGGCGTCGTCGACCTCACGCACAAGGCGGGCACCAAGGTCTCCCAGCTCTCCGGCGGCGAGAAGCGGCGCCTGGACTTCGCCACCGCCGTGTACGGGAACCCTGAGCTGATCTTCCTGGACGAGCCCACCACGGGGCTGGACATCCAGTCGCGCGACGCCCTGTGGGACGCCGTGGACAGGCTGCGCGAAGACGGCTCCACGATCCTGCTCACCACGCACTACCTGGAAGAGGCCCAGCAGCGCGCCGACCGCGTCGGGCTCATGCACACGGGCGCCTTCCACCAGGAAGGAACCATCGCGGAGCTGACGCGAACCCTCCCGGCCGCCATCCGCTTCTCGCTCCCCGCGAACGCCCCGGCACTGCCGCCGGGGGCGGTGCGCCGGCCGGACGGCGGCTTCCTCATCGAGACCTTCACCCTCCAGAAGGAGCTCCACACCCTGCTCGGCTGGGCGCACGCCAACGGGGTCGAGCTGCTGGAACTCCAGGCCGGACCGACACGGCTCGACGACGTCTTCCGCGCGATCGGCGACGCCTGACCCGACCGGCTCCCGGAACCCGTACTCCGCACGCCCCCACCATGAAGGACCTCACGATGCTCTCCATCGCTCTCAGCGAGCTGATCCAGATCTTCCGGAACCGGCTCGTCCTGCTCACCAGTCTCCTGATGCCGGTGGCGGTCAGCACGTACTTCGTCTACAAGCACGACGTCTTCGCCGACCTCGGCAGCCTCGGCTACATCGCGGCGGTGGTGATGTTCACCGTGACCGCCTTCGGGCTCTACACCACGACCGTGACGACGCTGGCCTCGCGCAGGCAGAACCTCTTCCTCAAGCGGCTGCGCTCCACTCCCGCGGGCGACGCGAGCATCCTGGCCGGGCTGATGCTGCCGGTCACCGTGCTCGCGCTCGTGCAGGTGACGGCGATCCTCGCCGTACTGGCCGCGGTGGCCGGCGAACCCGCCAACGTGCCCCTCCTCGTGGCGGCCGTCCTCGCGACGGTGGTCATGATGCTGGGGCTCGGGCTGGCCACGGCGGGCCTGACGAACTCTCCCGAGCACGCCCAGGTCACCACGCTGCCGATCAGCCTCGGCGCGCTCGCGGTGGCCAGTTGGGTCGGGCTCTCCGGAACGGAGGAGCTGACCCTGCTCAAGCGGCTGCTCCCCGGTGGCTCGGCCACCGAACTGGTCGTCAACGCCTGGAACGGCGGCGTCCCCGTCTCGGAGTCCCTGCCGCTCCTGCTGCCGACGCTCGGCTGGGTCGTCGTGGCCGTCGCGCTGGCCTCGCGCATGTTCCGCTGGGAACCGCGCCGATGACGGGCGGTCGAGCCCGGCGGCGCGGGCCCCCGGTGACGTCGCTCCGTGCCGCTCAGCGGCCGGTCGATCCGTCGATCTGTTCGCGCAGGATGTCGGCGTGACCGGCGTGCCGGGCCGTCTCCTCGATCATGTGCGCCAGCACCCACCGCATCGCCGGTGCCTGCCCACGGCGCGGGGGCCGCGGGGCGGGAAGGGCCAGGTCCGGGCAGGCGCCGATGACCTGGTTGGCCCGCCGGACGGTCTCCCGGTAGTCGGCGAGCACGCTGCCGACCGTGTCCTCCGGGGACGGCCGCATCGTCGTACGCCAGTCGGCGACGTCCTCGCCGAGGAAGTAGAACCGCTCGACGTACGCCAGGTGCCTGAGCAGGCCGAGGAGGCTGGTGCCCGAGGGCACTCCGGCCGTACGGACCTGCGGCTCCGGCGCGCCCGCGGCTTTCTCGGCGATCGAGTTCCGCAGGGAGTCGAGGATGCCCAGCAGCGTGGCTCTCTCGTCGCTCATGAGCTGCTCCGACCCGCGGTCATCGTGATCAGCAGGACGTTGTCGGTGACGGTGGCGGTCTCGCCCGCCGGCCCGGTGGCCTGGCGCTGGGGCATGTCGGCGCGTACGACGGACCAGCGCGTGGGGTCGAGATCCAGCTCGGCGGCGACCTCCACCGGGGTCGGGTAGTGGATGTCGGGGTCCTGGTTCCATGACCAGGGCGCGGTGGAGCCGTGGTCGACGATCAGCAGGTGACCGCCGGGGCGCAGGGCCCTCGCGGCGGTGCGCAGGACCCGGCCGCGGGTCAGCGCGAACGGGGTGTGGAAGTACTGCGCCGAGACGAGGTCGAACCGGCCGGCCGGGAAACTGCTGGCCAGGTCGTGCTGCTCGGCGGAGACCCGGTCGGCGACGCCGAGGTCGCGGGCGCGGTCCCGTACGCGTTCGACGGCGGTGGCGGAGATGTCCACGGCGGTGACCCGCCAGCCGTGCCGGGCCAGCCAGAGGGTGTCGCCGCCGGGGCCGCAGCCCAGGTCAAGGGCGGTGCCGGGGTCGAGTGACGCGGCGGTTTCGGCCAGGAGAGGGTTGACCCGCGGGGCCCCGGGGCGCTGGGTGCGGTAGTGGCGCTCCCAGAAGGCCTCGGCGGCTTCGCCAGCCGCGCCCTGGTCGTCCGTGGCGTCGTCAGCGGTGGCGTCGTCGGCGGCAGTTGACTTCGGGCGGTGGATGGCGTCCATGCGGATTGCTCCTTGGTCGGCGGGCGGGCAGGCGTACCCGAGGTGCTTCGGCGGTGCTTCGATCCGCACCCTCGGTCCCGGTGAGCTGCTGCCAGCATCGGCCCCGCCGTTTCCCCCTTGCAAGAAAAGTTGCGGATCCGCATGATCGGGGCATGAACAGTCCTGCGGAAGACGTCCTGGCCGGAGTCGGAGCCCGTCTGCGTGCCCTGCGCCAGGCGTGCGGCGCCACGCTGGCGGCGCTGGCGGAGGAAACCGGCCTGACCGCCAGCACCCTTTCCCGCCTCGAGAACGGCAAGCTCCGTCCCACGCTGGAGCAGTTGCTGCCGCTGGCCCGGGCGCACGGCGTCCCGCTCGACGACCTCGTCGCGGCGCCCGCCACCGGCGACCCGCGCATCCATCTGCGGCCGGTGCGGCGATCCGGCCTGGTGATGGTGCCGCTGACCAGGCGGGCCGGTGGCATCCAGGCCTACAAGGTGGTCCATCCGCCCGCCGGTCGGGCCTCCACGATGAAGCCGCAGACCCACGAGGGCTACGAGTGGTTCTACGTCCTCGCAGGAGAGGTCAGGTTCGTGCTCGGCGAGCAGGAGTTCCGGCTCGGCCCCGGTGAGGCCGCGGAGTTCGACACCCGCGTACCGCACTGGATCGGCAGCGCCGACAGCCGGCCGGCCGAGCTGCTGGCCCTCTTCGGCCCTCAGGGGGAGCGCGCCCATCTGGAGCCGGCCAAGGGCGGGCGGGCCGCGGGGGAGCGCCTCCGCTCGTGACCGGGCGAGGTTTCAGGGGCGGTGTGGAGGGGCGGGCCGGGCTCCGAGATGGTCCTGGAGTTCACGATGGCGGAACTGCCACGCGGTGCCCGCCACACGCAGAATGCCGACCTCGTAACAGGCCCCGAGGAAACGGCCCAGCCGCCATGGCAGGCGCCCCCGCGTGCACAGCAGGAACGCGAAATGCCGGAGCGCCGCAGAGCCGCCCATGGCCGGTAGCCCGAACGCGAGAAGACCGACCGGGAGGCCGAACATGAGCCCGATCATGAGCGCCCACGCGAGTGTGAAGGCGATCTGGAACCCGGGCGCGTCATCCCCGAGCCCGTGTTCTTGCAGGAAGTCGTAGCCGAGCCTGAAGCCGAGCCCGTACACGGGCATGGACACGAATCCGCAGATGACCACCGACACCAGCACGGACACACACCCGGCTCCCAGGTCACCGCGGACCAGATCACGCGGCTCGACCCCGGAGTCCTCTGTCCTGATCATGAGCCCGAGCGTGAGGCCGATCCCCACCGCGAACACACCCGTGAACATAACGGTGTTCTGGGCGTGCTCCGAGAAGGAACGCAGATTCAGCAACAGGAGAACGATCACGACGCTGACCAGCAGGCCGATCAGGAAACCGATGGCGACACCGAGCGCGAGGGTGCGTCGTCCCGCCCGGGTCCGCAGACGGCCGAAGTCGACCCGGTGCGGTTCCGGCCATACCGGACGGTAGATCACCACGAGGGCGAGGAACAGGAGCACGCACATGCCTGTCAGCACGATGGAGTCAAAGGCGAAGAGGAGCTCCAGCGTGATCGGCAGGGCCAGGGCGAGCGGCGTGACCAGGGCGCGTTCGACCCAGCGTGCCCGGTGCGGTCCTGCCAGGGGCCACAGTTCGTGGAGAACCAGATCGGTGCTGCTGAGCGTGCGGCCCGCGACCACGCGTGGCGAGCCACCCTCGGTGCCCGCGTTCGTGTTGAGGTAGCGGGCGAGGACGGAGAGGTGGCGCCACGTGGTGTCGGCCTCCAGCTGGTGCCGGTTCCCGGCGACGGACGTGCCCGGCGCTCTCGGGGTATCGGCCGCGGCCGGGTGCCGGGCGGCCACCGCGGCCCCTACGTAGCGGTCCAGGAGATATTCGTAGAAGTGACCACCCGCGGCGAGGGAGAGCATGTCGGCGGGGTCCCGCAGGTACCGACCGTCAGGAGTGCGCTCCTCGAAGACGGTGGCGGCCAGGGTGAGGCGCCAGGGCGTGTCCAACGTGCGGGCAAGGGCCGCGTGGACCGGCGGCACGTCGTTGGTTCCTGCGGCTGCCACGGAGTCGAGAGCATGGAGGACCGGTTGCCAGCGGAGACGGGCCCGGTCGGTGACGGCGACGCGCTGCCGGAGGTAGTCGGCCGCGCGGGCCGCGTCCACTCGCGCGAGGACGAGACGTGCCACGACGCGGGGTTCGCTCTCCGCGTCGACCAAGGCCTGGTAGTGGGCATGGCGGCAGGTGAGAACGACCGGGCAGTGCGTACCGCCGTCCTCGAAGTTCTCGATGGCGCGGAGAAGCTGGGCCGCCCGTGAGGTGTATCCGGGGGCGGCATCGGCGTCCATCTCGTCCAGTCCGTCCACGACCGGCAGGACGAGATTGGCGTCGACGAGCCGGCGCGCGTCGCGGGGCCTGAGGCGGTAGGTGTCGGTGAGATGGGTGCGAAGCCAGTCACGGATGCCGGTGCCGGGCCAGGACGCCGCGATCAGGCGGACCGGCACCGGCTCCTGCGGGGAGCGGGTCTTCGCGAGCCCCAGGATCAGGGCCACGGCCAGGACGGTCTTGCCCGTTCCCGCGTCGCCGCCGGTCCGCCCGTCCGCCCGCACCGCGGGTGTGCCGGTGATGACCATGCGCCCCGGCCGCAGGGCCCGGTAGTAGGTGCTGATCTCTTCCAGGGTCCCGTCCGGGCGCGTGCCGCTCACGCCGGTGGCCGTCGCCGTGAACGCGAGGTCGATCCGCCCGTCGGGGGCCGCGAGTCCGCTGCCCAGCATCTGCCGGTACTGCGCCCCCTCGCCCCGCACCACCGACCGTGTCAGTTCCTCCGCGATCACCGGCGCCGTGCGCTGGGCCCGTAACCCGCGCGCCGTTGTCCATAGACCCCATATCGCCACGACCGTGCCCACAACAGTGAAACCGAAGGACCACACCCCGGCGACGTCGCCTGGATCGTCCGACTGATTCTGCGCACGCCAGGCCCACCACAGCCCGCCCGCGCACACCACGCCACTGAACACCGCGGCCGGGACCCGCCCGGCGCGCCCCCAACGCCTCATGGACCCATCATGCCCCAGGGCTGCCGATCACCGGCCCCCTCCAATCGGTCATGTCACGAGCCCCCCGGCGTGCAACTGCCCCCGCACCAGACCCGCGTAGAAGCCGCCCTGACCCAGCAGTTCCTCGTGCTGCCCCGTCTCCACCACCATGCCGTCGTCGAGTACGACGATGAGGTCCGCGTTGATGACCGTGCTGAGCCGGTGGGCGATGACGATCCGTGTGCAGGAGAGCTCCGAGAGGACCTCGTCGACGCGTTGCTCGGTCACCGCGTCGAGATGGCTCGTGGCCTCGTCGAGGACGAGCAGGGCCGGGTCGCGGACGAGGGCGCGGGCCAGGGCGAGGCGTTGGCGCTGCCCGCCGGAGAGACCGCCGCCGCCTTCCGTGAGGACGGTTTCGAAGCCCATGGGCATGGCCGTGATCTCGTCGTACATCTGGGCGTGCCGCGCCGCCGCGACGATGTCGTCGAGGGACGCCGTCTCGTGACCGAAGGCGATGTTCTCGCGTACCGAACAGGCGAACAGGGACGGCTCCTGGGTGACGACACCGCACTGCCCGCGCAGCCGGCGGTGGTCGATACCGGTCAGCGGCCGGCCGTCGAAGCGGACCTCCCCCTCGGTCGGGACGTGCAGGCCCAAGAGCAGCCTGGCCAGCGTGGACTTGCCCGATCCTGTGCGGCCCACCAGCGCCACCTTCGCACCGGCCGGCACGCGCAGGCTCACGTCGCGCAGCGCCCACGGGCCCTCTCCTCCGTAGCGCAGGCCCACGCCCGACAGCTCCACCGCTCCGGTGAGACGGCCCGGCGGCTCGGCGGTCTCCCTGTCCTGTTCCACCTCCTCGTCCAGGACGTCCCGGAGACGGTCGATGTTGACGCCGACGGACTGGAGTTGGCGGGCGGCGCCGAGGAGCGTGGCCATCGGATTGAGCAGGGAGTAGGTCAGGGCGTTCATCGCCATCATCGTGCCCAGCGACATCCGGCCCGCCATCACCTCGCGCGCCCCCACGTACAGCAGGAGCAGCGGTGTGCCGACGCGGAACGTGCCCAGGGCGGTCTCCAGGAGGGAGTCCAGGCGGCGGCGCCGGAAGGACGCCTGGAGCTGTTTCTCGAACAGGTCGGACCAGCGTCGATAGGCGTGCTCCTCCACGCCCATGGCCTTGACCGTCTCGATGCCGGTCAGCATCTCGACGGCGCAGCTCTGCGCCTCGGCCTGGGCGCCGACGTCCTGCTGTGCCATGAGGCGCAGGGCGCGGAAGTTGGCCAGCATGATGAGGAGTTGGGCCGTGCCCAGGCCCAGCGCCAGCCAGCCGTAGAGCGGTTGGACGACCATGAACACGGTGATGTAGACGATCACGAATGAGCCGTCGAGCACGAACGACACCGTCTGGCCCGTGATGACCTCGCGGATGAGCGCGTTGCTCGACAGGCGCATCAGGAGGTCACCGCTGCCGCGCAGCACGAAGTAGCGGTAGGGCAGGTCGAGCAGGTGGCTGAGGAAGCGCCGCATGAGGCTGCCGTCCATGCGCGTCTCGAAGAAGTTGAGCAGGATTCCGCGTGTGTACGTGGTGGCCGCGTGCGTCAGGAGCAGCAGCAGGCCCCCGATGACGAGCGCGGCCAGGAGGTCGGCCCGGCCGTACCCCAGGACCTCGTCCATCACCACCTTGGTCAGGGCCGAGGGGATCAGGAGCATGAGCTGAAGGAGCAGCGAGGCGAGCAGGATGGCGGCCACCATGCCGCGGGAGACCGAGAGCAGGCCACGTACGAAGCGCAGCGACTCGGCCCGGCGGGTGGACCTGCGGGGCCGGAAGTCCGGCCCCGGAGTGAACTCCAGGACGACGCCGGTGAACCCGTCGGAGAACGCGTCGTACGAGATGACTCTGCGGCCCGAGGCCGGATCGACCACCGTGGCCCGGTGGCCGTCCCAGCTCTCGAGCACCAGGTAGTGGTTGAAGTTCCAGTGGATGAGGGAGGGCCCGCGCACCTGGGTGAGCCCTTCGAGACCGACGCTGAGGGCGCGGACCCGCATCCCGAGGTGCCGGGCGAGCCGCGCCAGTTGCAGGGCGTCGGCACCGTCACGGCCGATGTGCAGCAGCTCGCGGCACTCGGCGACGCGGGTGTGGCGCCCGTACGCGCTGAGGATCATGGCGAGGCAGGCGGCCCCGCACTCGGCGAGGCCCATCTGGAGCAGCACGGGCACGCGAGGCGGGCGCCGCGATCCGGGGTCACGGCGCGGAGATCGGCGCACCGCCATCACCGCCCCCGCATCAGCAGTACGTCGAGCAGTGACCGCCGGGACATCTCGATCGCCACGCGGCGCGGCGCGGTGCGCTCGGCCGCGGAGGCCACGGAAGTCGCCGAAGCCGCCGCAGCCGTGACCGTGCCCGAAGCGCGTTTCAGGCGGACGGCCACCACCGGCAGCGGGACATCGGCGGGCAGCCCACGCTCGGCGAGTTCCCGCTCGGTCCCGAGCCGCTCCGCGGCGCCGACCGGCAGGGTCTCGCTGGTCCGGTAGCGGTCGATGATCCGCGCGGGGCCGCGCAGTTGCCCCGCCGGAGTGCCGGCCGGCAGCAGGCAGTACAGCGTCGCCCCCTCGCCGGCCACGACCGTTCCGTCCACGTACCGGGGGATCGTGGGCGCGCACACCGCCCAGGCCATGAGTGCCGCGAGGACGGCGAACAGGGCCACGGGGCGGCGCGGCACCGGCGGCGGGCTCTCCGCGGGCGGGCGGGGCGAGGCACCGCTGTAGGCGGCGAGGGCCTCGGCCCGGAAGCGGGGGCCGCCCGGGGCGGTCGGGGTCACGTTCACTTCGGGCCCTCGAACAGCAGGACCGAGGGCACGGCGTCCGGGCGGGCCAGGCGCAGCAGGCCGTATCCGATACCGGCCAGGCCTGCCATCAGACCCGGCGTCTCCACTCCCCGCGGCACCCCGCACACCGGCCCGCGCCGCTCGATGCCGGCCAGCACGGTCGCCGTGAGCCGGCCGACGTGCGCGGCGAGTCCGCCGTCGTCGGACGCCCGCGCGGCGAGCTGAAGGGCCTCCAGATTCCCCAGATCGCCGTGGCAGAGGCTGTGGTTGCCCTGGCCGGTGATGTGTTCGCCGCGGAAGCCGCCGTCGAGGGTCGCACGGACCGCTGTCGCCAGGTCCTCGCGCAGCGGCCCGTCGTCGGGCAGGTGGGGCAGGAGAGCGGCGCGGGCCGCGCCGATGCCCGGTGCGCCGTGGCACCACGCGGTCATGGCGGAGCCGGACGGCACGGTGTCCCGGAGGTCGGGCCAGTGGCCGGCGGCCGGGTCGTAGGAGGCCCGCTCGAACCGGAGAGCTTCCCGGACCAGATCCGTGTACGCGCCCCGCCCCGTGACGGCGTCGACGCGCGCGAGCGCGACGGCGATGCCCGACGCCCCGTGGGAGAACCCGGTCAGCGGCGCCGAGGGGTTGATCGAGCAGTGCCACGCGGCGCCGGTCCCCGAGGTGTCGGCGCTCTCCGCCAGGTGGTCCGCCATGAAGGTGACGGCTTCGAGTGTCCTCTCGTCCGGGCGTACGGAGTGCAGGGCGAGCCCGGCGAGAATGGCACCTGCCGAGCCCGCCACGACGTCCAGGGCGCGGTCGTCGGGGGTGAGGGTGCGCAGCGGCGCGATGGCCAGGGCCGCACCGTCGAGCAGGTCCGGGCGGTTCCACAGGGCGCCGAGGTGGCTCAGCGTGTACAGGGAGCCGCCCAGTTCGGCGCAGGCGCCCATGCCGAGCAGCCGCACGGCCTTCTCGTCCATGTCGCCGAGCCGTTCGAGCTGACCGACCAACGCCCCGGCCCCGGCCTCCGCCGCCTTCCGGTAGGCGGCCTCGCCGGTCTGCTCGCCCAGGTGCGCGAGGAACAGGGAGATGCCGGCGATGCCGTTGTAGAGGTCCATGGAGGCCGGGCCGACGTGCCAGACCTTCTCGCCCACCAGGGCCAGACCCAGCCAGCAGATCTTGTCCTCGTCGGTCACCGCGAGTTCGATGAGCCGGTCGCCGGTGCGGCGTGCGGCTGCGAGGAGCGCGTCCTCGGTGGCCGGGGCGCTCGCCAGGGCCAGGCCGTGGCCCGGCGGGCCGGCGTTGGTCTCGCTCGTGTCGTCGCCCATGGTCAGTGCGGTGAGCGAGGCCTCCAGGAACCAGGTCTGCTGGACGAGGTTCTCCTCGGACATGGCCCGGACGCGCCTGCGGGCACGGTCCATTCCGCTCTCGTCGAGCGCGGCGGGAATGACCGTCCCGTCGCCCGACACGAGGTCGAGTGAGTCGGCCGCCGTCGTGAAGATGGGGATGTCACCGGCGCTGATCTGGTCGAGCTCGGCCGTCGCGACGGCCGCGTTGCGCACGGGACTGTGGTCCTCGCCCCACAGCAGGCTGAAGAAGCGGTCCCGGTCGAGCCCGTCGCGCAGGAGGTCGGGGTGGTGGCCCTCCTGGAGGATGCGGGCGTAGGTCTGGGTGGAGCGCAGGACCACGCGCACGCTGTCGGCCGCGAAGGCGTCGATGGGTCCGCCCGGCGCGAGGAGCGTTTCGCGGTGGGCGAGCAGCAGGCGGTAGGTCTGCTGGAACCCGGCGACCAGTTCGTCCTGGAAGTCGAGGACGGTGACGGTGTCCTGGGTGAGCGAGGGGAGGTTCTGCCCGCCGTGCATCTCCACCCGGCGCCGTACGAGATGCATGTGGTCGGTGCCCTGTTCGTCCCAGGTGGGCACCGGGGCCGAGGTGAGCTGACCGGCGGGGTCGCCGAGCCCGCTGAGGTCGAGACTGTCCGCCGTCTCGTCCTCGAAGGAGATGACCGGGGTGGGCAGCAGGCCGACGGAGAGCACTGATTCGGCCATCACCCGCAGGGCGTGCGGCGGCATGTGCGGCGGCATCTTCTGCTCGCTCGTCCGCGGGTGGAACAGCGCCTCCAGGTCGACCAGCATGGGATGCTCGCCCGAGGCGATCAGGTTCTCGTAGTGGAAGTCGGTCGCGGCCAGGCAGTGCAGCAGCGCGAGGTGGGCGCCCTGGCGCCGGTAGAACCGGGCGACGCCGTCGCGGTCGGCGCAGCCACTGGTGGCGGCGAACTCCGTCCAGCCGTGGCCGGTGCGGTCCAGGACCCACAGCGTACGGAGTTCCGGCCGCACCCCGAGGCCGTTGAGCCGGCGCAGCAGCTCCTGGAAGTGGACGTCGACGGCCAGGGAGCGGGGCTTGTAGACCACTTTCCGGCCGTCCGCGAAGTGCACGATCCCCACGGAACGGCCGCCTCGGTGGGAGTCTCCCGCGTTGAAGACGACCTCGGTCACGGCGCCAAGGGTGTCGGGAGAGCCGAGGCACGTGAGCAGATCGGGCAGGTCGGTGAGGAGGTGTCCGGCGAACTCGACCCTGTTGCGCACCCAGTTGTCCACGACGCGTACGAGGTCACGGGCGAGGACCGGGTAGTCGCTCAGCAGGCCGAGGGCGTACCCGGGGTCCGCGAGCTTGCGCAGGAAGTGCTGGAAGCGGTCCTCGGGGGTCGCGCCGTCGAGGCCGCCCTGGACCCGCAGGACGTTCAGTTCGAGGACGAGGGTGCGGCTGAGCACTCCGGGCAGCATGGCGGGCGGCAGACACAGCTGCTCGGCGAGCTTCTCGTAGGTGACGTGCGCGGTCGGGTGCTCCGCGAGGAGCTCCGTCAGGGCGTCCCTGATCCGCCGCCGGCCGTCGTCGATGAGCGGTGCGACCAGCGTGAGGAAGCCGTGTCCGCCCGGGTGGCCCGCGGAGTGCCCGACGGCCCAGGCGCGCTCGATGGTCCGTACGTACTCCGGGGTGCGGGTGAAGCGGGCGGCGAGCGACTCCCGCGTCTCGCCGAAAAGGCCGACCAGCTCGGACTCGTCGAGGCCGAGCGAGCCCAGCCACCTGTCCAGCTGTTCGGGCGTGAAGGTGTAGTACTTCTCCTCCTTCCACGACTGAAGGCGCCGTCGGCCGCGTTCGGCGTCCACGGACGTGGCGGGACGGCCGAGGTCGGTGCGTTCGGCGCGTTCGGCGAGGGAGGAGGCGAGATGCCACGCGGCCGTGTCGAGGCCGGTGGGGAAGTGCGGTCGGAGCGCGCTGTCACTGGTCATGTGATGTCCCCGTTTCTTCGGTCGTGTCGGGCCAGGTGTGTGCCGGGGGGCCACGCCCCCCGGCACCGCTAGTGGCAGGCGGCTCCGCCGCACGTGTAGCAGCGGTCGGTCACCTTGCAGCAGGTGGCGTGGCCGCCGCAGTTGGTGTTGGAACTGGTGCCCGCGCAGCAGCCGGCGCTGTTCAGCGGCTCGGTCCTGGCACCGAGTACGCCGGCCAGCGCCTCGTCGGTGAGTTCGACCGGGCCGCACGGATGGTCCGGCAGCACGCGCAGTTCGTCGTCCGAGAGCGAGGACCGGTACTCCGGATCCTTCCAGGACCGCACGATGTCCATCAGATGGTTCCTCTCGTCAGGAGACGGTTGGGCGGGTGTGCCCGGGAGACGTCAGCCACAGCACCCGGAGGTGTTGAAGGCGCATGTGCCGTTGCACAGGGAGTTGTTGATGGTGAGGCAGCCCACCATGCCGGAGATGCAGACGGAGACGGTGACGGCGCCGCAGACGACCCCGGTGCCTCCCGCGAGGCCCGCCAGCTCCTCGTCGTCCAGTTCGACGGCTCCCGCGGGGTGGGCGGGGAGTTCGGCCCGCTGCGCGGCGGTGAGTGACGCGCGGTACTCGGTGTCTCGCCACGCCCTTGCGATGTCCATGCGATGTCCCTCGCTCTCGTGCGGCACCGCGGCGGCGGACCCGTTCGGGGCCGGCTACGCACTGCTCCGGTGCTCCCGCTCAGCTTCGGCCGCCCGGTGTCCCGAGCGGATGGGTCCCTGGTCCTCTCCGTGTCCCGTCCGTGTCCCTTCCGCCGGCGGGGCAGCGGCGGACGTGTCGCCCGCGGTCGGCAGCAGCGCCCGTACGCTCGTGCCGCGGGCATCGCTGACCACCTCGAAGGAGCCGCCCACCTCGCGCGCCCGCTCCGCCATGGAGCCGAGCCCGACGCCTCCCGGGCGCAACCGCGCGGGCAGCCCCGAGCCGTTGTCGCTGACGGTGAGCAGCGTGCTGGACCGGCTCACGGCGACCCTGACCTCGCACCGGGCGGCCCCCGCGTGCCGCACGGCGTTGGCGAGGGCCTCGGCCGCGATGCGGTAGACGGCGCGCTCCACCGCGGCGGGCAGCGGCGGCAGCGAGGCCGGCTCCAGGTGGACGCTGACCGCCATGCCGGGGCCCGCGAGCCGGTGCCCGAGGTCCCGCAGCGCGAAGGCGAGGCCGCGTTCGCTCAGTACGGCGGGGCCGAGCCCGTCCGCGATCCGGCGGGCCTCGGCGGCGGCCTCCGTGACGGCGGCGACAGCGGGCAGCAGCAGTACGGTGACGTCCGGTCCGGTACGGGGTGCCGCCGGCGGCGGGCAGGAAGGGCAGGCGGGGCGGGGAACGGCGGCGTGGCCGTCCCCCGCGGTGGCCGTGGCCGTGCCGACGGCCAGCGTGGTGTCCAGGTGCAGCCGGGCCGCGGCAAGGAGCGGACCGAGCCCGTCGTGCAACTCCCTGCGCAGCCTGCGCCGTTCCTCCTCGCGCGCCATGACCACCTGCTGCCGCGCCGCGCGCACGTCCTCCAGGAGTTGCAGCGCGGCCAGGGCGGGCGCGGCCTGGTCGCTGAGCAGTTGCAGCAGTTCGGCGTCCCGGTCGGGCAGGGACGCCTCGCCGGGCCGGGGCGCCACGCGCAGGGTGCCGATCACCTGCCCGCGGTGGTGCAGCGGGAACTCGTACGCCTCGCGGGCGTCCCACTGCCCGCCCGCGGTGGCCAGGGTGTGCGGGCCTGAGCGGGTGCCCACGGCCACCAGGGCGGCGGGGAAGCGGAGGTCCTCGGTGGCGGACCGGCACAGCACCGCCGGCACATCCTCGGGTTCCGGCGCCTCGCGCAGGCGTTGCGCGAGGCCCCGTACCGCGTCCTGGGGCCGGGAGCGCAGGCCGTTGAAGAGGTGGTCGACGCGGCGGCTCGCCCACCCGGTGAGGGGCCGAAGGCCCGAACCGATCACCACGGCGACGACGGCGACCGCGAGGGCTCCGGCGCTGTCGGCGTCGGGAAGCACGGTCGAGACCGCGACGGCGGCGGTGGTGTAGGCGAAGACGACGGCGGTGACGACCACGGCCGTGATGAGCAACCGGCGCCCGGTGCGGTCCAGTTGCCATATGGCGCCCCTGCCGATGACGTAGGCGACGGCCGCGTACCACCCGGCGGCTCCGGTGGCGAACGCCGCGTACACCGACCACGCGGGCATGCCCGGGATCTCCTCGGCGAGGTCGCCGTAGGTCCAGGGAAAGTAGGCGGCGGCGAAGGCGACCGCCTCGCGGCGCGCGGAGCGGTCGGCCCGGCGCCAGCGGCTGACGACGATGGTCACGTTGATGACCGCGCAGACGAGGATGAGCCAGAGGTTGGCGGTGACGCAGGGCCCGAGGACCGACAGCGCGGCATCACGCCACAGGGTTCCCCGCAGCGGGTGCGGACCGCCGCCCGGCGGGGCCTCGACCGCTGCGGCGACCAGCACGAGCACGACGCACACCACCAGGAGGGTGCCCGCGTAGCAGCGCACGAAAGGCCCCGCCCGCCGCTCGGCCGGGAAGGTGAGCGGCAGCATGACCATCGCGTAGCCGTCCGCCAGGGAGCAGAGTTGGGCGAACAGGTGCGCCCACAGGACCAGGCGCGGCCCCGGATCACCCAGCAGCATCAGTTGGCCGGTGAACAGCGGCAGGGTCAGCCCCGAACCGGTGACCAGCAGCAGCCAGCCCGTGGTGCGGTCGGAGGTCCGCACCAGTACGAGGAAGCCGAGCACCGCACAGGGGAGCCCGACGAGCGCCGCCGAGAGGTCCGAGCCCATGTCGAGGGTCCAGCCGCCCTGGGGCGGACGGCGTGTGCACAGGGCGCCCCACCCCAGCACCGCCAGGACACACAGCAGGACGACGAAGGCCCCCGCGGACCACTCGCGTTCACGCGCGGTGCTCCGTACCCCGAACGGGAGAACCGCAGCATGTTCACTCTTCGTGGTCACGGCACTACAAGTAGCATGCGGCCGTGACCCACAGCAGCGAAGGTGGTACGCCGGTCCGTGTGGTGGTAGTGGACGACCACCCCCTCTTCCGCTCCGGGCTGCGCGCGGCGCTGGACAGCGCGGCCGACATCGAGGTGGTCGCCGAGGCGGGCACCGCTGAGGGCCTGGAAACACTGGTCAGTCGCTCACTGCCCGACGTGGTGGTCATGGACCTGGCCCTGCCGGGCGTATCGGGGCCCGCCGCCGCGAGATCCCTGGCCACAAGCCACCCTCTGCTGCCCGTCCTGATGTTGACGATGTCCCAGGACGACGCCAGCCTCCTCGCCGCGCTGCGCGCCGGAGCCCGCGGCTACCTCGTCAAGGGCGCCGGGCGCGAAGCCGTGCTCAACGCCGTACGTACGGTCGCCCTGGGCGGTGCGGTCTTCGGCCCCGAGATCGCGGGCCGCATCGCGGCGCTGCTCGCCGGCGAGCGGGGGCCGGCCGCGGCCCGGCCCTTCCCGGACCTGACCGAGCGTGAGCGCGAAGTCCTGGACCTGGTCGCGCGCGGCCTGGACAACCGGCGCATCGCGCGCGAGCTGGTGCTCTCGGACAAGACGGTGCGCAACCACGTGAGCCGCATCTTCGCGAAGCTCCAGGTGGCCCACCGGGCGGCAGCGGTCTCCCAGGCCCGTGACGCGGGGCTGGGCCGCACCTGAACGGGGCGGCCCCCCTTGGAGCGGGGGGGGGGGGGGGGGGGAGCGAGGTCGGATCCTCCTCGCCGAACAAGCTCTTCTCCACCCCCACCCCCAACGTAGATAA
>NZ_JBVJFF010000027.1:0-7408 GCF_055587985.1 Streptomyces sp. NPDC046335 | reverse complement strand
GGGACGGACAGGGGGAGAGGGGGGGAGCGTGAGGGGGGGCAGGGGAGGGAGGACGAGGGAGGGTCGGGCGCGCCGCCGGGATTCCACCCACCCCCCCCCCCCCCCCCCCCCCCCGCGCCATCTCAGGACAGCGGTTCCACCCACACGTCGCGGTAGCGGACCTTGTTGCCGTGGTCCTGGAGGCGGATGGCGCCGGCTGCCGGCGACTCCGGGGCGCCCGCGCCCGTGGGGCCGTCGATGGCCACGTCGTCGTGGACCTTCTCGCCGTTCCAGACGACCGTGACCCGCGCGTCCGACGTCTTCTTGCCGTCCGCGTCGAAGCGGGCCGCGCGGAAGGTGATGTCGTAGGTCTGCCACGTCTCGGGCGCCGTGGAGGCGTTGAGGTCGGCGGCCTTCTTCTGGTAGATCGCCGCCGCCTCGTTGTCGGCGAGCTTCTTCACGCCGTACGAGTCGAGGATCTGCACCTCGTACCGGTCCTGGAGGTAGACCCCGCTGTTGCCGCGGTCCTGTCCCGTGACGTCGTCCGGGAGTTTCGGCACCCGGAACTCGACGTGCAGCTTGAAGTCCTGGAAGTGCTGCTTCGTGCGAAGGTCGCCGCAGCAGACCTCCATGGACTTCTCGGCGGTGTGCGGCCACTCGGCGCTGCGGCCGTCGGTGTGCTGCCACGCCGACGCGATGCTGCCGCCGGAGAAGAGGTCGACGCGGCTGCCGGGGCGGCGGACGTCGATCGCGTCGATGTTGACGTGCCCTGTGTCCTCGGCGCCCACCCCGTAGGTGATGGTGTTGTGGCCCTTGCGCAGTTTCAGGCGTTCCGTCTTGGTGGTCCAGCGGTTCCATTCGCCGGTCGACGGCAGGCTCGTCTGCTCGGCGGCGGCGCCGTTGACGCTGACACTGACCGTCTTGGTGCCGGGGGAGGGGTGCGGGCCGTTGGCGTAGCGCAGGCCGACGTCGTAGGTGCCCTTCTTCGCGACCTCGACGTCGAAGGACGCCTTGGCGCCCTTCTCGCCGAAGCCGTCGACGAAACCGGCGCCCGTGTATCCGGCGTGCTCGGTGTCGGTGCCCGCGCTGCCGGACAGCCGGGCCGATTCGGCGTCGTAGGTGGTGCTCGGGTCGTCGGGGCCGGGCTTGGCGTTGAGCGTGTACCAGGCCTCGGTGGACCAGAGCTGCTCGCCGGTGGAGGAGGAGAACGGGCGCGGCGAGCGGACGTGGACGACGCGGTCGCTCTTGAGGCCCGGGATCGTCAGCTTCACCTTCCGGCGGTCGGAGGAGAGTTTCGCCGACGTGACCGGCAGCGACTCCTCGTCGACCTTCGGGCCGCCGTAGGCGGGGGTGGGAGCGTAGCGCCACTGCTCGACGGAGTACGCGCCCTTGGTCAGCTTGTCGGCGGTCTCCTGCGACAGCGGCTTGGTGTAGGTGAGTTCGAAGCCGCCACGGGTGGCGCGCATCGTCTTGATGTCGAAGGCGGTCTTGCCGCTGGGGGTCAGTTTCTGCAGGCCGAAGCGGAGCTTTCCGGCCTGTCCCCAGTTGCCGTCGGCGCCGAGGCCGCCGGTGTAGATCGCGCCGTCGGGCCCGGTGCTGATGCGTGAGACGCCGGCTTCGAGACCCTGGGTGTGCCGGAACACGGCGCCCTGGTACTCGCCGTCGACCTCCTCCAGGTCCGCGCGCTGGAGTCCGCCGTAGGTGACGTCGCCGAAGACCATCTGCCCGGCGAACGGGCCCTTCTTCAGCTGCATCGGTGTGCTCGGGGAGTTGGCGATCTCGTTCTGCGGGAGCCAGAGCGCGGGCTTGGTGACGGGCTTGTCGTCGTAGGGCCCGTCGGGGTTCATGTAGTGGTTGAAGAAGCGGTCCTGCTTGATGTGGACCAGTTTGGACGCGGGCAGCCAGCCGCCCTGGTTGTCCGCGACGAACAGGTCATTGTCCGGGCCGCGGCCGATGCCGTTGGGGGTGCGCAGGCCTCCGGCGAGGTAACTGACCTTTCCGGTCGCCTTGTTGACCTTGATGGTCGTGCCGCGGTTCGGCGCGGGCTGCGGGTCGGTGGTCGCGCCGCCGTAGTTGATGGCGACGGAGAGGTTCAGATAGAAGTTGCCCTTTTCGTAGAGCAGTCCGAAGGCGAACTCGTGGAAGTTCTTGCCGTACGGCCACTCGGCGATCTTCCGCTTGTCGTCGGTGACGTCGTCGCCGTTGGTGTCGTTCAACTCGGTGAGCTGGTGTTTCTCCGACACATACAGCTTGCCGTCCACGTACTTGATGCCCATCGGCTCCTTGAGCCCGTCGGCGATCTTCTTGTACGTGACCTTCTCGGGGCTGGTGTCACCGGTGACGTGGTCGAGCAGGTACACCTCGCCCTTGTTCTCGTTGCTGCCGCCCCAGGTGGAGACCGCGAGCCGGCCGTCGGGCAGCCAGTCCATCGCGGAGACCTGCGGCTCGAAGCCCTTGGGGCGCAGGTCCGTCAGCTTGTAGCCGGGGTTGACCTCGGTGAGCGGCAGACCGTCACCGGGGGTGTCGTACGTCCCCTCGCACTCCTTGCGGCCGGGCGCGGTGACCCGTACGACACCGGCGTCCGTGCTGAGCACCGAGTTCGGGACGGTCTTGAACTCGCTCGCCCCCGGCGGCTTCCACTGGAGCGTGACCTGCTGGCCGCCGCCGGCGTCGAAGTGGTCGACGCGCAGCGACTGGTAGCCGGCGTTGAGCGTGATCTCGCCGTCCTTGGGCTCGGCGCCGTGCAGCCCGTCGTGGTCGATGACCTCCTGGTCGCCGAGGAAGAGCCGCGAACCGTCGTCGCTGATGAGCCGGAAGCCGTACGAGCCCGCCTCGGGCACGTTCAGGTTGCCGATGACCTGCGAGACGAAGTTGTCGTTGAACCCGAAGCCCTCGGTGGACGTCCAGTCGGCCGTCGGGATCAGCTTGTCGACGTTGGGGGTCTGGGCGGGCTTGAGGTCGCAGAGCTTCTTCAGCGGCGTCTGCACGTCGAACACCCGCAGTGTGACGCCGGGTTCCTGCGGCGGCAGGTCGGCGAACGGCTTCGGATCGTCCTTCGCGGCCGCGGCGGGCGCCAGCAGACCGCCGCCCAGCATGGCGGTGAGCAACAGAGCGGTGGATCTTCGGGCCGTGCGACGGGCTGTGCGACGAGCCGTGCGACGGGGCGTGCGGTGAGGCCGGCCGGGTATCGGCTCGGGGCGTGGCTTCACTCTTCCTCCTGCGTGCTTCCGGTGATTCCGGTACGGGTTACGCAGATTTCTTCAGCCAAAGCGACGCTCAGCGTAGGGAGGTTGTCCGGGGAGGTCCATACTTTGTCCAGAGAAAGGAAAAACTCTGGATGGCGCCGAGTCGCTACGCCCGCCATCCGGTGGGCGCGGGCAGGATGGGCGGGGGCGCACGGATGCCCCGGACCCGGAGGCAACGGTGAGCACTGACGCGCCCGCGTGGCCGAAGACGCAGGACCCGCGACCGACGACGTCCGTCGAGCAGCCGACGGACGCGGCCCCGCCTCTCACGGCGGCGCACCCGCACGCCACGATGTACTACGCGATCGGCGTCCTCCTCGTCCTGGGACGGCTGACCCCGGACGAAGCGCGGAACGTCCTGCGCAACATCTCCCAGCGCACCAACACCAAACTGCGGGACGTGGCCACGCTGCTCGTCCAGTGGGCCGCATCAGGCGAACTGCGCGCCGACATCCGCGGCGAACTGGCCCGCCAGCTCCGGCCCCACCCCGGACGCTAGCCACCACGTCATGCCACGCCGCTACGGCAGGGCGGGCGGGGTGATGTCGGTGTGCTCCAGCGGCTCGGGAGCCAGCGTGAAGGTGATGCGTGCGCCCTCGCGGTACCCGGGGTCGACGGCGATGGTGCCCCCGTGGAACTCGACGATCTTCTTGCACATCGCCAGGCCGATGCCGCTGCCGGGGTAGGCGTCCTTGGTGTGCAGCCGCTGGAAGATCACGAAGATCTTCTCCGTGAACTCCTCGGGGATGCCGATGCCGTTGTCGGTGACGGTGAAGCGCCACAGGCCGTCCTCGCGCACCGCCGTGACGTGGACCTTCGGCGCCACCCCCGGACGGCGGAACTTGACCGCGTTGGCGACGAGGTTCTGCCAGAGCATGCCCATCTGCGTGGGATCGGCGACCAGGGTCGGCAGCGTGTCATGGGTGATGACCGCCTCCGACTCCTCGATGCTGACGCTCAACGCGGACAGCGCCCGCTCGAAGACCTTGTTGAGGTCGACGTCCTCCTGGTCGTTGTGGAGCCGCCCGACCCGGGAGAAGTCGAGCAGGTCGTTGATGAGGACCTGCATGCGGTTCGCCCCGTCGACCGCGAAGTCGATGTACTGATCCGCCCGCGTGTCGAGCTGCCCGCCGTAGCGCCGCTGGAGGAGCTGGGTGAAGCTGGAGACCTTGCGCAGCGGCTCCTGCAAGTCGTGGGAGGCCACGTACGCGAACTGCTCCAGCTCCGCGTTGGAGCGCCGGAGGTCCGCCGCCTGCGCGTCCAGGCGCACCCGCGCCTCCTCCTTGAAGTCCAGCTCCCGCACGAGCCGCCGGCGCATGTGGTCGATCTCGCCGCTGAGGTGTTGCAGGTCGGCGGGGCCCGTCGGGGTGATGGGATGGTCGAAGTCGCCGCCGGCGATGGTGCGGGCGTCCGCGCCGAGGCGCTCCAGCGGCCGGTTGATGCCGCGCCGCAGGCCTTCGAAGACGACGGCGATGAGGGCCAGGACGACGATGCCGATGGCGCCGAACACCCAGTTGCGCACGGCCATCGTGTCCATCAGGTCCTCCCTGGCCCGGGCACGGTCGTCGCGCAGCGTCTTCTGCTGGTCCCTCAGGGCGGTCCGCACCTGGTCGAAGGAGGTCTTGCCCTCCTCGGCCCGCTCGGTGGCCAGCGGAGAGGGCGAGCCGGGCGGCGCGGCGGCGATCGGCCGGGCGATCCGCTCCTGCCACGTCGTCACGGCGTCCCGGACGGTCTTGAGGCCCTCAAGACCGGCGCGGTCGCCGTCCAGCAGCTCGCCGAGCTCCCTCATGCTGGCCTTCTGCTCGACCAGCCCCCGGTCGTAGGGGGTGCGGAACTCCCGGGTGCCGGTGAGCCCGTAGCCCCGGATGCCGGTCTCCTGGTTGAGCATGGCCGACTCGAGGCGGATCGCGGTGGTCAGGGCGGGGGAGCGTACGTCGGTGAGATCCGTGCTGAGGGACTCGGTGCGCGTCAGCACCCACGCCCCCGTCGACCCGAGCAGCACCAGGAGCAGCAGGGACACGGCCACTCCCACGCGCAGCCACCGCCGGGTGGTCCACGGGGAACGCCCGCGCACGCGCGCTTGCCTCTCGACGCCGCTCATCACTGGACTCCTTGCCGGGACAGACAGCCGCTTCCAAGGCGCGGCCAGCACACTCTAGAGGCTCGACAACATTTGTTGTCAGGCGGCCGCCCCGGGATCTAGAGTGCCGGACATGCCAGGCATGAACTTCCGGCTGCGGACCACTGCCCAGGAGATGGCCGCCCTCGCCGACGCGGCGGTCGGCGACCTGGCGCAGCGCCTCGCGCGCGAGCAGCTCGAAGTCCCCGCGCGTCCGGTACCGGACGACCCGGCGCAGGCCTTGGCCCTGCTGCACGTACTGGATCACCTTCAGCAGGCCGCCGAACGGCTGCGGCGTGACGCGGCCGTGGCCGCCGCCCACGCAGGTGCCGGATACCCCCAGATCGGCGCCGCCTGCGGCCTGACCCGCCAGGGAGCCCGGCGCCGCTGGCCGGGGCTTTTCCACTACTCCAACGAAAAACCCACGGAGCATCCGATGATCGCCACCCCCGCCCGCCCCTTCGACGTCCTGCTCGTCGAAGACGACGCCGCCGACGCGATGCTCATCGAGGAAGCTCTCAGCGAGCGCGGTGCGCGCAACCTGGTCCAGGTCACGGACGGAGTCGCCGCGCTCGAGCACCTGCGCGCCCCGGATTCCGCGCGGCCCGACCTCATCGTCCTGGACCTGAACATGCCGCGGATGAACGGCAGGGAGCTGCTGAAGGTCCTCAAGGCCGACGACGACCTCCAGACCATCCCCGTCGTCGTCCTCACCACCTCCAGCGCTCCCGACGACGTGAACGGCGCGTACAGCAGCCACGCCAACGCCTACGTGACCAAGCCCGTGAACCTGGAGGAGTTCGAGCAGGCCGTGCAGAGCATCGACGCCTTCTACCTCGACACCGCCACCCGGCCCCGCCCCTGAGCGTCAGACGGCGGCCGGTGCCGGGTGCCGGTCGTTGCCGTCGTCGCGTTCGACGTGGGCCCGTACGCGACGGCACGCGTGGGCGAGCAGGCGGGAGACGTGCATCTGCGAGATGCCGAGCTCCTCACCGATGCGCGCCTGGGTCATGTCGTGGAAGAACCGCAGGTACAGGATGCGGCGCTCACGTTCGGGCAGATGGGCCAGGCACGGCTTGACCGCCTCGCGCGCCACCACGGCGTCGAAGCGCGGCTCGGTCAGACCGAGGGTGTCGGCCAGCGCGGCGGAGCCGTCTTCGCTGCCCGCGCTGAGCTGGGCGTCCAGGGACAGGGCGCGGAAGCTCTCGATGGCCTCCAGGCCCGCCAGTACGTCCTCCTTGCTCATCTGCCCCTGCTCGGCGATCTGCGTCACCGTCGGGAAGCGGCCCGTACCGGTACTGAGCTCGCGGATGCTGGCGCGCACCTGATTGCGCAGTTCCTGCACGCGCCGGGGTACATGGACGTGCCAGGCGTGGTCCCGGAAGTGCCGCTTCACCTCACCGATGATCGTGGGCACGGCGTACGGGGCGAAGGGGCCGTACGCCGGGTCGTAGCGGTCGACGGCTTTGACCAGGCCGAGGGCCGCGACCTGCTCCAGGTCCTCGAGCTGCTCGCCGCGGTCGCGGAACTTGCCCGCCAGCCGACGGGCCATCGGCAACCAGGCCTCGACCAGTTGGGTGGCCAGCCGCTGTCGTTCCGGGCCGGGGGGCAGCGCGGCCAGGCGTTCGAAGTCGGCGGCGGTGTCCGGCGCGTCCGGGCGGCGGTGGGGGCGTCCTGCCCTCGTCGGCATGTGCGTGGCCTTCCCGTGGGACTGTCGTGATCAACAGCACGGGAGCGCGACGAGGCACACCTAGGGACGGCCCCGAAGGGTCCGCTCCCGCGGATGTGCCTGGTCCTCAAGCACGTCAAAAGGCCGTTTGTCCGCGATATCGGGGACCGGACAGACGTCCGGCCCCCGATATCGCTTCCGGGACTTTTCTGATCGTACGGCTCTGTCGCGCGAAGGCGCCGCAGCGTGCGGCACACGGGTCATGGCGTGTGCCGCGTGTTCGCCCCGCGGGATCGTTCTACTCGCGGTCCATGAGGCCGGTGCGGAGTTTGGTGATGGTGCGGGTGAGGAGGCGGGAGACGTGCATTTGGGAGCAGCCGAGGTGGTCGGCGATGT
>NZ_JBVJFF010000026.1:0-55848 GCF_055587985.1 Streptomyces sp. NPDC046335 | reverse complement strand
CCCACCACCATCGGGATACCTCATTTCTCCGGCATAGCGCGGCCCACGACTGCCGTCACGACCCCACGTAACCCACACCCTTAAAGATCTCTAGCGGTCGCCTCCCCAGCGATTGCGCTTACGTCTGTCTTCTTCGTACGTCGTTCCAGCGCCGCCGCGCGCAGGGCACTGAACTTGGCCTACAAGACAGGTCAGATCAGCTACGAGACAGCTAGAGCGGCAAGCACGCCACCTGTCGATCTCTTCCTGACAGAGATCGAGTACCGAGAAGCCACTGCACGTGATCCGTCCGGCTCTTTAGGCGCAGAGGCACACCGCTGCGCTCGTCACGAGGATGCCGACTGCCTCGAAGTAGTCGTCCGCGGTCGCCTCGTCAACAACCTGCCAAGAGAGATGCTCCTAACCGTCCGCGATCACCCTAAATCGGGCAGAACAACGAGATTCCCACACCGAAACCAGTCCGTATTCGTCGTCGCGGGGACCGAGGCAGAGCACGGCGAGGTCATCCTGTCCCCTGAGCAGGAAGCAACATTCGAGTGGTTCGATCGCAGACCTCGAAGCGACTGGATCGATATCCACAATCTGCACACGCGCAACCTTTGGGATGCCCCCGAGCTACGTCTCCCGCAACTTACTTGGGGAGAGATCATCCGTGCCGTCATGCGACGCGAGCCACTGACGTGGGCACGAGGGAACAAGATCAATCGGTCAGGCTTCCGCATCGTCTGCGAGCCTCGAACCATGCAGCGCGTCGCCGCTATCTGGGACGCAGAGATCGTCAAGCCTCCGATTGAAACAGCTGGACGTGACGAAGAAGATCGAATCGTCTTCCAGGAGCGGATTGGGACAGTTGATGGCCCCCTAGATGATTCAGTCGTCCACTACCGACTGGACTTCGACTCCACGCTTGCTCAGCTCAACCCTCCCAAGCACCTACAGCTCGCCGGCCGCGCTGCGGGAGTCTCGTACCCTTCGCAACAGGGCTGACGGTCAACCCGGCAGCTTCAGCCCCCCGGGTCGAATACGTGTCGAAGTTCCCCAGAACCGCACCGTTCAGTGCGAGTTAGGGCAGGTCAGAACAGCGATACAGCAGCTTGCGCCAAGCGCCTTCTAAGCGCTTGCTCCATTGAAATCCACAGCTAACATCAACGGTGGGGAAGGATGACGTGCCGAAGCGGTCGCAGCCGGATCGCAGAGCGACCATCGAGCCGCGTTTTGGCACACCATGCCGCAGCGTGATCGAACTCCTAAAGCGGTGCTCACCTTCCGCTCCCCTCAGGGCGAGGACGTGAAGCCGACCGACAGGTCGAGGTGGAAAGGAACGCCTGAAGTCGTCGGCGTCCAGCCCTCACGCAAGGCGCGTTCGATGGCTTGGGCAACATCGGATGGAAATACCGCCTTAGCCTCGTGTCCGATGCAGTTGCTCGGATGCGGTTGATTGGTGGCGACCACGAGCGTTGTCCCCGGAGTGTCCGCAAGCTCGACCGCGAACGTGCACGGTGTCCAGGCCAAGCCCTGGGCGTAGGTCGGCCTACGTCGCAGCCGCCAGCGATAGGCCGTGCCGTCGACAACGATGCGCCGTGCGCCCTTACGTCCCAGTGCCATGGCGGCCCCCTCAATGTGGACGATGCTAGTGACTTCCACTCGCCAGCCTTAAGACGGTGGACGTGCCAGCTCCGTGCCAGATCGTGCGGGGAACAGCGGGTATCAATCCGGCAGACGATCGGATGCCTTCCCCGCTCGCAGCAGGTCAGCCGATTACACGCCCGTGAATCACCTCAGCTTCTTAAGGTGATGTCCCTGATACGCAGAGCCTGGCACCGATTCCTGCTTTCATCTCAAGCGGTCTGGGTCTGCCGTTCGTCCGGGCTGCGGCGCTGGGGCGCCGGTCCCGGCCGAGCGGCAGACCAGTAGCCAGGGAGATTGCTCGGGCAGCAGCAGGTCTCGCACATCGTTCGTCAGGGGAACGGTGACGTACGGGGCCGGGCCAGCCGGTCGGGGGAGCATGCTCATACCGCAACCGGTCGGAGTAACTGACCCAAGCCGCTCAGGCAGCCGCCGAGTCATGACGGGCGTTGCCTGCCTGTTGCGTCAGCGCTTCGGGATGCGTCGGCGACTCTGCCGCAAGGCCCGACACGATCAGTTCCGCGAGCAGCCGCGCCGCTTCCGGGCGTACAGCGCCGAGGCGGACCAGGCCGTCACCCGAGACGTTCACGTCGGCCGTGAGGCCGGGGAAGTCCGTCTCCAGGCCGAGAGCGGTCAGTTGTGCGGCCAAGGCGCCGGCACTGCGTTGTGCCTGTGCCCAGCCGCGGACGTACGGCACACCCGGCAGCAAGTTCTCGGCGCGCTTGGCGACGACTCCCCGTCGGTCGGTCATGACGTCAGCTCCTTCTCTGCGCCGTCTTCGGCGGCTTCACCACCGTTCTCTTCGAGTTGCCGCAGTCCCGCCGCGAGCGCCAGCCGCAGCAGTTCTGCCAGCCGTTCCGCGGTGGCCGGTGAGACGCGGCCCAGCTCCACAAGGCCGTGCCCGAACGCGTTCAGGTCGGCCCGGAGGTAGGGGAAGTCCTTCTCCAGACCGGCATGCAGTAGCGCGTCCCGAAGGGCGGTCGTGGCGTTGCGTGCGGCGTACCAGTCGTCGCTGTTCAGCGGCGACCATGTGGCAGCGTCATGCTGATGTGTGGCGTCATCCCGCATCGGTCGAGGTCTCCTCGAAGATGCGGATGGCGAGGACGATCGGAGACGGGTAGCGCTCGCCGTACCGGTCCACGCGTGCGAGGAGCTCGGCGGAGGCGACCAGCATGGTGGCCAGAGCTATCGGGCGCAGCGGGTTGGCGGTAGGCCGCCGGGTCGGGGCCCGGAGCCATTGGTATCGGTCATCGCTCATGGGCATCGGGCCTGGTACGACGACCACCGAGCCGTGCCCGAGGTACCGGTACGCCGGCGGGGAGCCCTCTTCCTGCGCAAGGTAGTGCGTGAAGGTCTCCGCGTTCTGCGAGCCCAGAAAGAAGCCCACTCGTCGGGCCTTGCGATCGAGCACTACGGGACGGAATGGCATTCCTTTGCGGAGTAGTTGATCGAAGGTCTCCATGCCGAGCCTCTGCTCGACCGACACCACGTCGAAGTAGCGTCCGGCCGCCAACGCGTAGGGTGCGCGGGGATCACCCGCCCAGGTTCCCCGGCATTCGGCCGGGTCGTCTGCTGCTGCGGAGAGCCATTCGACGCCTCTTGTGGTCATCCTCTGCACGTCATCCCACCTCGGTCAGACTCGGTCGCGGCCGCAATGCCGCTCTGTGTCCAGCCTTGTGGTCAGCCCCGTGGCCAGGGCAGATGACGAGAGGTGACGGGGGATGACGCGTCACGCTTGGCCGCGTCATCCCCCGTCGTGGGTCAACCGCCGGATATGTCGGCGGACTTGCCGTACTGCTCGGTGTTCCGCGCGTACATTCAGTCACGAACGCACCAAGCCATTGGCCTCAGTAAGCCACCAGTGCACGCGCGGGAGGGAGCGGTCACGTCTTCGATACAGCCGACCAGCGTTCGCATACGTCAGGCCCGTGTGGATCGGGGCTGGAGTCAGCCGCGTTTGGTGCGCGAGCTGCGTCAGGTCGCGGCTCGTCGCGGGCACCAGCTCCCGGCGGACGCCAGTGTGAAACGGCGTATCGCAAGCTGGGAGAACGGCCACAGCGTCCCGGACGATTTCTATGGCCCGTTGCTCTGCGAGGTCTTTGGACTCAGTGCTGCCGAACTCGGACTGAGTCACGAGAGCGGGCGAGACCTGTCACTCATGGACGCCAGTTATCCGGCGAGCCCCGATGACGCGATCGAGGCAGTCGGTCAACTGTGGCGTGCCGATCTCAACCGGTATGAACCGCTCTTGCAAGCCGAGCCGTCGCAGCCCGCATGGAACGAAGCGTCCCTCCGCTGGTTGGTGGCGCCCGAGCCGACGCTTCCCCGGCGCCGCAAGGACGGGGTCCATGTCGGTCTCGGAGATGTGGCCGCGATCAAGACCACCGCGGACATGTTCGCCGAGCTGGACGACCGTTTCGGCGGAGACCACGCACGGCACGCGGCCATCCAGTACCTCAGTACGGACGTGACGCCGCTCCTACGCGGGCAGTACACCGAGCAGGTCGGCCGGACGCTGTTTTCCACGGTGGCGGAAGCCACGCTGCTTGCCGGTTGGATGTCATACGACGCCTGCCGTCATGGCTTGGCACAGCGGTACTTTCTCCAAGCCCTCCGGCTGGCCCAGGACGCCAACGACCGCCGACTCGCCGGAAGCATCCTGTCCGCCATGAGCCATCAGGCGACATTCCTCGGTCGCTACACGGAGGCCGCCACACTCGCCCGCGCGGCACTCATGGGAATCTCCCCCGTGGCCACGCCGACACTGCGCGCCCAGTTCCATGCCATGGAAGCCCGAGCCCTTGCTCGTACCGGTGACGTGCGTGCCTGCGAAGCAGCCTTGAACGCGGCCACGAAGGCCCTGGAAAGCCGGAACAGCGACGACGAGCCGGAGTGGATCAGTTACTTCGACGAGGTAGAACTCGCCGCCGAGGCCGCCCACTGCTTCCGCGATGTCCATAGCGCCCGCCAGGCCGTCGCCCATGCCGAGAACGCGATGAGCGGCAGCCACGTACGGAGCGATTTCTTCGTGACCATGGTTCTCGCCGACGCCCATCTCCACGCCGGAGACGTCGGGGAAGCGTGTCGCGTGGCGCTCGATGCTCTCGACTTGGGAGAGCAGCTCAAGTCAGCGCGATGCGTCAGCTACCTTGCCGAGTTCCGGAAGAATCTCATAGTGGCCGGCGCCGGCCAGAGCGCTGAAGCACGGGCCTTTGCCGAACAGGTCAGAGGAAACCGACTCTGGGCAGCCTCCGGCGAGCACGTCGGTTTCTGAAGCGCCGGGCGCACTTGCCCACTGCTCAGAACGCCTGCCACTCGTTACGGCCCTGCCCGGTGCGGAGAGACCGCATCCGTCGGGCGAACTCCGCGGCAGCTCGCTCGTTGGTGGCGGCCTGGTGACCGACCCACGCGACCATCATCAGTTCCCGCAGGTCAGCGAGCGTCTCGTACCCCGGCCAGTTCATCAGGTCGAAGCCGTATCGGTGCACGAATTCCGCGTACTCAGCCTTTGAGTGCCAACCGTAACGGTCGTAATAGATAGCCGTCAGGATCAGGTCCCACTCGCGCGGGGCAAGGGAGAAGCCGTCCAGGTCGATGAAGACCGCGTGGCCGTCCCGGTGGCGGAGGACATTGCCGATGTTGGCGTCCCCGTGGATCATCCCGAAGGGAAGCACGAAGTCCAGGCGGTCGTAGTCCTTCGCGAGCTTGGCCGCCCGCTCCTCCAGGAACTTCCGGTCCTCCGTCGCGATTCCGTTCAATCCTTCGAGGGACACTGCCAGCTTGGCCAGCGGGTCGAAGTACGGCAGTCCGAGCGACTCCGGCTCTTCGAGCCAGTGCAGGCGCCGCAACAGGTCGGCCAGTTCGCCGACGGTGGCGTACTCCTCGTTCTCCTGGACGCTCCCCCAGAACGTCACCACGAGGCCGCCGACGACAAGCGGTTGAGTCGCCCGCGTCGGCACGCGCGTGGCCGGGAAGTCCTGCGACTCCAGCCATCGGGACACGTTCACGGCCCGGTCCATCTCCGCGAAGACCGACGGATCACGTGCGATACGGACGATGATCGGTGCCGACGACAGGCGGTAGACCGCGTTCGATCCGAGCCGCAGCAGTTCGGCGCCGCGGGAGTCGAGTTTGGCCGTCGCGCATGCTTCCCGAAGGACGGGCGCCAAGCCCTCCGCCGTGAACTTCGTGCCGCCGCCGTCCGGTCCCCCGTCGCTGCCCGAGATCATGCTCAGACCATACGGTCCGGACCCACCGCCCGACAGGTGGCCTGCGTAATAGGGGCGTCATGATCTAGCCCAGGGCTCCGACTGGAGACGGCTTCGTCGCAGGTCAGAGGGCGAATCGCTATTCGCTCTCACCTGGGCTCCGGAGCCGTGTGCGCAGGTTCGAATCCTGCCGGGGGCACCTTGTATGAGGTGCCCGAAGACCCCGCCATCAGCGGTTTCGCTGAGGACGGGGTCTTTGCGTGTTCAGGGGTGTGCTTGGAGCTTTGCGTCGCCGCAGGTGAGCTGCGGCGAAGTTGGCGCCATGCATGAACGCTCAGGCTCGGTTCCAGGCCTGTCGGTGGCGGGCGACTGCGTACACCTGCTCTATCTGCTCGGCCGTCAGTACCCCTGAGAGCGGGGCCAGGGCCGCCACTTGCCGCTCCTCGTAGACCCGCACGCTGAGCTGCGTGGCGACCACCTTCAGGTCGGTTACGCCTACGAAGACGAGCACGGGCTCCACCGGGATGGGGAATGCGCAGTAGTGCTCCAGCACCCGTGCCACGCGCTTGGCCTCCGCCCGGCTCTTGCGTGCGTACGGGGCCGGCTTGCCGTGGTCGACCTTTACGGCGTCGTCGCCGACCCATACGGCCCGCTTACGGTGGTGCTTGGTGTTGATGCTGAAGACCCCGCCAGGGCCTATCAGCAAGTGATCTACGTCTACCTGGTTGGCCAGGGGGATGGAGTGCAGGACGCGCCAGCCGTGGCGCGACAACCGGTTCAGCTCGGCTCCGACCCGCCTCTCCCCCGCCAGCCCCTTCCGCCACGAGTCCCACTCCGTGGGGCGCCGCAGAAGCCATGAGATGACCCGCTCCACCAGGCTGGGGCCAGATGTGTCGAGCAGCTCGCGGAGAGCCGCGCCGGGAGGGTTGGCGGCCAGGTCATCGGCCGGTGTCAGCGGCGGCAGCAGCGGACGCGCTAAAGCCTCAGGTATTTCTTGTGACGGGACGGTATCGGGCACACTCTGTAGGTGGTGTGCCAGCACGGCGCGCACGTCATCGCGGAATTCGACGTGCAGGACCGTGATGTCTCCCGTTCGCAGGTCCGCCCAGCCGACCGCGGTGCCATCAGGCAAGTTCGCGTACAGGCGATCATGGCCATACCGCTTCCAGCGCGTGACCTTCAACTCCACGAGGCCCCCTCTGCTCCCGGCTCGAAGCATCGCAGCAGGTAGACGGTGAAACGAGGCGAGCCCCAGACAAGATGTCCGAGGGCTTCATCTATCTGTGCGCTAGCTCTCCTTGAGCAGTCCCTTCAGCCGCTGAGCCGCGGGGTCTCGCTCTTGACACCCGAAAGCTCTAGGCAAAACGGACGCGCCGGTAGTGCGCTCCACCGCTTCTAAGCGCCTTGGCTCTGCTCATGAAAGGATCACTCCCTCGCAAGGCTTGGGGAGGGGTTGCCATGGGAGAGGTACTGCATGTCGGAGAAGTGCTGCGCTACTCGAGCGCCAAGAACCCAACCAATCCTGTGCTCGGCGGGTACACGAACTTCCACTACGCAACCGATGCCCCTGGCCACAAGAAGGCGCTGCTCGAGGCAGGCATCAACGGGATGGCCAAAGTCTCAGTAGACGGACAGCAGCGGCGGCCAGCGATCCTGATCCGCTCCAGCCCGTGGAAGGCTGGCAGCGAACAAACCCCGTGGCACGATGTGTTCGACTTGGACAACGGGCATGTGCGGTACTTCGGCGATCACAAGGCCGGGATGACGAAGCCCCCTGGAACGACCACCGGAAACGCGACCCTTCTCGACGCTTTCAACGAGCATCAGGCACCGACCCCCGAAGGCAGGGCCAGCGCGGCCCCACTGCTGCTGTTCCGTGCTGTGTCACGTGACGGCAAGGTCAAGGGCTTCGTCGAGTTCTGCGGGCTTGGAGTCATAGAGCGAGCCGAGCGGATCGTTCAGTGGGCGGGTCACGAGCACACCACGTTCACCAACTACGTCTACGACATTGCCCTGATCGACCTGACAGCCGAGAACGATCAGGTTGATTGGGACTGGATCACGGCTCGCCGTACCTCGAAGGTCTCTGATCAGGAAGCCCTCGCCAAGGCGCCCCGTGCCTGGCGAGAGTGGGTGAAGCGAGGGCATGCAGCGCTTCCTCGAGTTCGCCGGCGCGTTGCCCGCGCGCGCATCACCAAAGTACGTGATCAACGCCCAGTGGCCGGCAGCAAGCGACACGACGACCTCCAGCTCATCTACAAGCAGTTCGACGGACGCAAACACGACTTCGAAGCCGTCGCATCGGCTGCCGCCGCTCGAGTACTGAGAGGTTCCGGGCACAACTACCGGGAGGGGTGGATCACGCGGCGCTCAGGAGACGGCGGAGCGGACTTCGTCGGGCGTATCGACCTCGGCGCGGGACTCGCCGGTACCAGCCTCGTCGTTCTGGGCCAGGCCAAGTGCATACGTCCTGACGGCCTCGTATCCGCGGAGCAGATCGCACGGGTCGTCGCACGTCTACGCCGCGGCTGGATCGGCATTTACGTCACCACGGGCGCCTTCTCAGAACCCGCTCAACTCGAGATGGTGGAAGATCAATACCCCATCGTCCTGGTCAGTGGGTTGCACTTGGCCCGCGAGTTGCGCAGCATGGCACGAGACGATCATGGAGATGACCTCGCTGCATGCTTGGATCACATCCTGTACGCACAGGGTGTGCCGATCACGAGCCGACGCCCCGAGGAAATCCTTCTGGAGTAATACTCTCTGGGTTTCGAGCACATTTCCAGGACTCGATCACTAGGGCGCCCCCTTCGTTTTGCTTTCCCGCCCTTCCCCTGCGAATCCTGCCGGGGCACCTTGTATGCGGTGACCGAAGACCTCGCCATCAGCGGTTCGCTGAGGACAGGGTCTTTGCGTATGTCGTTGGCGCCCGGCAGCCTCAGCCTTGCCTGCCCGTCGTCCGTCCGTCCGTCCGCAGTCGCGGGCGCTCAGGGTTCACTCTTTGTGACCTGCGCCTGCGTTGCAGCTTCGGGTAGGTTACGAGTTGTCCCAGGAGTGGGTGCGGTGTGAGTGTTTGCGGGACCGCCACCGCCGCGGCCGACGAGGGCAGCGGTGGCGGGTAGATCACCACCGGGCCCTGCAAGACCGCCGACCTCGGCTTCAGCACCGCTTCTGGTACGGCCGAAGGCACGCTCGTCGTCGCCCTCAAGAACACGGGGGGGGCGACGCCTGTTCGCTCAAGGGCTTCCCGGGTGTCGACCTCCGGTCCCAGGACGCCTCCGGGCCGCTCAGCGCCAAGCGCAGCCAGCTCGCCGCGCCTGCCGTCGCCCTCAAGTCCGGTGAGTCGACCCGGTTCACGCTGCACTACCCGAAGAACGACCCCAGCGGCTCCGGTGTGTACGTCAACGCCATCGAGGTCACCCCGCCCGACGAGCCTCACTCCAAGGCTCTCTCGACCGACCTCCGCCTTCTCGTCGGCGCCGACGCCGGTGACCAGGTCCGGGTCGCCCCTGTCGGCACCGGCAAGCAGTGACCCGTCCGAGGACCCATGCCCCCAGGGGCGCTCTCACGGACGCTCAGCGGTCCCCGCCTCCCGTTCTGCCATCCTCTGGAATTCGCCCAAGTCGTAGTTGGCCAGTGTCTTGTCCAGGTTCGTCAGGGCGCCCAGGTGTTCCACGAAGCCCTGGGGGTCGTATTCGATCTGCAGGGTCACTCGGCTTTCCGTGTCGCTGAGGCGGTGGAAGGTGACCACGCCCGCGTGGTGGACGCCCTCCGTCGTGCGCCACGCTATGCGTTCCCGGGGAATCACCTCGGTCAGTTCCGCCACGAACTCCTTGTCCGCCGCGGGGAGTGACACCTGCCATGCGAACGTCGACTCGTCCACGCGCTGCACGTGCTTCACGTGGCTCAGGAAGGCCGGCCAGCGTTCCACGTTCTCCCACAGAGACCAGGTCACCGCCACGGGTGCCTTGATGTCCACGGCTTCCAGCAGTGAGGACGGCATCGCGTCTCTCCCTTCGTACAGGTCGTACAGGGCTTCTCGGTTTTCGTCCGGTTACCCCAGGGGCGGGAGTTCACCGGTTCGGCTAGGTTCTCCCCTCGGTTCTCCCTGCCGTGCGCGTGCCATGCGCGTGCCATGCGCGTGCCATGCGCGTGCCGTGCGCGTCACAAAGCCGCCCGCGGCCTCCCTTCGTCCGGCATGCTGGCCAGGTCAGGCCGCCGGTCGGCGGCGGCTGCCGTACTGAAGGGAGGGCGCGCTCGTGGGCGACTGGATACGTTGCAACCACCCCGCACCCGACGCCGGGATCCGTCTGCTCTGCTACCCCCACGCGGGCGGTTCCGTCAGCGCCTATCACGGGCTCTCGGTTGCCGTGTCGGGGATCGTCGAGCCGCTGGTCGTGCAGTATCCGGGCCGGCAGGACCGGTACGGCGAGCCGTTCGCCGCGGGGGCGGACGAGATCGTCGACGCCGTGCTCGCCGAACTGCCCGGGGGGCCCGACGCCCAACCCACCGCCCTGTTCGGGCACAGCATGGGGGCGCTCCTCGCGTTCGAGACCGCGCGGCGCATGGAGGCCGCGGGGCAGCCGCCCGTGGCGCTGATCGTGTCCGGGCGCATGGCGCCCTCGCTGCCGCGCATGGCGGCGGGCAAGAAGCGGGTGAGCGACATGACCGACGCCGAGCTCGTCACGGACATGCGCAAGCTCTCCGGCACCGCCGAGGAGCTCTTCTCCTCCCCTGAGCTGCTCTCCCTCTTCCTGCCTCCGATGCGGGCCGATTATCGGATCGTGGACGAGTACGTGTACCGGAGCGGGGAGCCGCTCGGCTGTCCCGTCGTCGTACTCACCGGTGACAGCGATCCGCGGGTCACCGTCGAGGGCGCGCGGGCCTGGGAGAGCGAGACCCGGGGCGGGTTCTCCTGCCATGTCCTGGCCGGGGGGCACTTCTTCCTCGACGCGCACATGCCGTACGTCGCCGGAGTCATCGCCTCCGCGCTCCCCGGCCGTAGGGCCGTCACCGCTTTCTGACCACGGCCCCCCTCGACTCCGCCTACTCCGCCTACTCCGCCTCGAACTCCGCCAGCAGGGCGTCCAGTGAGTCCTCCGCCGCGTCCCGTTCCCTGGAACCGACGATGCGCGTCGCCAGTTCCTGGAGGGGCAGTTCCTCCAGGAACACGGTGATCGGTACGTCGATGCCGAAGTCGTCCCGCAGCCTGCCGACCAGATGGACCGCGGTGAGCGAGTCGCCGCCCGCCGCGAAGTACGTGGTGTCCGGGCCCACGGGGCCCTCCAGGCCCAGGGCCTCCGCGAGCAGCGCCACGACGCCGGCCGTCGGGTCGTCGGCGGCTGCCGTCGGGTCGTCGCCGGCTGCCGCCGAGGCCGTCGTCTCCTGCCCGTCCACCGTGTTCAGCTGGTTCGGCGTACGCGTCAAGGTCAGTGCGCCGTAGCTCTCCCCCGCGAACGGGTACGTCGGCAGGCTCACCCGGCGGCCCTCGCCCTCGCCCGGGCTCTCCGGCCACGGGACCGAGCCGCCCTTCAGCCACAGCTCCCCGAGGCCGCGCAGGCCGTCCGGGTCCGGGCCCTCGCCGCCGTCGCTCCACGCCCGGCCCTCCGCCAGCGCGGTCAGGCGGTCGGCCGCCTCCGCCGGGTCCGACGCCAGGACGTAGGCGCGTACGTCCATGGGGGTGCGGCCCGTGCGCAGGGTGTACGCGGTGTCCGCCAGGGAGGGGGCCTCCGGAGCCCGCAGCGCCTTCGCGAGGCGGGCCGCCAGCGCCCTCAGGGCCGTCTCCGTACGGGCCGACAGGGGCAGAATCTCAACGCCGAGCGGCGCCGTCGCCCTCCCGGGCAGCGAAGGCGTAGGCGTAGGCGTAGGCGCCTGCTCCAGGACCACGTGGACGTTCGTACCGCCGATGCCCAGTGAGCTCACTCCCGCGCGGCGCGGGCCCTCGGGCGGGAGCGGCCACGGGGTCGCGCGGTCCACCACGTGGAACGGTGAGGCGTCCAGGCGCAGGTCGGGATGCGGGCGCGAGACGTTGACCGTGGGGGCCAGCGTGGCGTGCTCCAGCATCAGGACCGCCTTGATGAGCGAGGCCACGCCCGCCGCCGCGTCGAGGTGACCGATGTTCGACTTGACCGAGCCGATGCCCGTGCCCGCGGGTGCGGCCGACGCGAACGCCGCCGTTGCCGCCGCCAGTTCGATGCGGTCGCCCAGTTCCGTCGCCGTGCCGTGCGTCTCCACGTACTGGGCCGCGGAGGGGGCGAGGCCCGCCGCCGACCATGCCTCGACGATCGCCGCCGTCTGCTGTTCGACGCCGGGGGCGGTGAAACCGACCTTCGTGGCGCCGTCGTTGGTCAGCGCGCTGCCGCGGATGACCGCGCGGACCGGGTCGCCGTCGGCGAGCGCGTCGGAGAGGCGGCGCAGCACGACCACGCCCACGCCGCTGCCGGGCACGGTGCCGCCCGCCCGCTCGTCGAAGGGGCGGCAGCGGCCGTCCGCCGAGAAGATGCCGCCCTCGTAGTGGACGTAGCCCTGTCTGCGGACCGTGTCGATGCTGACGCCGCCCGCGAGCGCGGTGTCGCACTCGCCGAGGAGGAGTGCCTGTGCGGCGAGGTGTACGGCGGTGAGCGAGGTCGAGCAGGCCGTCTGGACGGTCAGGCTCGGTCCCTCCAGGCCCAGGCGGTAGGAGATCCAGGGGGCGAGGAACTCGCGGTCGGTCAGGATGCGGATCTGCATCGCGCCGATGGACGCGGCGAGGCGGCGGTCCGTGTGCGCGGCCAGCATGTGCTCGGTGGGGCTGCCGCCGACGTACACGCCGGTACGGACGGGCACCGCGAGCGGGTCGTGGCCCGCGTCCTCCAGCGCCGCCCAGGCGGTCTCCAGGAGGACGCGGTGCTGGGGGTCGAGGGCGGCGGCCTCCGTGCGGTTGAAGCCGAACAGCTCGGCGTCGAAGCGGTCGGCGTCGGCGAGGTACCCCTTGGCGGGGACGTGCTCGGCGCCGCGCAGCTCCGCCGGGTCCGCGCCGTCGGCCAGGAGTTCGGCCTCGGTGAAGTCGGTGATGGTGCAGACGCCGTCGCGGAGGTTCGCCCAGTACGCGTCCAGGTCGGGGGCGCCGGGGAACCGGCCGCTCATCCCGACGACCGCGATCGCCGAGTCGTGTCCGGGATCGGCGTCGAGGCCTGCGGCCGGGGCGGACGCGGGGTCCCGGGGTGCTGAGTCCCGGGGTGCTGGGTCGGTCATCGTGACGTGCCCTTTCTGGAGCGGAGCCGTTGTGCGGCGGCGTTCTGTCGTGCGCGGCGGTCGCCGCCCCTGCGTTCGGCCGCCGTGGTGGTGGCGGCCTCGCCCGCGGTGGCGGGCGTTCCGTCCGGGGCCGGGTCCTGGGTGCGGTCCCGGGCCCGGTCGAGGTGGGCCGCGATGGCGGCCACGGTGGGGTGGCGGAACAGGTCGACCATGGTGAGGTCGGGGGCGGCGGCGTCCGCCCGGTCCCGCAAGGCGTCCAGGACGTTCAGCAGCCGTACCGAATTGCCGCCCAGGTCGAAGAAGTTGTCGTGGACGCCGACTCTGTCCAGGGTCAGGACGCGGGACCAGACCTCGGCCACGTGACGTTCCGTCGCGGTGCTCGGGGTCGTGTACGAGCGGCCCGCCTCCTGGCGTCCGGCGGCCGGTTCCGGCAGCCGGGCGCGGTCGATCTTGCCCGAGCGGTTGAGCGGCAGTTCGTCGAGGTGGACGTAGAGCTCCGGCAGCATGTAGCCGGGGAGCCGGTCGGCGAGGTGGGCGCGGAGAGCCTCGTCCGAGGGGGCCGCCCCGTCCCGGTGCACGACGTACGCGACGAGCCGCTGCTCCGCCCCGCTGCCGCGCACGGCCGCCGCGGTGACCGCGACGTCGGGGTGGCCCGCGAGGAGGGCCTCGATCTCGCCGAGTTCGATGCGGATGCCGCGCAGCTTGACCTGGGAGTCGGAGCGGCCGAGGTAGTGCCTGCGGCCCCGGGCGTCGATCCTGGCGAGGTCGCCGGTGCGGTACATGCGGGAGCCGGGCGGGCCGTACGGGTCGGCGACGAAGCGTTCGGCGGTCATGCCGGGGCGGCCGATGTAGCCGCGGGCCAGCGAGGCGCCCGCGATGTAGACCTCGCCGGTCACACCGACGGGCACCGTGCGCAGGCGGGCGTCGAGTACGTGGACGCGGGAGCCCGGCACGGGGGCGCCGATGACCACGGGCTCGCCGGGTTCGAGGTCGGCGGTGGTGGCGTAGACGGTGGCCTCGCTCGGCCCGTACGCGTTGACGATCCGGCGGCCAGGCTCGCTGAGCCGCTCGACCAGTTCGGCCGGGCAGGCCTCGCCGCCGACGGCGAGCGTACGCAGATGGGGCAGCCGCCCCGCCACGTCGGGCAGCAGCATCGCGGCGGACGGCGGCAGGAACACGTACGTGATGCGGGAGTCCCGCAGCCGGGCGGCGAGCGCGTCGCCGAGGCGCTCGTCGTCCCGCGCGATGTGCAGCTCGGCGCCCGCCACCCAGGGGAAGAACAGGTCGGAGACGGCCACGTCGAAGCCGAACGACACGAACTGGAGGACTCGGTCCTCGGCCGTGACCGGGAACGTCGGGCGCACCGCCATGGTGAGGTTGAGCAGTGCGCGGTGCTCGACCGCGACGCCTTTCGGGACGCCCGTGGAGCCGGACGTGAAGAGGACGTAGGCGAGGTCTTCGGGGGCGGGACCGGGACCGGCAGCGGGGGCCGGGGCGGAGGCCGGGGCGAGGCCTGATCCCGGCTCAGGGGTCACCGGGCCCGGCTCAGGAGCCGCGTCCGGGTCATGGACGTCCGCCCGCAGCCACCGCACCCCCAGCCGCGCCCCCAGCCCCTCCCCCTTCTCCGCCGTCTCCCCGGCCGTGACGAGCAGGCCAGTGCCGGATGCCTCGATCATGTGCGCGAGGCGGGCGTGCGGGTGGGCCTGGTCGAGCGGTACGTACGCGCCGCCCGCCCGCAGCACCGCGAGGGCCGCGATGCCCATCTCCACCGAGCGGGGCAGCAGCAGCCCGACCCGGAAGCCGGGCCGGACACCCGCCGCGCGGAGGCGGGACGCCAGCGCGTCCGCACGCTCAAGCAGCTCCCGGTAGCTGAGGCGGACGTCTCCGCAGACCAGGGCCGTGGCGTCGGGGCGGGCCGCCGCGACGTCCGCGATCAGGTCGGGCACCAGGCGGTCCGTGGGCGCCGCCTCGGCCGTGCGGTCGGCGGCCGCCACCGCGCGGCGGCGCTCGTCGTCCGGTACGGCGTCGAGAGCGGAGAGGGGCACGTCCGGGCGCGCGACGGCCGCGTCGACGAGCGTGCGGAAGTTCCGCGCCCAGCCGCGCACGGTGGCGGCCTCGAAGAGGTCGCTGCGGTAGATGAACTGGGCGGAGAGGTCACCCGCCGCGCCCCAGCGTTCGACGTGCAGGTGGAAGTCGAACTTGGCGGTGTCCAGGTCGAGTACGACGCGCTCGACGCGGGCACCGGTGAGCGCGAGGGACAGTTCGGTGTCGTCGTCGTAGGCGAAGACCAGTTGGACGACGGGGTCGTGGCTGGTGTCGCGGGCGGGGGCGAGACTGTTCACGACGGACTCGAAGGGGGCGTCCTGGTGAGGCTGCCCGGCGAGCAGCTCGGCACGGACGCGGTCGATGAGCTCGCCGTACGAGGGGTCCCCGGACAGGTCGACGCGCAGGGCCAGGGTGTTGGTCAGCATGCCGGCCATCTCCTGGAGCTCCGGCCGGTCGCGGCCGGACACCGGGAAGCCGATGACCAGGTCCTCGCGGCCGGTCAGCCGCCCGAGGAACGCGGCGTACGCGGCGAACAGCGCCATGAACGGCGTGGCCCCGCGGCCCCGGGCGACCTCGCCGAGGCGCTCCCGCGGCCCGGCTCCGAGCGGGAACCGCTCGCTGCCGCCCGCCGCCGTCCGTACCGCGGGGCGCGGCGCGTCCAGCGGCGGCGAGACGACCTCGGGGGCGCCGCGCAGCCGCCCGGCCCAGTGGGCGACGGCTTCGGAGTAGGCGCCGGCGGCCTGGCGTTCGCGCTGCCAGGCGGCGTAGTCGGGGAACTGGAGGGGGAGTTCGGGCAGGCCGCCCCCGTCGCCCGCGCCGCTCTCGTTTCCGTATGCCGTGGAGAGGTCCCGCAGGATGACGCCGAGGGACCAGCCGTCGCAGATCAGGTGGTGGGCGACGAGCAGCACGCGGTGGCTGCCGTCGTCCACGGCGTACACCGTGCACCGCAGCAGCGGTCCCGCCGCCGGGTCGAAGGGCCGTGCGGCGTCGGCCCGCATCCGCGCGTCCGCCTCGCCGGCGCGGACGTCCTTCTCGACCGTGACGTGCGCGCGCCCGCTCGCGCGGACGATCTGCGCCTGCGTGCCGTCGGCCGCGGTACGGAAGACGGTCCGCAGGGACTCGTGCCGGGTGACGACGGCGTCGAGCGCGCGGGTGAGCGCGCCGACGTCGAACGGGCCGTGCACGGCGAAGGCGGCGGGCACGTTGTACTGAGCGGTGCCCGGGTTCATGCGGTCGAGGACCAGGAGGCGGCTCTGGGCGTCGGAGACGGGGAACTCGTACTCCTCGACCTCCTCCAAGGGTGCCGCCGGAGCGGCCGGTTGCTCTGCGTCCACTGTTCTCACTCTCCCTGGAGGGGGACTCTGGGGCCCTGCGGGAGGGCGGCTTCGACGGCGGTTTCCAGCGCCTCGGCGATCTGTGCGGCGGGGGCCGGGTCGAGTACCTCCGCGTGGGCGCAGGCCAGTTCGTGGACCTCCACCGCCGCGGCGGCCCGGCGCCAGGCCGCCGCCTTGGTGCCGGTCGGGACGGCTTCCGGGTCACGGGTGGCGGCGAAGAGGGTGACCGTGCCGTCGTAGGGGGACGGGATCCAGCTCCGGCCCAGCTCCACGTGGCGGGCGATGGCCCCGGCCAGGGCGGTGAGGCGTTGCTCGCCCAGGCCGTCCAGCGCGGCGCCCTCCTCGCGGAGGATGCGCCTCGCCTCCTCCTTCACCACGGCATCGGCGAGCGGGGTGCGCGCCGTCTCCAGCGGCTTCGGCATGGCGTCCACCACGGCGAGCAGCGCGACCTCCTCGCCGGACGCCCGCAGCAGGACCGCCATCTCGTGTGCCACGGGGCCGCCGAAGGAGCGCCCTAGGAGGAGGTAGGGGCCGTGCGGCTGGACCGCCCTGACGCGAGCCAGGTAGGCGGCCGCCAGTTCCTGCACTTCCGCGGGGAGCGCGCCGCCGGTCCCCGACAGTGCCGGTGCCTGGAGGGCGTGGACGGGGCGGGACGGGTGCAGGTGCGGCAGCAGGGCTTTGTACGCCCAGCTCACGCCGAGCCCGGGGTGCACGCAGAACAGCGGGGTACGGTCGCCTCCCGCGCGCAGGGTGAGCAGCGGGGCCAGGCTGTCCTCCCCCGCGGGGGAGGAGCCGTCCAGGCGGGCGATGAGTCCGGCGGGGGTCGGCGCCGCGAAGAGCTCGGCCACGGGGACGCGTACTCCCCAGGCCGCCTCGATCCTGTCCGCCAGGCGCAGCGCGCTCAGCGAGTGTCCTCCGGACGCGAAGAAGTCCGTGTCGGGGCCGGTCTCCGCGAGGCCGAGCACCTCGCCGAACAGCGCGCACAGCTCCTTCTCGCGGACGGTGCCCGGGGCGCGCGAGGCCTGCTCGGCGACGGCCGGTTCGGGCAGTGCGGCCCGGTCGGCCTTGCCGTGGGCGGTGACCGGTACGGCGTCGACGCGCACCCAGGCGGTGGGCAGAAGGTGCGCGGGAAGCAGCCGCGCGGCAGCGGCCCGGACGCCGTCCAGCGGGTCAGCGGCTTGAACGCCGGCCCCCCGGAGCTGACCCGGGAGGCCGGTGGCATCCCGTGACCGGCTCGACGGCTCGGACGCCGAGTCCGTGGCCTCCCGCGTCCGCTCCAGGCCGCCGGAAGCCGGGACCGCGGCTGCCCGCGCCCCCTCCAGCGGGTCGCCGGAGTTCCCTCCCGCCGTCAGCACCACCCACGTCACGAGGCGGCTGCCGCCGCCCGGTGCGGGTCTCGCGGCCACTACCGCTCGGGTCACCCCGGGGCAGGACTCCAGGGCCGCCTCCACCTCCGCGGGTTCGACGCGGAAGCCGCGGATCTTCACCTGGTCGTCCGCGCGGCCCGCGAAAGTGAGGCTGCCGTCGGGGTTCCGGCGTGCCAGGTCCCCGGTGCGGTACATGCGGGCGCCGGGTTCCCCGTACGGGTCGGCGACGAAGCGTTCGGCGGTGGCCGCGGGGCGGCCGAGGTAGCCGTGGGCGAGTCCCGCTCCCGCGAGGTAGACCTCCCCCGCGCAGCCGTCGGGCACCGGGCGGAGCCGTGCGTCGAGCACGTGGGCGCGGGTGCCGTCCAGGGGCGTGCCGATCGGCAGCGGGCCGCTCGGCAGGGGGCTCGGGACGCGGTGGGCCGTGGCGAACACCGTGGCCTCGGTGGGGCCGTAGCCGTTCACCACGGCCGTGCCAGGGCAGGCGTTCCTGACGCGGCGCACGGCTTCGGGGTCCACCACGTCGCCGCCGGTCCACACCTCGCGCACGCCTCGCAGCGCCTCGGGCGCCAACTCCGCGACGGTGCGAAACAGTTCGGCCGTGAGCCACAGGGCCGTGACGCCCCGCTCGGGCAGGACGCGGGCGAGAAGGGCGGGGGTCACGGGCTCATCGGGGCAGACGACCACCGTGCCGCCGGTCAGGAGCGGGACCCACACCTCGTAGGTGGCGGCGTCGAAGGTGTGCGGGCTGTGCAGCAGCACGCGACGGTGCGGGCCGCCTCTGGGACCACTTTCCGGTACGGGACCAGCGTCCAGTACGGGATCGGCCCCCGGTACGGGTCCGGCGCCCCCGAAGCGGCTGTCCGCCGCCAGGTCCGCGATGGCCCGCTGTGGGACCACGACCCCCTTGGGCTCGCCGCTCGACCCGGAGGTGTACATCACGCAGGCCGGGGATTCGGGGTGCGCGTGGTCCCCGAGGCACGCTGCCGCTGCCGCCTCCGGCGATCCAGCGGTCAGGTCGAAGTGGCGTACGCCCGGCGGGAGTTCCGTCGTCGGCTCCCCGCGGCTCACCACGACGCTCGCCGACGCCGACTCCAGCAGCCGCCGCAACCGCTCCCCCGGCTGCGCCGGATCCAGCGGCAGCCAGCACGCCCCCGCCTTGAGTACCGCGAGCTGGGCGACGATCAGGGACGGCGAGCGGGGCAGGAGCAGGGCGACCGTGGAGCCGGGCGTGACGCCCGCCGCGACGAGCCGCCGGGCCACCACGTCCGACTCGGCGTCGAGACCCGCGTACGTGAGGACCTCGCCACCGCTCTCGACGGCGGGCGCGTCCGGGGTACGGGCGACCCGGGCGGCGAACCGCCCGGTCACCGTGGCGGGCCCGGGCACCACAGCCGCCGGGGCACCGGCCGAACGTGCGAGCAGCTCGCGGTGCTCGTCGTCCGGGAGTACGTCGATGCGGTCGACCGGCGTGGCCGGGTCGCCCGCGAGCCCCTCGAAGGCGCGGACCACGCGGGCCGTGACCGCCGCCGCGGAGAGCCCGTACCGGCAGCCCACGGCGAGCAGCATCCGCTCCCCGGCGACGACGGCCAGCGTCACGGGGTAGTGCGTGGCGTCGCGGACATCCCGTACGCGCACGGCGTACGGGTCGTCCGGCGGCTCCTCGGCGCCGCGCGGGAAGTTCTCGAAGGCGAGCACCGAGTCGAAGAGCTCCCCCGCGCCCGCACCGCCGGGCAGGCCTCGCCGTATCTCCGCGAGGCGCACGTGGTGGTACGGGACGAGCCGTGACTGCTCGTCCTGGACGCGGGCGAGGAGTTCCCCGGCGGTCTCCCCCTCGCGCAGCCGTATCCGCACCGGCAGCGTGTTGATGAAGAGGCCCACCATCTCCCCGGCGCCGGGGAGGTCGTGCGGGCGGCCCGAGACGACCCCGCCGAAGACGAGGTCACGGCCGCCGGTCAGCCGGGCGAGTACCAGGGCCCAGGCGGCCTGCGTGAGGGTGTTGAGCGTGACCCCCGCTTCGGCGGCGCGCCGGGTGAGGGCGGCGGTCAGCTCGGCGCTGAGGCGCAGCCTGCACGTGTCGGGCTCCGCGGTGTCGTCCTGGTCGCGGGGCACGAGTGGCGCCGGTCGCGCCAGGCCCGCGAGGGCGTCGCGCCAGGCCGCCTCGGCGCGGCCCTGGTCCTGGCGGCTCAGCCAGAGGGCGTAGCCGCGGTAGGGCACGGCGGGCGGCAGGGTCCGCCCGGTGACCAGCGCCGCGAGGTCGCGTTCGATGACGGGGACGGACCAGCCGTCGAGCAGGATGTGGTGGAAGGTGAGGACGAGTTCGGCCCCGTCAGCGTGGCGCAGGAACAGGGCGCGGACCAGCGGCGGGCGCGCCAGGTCGAAGCGGCGGACGCGGTCCTCGGTGAGCAGTTCGTCGGTCCTGGCCGCCGCGTCGGCCGATGGCAGCGTTGTCAGGTCGGCCTCCGTCCAGGGCAGCGTGACCGCGTGCGGGATGACCTGCACCGGGCGGTCGAGGCGTGCGTGCCGGAAGCAGGCGCGGAGGTTCGGGTGCCGCTCCAGGAGGGCGGCGAGCGCGGTGCGCAGCGCGCTCGCCGTGACCGCGGGGCCGACGCGGAACCGGGCCTGGACCAGGTACGGGTCGGGGCCCTCCGCGTCCCGTACGGCGTGGAAGAGCAGGCCCTCCTGTACGGGGGTGAGCGGCAGGACGTCCGCGATGCGCCCGCTCATCGCCCGCCCTCCGCGGGGGTCCCGAAGCTACCCGGGCCATCCAACCCGTCCAGCCCGTCCAATCCGCCCTCCAGCAGCGCGAGTTGCTCCGCCGACAGGTCCACCAGCGGGAAGTCGGACGGAGTGGCGCCGACCGGGCCGCCCTCCTTGGTCTCGCGCGCCAGCAGGGCGAGGGCCTCGCGCCATTGGCCGGCGAGTTCGCGTACCTCGTCCTTGGCGAGGACCCCCTCCGCGTACGAGAAGGTCGCCTCAAGGAGGAGCCCGTCGGGGCCGTCCTTGGCGAGGGCGTCGATCTCCAGGGCGTGGGCAAGCGGCACGGCGCCGGGGCCCCCGTCCAGGAGTTCGCCGCCCGCCGCGTCGCCCGCGGTGAGCCGGCCGAGGTAGTTGAAGCGGACGTCGGGCACCGGGAGTGCGGCCAGCTCCGCCGCCGTCCCGGGGTTGAGGTGGCGCAGGAGGCCCCAGCCGATGCCGCCGTTCGGCACCGACCTCAGCCGTTCCTTCACCGCCTTCAGCACCTCGCCCGCCGGGGTCTCCCCCGGCCGCCCGGCGTCGAGCAGGACCGGGTACTGCGTGGTGAACCAGCCGACCGTCCGGGAGATGTCCGTGGGCACGGACAGGGCCTCCCTGCCATGGCCTTCGAGGTGGACGAGCAGGCCCGTGCCCGCGCCCCGGTGGCGTACGGCCGCCGAGGCGAGCGCGGAGAGCAGCACCGCGTCGGGGCCGCAGTTGTAGGCGGCGGGCAGTGCCGTGAGCGCGGCCTCGGTGAGGTCGGCGGGCAGTTCGACGGTGAGGGTCGCGCGGCGGGCCCCGGCGCCCTGCCCCTCGGCGATCCTGGCGTCGGCGGCGTCCGCGAGGGCCGTGCGCCACCAGTCGAGTTCAGCGGTGAGCTCGGGCCGCTCGGACTCCTCGGCGAGGAGCAGCGCCCACCGGTGGAAGGAGGTGCCGGGGGCAGCCGACGCGGAGCCAGGGGCGGCCGATACAGAGCCGGAGGCAGCCGACGCGGAGGCGGAGGCGACCGATACGGCCCCGGAGGCAGCCGACGCAGAGCCGGAAGCGACCGATACGGCCCCGGAGGCAGCCGACGCAGAGCCGGAAGCGACCGATACGGCCCCGGAGGCAGCCGACGCAGAGCCGGAAGCGGCCGACGCGGAGCCGCCGCCGGGAAGCGTTTCGGTGGGCTCGGCGAGCGTGGCGGCCAGCTCCGGCCCGATCACCCGCCACGAGACCCCGTCGACCGCCAGGTGGTGCAGGGTCAGCAGGAGCAGGCCCGCACGGTCAGGACCCGCGTTCAGCCAGACCGCCCGCATCATCTCGCCGTCCTCGGGCGCGAGGCGCGTCCTGGCCGCGAGCTGCCGTGCCCTCGCCAGGGCGTCGCCGTCGGCGGGGACCTCGACGCGCACGAGTCCGGCCCCTGCCGGTACCGCCCGCGCCACCTCGGCCTGGAGGTCCGGCGCGAGGAGCCGCATCCGGAGCACCCCGTGCCGCTCCGCGAGGCCGCGCACGGCCGCCTCGACGCGCGCCGGGGCCGTGCCGGACGGCACGGGGAACACCATGGACTGCGTGAACGCCCAGGCGTCGCCGCCCTGGCCGAGCCACCACCGCATCACGGGCGTGAGCGGGAAGCGGCCGACTCCGGGGTCCGCGGCGTCCGGGCCCGCGCCGGCCGACGTGCGCGCGTGGACCGCCAGTTGGGCGGGGGTGCGCAGCGTGAACACGTCGCGCGGGGCGAGGACGAGCCCGGCCGCCGAGGCCTGTCCGGTGAGCTGGATGGCCATGATGCTGTCGCCGCCGAGCCGGAAGAAGTCGTCGTCGGCGCCCACCTCCGGGACGCCGAGTACCTGCTCGAACAGGCCGCACAGCTCCTTCTCGCGGGCGGATACGGGTGCCCGTGACGCCGTGGCGGCACGGGGTGCGGGGAGAGCCGCCCGGTCGAGCTTGCCGCTGCGGGTCAGGGGGATCTCCGTCAGCTCCACGACGTCCGACGGCACCATGTGGGCGGGCAGCCGGGTCGCCGCGTACGCGAGGAGGCCGTTGGGGTCGACGGTGTGGCCGGGGGCGGGGACCGCGTAGCCGGTGAGCTGCGGTCGACCCGCCCCGTCGGCTCGGACGGCGGCCACGGCACGGGCCACCGAGGGGTGCCCGGCGAGGACCGCGGCGATCTCGCCCGGCTCGACGCGCAGGCCGCGCAGCTTGACCTGCTCGTCGGTGCGGGCCAGGTAGTGCAGGGTGCCGTCGTCGTCGCGGTACGCCAGGTCGCCCGTGCGGTACATGCGGGAGCCGGGGGCGCCGTACGGGTCGGCGACGAAGCGCTCGGCGGTCGCGGCGGGGCGGTTCAGATAGCCGCGGGCCAGGCCCGCCGAGGCAAGGTACAGCTCGCCCGCGACGCCGGTCGGCACGGGGCGCAGCCGCTCGTCAAGGACGTGCACGGCGGTGCCCGCGACGGGGGTGCCGATGGGCGGTGCGGTGCCGTCGCCGTCGAGCGGGCCCGAGAGGGTCGCGGCGACGGTGGCCTCGGTGGGCCCGTAGGCGTTGTGGAAGCGGCGGCCGCCGACGGCCCAGCGTCTCACCAGGTCGGGCGGGCAGGCCTCCGCGCCGACCGCGAGCACGCGCAGCGCCGGGTAGGGGCCGTCGGGCACGCTCGCGAGGACGGAGGGCGGCACCATGGCGCAGGAGATCCGCCGCTCGGCGATGACCCGGCCGAGCCCGTCACCGGCGAGGGGCCCCGGCGGCGGCACGACGAGGGTGCCGCCGGGTCCGAAGGCCATGCACATCTCGGCCACGGAGATGTCGAACGCCGGTGAGCCGAGCTGGAGGACCCGCGCGCCGGCGTCCAGCGCGAAGCGCTGCACGAGGCTGTGCGTGAGCGCGGCGACCCCGGCGTGGGTGACGACGACGCCCTTGGGGGTGCCGGTGGAGCCGGAGGTGTGGATGACGTAGGCGGGCCGGTCCGGCGCGCACGGCGTGTCCCGCAGGGGCTCGCCTTCGTAGGCCCCCTGGTCGAGGACCAGGCGCGGCACGTCCGCCTCGGGCAGGACCTCCGCCGCGCCGGTGACGAGCAGCACGGGCGCCGCGTCGTCCAGCGCCGCGCGCAGGCGTTCGGCCGGGTAGTCGGGGTCGAGCGGCAGGTACGCGGCGCCCGCCCGTTGCACGGCGAGCGCGGCCACCGCGAACTCCGCGCCGCGGCCGAGGGCGAGCGCCACGGTCCGCTCCGGGCCCGCGCCACGTCGGGCGAGCAGCCCCGCGAGGCGGTCCACGCGGCCGTTCAGTGCGGCGTACGTGAGGCGCAGCCCGTCGGCTTCGACGGCGGGCGCGTCGGGGGTGCGGGCGGCGTGCCGGGCGACGGTGTCCGGCAGCGACTCGGCTGCGGGGGCGGCCGGGCCCCGCGCCAGGGCGAGCAGGCGGCCGCGTTCGGCCCCGGGGACCATGTCGAGGTCGCGCAGGAGCGCGGCCGGGTCGGCGGTGACCTGCCCGAGCAGGGCGAGGTAGCTGTCCGCCCAGCGGGTGACGGCCTCGGGCGAGAAGAGGTCCGTGCGGATCTCGAAGCTGCCGTCCATGCCGTCGCCGCTGTCGCGGACCACGCCGACGAGGTCGTGCTCGCCACCGGTGTGGATGCGCTCGGGCTCGGCGAACTCCCGTACGGCCGAGACGCTGGGCTGCTCCGTGAGGTGCATGAACACCCACTGGAACAGCGGGGAGCGGCCCGCGCTGCGTTCGGGGGCCGCGGCCGAGACGATGCGGCCCACCGGCAGGTCGGCGTTGGCCATCAGGCCGGGGAAGTCGGTGCCGAAGCGGGCGAGGACGTCCGCGAAGGAGTCGTCCCGGGCGATGCGCCAGCGGGTCGGCACGGCGTTCATCACGTACCCGATGACGTGTTCGAGGCCCTTGGCGGAGCGGTTCGCGACGGGGGTGCCGAGCACCAGGTCGTCGGCGCCGGACACGCGGTGCGCGAGGACCGCGAAGGCCGTCATCAGGACGACGTACACCGAGGCGCCGCGCTCGCGGGCCAGCGCGCGGACCGCCCGCGTGGTCTCCGCGTCGACGCGGAAGCGGATCTGGACGATGCCGTCCTCGCCGGCGTCCGGGCTGCCGTGGCCGGGCACGGTCAGCGGGCCAGGCGGCTCTGCGAGGTAGCGGCGCCAGAAGTCGAGGCGGGCGCCGAAGACCCCGGCGGCCTCCAGCTCGCCCTGCCAGGAGGCGAAGTCGGCGTACTGGATCGCCGGGCGGCTCAGCTTCGGCTCGGTGCCGTCGCGGACGGCGCGGTACGCCTCGGCGAACTCCGTCTGGAGGACGTCGAAGGACCACCAGTCGGTGATGATGTGGTGCAGGCTCAGCATCAGCGTCGTACGTGAGTCGTCGACGCGTACGAAACGGCCCCTGATCAGGCGTTCGGCGCCGAGGTCGAAGGGGCGGCGGCGGAAGGCGCGGAAGGCCTGACCGATGGTGGTGCCGGTGCCGCGCAGGTCCTCGCGCTCCAGGACGAAGGGGCCCTCGTCGGGGAAGTCGACGTGCGGGGCGTCCGCCGTGCCGGAGATCCGGGTGCGCAGGATGTCGTGGTGGCGCTGGACCAGGGTGAGCGCGGCCTCCAGGTGGGCCGGGTCGACCGGGCCGCGCGCCGCGTCGAAGTGGTAGGCGCAGCAGAGGTTGAGGGCCGGGGTGCCGGGATACAGCGACTCGTACACCCACAGGTCCCGCTGGGCGGGGCTGAGCGGCACCGCGCCCCCGGCGTCGCGCGGCGGCACGGCCGCGGGGATCTCCCCGGCCCGCCCCGCGTCGACGAGACGGCGCATCAGCCGCACCCGCTGCTCACCGCTGAGGGCACCGAAGCGTTCGGCCATGGAGGGCCGGCCGGGGGTCGGGGGCTGGTTCGGGGGCGGGGTCACAGTGCTGCCTCTTTCAGCTCGGCGAGGCGGTGCAGCCCCGCGAGTACCTCGTCGCGTCCGATGCCGAAGTCGATGAAGCAGGCCACCTCGTCGACGCCCAGGTCGCGCAGGTCGGCCAGCATCTTGGCGCAGTGGCCGGGCGAGCCGAGCAGGCTGCCCCAGGTCAGATAGCGGCGGTAGGCGAACTCGGCGAGCATCGCGTTCTGTTCGTCCGTCAGCTCCGCGCCCTCACCGGCTTTCGCGGCCCGGTTGGCGGCGGTCTGCCGCAGGTAGGAGCCGAGGTACGCCTTGAGGGGCCCGGCGGCGAGGCGGTGCACCTCGGCGTCGTCCGCGCCGACGTAGGTGTGCGCCATCAGCGTGACGCGGCCGTGCGCGTCGGTGCCCGCCTGGTCGGGGGCGGCGGCGCAGGCCGCGCGGTAGCGGGCGATCTTCTCGGCCAGCTCGTCCCTGCTCTGCCCGACGGTCGCGCCGAGCACCCCGGCGCGCAGCCGCCCGGCCGCCTCCCAGGTCTCGGGGTTGCCGGACGTGGTGATCCACAGCGGCAGCTCGCGCTGCACGGGCCGGGGCTGCGGGACGACGCGGACCGGCTGCCCGGTGCCGTCCGGGTACTCGCCGGGCTCGCCCGCCCACAGGCGCCGCAGCTCGGGGACGGTCCGCAGGGTGCGCTCCCTGCGGTCCTCGTAGTGGCCGGGGGCGAGGGTGAAGTCGGCGGAGTGCCAGCCGGTGGCGACGGAGAGGCCGACCCTGCCGTGCGAGAGGTTGTCGACGACCGCCCAGTCCTCGGCGACCTTCAGCGGATGGTGCAGGGGCAGGACGACGCTGCCCGCGCGGATGCCGATGCGCTCGGTGGCGACGGCGAGGGCGGCGCCGAGCACGGGCGGGCTGGGGAAGACCTGGCCGACCTGCTGGAAGTGGCGCTCGGGGGTCCAGATGGCGTGGAAGCCGAGGCGGTCGGCGGTACGGGCGACGGTGAGGATGTCCTCGTACGCCTGCGCGTGGCCCCCTGTCCCCGCTTCCGGAGCGGTCCCCGGCGCGGCGCCGCTGTCCGCGCCGAAGAACATCACGCTGAGGTCCACGGTCTCTCCTCCTGCTGCCTGCTGAGGTGGCTCTGCTGGTCCTGCTGCCGGGGCACGCGCGGGCGCCGGGGTATGGGGGCCGGGGCGGGCGCGGCCGTGGCGGGGGCGCGCTCCAGTTCGGCCGCGAGGGCGGCGACGGTGGGGGCGGCGAAGAGCTGCGCTGCCGTCGCGGTCCGTGCGGCGGTGGTGAGCCGGGCCGCGACACGCACCGCGCGCAGCGAGTTGCCGCCCAGGGCGAAGAAGTCGTCGGTACGGCCCACTTCGGGTACGCCGAGGACGTCGCGCCAGACGGCGGCGATCTCGCGCTCCAGCGGGGTGAGGGGTCCGCTGCCCGGCGTCTTCCCCGTCGCCGCCGCCGTTGCCGGTCCGGCGATCACGTCGCTCTCGTCCGCCGCACGCGGCGGTCCGGTGGTGATCAGCTCCGAGAGCCGTGTGTCCGGTGCGGCGGCGGCCGTCTCCAGGGCCTGGGGCAGCGCGTCCGCGAGCCACGTCACGAAGCGCTCCTCCAGGGTGTCGGAGCGGTACTCGAAGGTGAACGTCAGGCCCTCCGGGACGCCGCCTGGCCCGGTCGCCTCGGTGACGTCCACGAGGAGTTCGAAGCGGGCCTCGCCGGTGCGCACCACCTCGACCCCGGCGTCGGCCCCGGGCAGGCCGACCTCGGCGCGCGCGTTGTTCTGGAGGGCGAGGACGACGTCCGTGAACGGCTGCCTGCCGGGTGTCCGCGCCGGGTTGAGCGCGCTCACCACGTCCTCGAAGGGCACGTCCTGGTGGGCGAAGGCGCCGAGGTCGGCCTCCTTCACCCGGGCGAGCGCCTGCCGCGCGCCGGGGTCACCCGAGAGGTCGGTGCGCAGCACGAGCATGTTCACGAAGAACCCGACGGCGTCCTCGACGCCGCCGTCCCCCGCGCGCCCGGCCACCGGCGCGCCGATCGCGAGGTCCTCGCCCGCGCCCGCCCGTACGAGGGCCGCGGCGAGGGCGGTGTGCAGGGCCATGAAGAGGGTGGCGCCCTGGGCGCGGGCGGCGTCGAGCAGCCGGGCGTGGGCCCGCGCGTCCAGCCGCCGCACGACGGTGGCCGCGGCCTGGCCGGGCGTGGAGGGGCGGTCCGGGCGCCTGGGGAGGAGGGGGCCGCCGGGGGCGAGCCCGCCCAGCAGGTCCCGCCAGTACGGGATCTGTCGCGCCGCGAGGGAATTCGGGTCGGCCGGTGTGCCGATGCGGTCCGCCTGGCGGCGGGCGTGCTCGGCGTACGGGACGGGGAGGGGCGGCAGGACCGGCTGTGCCGGGGCCGGGCCGACCGGGCCCGGGCCCGCCGGGGGCGCGGTGGTGCGTGCCTGGTAGGCGTGTGTGAGGTCGCGGAAGAGCGGGGCCAAGGACCAGCCGTCCCCCGCGATGTGGTGCACCAGGACGAGGAGCGCGTGCTCGCCGGGCCGCTCGCGCACGCCGAACAGGGTCGCGCGGAGCGGCGGTTCACCCCGCAGGTCGAAGCGGTGCCGGGCGGCGTCGCGTACCGCCGCACCCAATTCGTCCTGCGGGGCGGATACTTGACGGAACGGCGGCCGGGCCTCGGCGCCGGACAGTACGCGCCGCACCGGGGCGCCGTCCACCTCGTCGAAGACGGTACGCAGGACCTCGTGCCGCTCGGCCACGTCACCCAGCGCGTCGGCGAGGGCGTCCGCGTCGACCGGGCCCCGCAGCCGCACCAGCATGGGCAGGTTGTACGCGACTCCGGCGCCGAGCCGGTCGAGGAACCAGAGGCGGTGCTGGGCGGGCGAGACGGGCAACGGGGCCGCGGCGTCCGTACGCTCGCGCGGCGGGGGTCCGGGGGCCCTGGGCGTCTTGCCCGCCTTGGCCGCCGCCTCGACGTGCGGGGCGAGCGCGGCGGGGGTGGGCGCGTCGAAGAGCGTACGCAGGTCCAGCTCGGCGCCCAGCGTGGCGCTGACGCGGCCGAGGACCCGCGCGGCCAGCAGGGAGTGGCCGCCCAGGGCGAAGAAGTCGTCGCCGGCGCCGACCTCCGTGACGTGCAGGACGTCGGCGAACAGGGCGCACAGCGCGCGGACCGTCTCGCCGTCGGCGGCGGTCGTGGCCGTGGTCCTCGGCGTCGGGGCACGTGGCGGCTCGGGGAGCGCGGCGCGGTCGAGTTTGCCGCTCGGGGTCAGCGGCAGGGCGTCCAGGACCACGAAGGCCGCGGGCACCAGGTACTCGGCGAGCTCCCGCTCCGCGTGGGCCCGGAGTCGGGCTTGCGAGGGCGGCCGGGTGCGGTCACCACGGTCGCCGCCGGGCACCACGTACGCGACGAGCTGCCGCTCCCCGTCCGCGTCGGCGCGGGCGGCCACCACGGCGGCGCGGTCGACCGCGGGGTGGCGGGTGAGCGCGGCCTCGACCTCGCCCGGCTCCACGCGGAAACCGCGGATCTTGACCTGGTCGTCGGCACGGCCGAGGTACTCGAAGACTCCGTCGGGGCGGCGGCGGGCCAGGTCGCCCGTGCGGTAGAGGCGTTCGCCGCCGGCTCCGGAGGGTGCGGCCACGAAGCGTTCGGCGGTGCGGGTGGCGTCGCAGTAGCCGCGGGCGACGCCCTCCCCGGCGGCGTACAGCTCGCCCCGCTCGCCGTCGGGGACCGGCCGCAGCTTTTCGTCGAGCACGTGGAGGCGCTTGCCGTTCAGCGGCGTGCCGATCGGCACGGGACGGCCGTCGCGGACGTCCTCCGGGGTGATCCGGTGGACGGTGAGGAAGACCATGCACTCGACGGGACCGTAGCCGTTGCTCAGCCGGAGGCCGGGCTGCCGCTCCAGGGCACGGGCCACGTGCGGGGGCGACAGCGCCTCGCCGCCGACGATCAGCTCGCGCAGCCCGGCGATGGCCTGGGGGTACTCGTCGACGATGACGTTGAAGAGTGACCCGGACAGGTACATCGACGTCACGCCGTGCGCCGCGACGAGCCGCGCGATCACGACGGGGTCGGGGCGCCGCCCCGGGTGCAGTACGCAGGTGCCGCCGCCGAGCAGCGGCCCCCACAGCTCCATCGCGAACGCGTCCCACGACACGGGCGCGCACTGGAGCCAGACCGCGCCGGGACCGAACGAGGCGAAGCCCTGACCGCTCAACGTGCCGGTCACGGCCCGGTGCGGAGCGACGATGCCCTTGGGCCGCCCGGTGGACCCGGAGGTGAACATCACACAGGCCACATCACCACCGCCCACACAGACGGCACCACGGGGCAGCGGGGCCGCCTGGGCGGCGTCTTCTACGGGGATGACGGCGGGGGTGGCCTCAACGCCGGGCAAGGCTTCGGCGTCGGCCAAGGCTTCGGTGGCGGGCAAGGCTTCGGGATCGGGCGCCGCTTTGGTCCACCACCGTGGCATCGCGTCACGCCGGGCCAGGACCGTCGTCACGCGCGCGTCCGCCGCCATGCCGCGCAGCCGGGCCGCCGGGAAGCCGGGGTCGAGCATCACGTACCCGGCCCCTGCCTTGAGCGTGCCGAGGACCGCCACGGCCAGCTCCGTGGAGCGCTCCAGGTAGACGCCCACGGTGTCCCCGCGCGTCACGCCGCGCGCCACGAGGAGACCGGCCAGCCGGGCCGCCGCCGCGTCGAGTTCGGCGTAACTCAGCCGTTCGTCCCCGTACACCAGGGCGGTCGCGCCAGGTGTCCGTACCGCCTGCTCCTCGAAGAGCTCATGCACGCACCGCGTCGTCATCCTTCTCACCGCCGCCCTTGGATTCCGGCTCGTCCGGCTCATCCGGCTCACCTGGGGTGTCGTCGATGTCCGGCAGCAGTACGTCGATGTCCCTGATCGAACGGCTCGCCAGCCCCCACAGCGCCACCGCGAGCCCCGCGACGCCCGCGAGGAAGAGCATCCCGGCCATGCCGCTGCCGGGACCGTCGCCGAACAGCGGGCCGATGAGCGCGAAGACACCGGACCCGTCGGCGGCCTGCGGCTCGAAGACGTGGTCGGCCAGCGGCCCGGAGACCGCCGTGGCGAGCGGCACGGAGATCTGCGACAGGAACATGACGGCGCCGAAGACCCGGCCCTGCCACTCGTAATCCACCTTCGTCTGCACGATGGCCTGCATGGAGGCGTTGACGAGCGTCATGAGCAGCGATCCGAGCAGCATGGCCGCGCACCAGCCGGCGACGCCGCCGACCAGGGACATGCCGAGCTGCGCGGTCAGGCACATGCCGACGATGCCGAGCATCATGCCCCGGCCCCGGTTCTTCGGCCCGCCCCAGGCGGCCATGAGCAGGCCGCCGACGACACCGCCGACACCGATCGCGCTGTTCACGGCGGCGAGCGCGCCGTTGCCCGACTTGAGGAGCACCATGGGCTGGATGACGGCGAAGCCGAAGACCATGACGAGGTTGACCGTGCAGAAGTTGACGGTCATGTCGCGCAGGCTCGGCTGCCGGAAGAGGTAGCGCAGGCCGTCGACGGCCTCCTTGGTGATCCTCGTACGGGGCGCCCCGGCACCCTCGGGGATCTTGTCGCCCCTCATGCGCACGATGCGTACGCCGATGAGCGCGAAGGCATAGCTGACCAGGTCGATGACGAGGACGGCGCCGATGCCGGAGACGGCGACCATGATGCCGCCGAGCGCGGGGCCGCAGATGCCCGCGGCGCTCCTGGCCCCGGCCAGCAGACCGTTGGCGCGCCCCAGTTGGTCCTTGCGCACCAGGAGGGGCACGGCGGCGGTGAGCGCCGGCAGCTGGAAGGCCGCGGAGATGCCGAGGAGGACGGTGGCCGGATAGACCTGCCACGGTTCGAGCCCGCCGCCGAAGAAGTGGACGAAGGCGAGGATGCCGACGGTGAGGAGTCCGCCCACGTCGGCGATCTGGAGAGCCGACCGTTTGCGGATGCGGTCGATTATCGCGCCTGCGAACGGGCTGAACAGCGCCTGTGGAAGCAGGGCGCAGAGAGACAGCGCGGTGACGGCGGTCGCCTGCTCTCCCGTGGACCAGACCTCGATAATGAAAGCGAATCTGAGAACGGCGCTTCCGACCAGTGAGACGGCCTGTCCCGACCAGACGAGCAGCAAGGGTCCCGCGTCACTGAAACGCCCTGGCTGCCCCTTTTCGCCTCCGCCTGCCATCGATTTCGCTTTTCGGCCCGCTCCGGCGCGTGCGGTCACGTCAGGAGCCGGATATCAGGCTCGCCGGACGCATGTCCGTCCAGTTTTGCTCCACATAAGCCAGCGAATCGGCCCGTGAACTCGCCTCTTGTGCCACATTCCAGCCCGCCGGCACGTCGAGGTGCGCGGGCCACAGGGTGTGCTGGTTCTCGCCATTGACGAGCACCAGATATCGGCCACCCTCATCTTCGAATGGATTCCCCGCCATTTACCTTAAACCCCCCGGTAATCCCAAAGAATCCCTTTGTGTCCGCAGGAATCCTTGCGCGGAAGACGTAATTCCATCAAGGCTTTGTGACATTGATCACAGGGTGGAGGAGGGGGAGAGTGTGTGATTTGTACGAATTAAGTTACGGGTCAAATCCGGCCCGCCCCACGCCTCACCCGTGGCAGCCCTTGTCACCGCGTCCCTCGCTTTGCAGTTTGCCGTTCCGAGTCAACCGCGGGGCGGAGTGCCCCGGGTTCTCGGCGGCATCACGCCGAGGTGCGGCGCTTGGCGGCACTCTTCTTCGCCGGAGCCGCGCCCTTTCCGGTCGCCTTCTTTCCGGATGCTTTCTTGGCGGTGGTTTTCCTGGCGGAGGCACCTTTGGCGGAGGCGTCTTCGGCCGGGGCGTCTTTGGTGGGAGCGTCTTTGGCGGCGGCCTTGCTCCCGGCGGCCGCCGTCTTGCGGGCGGTGGTCTTGCTCGCAGCCTTCCCGGCCGAGGCGGACGCCTTACCGGCAGGCGCGGAGGCAGCCGCCTTCCCCGCAGCCGCCCCCTTGGCGGAAGCCGTCTTCTTGGCGCGCCGTGCCGGAAGCCGGGTCACCTCCGCGACCGAGCCGCCCTCCCGGGTCTCCCCGGATCCACCGCCCCCGCCGCCGCCGCCCTGGGCCGAACGCGCCGCCCGGACGCTGTTCTCCAGGGCGGCCATCAGGTCGATGACCTTGCCGCCGTCCGCGTCGGCGGCGGGGGCCCGCTCCGTCGTCGTACCGCCCTGCGCCTTCACGGCGACGAGCTCCTCGACCGCCGCGCGGTAGTCGTCGTGGAGCGTGGCGATGTCGACCTCGCCGAGGGTGTCCATCAAGGCGTCCGCCAGGTCGAGTTCGGCGTCGCGGACCGTGACGCGGGCGTCGGGCGCCGCCCCTTCCGGCTGCCGGATCTCGTCGGGCCACAGCAGCCCGTGCATGGCGATCACGTCGTCGACCACGCGCAGCATGCCGAGCCGCTCGCGGCCCCGGAGCGCGTATCGCGCGAGGGCGACCTTGTTGCTCCGTTTGAGTGCCTCGCGCAGCAGCGTGTACGGCTTGGTGGCGGGCACCCCGTTGGCCGAGAGGTAGTACGCGGTGTCCATCTGGAGCGGGTCGACGCGGTCCGCGGGGACGAACGCGACGATCTCGATGGTCTTGGCCGTGGGGATCGGCAGCGCTGCCAGGTCCTCGTCCGTGATCGGGATGATCGAGCCGTCCGCGTCCTGGTAGCCCTTGCCGATCTCCGCCGACGTCACCTCGCGGTCCTCCGCCTCGCACACCTTGCGGTAGCGGATGCGGCCGCCGTCCTCCGCGTGGACCTGGCGGAAGGAGACCGAGTGGTTCTCGGTGGCGTTCACCAGCTTGATGGGGATGCTGACCAGACCGAAGGAGATCGCGCCGTTCCAGATCGACCGCACGTCCGGCACCTCTCATTCCACGTCGAGTGGTTGGTCCTGATTAACGCGGTTCATATGGGTTCTGCACGTTTTGTGCGACTCTCATCGTATGACGCCGATCACAGAGGTGGAGGGGCGAAGGCTCTCGCTCAGCAACCTGGACAAGGTCATCTATCCCGCGAGCGGCTTCACCAAGGGCGAGGTGCTGCACTACTACGCGGCCACGGCCGAGGTCCTCCTCCCCCACCTCCGCGACCGCCCCGTCTCCTTCCTGCGCTACCCCGACGGACCCGACGGGCAGAGCTTCTTCGCCAAGAACGTGCCGCCGGGCGCCCCCGACTGGCTGCCGACCGCCGAGGTGCCGCGCTCGGCCGGCAACACCCGCCAGGTCCTCGTGCAGGACCTGGCCTCGCTGATGTGGGCGGCCAACACGGTGACGGAGTTCCACACCCCGCAGTGGCGGGCCGACGCGCCCGCTCGGGCCGACCGGCTCGTGTTCGACCTGGACCCGGGCCCCCCGGCCACGATCGTGGAGTGCTGCCGGGCCGCGCTCTGGCTGCGCGACCGGCTGCGGGCCGACCGGTTCAACGTGTACGCGAAGACGTCCGGGAGCAAGGGCCTCCATCTGCTCGTACCGCTGAGACCGACGCCCTCGGAACGGGTCACCGCGTACGCGAAGGCCCTCGCCGTCGAGGCCGAGCAGGAGCTCCCGGAGCTCGTCGTGCACCGCATGACGCGCAGCCTGCGCCCGGGCAAGGTCTTCGTCGACTTCAGCCAGAACGCCGCCGCCAAGACGACCGCCACCCCCTACACGCTGCGGGCCCGCCGGGAGCCGACCGTCTCCGCGCCCGTGACCTGGGAGGAGGTCGAGGCGTGCGAGGAGCCGGGGCAGCTCCTCTTCACCGCGGGGGACATCGCGCCCCGCGTCGCCGAGCACGGCGGCGACCTGCTGGCCCCCCTCTTCGACCGCAGGCGGGCCAGGGCGCTGCCCGGGGGGAGCGCGCGGTGACCCTGCGGCAGCCCGTACGGGTCGCCCTGGCGGAAGGCGTGACCGCGCTGCCCGAGGGGGACGGCTGGGCCTACGAGCCCAAGTTCGACGGCCACCGCATGGTCGTCCTCCTGGACGAGGCGGGGCAGGTGACGCTCCAGGCCCGCTCCGGACGGAACGTCACCGCGGCCTTCCCCGACCTGGAGCGCGCCGCGGCCCGGCTGACCGCGGGCACGGTCCTCGACGGCGAGGTCGTGGTCTGGTCCGGCGGGCGCATCGACTTCGCCGCCGTGCAGCAGCGGGCGGCGGCGACCCCCATGCGCGCGGGCGTCCTCGCGCGCACCCTGCCCGCCTCGTACGCGGCCTTCGACCTTCTGGCGGAGGGCGGCGAGGACTGCCGCCGCCTGCCGTACGAGGAGCGGCGCGCACGCCTCGTACGGCTGCTCGCGCCCTGGGGGCCGCCGCTCCAGGCGGTCCCGTCCACGACCGACCGCGATCTGGCCCTGACCTGGTACGAGACGCTGCCGGCGACCGGCGTCGAGGGGCTTGTGGTGAAGCGGCTCGACGGGGCGTACCGCAGCGGCACGCGCGCGTGGCTGAAGCTGCGGCACAGCGACACCCGGGACGCCGTGGTGATCGGCTGCACCGGAAGCCCCGCGCGGCCCCAGGCCCTGGTCCTCGCCCTGCCCGGCGACGGCACCCCCGTGGTGTCCTCGCCGCTCTCCCCGGCGGTGCGCTCGGAGGCCGCCAGGGCGCTGCCGGACCCGGTGGGCGAGGGGACGGCCACGGCGGTCGGCATCGGCGACGTCACGTATGCGGCGATGCCCGAGGAGCCGGTGGTGCTGGTCGAGGTCCGGCAGAACACCACGCGGCACGCGACGGCGGTCGTGGTCCGCTTCCGCTGAGGCGGGCCCCGGCGCACGGGGCGTGTGACCGGCATCACCCTTAATCAAGTTTGACTAGTGACCCCGCGAGGCATACCTTCTCTGTCAGTAGTCAAGCTTGACCACCCCGTACGAAGGAGACCGCATGACCGTTCTGCCCGAGACCGGATACGTCCCGACCGACGAGGACCGCGCGAGCCTGGACGCCTGGTTCGCCGAGTACGACGCGCACAGCGCGAAGCGCGATGTGGAGCGCATGGCCGACCTGGCCGTCTTCCCGCTCAACCTGGTCAGCGACGACTCCGCGGGCGACGGGCGGGCGGCGCAGTGGGACCGGGAGCAGTTCGTGCGGACGATGACGCACGTGATGGGGGACGGCAGCGCGGACATCACCTTCGAGTCCACCCGCACCCCCGTCTTCCTCTCCCCCGCGATGGCCGTCGTGTTCACCGACTCGGTGATGACGACGGACGAGGGGACGCAGCGTCTGCGGTACGCGGACATCCTGATCAGGCGCGGCGGCTCCTGGGCCTTCCAGACCATGATCCAGGGCGGCTGGGGGGACAACCTGTGAGCGTGAGCGGCGGCTGAGGCGGCGCCTCAGACGCGCCGCCAGGTGTGGCGGTCCCTGGCCAGGGCGTGCAGGGCCTCCACATCGGCCGGTTTCAGCTGGCCGCCGAGGCGGGCGAGGGAGGTCAGGTCGCCCTCCCGCAGCACCCGCATATCACGTGGCGGCGCCGCCACGTCCAGATCGGCGGTGCCCGTGCCCGCGAGCGCCAGGACGGGGCGGACCTCGGCCGTCAGCGCGAAGGAGGCGCGGCCCGCGTCGGAGCGGAGCGTGCGCAGCAGCGGGGCGGGCTCGCCCCGGCCGACGGTGACCATCGGGTCGGCGATGCGCACCCGGCGCCTGCGCACGGCGAGGGTGGCCACGCAGAACAGGCCGCCGGGGCCGATCAGCAGGTGGTGGATGCGGGCGCCGCCGGGCAGCGGCACCGAGTGCAGTACCCGCCAGCCCGCCCCTTCCAGCTCGTCGAGCGCCTCGCCGACCGCCCGCTCGGCGGTGAGCGCGCGGTGGCGGGCGTCGGAGCGCAGCTTGCGTGCGGGCAGGGCCTCGCGTTCCAGGGCGATGTGCAGCGCCTCGCCGGGGCGGTTGGGGGCGAGGTCGTCGTCCGGGTGGAGCGCGAGCCCGGCCATCTCGGCGGGGGTCGGCAGCGGCGGCGGGCCGGCCGTGACGTGGCCGGTCAGGAAGGGCGCGAGGGCCCGCAGGACGTCCTCTTCGCGGTCCGCGCCGATGAGGTTGACGCGGGACGAGTCACGGTCGTACCACGCCACGCTCCTGCCGTCCGCGCCAAGGACGTACAACCGCTCCTGCCCGTGCCGCCAGGCCGGTACGACGCGCAGTCCGCTCATGCCGCATCACCCCCGACCATGGGAACAGGCCGTGCGCCGCCGGGGCAAGAACCCGGCGGCGCACAGACGGAGTTGAGGCGTGTTCGCGCCGGGCCCGGCCGGGCGGGCGGTGCGCCGCTCCCGCCGCGGGAGGGCCGGCAGGTGGACAAGAGGGACTTCACCCCCAATAAGGTGTATGCGGCGAGCGCGTGACCCGCGTCGCGGCCGCTCACCCGCGGCGGCCGACGGCGGGCGGGCACCGCTCTGACACCATCGGCCTCTACGCCGGCCGGATGACGTGACGACAGGCCTGGTGCCACGAAAGGCCGCGCCGCGCGGCAGGCAGGAGTGCAGTGAACCGCAGCAGGACCGCGCTCGCCGCCGCCCTCGTCACCGCCGCCGTCCTGCTGGCCGGCGGCTGCGGCGATCCGGGCGATCTGCGCGGCGCCGGTCCCACGCCCACCGCCCAGGGCCCCACGCCCCTCTGGCCCGACCTGCCGCCGCCGTCCGCCCCCGCCGAGGACTACGGCGCCATAGAGGCGGTGAAGGTCAAGGGCATCGAGGTGCCCGGCGGCGACCTGCGCAAGGCGGACCCGGTGGACGTCGTCCGCGCGGACTTCGAGCAGAACCCGGGGACGTACGAGAACTCCGACACCGCGTACCGGAAGACCCTCGACCGGCTGGCGGACTGCGCCGCGGAGAGTTCCGGTACCCGGGAGCGGTGCCCGGTGCTCAAGGCGTACTACCGGGATCTGACCGGCGACGACAAGGACGACCTGATCGTCGGCGTCTCGATGCCCGACGACAATCTCGACGTCCGGGTGTACGCCGAGGAGGAGCGGCGGCTCACGCAGATCATGGAGATGAGCGACGCCGTGCTCGGGGTCGAGCTGGCCGGGCGTGACCTGATCATCCGCGCCGTCTCCAGCCTCGCGGGGTACGAGTACCACACGGTCTGGTCCTGGGACGCCCACCAGAAGGCGATGCTGCCGACGAGCGACGAGATCGTGCGGGCCCCGGAAGCGCCCCGCGCGCGGACGCCGCGCCCCTCCCCTTCCGTGAGCCCCGGCGCCACGCCGTCCGGGAGTGGCGGACGATGAGCCACCGGCAGCCGCGCGGGCCGCGGTTCCCCGCCTGGACGGCGTCGCTCACCTGGAAGGCCGCCGTCTTCATCACCGTCATGTGCTGTGCGCTCGCGGCGCTGCTCGGCGCGCTCGTGCACGTCTCGGTGACCGACCAGACCGTCGGCCAGGCGCGTGAGCGCGCGCTCTCGCGCCTCGAAGAGGTCACCGAGCGGTACGAGGCGGGCGACCGGCTCGGGCCCGGCGCGGGCATCGACCCGGCGGGGCTGCCGGAGCGGCTGCGGGACCTCGCGGTGGACGGCGACCGCGGCACGATGGTCGCCTCCCACGAGTCGCGGCCGACCGTGTGGGCCGCCGGGCCCGCGGACGGTGGCCGGGCGCTGGCCGTCCAGGTGGACTACGCGCAGGGCGCCCGCACCATCGACGGCCTCGACCGGGCGATCCTCGGCTCCTCCGTCCTGGCGATCGGCGCGACGCTGCTGGTCGGCGCGTTCGCCGTGACCCGCGTGACCCGGCGGCTGCATCTGACGGCGCAGGTCGCCAGGAAGATCAGCGGCGGGGATCTGGACGCCCGCGTCAACGACCTGCGCACCAAGGTGCCCGCACGCCGCCAGGACGAGGTCGCCGCGGTCGCCGGGGCGCTCGACACCATGGCCTCCTCGCTCCAGGGCAAACTCCTGAGCGAGCAGCGGTTCACCGCCGACGTGGCCCATGAGCTGCGTACGCCGCTGACCGGGCTGCACGCCGCGGCGGAGCTGCTGCCGCCGGGGCGGCCCACCGAGCTGGTGCGGGACCGGGTGGCCGCCCTGCGCACCCTGACCGAGGACCTCCTCGAAATCTCCCGGCTCGACGCGAGGAGCGAGCAGGTGGACCTCGACGCGCACCGGCTCGCTCCACTGGCGGAACGTGTGGTGCGGGGTTCCGGCGAGGGGGCGGAGCTGGTCGTCGTCCGTGACGTCACCGTGGAGACCGACCGGCGGCGCCTTGAGCGGGTCCTCGGCAATCTCGTCGCCAACGCCCGCAAACACGGACGGGCGCCGGTGCTCGTCTCGGTCGACGGGCCCGTGGTCACCGTGCGGGACCACGGCGACGGCTATCCGGACTACCTCGTGGAGCACGGCCCGCAGCGCTTCAGGACCGAGGGCACGACCCAGGGGCACGGCCTCGGTCTAACCATCGCGCTCGGCCAGGCCGGGGTCCTCGGCGCCCGGCTGACCTTCGCCAACGCGGCGGACGGCGGCGCCATCGCGACACTGCGGCTGCCCTACGAGGAGTCGGCCGCCGGGACGGGGGCCACCGAGGCGGGGGCCGCCGGGACGGGGGCCACCGAGGCGGGGGCCGCCGGGACGGGGGACGCCACGCCGGGCGGTCGGGGCGGTTCCGACGAGGACGGGCGTGACGGCGCGGCGTGAGCCTTTGCGCACACTCCGTGCCGCTTTTACTGTGAGTTGCGGCTTATGGGCAGTTTCCGAAGCCGCTCCCACCCGCGGCTCACGCGCACGCGCCGAAGGCCGCCCCGTTCGCTCCCCTCGGAGGAGAACCCATGCCCCTGCGGACCACTGCCACCCGGCTCGGCATACTCGTCGCCGGCGGCGCCCTCACCGCCCTCACCCTCACCGGACCCGCCGTCGCCGGACCCGCCGTCGCCGCGGACGGCGCCGACAGCAAGGCGCCCGTCTACAAGGGCCGCGTCATCGCCAAGTCCGGCCTCCTGCTCCGCAACGCCCCCAACCGCGGCAGCCGCGTGATCCGCAGCGTGCCGTACGGCAAGGTGGTCACCATCTTCTGCAAGACGCGGGGTGAGCGGGTGGGCAACAACAAGCTCTGGTACCTGCTCACCGACGGCACGTGGGCGTGGGGTTCCGCGCACTACATCGCCAACATCGGCAAGGTGCCGCGCTGGTGCTGACGCCACCTCGCCCCATCCGGCCGACATAGCCGACATAAGCGGACTTCAGGGCTTGTCGCTTGCTACGTTCCCGGCATGACCGGAACACGAGCGGGCCCCGCACCCCCCACGGTGCCCGCCGTCCGCGTCCCCCGGCGCCGCGGCACCGAGCTCGCCCTGCTCGTCCTCGCCGTCCTGCTCTGCGTGTACGGCTACTGCGGTGTCGGCCTGGCCAGGCAGGGCTCCGTCCCACCCGGCGCCGTCGGTTACGGCGCCGGGCTCGGGGTGCTCGCCCTCCTCGCGCACATCGCCGTACGGCTCCGCGCCCCGTACGCCGATCCGCTGCCGCTGCCCATCGCGGTGCTGCTCAACGGGCTCGGCCTGGTGCTGATCTACCGCCTGGACCTTCAGACGCCGCACGACGAGGCCGCGCCCGCCCAGCTCGTCTGGTCCACCGTCGGCGTCGCGCTCTTCATCACCGTCGTGCTCCTGCTGCGCGACCACAGGACGCTCCAGCGCTACGCCTATCTCTCCGTCGTCGCCGCGCTGGCCCTGATGATCGTGCCGATCTTCTTCCCCGCCGTGAACGGCGCCCGGATCTGGATCAGGTTCGGCGGGCTCTCCATCCAGCCGGGCGAGTTCGCCAAGGTCCTGCTCGCCGTCTTCTTCGCCAGCTACCTGGCGGCCAACCGCAGCGCGCTGGCCTACACCGGCCGCACCGTCCGGCGGTTCACCCGCCTCCAGCTCCCCACCGGACGCGTCCTCGGGCCCGTCGTCGCGGTCTGGCTGCTGAGCGTCGGCGTCCTCGTACTCGAACGCGACCTCGGCACCTCGCTGCTCTTCTTCGGGCTCTTCGTGACCCTGCTGTACGTCGCCACGGGCCGCATCGGCTGGATCGCGGTCTGCCTGCTGCTCGCGGCGCTCGGCGCGTACGCCGTCGGCTCGCTCGAACCGCATGTGCACGGCCGCGTCCAGGACTGGCTGGACCCCTTCGCCTCCATCGAGGCGGGCGCGGGGCCCAACCAGCTGGCGCAGTCGCTCTTCGCCTTCGCGGCCGGCGGGATGCTCGGCACCGGGCTCGGGCTCGGCCACTCCGTCCTCATCGGCTTCGCCGCGAAGTCCGACTTCATCCTCGCCACGGCCGGCGAGGAGCTGGGGCTCGTGGGCCTCTGCGCGGTCTTCGCGCTCTACGCCCTGCTCGTCGAGCGCGGCTACCGCGCCGCTCTGGACCTGCGCGAACCCTTCGGGCGGCTGCTTGCGACCGGGCTCGCCTCGATCATCGCGCTCCAGGTCTTCGTCATCGCGGGCGGCGTGATGGGCCTCATCCCGCTCACCGGCATGGCGATGCCGTTCCTCGCGCAAGGTGGTTCGTCGGTCGTCACCAACTGGATCATCGTGGCGCTGCTCATCCGGGTCAGCGACTCGGCCCGCCGCCAGCTCGTGGCCCGGGAGGGCCGGTGACCCGGTACATCCGGCACGCCGCCGTGTTCTGCGCGCTGCTGCTCGTCGCCCTGCTGGTCAACGCCGTCCGCGTCCAGCTCGTCGATGCCGGGTCCCTGGACGACAACCCCGCCAACCGCCGCGTGCCCATCGTGCGCTTCGGTGAGCCGCGCGGCGACATCCTGGTCGACGGGGCCCCCGTCACCGGCTCCAAGGACACCGGGGAGCAGCTCCGCTACGAACGTACGTACAAGTACGGCCCGCTGTACGCTCCCGTGACCGGCTTCGCCTCGCAGGTCTACGGCACGTCCCTCCTGGAGGACGCCGAGGACGCCCTCCTCTCCGGCACCGATCCGATGCTCGCCCCGCTGCCGTTCTGGAACGACCTGACGCGCGCGCGGAGTCCGGGCGGCAAGGTGGAGACCACCATCAGGGCGGCGGTGCAGCGGGCCGCCTACTCCGGTCTGGGCGGCAGGCGGGGCGCGGTCGCCGCGCTCGAACCGGCGACCGGGAAGATCCTCGCCCTGGTCAGCGCCCCGTCGTACGACCCGGAGCGGCTCTCGGGGAACGGCGGGTCGGTGGCGGACGCCTGGGCGGAGCTGAACCAGGCCCGCGAGAAGCCGATGCTGAACCGCGCGATCCACCGGACCTATCCGCCGGGGTCGACGTTCAAGGTGGTCACGGCCGCCGCCGCGCTCGACTCGGGCACCGTGACGGATCTCGACGAGCCGACCAGGTCCCCGGACCCGTACACCCTGCCCGGCACCCGTACGCGGCTCACGAACGAGGTGGACGGCTGCACCGACGCCTCGCTGCGCCAGGCCTTCCAGTGGTCGTGCAACACGGTCTTCGCCAGGCTCGGGGTGGCCACGGGGCTGGAGTCGATGGTGCGCACCGCCCGGAACTTCGGCTTCAACGACGCGGGGCTTCGCATCCCCTCCGCCGTGGCGCGCAGCAACTTCGACACCTCCCTGGACAAGGCGCAGCTCGCGCTCTCCGCCATCGGGCAGTACGACACCCGGGCGACGCCGCTCCAGATGGCGATGGTCTCGGCGGCCGTCGCGAACGGCGGCTCGGTCAGGGCGCCGCACCTGGTGGAGCGGACGACCACGGACGACGGCGACGTGGTCGCCGCCACGGGGCACCGGACCCTGCGCCAGGCGATGCACCCGGCGACCGCGATGCGGCTGCGGGAGATGATGACGGACGTCGTCGAGAAGGGCACGGGGAAGAACGCCGCCATCCCCGGAGTGACCGTCGGCGGCAAGACGGGGACGGCGCAGCACGGCGTCGACAACAACGGGACGCCGTACGCCTGGTTCGTCTCCTGGGCGCAGGCCCCGGATGACCCGGAGCCCTCGGTGGCGGTGGCCGTGGTGATCGAGGACGCGGCGGCGGACCGCGGGGACATCAGCGGCGGCGGCAGCGCGGCGCCGATCGCCAGGGCCGTGATGGAGGCGGCCCTGGGGCCGGGAGCGGAAGCGGGCCGCGGGCCCGCCCCCGGCTGACCGGCGCGCCGCTATTCCTGGCCGCCCGCGGCGATGGTCTCCCCGACCTCCGTCACGCGCGCGTGCTCCTCGGCCGCGAAGCGTTCCGCGTCCAGCTTCTCGGCGATCTCCTCGTCCTGGAGCATGAGCTGGTCGAGATTGTGGTCGCCCATCTCGAAGACGCCCATGTCCACGTACGCCTCCTGGAGACGCTTGCCCCACAGGCCGATGTCCTTGACGCAGGGCACGATGCGGCTGAAGAGCAGTTGCCTGAACAGCGCGAGGAACTCTGACTGCTCGCTGTACTCCTCGGCCTGCGCCTTGGGGATGCCGAAGTTCTCCAGGACCTCGACGCCGCGCAGCCGGTCGCGCATCAGGTAGCAGCCCTCGATGACGAAGTCCTCGCGCTCGCGCAGCTCCGCGTCCGTGAGCTCCTTGTAGTAATCGCGCAGAGCCATCCGCCCGAAGGCGACGTGCCGGGCCTCGTCCTGCATCACGTACGCGAGGATCTGCCGGGGCAGCGGCTTGGTCGTGGTGTCGCGGATCATGCCGAACGCGGCGAGCGCGAGGCCCTCGATGAGGACCTGCATGCCGAGGTAGGGCATGTCCCAGCGGGAGTCGCGGAGGGTGTCGCCGAGCAGCGACTTGAGGTTGTCGTTGACGGGGTAGAGCAGCCCCATCTTCTCGTGCAGGAAGCGGCCGTAGATCTCGGCGTGCCGCGCCTCGTCCATGGTCTGGGTCGCGGAGTAGAACTTCGCGTCCAGGTCGGGGGCCGACTCCACGATGCGCGCCGCGCACACCATGGCGCCCTGTTCGCCGTGGAGGAACTGGCTGAACTGCCAGGACGTGTAGTGCTTGCGCAGCTCCCCCTTGTCCCGTTCGGTCATCTTCGCCCAGTGCGGGGTGCCGTAGAGCGACATCGACTCGTCGGGGGTGCCGAGGGGGTCGAGCGGGTCGACCTCCAGGTCCCAGTCGATGCGCGTGGCACCGTCCCACTGCTTGTCCTTCCCCTTCTGGTAGAGGGCCAGGAGACGATCGCGCCCTTCGTCGTACTCCCAGCTGAGACGGGCCGAACCGGCCGACGGAATCTGCCAGTTGGGCTCCCCGATAGGCATGGTGTAGAGCTCATGGGTCGACATACAGGCAGGCTCACACGCTCCTGGACAAGGGGTCAACAAGTGGCGCGCGAGGGATTGACGCCCTTACTGACAAGCAGTCTCATAAGAGGTGACCGCCGGTAACCCCACTTTCGGCGCCTCACCCCCGACGACAAGGCAGGTACCAGCATGTCGACCGTGCCGGAAGACGTTTCGCTCCAGGGGCTGCGGGACGCGCTCGGCCTGCTCAAGGACAGGGAGCAGGTGGCCGTCCGGCTCCTGGAGTCGTCCGCCAGGAACTCCTTCGACCCCGACAGGGACCTCGACTGGGAAGCCCCGCTCGAAGAGGGCAAGTGGTTCTGGCCGCCGGAGCTCGTCTCGCTCTACGACACCCCGATGTGGAAGCGGATGTCCGAGGAGCAGCGCCTCGACCTCGCCCGGCACGAGGCCGCCTCCCTCACCTCGCTGGGCATCTGGTTCGAGATCATCCTGATGCAGCTCCTCGTCCGGCACATCTACGACAAGTCGGTGACCAGCGCGCACGTGCGCTACGCGCTGACCGAGATCGCCGACGAGTGCCGCCACTCGATGATGTTCGCGCGCGTGATCGAGAAGAGCGGGACGCCGACGTACCCCGTCACCCGCCTCCACCACAACCTGGCGCGCGTCCTGAAGACCGTCTCCACGACGCCCGGCTCCTTCGCCTGCACGCTCCTCGGCGAGGAGATCCTCGACTGGATGCAGCGGCTCACCTTCCCCGACGAGCGCGTCCAGACGCTGGTGCGCGGTGTGACCCGTATCCATGTGGTCGAGGAGGCCCGTCATGTGCGGTACGCGCGTGAGGAGCTGCGGCGGCAGATGGTGACCGCGCCGCGCTGGGAGCGTGCGCTGACGCGGGTCAGCTGCGGGGAGGCGGCGCGGGTCTTCTCCATCGCGTTCGTGAACCCGGAGGTCTACACGAACGTCGGCCTGGACCGGGCGGAGGCCGTCGCGCAGGTCCGGGCGAGTGGGCACCGCAGGGAGGTCATGCAGACCGGGGCCAAGCGGCTCACGGACTTCCTGGACGACATAGGGGTGCTTCGGGGGGTCGGGCGGCGGCTCTGGAGGTCTTCGGGGCTGCTGGCGTAGCTCCACGGTCCCGCGCCCCTATGGGGTGCCCCGCCCGGTTACGCTGCGAGGCATGACCTCGCCGGCCACCACCCCCGCGTACCGCCGCCTGAGCGTCGAAGCGCGGCGGCGGCAGCTCCTGGAGTCCGCCCTGTCCCTCTTCGCGCACCGCGCGCCCGAAGACGTGAACCTCGATGACGTCGCGGAGGAGGCCGGAGTCTCCCGGCCGCTCGTCTACCGCTACTTCCCCGGCGGCAAGCAGCAGTTGTACGAGGCCGCGCTGCGCTCCGCGGCCGACGAGCTTGAGCAGTGCTTCGCCGAGCCCCCGACGGGCCCGCTCACCCAGCGGCTCTCGCGGGCGCTCGACAGGTACCTCGCCTTCGTGGACCAGCACGACGCCGGGTTCAGCGCGCTGCTCCAGGGCGGCAGCGTGGTGGAGACCTCACGGACCACCGCCATCGTGGACGGCGTCCGCAGGGCCGCCGCCGAGCACATCCTGGCCCACCTGGACGTGCCGGAGCCGGGCCCCTCGCTGCGGATGACCGTACGGATGTGGATCACCGCGGTCGAGGCGGCCTCGCTGATCTGGCTCGACGGGGAGAAGCAGCCGCCGCTGGACGAGCTGCGGGACATGCTGGTCGAGCAGTTCATGGCGGTGCTCGTCACGACGGCGGGACGCGACCCGCAGACGGCCGATGTCGTGCGGTGGGCGCTCGCCAAGGAGACGCCCGAGGGCCCCGTGGGCGGGCTCGCCCGGCGGGTGCTCCCCGTGGTCGCCGACGCGGCCCACCTGCTGTGAGGGCCCGCGCCGCCCGTGGTGTGACACTGGTGGCGTGAAGAGCGAAGAGACCCCCTTCGTGGGCGGCCCCCTGGACGGCCGGGTGCTCCCGGTGCTGCTCGGGCCGACCGGGCACCCGCCGAAGGTGTACCGCGTGCCCGTCCCCGACGACGCGGGCGGCCCGCCGACCGTCCTGGTCTACCGCAGGGCGCCCGCACAATCCGGCCGGCGCCTCTCGCTGACCGCGCGGTGGCGGTACGAGTACGACGAGAGCGGCGACAGGGGCGGCGGCCTGAAGTGGCCGTGGACCAAGCCCTCCGGGCCTCCTGGCCCCGAGCGTCCCGCCGCAAGCTGACACGCCGTCACCCACTGGACGGGTGACTTCATTGCGCCGACCGGACACCTTCCGGAGGCGGACCGCGGAAGTCGGGCCGATGCTCGCGGTGCGCGGCGGAAGGGCCGCCCGCGCACCGGAGGTGATGAGGTGTCAGGCAAGCTGCCGCGCTGGGTCTGCACGGGTGCCGTGGTCGGCGCCCTGATCACGGCCGCTCCCCCGGTCCAGGCGCTCCCGGCGCCGGCTCCGGACCCCGAAGACCGTTCCGTGCCCGCACTCCTGATGGACCTTCAGCGCCTCTACCGCAAAGCGGAGGACGCCACGGAGAAGTACAACGCCACCGCGGAGAAGCTGAAGAAGAAGCGCGCCCACGCCGCCGGCCTGCGCGCGCGGCTCGCCGAGGCGCGCGCGTCGCTCAGGGACAGCAGGGGCGACGCGGGCCGCCTCGCCCGCCAGCAGTACCAGAACGCCTCGGCCACCGACGTCTCCTCCTACCTCCGCCTGCTGCTCGCCCGCGACCCGCAGCACGCCCTCGCCCAGGGCCATGTGGTCGGCCGGGTCGCCGCCGACCGGGCCGCGACCGTGGAGCGCATGACCGGCGGCGCGAAAAAGGCGGACGCGCTGGCCGCGTCGGCGAAGCGGGCCGTGGACGAGCAGGCCGCTCTCGCCGCCCGGCGGAACAAGCAGCGGAACACGGTCGTCCGGCAGCTGAAGGAGGTCGAGGAGCTGCTCGCCTCGCTGACCGGCGACCAGCTCGCGTCGCTGCGCAAGGCCGAGGACGCGGGCGCGAAGAACAGCCAGAAGCGGTTCATCGCCACCCGCGCGCTCGGCGGCAGCCCCGCCAAGCGGGCACCCTCGCTGCGGGGCCACAAAGCCCTCACGTTCGCGGTGAAGCAGATCGGGCGGCCCTACAAGTGGGGCGCCGAGGGCCCCGAGGCGTACGACTGCTCGGGGCTGACCTCACGGGCCTGGCAGCGCGCGGGCCGCGACATCCCGCGCACCAGCCAGGAGCAGTGGAAGCGGCTGCGCCGCATCCCGCTGAACGAGCTGCGCCCCGGTGACCTCGTCATCTACTTCCCCAAGGCCACGCATGTCGCGATCTACCTCGGCGACGGCAAGGTCGTCCAGGCGCCCCGGCCCGGCGCCCGGATCAAGGTCTCGCCCATCGCCGCCAACCCCGTGCTCGGCGCGGTGCGGCCTGACCCCGGGGGCCGGGCCATGCGCGGCTACACCCCGCCGAAGCTGCCCAAGGGCGCCGCGTCGGGCAGCGACCTGGGATACCGCGACCGTCAGGCGCCGGCCGCCACGGCCTCCAGGTAGGCGGCGGCCTTCGCCGGGTCGTAGAAGTAGTCCTCGAAGTCCGCCGGGTCGTTGAAGCCGTTCGCGAAGCGGTCGGCCACCGGCTGGAGCTGGCCGCCCGCGCCGAGGATGTTCAGGACGTGCTCGGGCGGGGCGCCCAGCATCGCGTTCGTCCACTTGGTGACCGACCGGGCGGTCTCCCAGTAGCGGTCGAACGCCGACTGCATCCACGCCTCGTCGAAGGGCTTGTCACCGTGCTCGACGATGGAGGAGATGTACGAGGCGGCACACTTGGACGCCGAGTTGGAGCCCTGGCCCGTGATCGGGTCGTTGGCGACGACGACGTCCGCGACGCCGAGGACCAGACCGCCGCCGGGCAGCCGCCCGACCGGCTTGCGGACCGTCGGCGTGTACCGCCCGGCGAGCGTGCCGCCCGCGTCGGTCAGCTCGACCTTGGTGGCGCGCGCGTACTCCCAGGGCACGTACTTCTCCAGGAGTTCGAGCGTCAGCGCCAGGTGCTCCGAGGGGTCCTTGACGCCCTGGAAGACGTCCAGGGGGCCGCCGGGTACGCCCTCCCAGAAGAGGATGTCGGCGCGGCCCGTGTGGGTGACGGTCGGCATCACGAAGAGCTCGCCGACGCCGGGCACGAGGTTGCAGCGCACCGCGTCGAACTCGGGGTGCTCGGGGCGCGGGCCGAGACCGTGCACGTAGGCGACGGCGAGGGCGCGCTGCGGCTCGCTGAACGGGGAGCGGGCGGCGTCACGCTCGAACATCGAGACCAGCTCGCCCTTGCCCGCCGAGACGAGCACCAGGTCGTAGGTGCGCGCGAAGTAGTCGAGGTCGGATACCGCGGCGCCGTGGATGACGAGCTGGCCGCCGCGCTGCGCGAAGGTCTCCATCCAGCCGGCCATCTTCACGCGCTGGTCGACGGACTGCGCGTACCCGTCGAGCTTGCCGACCCAGTCGATGACGCGAGCGGTATCGGGGCCGGCGACGGAGACGCCGACGCCCTCGATCCGCGGGGCCTGCGACTCCCAGAAGTTCGCCTGGATGTCCCGCTCGTGCTGGAGCGCGGTGTGGAACATGCACTGGGTCGACATGACCCGCCCGGACCGGATCTCGTCCGCCGTCCGGTTGGACATCAGGGTGACCTCGTACCCCTGGGCCTGGAGTCCGAGGGCGATCTGGAGCCCGGACTGACCGGCTCCCACGACAAGTATCTTCCGCATGAGGGCACTACTCCTACGTACGTTCACAAAAGGCTGGGGTGAGGCTGTGGGGGGGTGTCGTCACTCGGGAGCGACGTCCAGCGCGTGGCCGACCAGGGCGAGCAGCGCCTCGATCGCCGAGATCCGCTGGCGCGCGTCCATGATCAGTACGGGTATGTGCGGCGGCACGGTCAGCGCCTCGCGCACATCGGCGGCCTCGAACTCCTGGCTGCCGTCGAAGTGGTTCACGGCCACGATGTACGGCAGGCCACAGCTCTCGAAGTAGTCGAGGGCCGGGAAGCAGTCGGACAGCCTGCGGGTGTCGGCGAGGACCACGGCGCCGATCGCGCCGCGCATCAGGTCGTCCCACATGAACCAGAAGCGCTGCTGTCCGGGCGTGCCGAAGAGGTAGAGCACCAGGTCGTCGTTGAGCGTGATGCGGCCGAAGTCCATGGCCACCGTGGTGGTCGTCTTCTCCGGTGTGTCGCTCAGGTCGTCGGTGCCGACGCTCGCCTGCGTCATCAGCGCCTCCGTCTGGAGGGGCGTGATCTCGGAGACGGCGGTCACCAGCGTCGTCTTGCCGACGCCGAAGCCGCCCGCCACCACGATCTTCGTGGCGATCGGGGCGCGTGACGTGTCCGTCTGCCAGGGCTGCAGCTGACCCTCGTCCTCGAGGAGTTCAGAGACGGCGGAGTCCACTCAGCACCCTTTCCAGCAGTGCGCGGTCGGGCCGGCCCGGGCCGTGGCCCGTTCCGTACACCCGGATCTTTCCCTGGTCGGCGAGGTCGCTCAGAAGTACGCGGACCACGCCGAGCGGCATCTTGAGGAGTGCCGCGATCTCCGCGACCGTGCGCATGCGGCGGCAGATCTCGACGATCGCCTGTATCTCCGGCATGACACGGGACGTGCCCTTGGTCAGTTCGAGGCGCTCGTCGGGGGCCTCGATGGCCGCGTTGCTCGCCACGAAGGTCTCGACGAGCAGGACGTGCCCGAAGCGGGTCCGTCCGCCGGTCAGCGAGTAGGGCCGCACGCGGGCGGGCTTTCGTGCGCCGCCGCGCTGGGGCAGCTTCGGCGCCGCACGGCCGCCGCTCCCGCCGCTCATCGGGCGTTCTCCAGCGACTGGCGCAGCTCGCTGCGGAGTTCGGGGGTGAGGACGTGTCCGGCGCGGCCGACGAAGAGGGCCATGTGGTACGCGACGACGCTCATGTCGCAGTCCGGGGTGGCGTGCACCCCGAGCAGCGAACCGTCGCTGACCGACATGACGAAGAGGCTGCCCTCCTCCATCGCGACCACGGTCTGCTTGACCGGGCCGCCGTCCATCAGCTTGGCGGCGCCCACGGTGAGGGAGCCGAGTCCGGACACGATGGTGGCGAGGTCGGCGCTGGACCCCTTGGGGCCCTTGGGGGCCGCCGAGGGGCGTTCGGCGTTCTGCCCGGGGTCGGAGGAGAGCAGCAGGAGTCCGTCGGACGAGACCACCGCGACGGAGAGGATCCCGGGCACCTCCTCCACGAGGTTCGTCAGCAGCCAGTGCAGATTGCGGGCTTCACGGCTCAGGCCGTACTGCCCGGGTCCTGTCCTGCCGCCGGACGTGGCGGGTGCGGCGGATTCGGCGGGTGCGACGGAAGAACTGGGCGTGCGCATGGGCGCAGTCAACTGCTTGCCTCCTCGACTGAGTCCCCCATTACGTCTACGTCTGCGGCCTTTACGTTCTTTTCGTTACCTTGCGACGGTTCGTCGCGCTGCGCCGGGTCTGACGTGGTCGGTGTCTCGGCCGGCTCCTCCCCCGCGATCTCGGCCTCCACGTCCCGCCGGCCGCTCTCCGCGCCCTGGTGGAAGCCGCCGAGGCGGCGGCGGAGCGCCGAGGCGTCCACGGAGCCGCCGCGCGGCCTCGGCACGGTGGCCGCGGGCGCGGTGATCTTCGGCGTGCGCTTGGGCAGGCCCTTGTCGGTGACGCGCTCCCACTTGGGCGGCCTGGGGGCCGCCTCGGGGTCGGGTTCCGGTGTCGGCTCGGGTTCCGGTGTCGGCTCTTGCTGCGGGTCCGCTTCAGGTGCGCGGGGCGGCGCGAGCTCCATGGTCGTCTCGGACGAGGGCGCGGGCGCGGCTTCGGCCTCGGGCTCGGGCTCGGGCTCGGGCTCGCTCGCGTCAACCTGCGGCTCGGGCTTCGGGAGTGCCGTCTCCAGGGTCCGCTCGGCCGCCGCGATCAGCGGGTCGCCGCCGTCCTCCGAAACGGCGGTCAGCCGGCCCGGGATGACGTTGGAGTTGGCCTCGGCCTCCGAGCCCGGCAGATGAACGACGCTCTCCCCGGCCGCGCCCGGGGTGACCACCCCGCCGGGCGCCCCCGCCAGGTCCGGCGCCGCGGCGAGGATCGACTTGGGCAGCACCACGACCGCCGCCGTGCCGCCCTGCTTCTGCTCCCGCAGCCGCACCCGGGCCCCGTGCCGCGCGGCGAGCCGCGCCACGACGTAGAGGCCGAGCCCGAGGCCGTCACCGCTCTCCTGGTCGTACGCGTCGTCCGGGTCGAAGTCGGTGAGGCGGGCGTTGAGCTCGCGCATGCGGTCCTCGGCGACGCCGATGCCCTCGTCCTGCACGGAGAGCATGACCTCGCCGTTCTCCAGGAGCCAGCCGGAGACCTCGACGGGGGCGTCCGGCGGCGAGAACGAGGTCGCGTTCTCCAGGAGCTCGGCGGTGAGATGGCTGATGTCGTCCGCGGCGAAGCCGGCGATGTGGGCGTGCGGCGGCAGCGTGGCGATGCGGACGCGTTCGTACCGCTCGATCTCGGAGACGGCGGCCCGCACCACGTCGACCAGCGGGACGGCGCCGGGGTTCTGGTGGCCGTGCTCGGCGCCCGCGAGGACCAGGAGGTTCTCGCTGTGGCGGCGCATGACCGTGGCGAGGTGGTCGAGCTTGAAGAGCGTCGAGAGACGCTCCGGGTCCTGCTCGCGGTCCTCCAGGTTCTCGATGACGGCGAGCTGGCGCTCGACCAGGCCCAGGGTGCGCAGGGCCAGGTTCACGAACGTGCCGTGGATGGACTGGCGTACGCGGTCCAGGTGCGTGGAGGCCTCGGCCAGCTCGGCACGGAGGGCGTCGCGCTCGTCGGCCATGGTCCGGCGCTTGCCGATGAGGTGCTTGCGGTCGGCTTCGAGCGTGGTCAGACGCTCGGTGAGCGCGGCGGCGTGGCCGTGCAGGGCGTTGACGGAGCGTACGACCTGGGCGAACTCGTCGTCGCGGCCGGTGAAACGAATCGGCTCCTGGGGCGCGGGCTCGGTGGCGAGACGGGCCGAGCCCAGGCGCAGGACGGCGAGCGGCCGGGTCAGCGAGCGGGCCATGGCCATGGAGACGCCGACGGCGGCGAGCAGGCAGACGCCGATGAGCGCGACCCGGATCTCCAGGGCCGTGACGTCGTCGTCGCGGAGCTGGGCGAGGTGCTTGGTGCGCTCGACGCCGAGCGCGGACTCGGTGCCGCGCATCAGCTCGATGCGGGCGGAGAGGGCCGCGTCGAGCTTCTTGGGGTCGTAGGCCAGCTCGGCGTCGGAGAGCGTCGGCTGGTCGGTGAGGCGCTTGAGGTACTTCTCGGCGGCGCCGACGTCGGAGCCCGTGACCGTCGACTCGTACGTGGCGCGGGCGGGGTCGTCCGCGGTGTCCGAGAAGTCGGCGAGCGCCGCCAGTTCACGGGTACGGGCCTGCTGGGCGGCGGCGCTGAGCCCTTCGCGGCGCTTCGCGGCCTCCGGCGACTCCTCGGTGACGGTGCTCGGCAGCCCCGTCACCGGGTCGACGCCCGGCGTGGTGGAGGCCGGCCGCGGCACGGCGAGGGCGGCCAGGAGCAGGCCGCGGGCGGCGGCGGCCTGCTCGACGGCGTGGTCGAGGTCGACGAGGGCGAAGGCCCCTTCGTTGGCCTCGGGCGGCAGCCGCTCGGCCAGGTCGCGGGTGAAGCCGTGCAGTTCGGTGATGACCTTCGTGTACGCCTCGTGGGCGTCGAGGGCGCTGCTCTTGCCGGTGAGCGCGGCCCGTCGGACGGCGGCGATGTCGGCGAGGTCGCCGCGGAGCCCGGTGGGGGCGTCGGCCTCCCGGAGCTCGTCGATCTGCCGGTCCACGCGGGCGCTGCGGCTCTCGGAGAGACCCCTGCCCTGCGGGCGGCCCGCGGCGATGAAGGACGTGACCTCGTCGCGCTCGTCGGCGAGCGAGTGGCCGAGGGAGACCGCCTGCTGCGTCTGCTCGGCGAGGGTCACCAGGCTCTGCGTGTCGTTCAGCCGGTCGGAGGCGGCGATGACGGCGGGGGCGCCCGCCCCTGCGATCGCGGCGGCCACGACCGCCACGGCGACGATCAGCCGGTTGCGTACGCGGGCGGTGGGCCGCTCGGTGGCGGCGGGGGCGCCGCCGGCGGGCGTCCTGGGTGTGGGGGCCGACGCGGGCGAAGGCTCGGCGGCAGGGGCCTCCGTCACCTCGTCCGTCTCCGTCACGGGGTCCGTGACGGTGCGCTCCGGCGCTTGCTCGGTCGGGTTGGTCGCGTCCGGCGTGGTCCCTTCCGGGGCCGTCTGCTTGCCTTTGCGCCGAGGCCGCATCTTCTGCACCGGTGCTCGCATTCTTGTTCTCGGCTGACCTGGGCCCGGATGACGGTATGTCAACACGAGTGCGCCCCAGGTACGGCTCCAGACCATTCCAGTGCCATTGGGTGGCGGACGCGCATCGTCTGCCTGGCCACCCGAAGGAGTGAACATCGGCGAGGAGTTGGCGGGCAAGTCCTCACTGGGCCGCCACCGGGCCCGTTCGGGGCGCCGGTTGGACGTTGCCGGACGCCTTTGGCAGTATTCGCCGCCACACGTCGGCGGAGTTGATCATTCCGGCCCAATTCCGGCGCGTGACCTGCTGGTACAGGCCAAATCGGCGCGCTTCACCGCCCCCGAGGGGGCTGATGAATGCCTCATGCAGACTGGCTGAATGCGTATCGAACTCGCCACTGAGCCCGGAGACCCCGCACGCCCCAACGAGGACTACGCGTCGGTCACGCTTCCCGCGTCCGGACAGGGTGGTTCGCTCGTTCTCCTGGACGGCGTGACGCCGCCGGAGGGTGCGGTGGGCTGTCCGCATTCCGTCCCCTGGTTCACCGCCCGGCTGGGCGGCGCGCTGGGTGAACTGTCCGCTTCGCGACGAGATATGACGCTCCCTGAGGTGCTGGCCGAGGCCATCACGCGTACCGCCGAAGCGCACGGTTCAACCTGTGACCTTTCTCACCCGCGCACCCCACAGGCGACGGTGGTGCTCATGCGTTGGGACGCCGAGCGCGTCGAACATCTGGTCCTCTCCGACTCGGCGCTGCTGCTCGCGGGGCCCGACGGCGGGGTGACCGCGGTCCTGGACCGCCGCCTCGCGGAACTGCCGCCCGCGGTGCGGGCGCTGCGCGACCAGGTGCGCGCCCTGCCGCGCGGCTCGGCCGAGCGCGAGGTGGCGGGACGCGCGTACGGGGCGGCGGTCGAGGCCCTGCGCAACGCCGAGGACGGCTTCTACACCGCCGCGGCCGACCCCTCGGCGGCCCTGCGCGCCGTCACCGGCGAGGCGCCGCGGACGGAGGTCACGGCGGTGGCGGCGCTGACCGACGGGGCGTCGCGCTGGGTGGAGACGTTCCGCGAGGGCGACTGGGCCGACTGTCTCGCGCTCGTCCGCAAGGAGGGCCCGCAGCACCTGATCGACCGGGTCAGGGAGCTGGAGCTCGCCGACCCCGACCGCCTCGCCTTCCCGCGCGGCAAGCGCCACGACGACGCGGCGGTCGTCTACGCGGAGCTCTGACCCGCGGCCTTCGCCCGGCCCCCTCAGCCCTCGGCGCTGCTGTTGAGCTGGCCGAGCAGCCGGGCCAGCTCGGCGACCTCGGCGCGGTCCCAGTCCTGGAGCCGGCGCACGTACTGGGCGCGGCGGGCGGCGCGGACCGTGCGGAAGCGGGTGCGGCCTTCGCGGGTGAGCCGGATCAGCCAGGCGCGGCCGTCCGCCGGGTCGGGCTCGCGGGAGACGAGGCCGAGCTCCTCCATGGCCCGGAGCTGGCGGCTCATGGTCGCCTTGCCGACGCCGATGTACGCGGCCAGTTCGGTGGCCCGCTGCGGCCCCCCGTCGTCCAGGCAGACGAGCAGGCCGTACGCGGCGGGCTCCAGGTCGGGGTGGACCTGGCGCGCCATCTCACCGGACGAGGCCCGCGCCCGGCGCATCAGGAGCGTCAACTCCCGCTCCAGGGAGAGGAACTCACGGTCCGCCCCCGGCTCGGCGGCTGCGCCGTCCCCGCCCCGCACGCCCTCTTCTGCAGCACTCATGTCCCGCTTTCCCGATTCTGAAAGTTTCCGCCGGAAGGCTTCCCCGCCGCGGTCGCGGCGACAGCGGCCTGACCAGTATTTCGCAAGGTCGGAACGGTGCCGCTCCGGCGCCTCCGTCACAGGAGTGGACCAACGGCAGCGGCTTGCCCCTCTTCCCCGGCGGCGGTCTACGTGCGTAGCTTTTCAAGTGACATGTTCACACCACGGCAGTCGCCGTGGCATGTCGACAGGTCCCCACCGAGCACCACCGAGGCCATCGGAGGCACGCACATGCCCGTGCACAGACCCGGATCGGCCCGCCGCTCGCGCTTGTCGCCGGCGGGGGTTCTCCTCGCAGCACTCTCCGCGCTCTCCCTCCTCCTCACGCTCCCCACACCGGCCCAGGCGGACGACGTCCCGCCGCGCGGCTCCGCCCGCCTCGGCCAGGGCGTCATCGAGCACGACGGCCAGGGCGGCCGCCCCTCCGGCGGTGAGGCCACCCAGACCGAGGGCGTCGACGTCAGCAGCCACCAGGGCAACGTCGCCTGGCAGACCCTCTGGAACAGCGGGGTGAAGTGGGCCTACGTCAAGGCCACCGAGGGCACGTACTACAAGAACCCCTACTTCGCCCAGCAGTACAACGGCTCGTACAACGTGGGCATGATCCGCGGCGCGTACCACTTCGCGACGCCGGACACCACGAGCGGTGCCGCGCAGGCGAACTACTTCGTGGACAACGGCGGCGGCTGGTCCCGTGACGGCAAGACGCTGCCGGGCGCCCTGGACATCGAGTGGAACCCGTACGGGGCGGCCTGCTTCGGCAAGTCGCAGTCGGGGATGGTGAGCTGGATCCGCGACTTCCTGACCACGTACAAGGCGCGCACCGGGCGCGACGCGGTGATCTACACCGCGACGAGCTGGTGGAAGCAGTGCACCGGCAACTACAGCGGCTTCGGCGCGAGCAACCCGCTGTGGATCGCCCGCTACAACACCAGCCCGGGTGAACTCCCGGCCGGCTGGGGCTTCCACACCATGTGGCAGTACACCTCGTCGGGGCCGACGGTCGGCGACCACAACAAGTTCAACGGCGCCCTCGACCGGGTCCGGGCGCTCGCCAACGGCTGAGCACACGGCGGTGGGGGGGGGGGGGGGGGGGGGGGGGGGGGGGGGGGAGCGGGGGGGGGGGGGGGGGGGGGGGGGGGGGGGGGGGTGGGAGGGGGGGGGGGGGGGGGGGGGGGGGGGGGGGGGGGAAGAGGGGGGGGGGGGGGGGGGGGGGGGGGGAGGGGGGAGGGGGGGGGGGGGGGGGAGGGGGGGGGAAAAGGGGGGGGGGGGGGGCGGTTTCCCCGCGCCGGTGCCG
>NZ_JBVJFF010000025.1:0-57263 GCF_055587985.1 Streptomyces sp. NPDC046335 | reverse complement strand
CCATCATCTCGAACCACGACGCCCGCGCGTCACAGGTCTCCTTGCTCTGCACATTCATCCGTACGCGGCTCTGCACATAGGCGAGTACGCCGACACCAGGCACTGAAGAAGTACGACCCGCAGGGCAAGGCCCCCAAAAAGAACTTCTCCGCCCGGCCCATCCCCAACGCCGACAACGAAGCCGGCGGCAGAATCATGAGCAGCTTCTACTCCAAGAACCGCATCATCGACGGCTCTGACGACGGGTTCCTGATCAAGGTGTCCTGACCGTCATGTCCTGTGGGCGGCAGGCCGCCGCCCACAGGGCCATCACGTCGGCCAGAACTGCAGCAGGAAGCGCTCCACCCCGTCAGGCACGTCCTGCTCGGCGAGGACTGCGACCTCCTGCTGGCCCACCACATGCGCGCGCAGCCGCCACCGCCGCTGCGCGAAGCCGAGACCAATCCGGTTCTCATCCGGCCCCCCGGCCGTGTGGAACTGGAGCTGTCCCGTGGCGGAGTCCAGCTCCGCCTCCCCCTTTGCCTCCCAGGCGAGGGTGCGATCCGGCTCGGGCGGTGCATCCCACACTTCGACCGTGAATGCGGCCTTGTGCGTGTGACCTCCTGTCCTGATGTCCACCCGCCCGTGCTCCGCCGACACCAAGCCCTGTGTATCTTCGGGCCAGTCGTCGATCACTTCCTCATCGGCTTCCTGCAACCAGAGCAAGCGTCGCTCCACTGCGACCGAGAACCGCTCACGATGCACCAACGCCATACGGCCTCTCCCCTCGCGCACACCACACTGCGCAGGCGAGGGTACCCGGACTGTGTGCCGGTCTCCGGCAACCGTCATGATTCCAGGTGCTGCCCTCGGCATGCGGCCCGGCGTCGGCCTGTGCGGTGCGGCGGTCCGCGCGGACGCGGGAGTTGGCCCGGTCCACTGCCTGCCCGGCGCGCAGGCGGGCCTCACGGGTGCGGTCCAAGGAGATCTGAATCCGTGCCCGCCCTGGGCGACCGGGCCGGCCGGGCGTGGTGGCCGCTTGCTCGGCGTAGAGGCGACCGGAGCCTGGGGCCACGGGCGCCCGCAGACGCGCAATCCGAGGGTGCCTGGTGGAAGCCAAACGCGTTCGGTTCACCACGTCGGGTGACCCTACGATGCTTTGTGCGCCTCGGGTGCACGTCACATTGGTTCAAAGTAGGAGAACGCATTCATGCACAGGGCAACGGCCATAGGGGCATTGATAGCGGCGACCGGGCTTCTTGCTGCCTGCGGCAGCAGCGACAGCGGCGAGAAGGAGAAGCGCGCTGTGTCGACTGCGGCACCGTCGAAGACCAGCGCGGCGGGAGGCCAGGGCAAGAGCTACGAGGTCACGCTCGAAGTCGGTGGCAAGGGCACGACCGGCACGAGCAACATCATGTATAACGCCGAGACCAGCGACTCCAAGCGGGTCAAACTGCCCTGGAAGAAGACCGAGACGGTCACCCTGACCAGCACTCAACGCAGGGTCGGGTTCGCCATGCATATAGGGCCGGGCAACCTGATGCTGCCCAGCGGCAAGTTCGTTGCACCGTCCTGCTCGATCACCGTTGACGGCAAGCAGGTCGACAAAGACCCTGGTGGCGCCGAGGGCGTGCACTCGTGCAAGTACACCCTTCATTAGGTGCCTGTCCCTCCCGCGTGCGGCATGTTCAAGATTGCGGCACTGTCCGCACACCAGGCGGAGTTGGTATCGAAGGCATTCCGCACTGACGGCCACCCCCTGACCGGAACGGCCCTGGTATCTACGACGATGTACCGGGGCAGCCTTGCATCTACGGTGCGTGTCGACTGCACGGCCATCCCCACACGTGCCAGGGCTGTCGGCCGTGCCAATCAGGGCCCACCAGACAGTGAGGGGAGAAGCCGGTCAGTACGGTGCAGGTCCTAGGTGCCGCGCCAGCAGCGTGGTACGCGGCACCCAGGAGGGGCACCCTGCAGGGGCAGGGGCCTCCGTGCGCTCCGGAGGTCGAGGGACCGGAAGCACACGGTGCGCCGTTCTGGTGAGGCGCCCTTCCCCACCAGAACGGGGATAGTGGCCCGGTTTCTGCGAGGCCCGAGGACATCCCCGGCAAGAACCGGCGGTTTCTAGGGCCGGACTCGTGCGGCCGGAGCCGGCATGTCCAAAACTCCGCGGCTGATGGTGCGGCCTTGCTCGGCGAGCAGAGGCCACATCTCACCGATGGCTCGGGTGATGGTGGAGCGGTCAACGCCGAACCAGCAGGCCAGCACGTCGTGCGTGGCGGCGTGACGGAGATGCACGAGCGTAGCCAGGAGATGGTCCACGAACACCACCTGGTGCTTCGCGCCTGTGCCCACCGCCCGCCTCCGTGACCGGGGCGCGAGCTTGGCCTGGTGCCGCTCCTGCCACACGCTCCTGCCACAAAGGGCTTACCTCGGCGATGAGTTCGGTAAGCACGTCGGCCGACAGGCCCGTGATCCTCCGGTCGCTGATGATCGCTGCACGAGACACGTTCCCCGTCAGACGACCATGGTCGACGATCGAGAACCTGCCGCCTCACCGCCGACTGTGCACGAGCTCGTTAAGGGGTGACCAGACACAATGCGCCCGGCGGGCGGCTTCTGGGGCACGCCGCTGCACCCCGTCTTCGACCCGGTAGAAGTTGCTGGATCCAGACCTGACGCAAGATTTCGACTCTCGGGAGACGGGCCAGCTCAGGCGGGGCGTCCGATGCGAAGACAGCCTGGAGTAACCGCATGGTGTCGGTGTCAGCACGCCGGACCAGTAACTGTCGCAGCCTGAGCCTTGGGGAGGCGGGAATCCTCCTCCCGAGTGCCTGAGCCACTCGGGATCTCTGACGCCGACCAGCCATTCGAGGACCACCTCATCCAGCGCGTTCAGTGCTGAGCGCAGTGTATCGGTAACCATCTCAAGCCAATCCAGGGACCGCGTCGAGGGCTCCACGTGGGTGGAATCAGTGCGGGCCCGGCCCATGGTCTTCAGCAACTGTGCGGATTTGGGTGCTTCCTTACACCACCGAGACAATCAGGCACGTACCTCACGGGAGATCCTCTGGCTCGAATTGATCTGTGAAGTCGCTTTGATCTTCCTGTGAACTATGTGATCAAGTTCCGGAAGCTGAGGGCCTCACCATGCCCTCAGCTATCAGGCATGCGCGCCGCCAAAACTCCAAAGCGCACGCTAACAGGTCCACAGGGGAGGGAACTTTGAGGCTCAGAAGAGTCGCCACTATCGCCGCGATGCTCACCATCATCGCTGGCGGAATCAGCGGGGCAACCGCTTCGGCGGACGATCCGGAAACATACGAGATAGTCACCCACGAAGAGATCGCTACGACTACCACCCAGCCACCCATTACGACTTTTGCGCAGCCGGCACCCGACGCGTCGATCGCGGAACGCCGTCGAGCGCAGGCGCCAAAAGAAACCCCTGAAGAGATGCTGGAGCGCGCCAAGGCCGCCAAGAACCTCCGGGAGAGCCTTACCGAGGGCGCTCCGCGACGTGCCGCTCGCGCCTATCCCCCGGTAAGCGCCGACGAGTGCAAAACCATGGACAGTGCCGACAAGGCAAACGGTTGGGTTCTTGACCACAACTACTGGTGCAAGACAGGCATCTATAAGCTGAGTGTCTTGGCCTGTACGGGCAGCAGGTGCCAAGAGAAGGAGTACTTCCAGTACCGCCTCAACACTTTGGGCACGGTTAAGCCGGGCACACGCAGTGTTGCGTTCGTCTCCAGCATCGAGACCATGGCAATAAAGGGTGGTCCCGATTTCCAGAAGCGCATCGTTACCCTCGATATGAAGTGCACCAAGTCGACAGGCTCCAAGTGTAAGGGTGACCCCCAGAATAAGCAGAGCCAGTCGATCGTCAAGTGGCGGTCTCAGCCGTCTGCATACTTCACGTTCTCATCGCCAGAGACCGGGGCCATCAACACAGACAAGATCAGCTGGCACGACTTCAAAGCAACCTCCACGCTTGAAGGAGGCCAGACCAAACCCGTCACCACCGGGAAGAACGGCTTCCGCTGCGATTCGGCCACCTACATCGGGTCACACAAGGGCTGCGTGTACGACAAGACCACTGAGCTGTTCTTCGACATGAGCGTCGCCGACCCCAAGGTGAATGAAACCGCCGACCACATCATCGACGCTCAGACAGGCCGGTACCCGACCTTCCCCATCAAGGCTGGGAAGATCGCCCCCGGGGGAGCTACCAGCGGCAAGCCCCTGACCCGCGTCTACCACGACAAATCGCTGCGCAGGGCGCACCACCGTGCAGCAGTAAAGACGTGCAAGGAGAACTTCGGCGAGGACTACGCATCCCGCGGTCTGGACTGTGACGAATACCCGTTCCAGTCCACTGCGCAGGGCGCCTCGACCGGCGACAACAACTATTCAGCCCGCGCGCTCGATGCGGGCGACAACGGGCGCGGTGGTGCGAAGCTGGGCCAGTTCTACGACCGGCAGCGTGTGATCGACAGCGATCCGTTCTACGTTCTCGTGCAGCAGTAGCCGCAGGTCGGGCCGCCAACTAGGCTACCCATCCCGAGAACCATGAACTTGCCCTGAGGGATGATGCTCGTGCCCCCCGCAAATCTACTGGCCGTTATCCACGAATCAAAGCCGTGTGTGGAGTATCGGCACTTCTTGCTGCTGGACGAGGACGGCCGCATCGACATGCCGGAGGACTGGCCCGACACCACGCACTTCACGGCTGGCGCCGGGCGGGGGGTGCTCCTCAGCTCCGGAGGCAACGACTTTCATCCTCTCGTTCGCCTTGAGACCTGGAGCGAAGAGCCTGCGCAACAGAACACCGACGACTGGGAAGCGATCTCGGAGGCAGATTTCATCAGCGAGACGGGCAACCTGTACGTCCGCGAATGGGATCGCGGCCTCGTCGACGGCCCGGTCTCAACAGGTGCGATTGGGCGTCACCGCATCCGTGCCTACTGCAAGGGACGGGCCGAGGCCCAGGCACTGATCGGCAAGGACCTGTACTACGAGGGCGTCGAGGAATGGCTGCTGCAGGTATGGCCGCTCAACGACTAATGCCCACCCTGAAGCCCCCATCGACTCTTGGCAGATTCCAGCAATCGTCGTGACATGTGGTCAGTGATTTCTTTCAGTGTGGCCACTGATCGAGTGACGGGGTCGGTGTCAGCAACGCACGAGGCTTCCGTGCCGTTGAGGAAGGGGTTCGTCGCCTCAACTCACCGGCACAGCAGCCTCCTTGGTCACCCCATCCTGCCGCACTCGACCTGCCTCACGTTCTGGTCGAGTGGGTCACCATGCTCATCGTCACCCGTGAGGGTGACCGCCGTTGCAAGCTCCCGTCACACCAGCATGCCCTGGTGTACCTGCACAGACACGGCACCCTCGCCCAGCTCGCCGTCGGCTTCGGCATCTTCGTGGAACCGCCCACGCCTACACAGCAGCCGACATCAACCTGCTCGCCGACCGCGCGCTCGGGCTGCTGCGCGCTTTGCGCGAAGCCAGGATGGCTGTCAGCCGCTCCTCCGCCTGTCGCAGGAACTGCCACAAGGGCCCGCTGATTTCGGCCCCCTTGTGGCTGGCCTTGCCGAGCTTCCTGCCTTTTCCGGCCCTGCCACTGATGGCCTCATACAGCGCGACGCATTCCGAGGAAACCGCACGAGCCTCCTCCAGTTCGGGCTCCAAAGAGTCTTTGAGCGCTGAGGCTGCGGCTGCGGCCGACCGCCACGCGGCACTGCCCGGGCCCATGCTCCACCTTCCGCGTATCGCTCTCGTCTCCGCCTCATACAACGCACGTTGGATTCTTTCGCCGTGAGCCTTCCAGCCGTCGCGCCTCCGCTCGCGCGGAGAGCACCGCAGAGCGGCGCAATGCCTGTGCGCACCGTCCGGCTCACTCCGCTCACGCAGAGAGCAATACTCCTCGGCCTTGCCCGCCTGGATCTTGGTCGGCTCACCTAGCGTTGGCAACCGACGACAACGCCGCAGATGTGCGTGCCAGGGCCTGCGACGCCTCGCGCGGAGAGCACGGGGAGCTACCCGAGTGCGGCACCGACGCCGCGGCTCACCTCCGCTCGCGCGGAGAGCACTCCGGCGCTCCGATGCCCGACAGCCTGCGGCACGGCTCACCTCCGCTCGCGCGGAGAGCACGCGCCGTGCGTTGCCCATGTGTCGCGCCATTCCGGCTCACCTCCGCTCGCGCGGAGAGCACCCTTCGCGACCTGGCCTTACTCGGCCGCTTTGCCATCTCTTTGCAGAGCCTCGTCGTGCATGCGTCTCGATTCGTTGTCGTCGCGCAGCGAGTGTAAGACCCGCCCCTCACGCTGGTGCGAACTTGGGCCATTTGGGGCTGTTGTCAGTGGGGCGTGCTACCTCTGTGGACATGCTGAAGCGCGACGAGGCGGGAGCCTCGGGGGACTGTGTTCTGGATGTTCGGCTGTGGGGCAAGGAGAGCGGGCTGTCGCGGCCGTATCCGGTGGTGTGCCATCTCCTTGATACCAGTGCGGTGTTCCAGGAGCTTTGGGATGTCGTTCTTCTCTTCGGCATCCGCCGAAACACCGTGGCCGTATGGGCAGGGCTTGCCCAGGCCAGCTGGGCGGACTACCTAACCGCCTGCCGAGCCACCGAATAGGGCTGTCCCGTAGCGGAATTCGGGCTACGACGCTTCAATGGCAGGTGACCTGGTGGTTTCGGGTTACCCGGCTTGAGCGAGGTTGTGCAGGCGGGCGATGCCGAGCATGACGCCGTCATCTTTCAAGCGGCAGTCGCGGAGGACCTTCCAGGTCTTCATGCGGGCGAAGGCATGGTCGACGGGGGCGTGGGCCCTGCGGTTGTGTTCCTCCTTCCAGGCGACCAGTTCCTCGTCCTTGCGTATGCGACGGTGGGGAATGACCAGGCCGGTGCCGCGGTAGCCGCCGTCGGCGATCGTGGTCGTCTTCCCGATCGCCGCCTTGACGCCGGACTCCTCCCATGCCTTGCAGTCGTTGCGGTTTCCCGTCACGGGTCGACAGACCGCCACGACCAGGCAGGAGTCCGCGTCGATGACGACCTGGTGGTTGGTGGCGTACCCGTAGTTCTTCGACTGTTCGGCGACGCTGTGGTCGCGGGTGGGGACCAGGGTGCCGTCCACGATCAGCACGGTGTCCTCGCGGTAGCGGCGGCGCTGCTGCAGTGCCATGCGCGGGCCGAGGTCGTTGATGATCCGGTAGGCGGCGGACTTCGAGGCGCCGAGCGGCGAGGTGAGCTGCAGCAGGGGCAGGGTGGTGCGCCAGTAGGCGGCGACCAGCAGGGCCCTGTCCTCCAGTGGCACGCTCCAGGGCCGGCCGCACCGTACCGCGTCAGCACTCTCGCCGCGCAGCCCGGTCACCAGCTTCCGGGGCAGCCGTGGGCTCAGCCCGGTGAACGGGGCTATCAACGAAGGTTTGAGGCCCTGATCTCACCAGTTACGCCAAGAGCTACCGCTTGCAGCGGTGGTTGGGGACTGGTTCGCTCACGGGCGTGGGTGCGCCTGCCTCCGCGCATGGTCACGGCGCACCGCTGTCACCAGTAGGGCGGCGCCTGCAAGGCCGACCAGGAGGGCCCCCCACTCGGGCACGTGAGCTGCCCGCAGAAGGCCGGCGACACCGAAGCTTGTACCCCACCCGGCCTCTGTGATGGTGGAGCCGAACCCCTGGATGGCCAGGATGGCACCGAACAGCCAGAGCAGCCCCTGGCCTGCATTGTTATCCGACTTCTTGAGCTGCTTACCCATGACGGGCGTCCTCTCCAGTGTGTGCATACCGTTTCCGATGCGGTCGCATCACATCGTGCAGTACGGCAGGATATGATGCAAGTGCATCAGAAAACAGGAGGAGGTGAGCGTGCCGAGGCAGGTCGACTACGAGGACCGACGCCGACGGATCGCCGAGGCGGTCTGCACTCTGATCGCGCGTTCTGGCATGGAAGCCGTCAGTCTGCGCGACGTCGCTGCTCAGGCGGACGTGTCCATGGGCGCCGTCCAGCGGTGTTTCCGCACCAAGGAAGACATGCTGCTCTTCGCGCTGGAGCACGTTTCCCAACATGTCAGCGAACGCACCAAGCAACGCATCGCCACAGCCTCCGCCCCTCAGGCCGCATCCACGCTGCTGTCACACACCCTGGCCGAACTCGCCCTGGTGGATGGGGAAGTGAAGACGCAGGCGCACGTCTGGCTGGCGTTCGTCACACAGGCACCGGCTAGCGAAAAGCTTGCCGACGTCCTGCACGACACCTATGCCAAGCTCCATGACCTCATCGTGTGGCTCATCCGCTATGGCCAGGACACACAGGAATTCCCACAGCACCTTGACCCCATCTGCGAGGCACACACCCTCCTTGCTGTGGCTGATGGCCTCACGGTCCACGTCCTGGCAGGCCACCACTCTCCGGAGACGGCGCTGGCTATCCTCCAACGCCACATCGACTACCTGTTGCAAGAAGCGTCCAGCCGCGGATGACGCGCCCAGCCCCACGCGGCGCGCACTGCACACCTCTGACGCCCGCTCGAATCTGGTCAGTAGATACGCGACAGCCGTTAGGTGCACCGCCCGCGCTCCCCGGACCACGGGGCTTTGGAATGCGGCGGCCGTCGCCGTGTTCCGGGTAGGCCGGCCGGGCAGCGCGTCACGGTGCCCGAGGAAAAGGAGGCGTCAGGCGCTGGAGCCCCCGGCGCAGCCCCCTGCGATGTGGTCTGATCTTGACGCGTATCAGCCACCGACAGGGCGAACGTCCGACCTGCCCGGCGGTCTGCGGTCCTGCAGATCGCGCGCCTTATCGACGAGCCATAAACGGCCGGGTGCCTTCCGGTGGGAACATGGACGTGTTTGATGCTATGAGGAGGCGAGGATGCCAGCGAAGGCCAAGGACTACTTGTACGCAGCAATCCATCGGGATGCCTGCGAGGCTGTGCACTCTTTCGTTGTACAGTGCCACCGGCCGGAGGCTGCGGCGAAACGCGCGAATTTAAGATGAGCCAGTGGGCATCGTCACCGATCTGTCGCGCTTCCTGAACGACCGTTGGAACGAGGAACAGGACGACGCCGTTCTCTTCCACGAATTCGGCTGCTCTGTTCCTCATACCACACCCGGCAGCTCCTGCTCCTGCCGCTGCCCCGCCAAGATTTCCTACGAGATCGCCCGCAAACGGCGCATCCTGCGGGACTGCGAACGCCGAATCTGGCACGAGCAGGACAAGGGCCTTTGCTGGTCCCTGGACTCGGCCTTCGCCTTCACCACGATGAAAGCGTTCGCACTGCCCTACGAATTGCATCCCGCCTGGCAGGATAGCTGGTACCCCTGAGCACACCAGCAGACGGCAAACGATCACCATCTGGATTGCGCCCTCATGGTGGGGAAAAACGGCTGAGGCTTGTCAGCTCCCAGCAGCACTTGCGTGCTGGTCTCTGACTGCTGCCCAGAACCATCGACAAACGTTGCCTGGCCCACCCACGCACCTAACCGGCCCGTACGAATCATCCAGCCCCACCAGTCGTTGTCGGTGTGCCAGTACTGCACCTACTTCCTTGAAACCCCGTGCCAAGTCGCTGGGCGCCGGGGTGGCGCCGACGTCGGCGACCATCCGCACCTCGCCGCCGCCGAGGCCGGTGGTCAGCATGAATCAGAAGGGTGTAGCTCTGCTCGGGGGATGACCGTGTTGTTGGATGGTCTGCATGACGTCGCCAATGACTTTGACTGTGGAATCCACTCCGACCGCGCCGGCCCTGACCCTCCGTCCCTGGCAGGGCTCGGACATTGGCACGGTTGTTGCCGCCCACCGCGACGAGGCGATGCGCCGATGGTTGACGCGCCCCATCAACGACGCGAACGAGGCCCGCGCCTGGCTCGCCGACCAGGACAGGGGGTGGGCGGATGGCACCCATCTGAGCTGGGCTGTCGAAGAGGACGGCGTGGTCGTCGGCAGCTTCGTTATCAAGGCGGCCAACCCGCCGGAGACGCTCGCGACCGGCATAGGTTATTGGACGGTGCCCGAAGCCCGTGGCAAGGGTATTGCCTCGCGCTGCGTCGAGAACGCCACGAACTGGCTGTTCGGCGGGCAGGACTTCATGCCTGCCGACGAGATTGAGTTGCTGCACACAGTCGGCAACGAGGGCTCGTGCCGCATCGCGCAGAAATGCGGTTACGTCCTGGACTCGGTCCTCCCGCCGCTGCCGCCGGAGTTCCCAGACGAGGGACACCGGCACCTGCGCAAGCGGCCGGTGTAGGCGCGTGCCGCCACTTGATCGGCGACCTCCTGGAGAAACGGTTCGTCTGGCTGCCGCGGCCCCAGACTGGGCCACGCGTCAGGCAGCCAGGCGAGCGGCTCAAGACCGCGTCGCCTGCGGGGCCGAACCTGGACCCTCGCTATGAACGTCCTGTCCGGCTCCGGGAGGACCACCACATTCTGCTGCTCCTCGTGCGTGCGTGACGCCTGGCCCCGGCCAGGCAGGTCTTGGTGTTCGGGCGCCTGGCCAGGGCGGCGCTGAGGACGCCTACACCCCATCCTTGCCGCGCTGCGCCTGGTTGAGGGCCAGGTGAGATGTGTGCGCGAGCCGTACTGTGATGGACAGTCCGCCATCGGGGCGTGCGCTGGCGGTGAGAGTGGCGTGGTGGGCTTGGGTTACGGCGTTGACGATGGCGAGGCCGAGGCCGTAGCCCTCGCGGTGGCCGCTACGACCGGGCGCCAGCTTCTGGAAGGGCTGGAAGAGTCTTTGTATCTGGTTTTCGGGAATGACCGGCCCGCTGTTGGTGACCGAAAGGATCACCTGGGCGCCGGTGTTCCGGGTGGTGATCTCTACGTGCCCGTCCGGGCGGTTGTGGCGAATGGCGTTGTCGACGAGGTTGGCCACGAGGCTTTCGATCAGCCGTGGATCTCCGTCCGTCACTGCGGGCATCAGGTGTTCGGTCAGGCCGATACCCCTGTCCGTTGCCTGGTCGCGGCGGGAGGTGAGCACTCCTTCGGCGACTTGGGCGAGGTCGAGGGTTTCCCTGCGTGAGATTCCGCGCTCGCTGGTGGCAAGGACGAGGAGTGCCTTTACAAGCCGCTCCTGGTCTTCGCCGAGGGCGAGGGCCTCCTGGCAGGTTGAGCGCAGGGTGTCGGTGTCGGCTTCAGGGTCGGCGAGGGCGACTTCGAGGAGGGTGCGCAGGCCGGCGAGGGGAGTGCGTAGCTCGTGGGAGGCGTTGGCGACGAAGTGGCGTTGGGCGTCGAAGGAGGTCTGAAGACGGGTGAACAGGTCATCCAGGGAGTGGCCGAGTTCCGTCAACTCGTCCGTGGGCTCGCCGAGGTCGAGGCGTCTGTGAAGGTCGCCAACGGAGATGCTCTTAGCGGTGGCGGTCATGGCGCGTAGCGGGTGCAGGAACCGCCCGGCGACGAACCAGCCAAGGGCCAGGGCAGCGGGGATCAGGATGACCAAGGCGATGGCTGATCCCGTCAGGAGGTGGGGCAGGCTGATCCCGCGCCCGGCTCCGGTGGTCACGCCCGGCGAGGGGTGGCCCACGGGTGTGGCCGCGTCGACGCTGGCGAGCAGGACAATGACGACGACGAGGACGAAGACCCCGGCGGCGTAGATGCCCGCCGCGTAGGCGAGCGCGAGTCGTGTCTGCAAGGACCTTCTGGCCAACTGCTGGGAGGTCATGACGATCCGATGCGGTAGCCGCCTTCGCGGATGGTCTCGATCACGGGCGGGTCGCCGAGCTTGGCCCGCAACCGGTGCATGGTGTGCTTGACGGCGCTGGTGAAGGGGTCGGCGGCCGCATCCCAGACACGTTCGAGCAGCTCCTCCGCGGAGATGACCAGGCCGGGTGCGGCGAGCAGGCATTCGAGCAGGGCGAACTCCTTGGAGGTCAGCTCAAGGCGCCGACCGGCCCGGAATGCGACGCGGCGGGCCGGATCGAGGGCGATGTCCCCGCATGCGAGGGTGGGCGGCAGCGGTGGGATGGCGCGGCGGGCCAGGGCCCGGATGCGGGCGACCAGTTCGGCGAACGCGAACGGCTTGGGCAGGTAGTCGTCGGCGCCAAGACTGAGCCCGTCGATACGGTCCTCGATCGTGTCGGACGCGGTGAGCATCAATACGCGCGTCACGCAGCGGCTTTGGGCGAGTTGCCGGCAGATCTCGTCCCCGTGGACGCCGGGCAGGTCGCGGTCGAGGATCACCACGTCGTAGCGAGTGGCGGCCAAGTGGTCGCGGGCCGCGGTCCCGTCCAGGACGACGTCGACGGCCATGCCCTCGTGGCGCAGCCCGGTTCCGATGGAGCGGGCGAGGATCTCGAAGTCCTCGACGACGAGGACCCTCACCGCCCCTCACCACCGATCGTCGTGCGGGCGGAACGGCCGAACCGGACGTAGGGGCGAGGTGGCATGCGCCCACGATGCCACCTCCCGGGTCTCAGCCGGGTCGCAGCGGCTGCGACCCGGCTGGAACCGGGTGCCGCGTACAACCGTCGGCATGCATTTATTTCGAACCGTGAGATGGCTGCGATGAGCGCCCCGGGGATCGTCGTCACGGGACTGCGCAAGCGATATGGGGCGACTCTGGCCCTCAACGGCATGTCCTTTACCGTCCGTCCGGGTGTGGTGATCGGTCTCGTGGGGCCGAACGGGGCCGGGAAGTCCACCACGATGCGGGTGATCCTCGGCCTGGACGCGGTCGATGAGGGCACCGCACTCATTGACGGCAAGCCGTACCACAGCCTTCGGCACCCGCTGACCCACGTCGGTTCGCTGCTGGACGCCGCGGCGCTGCATCCCGGCCGCAGCGGGCGCAACCACCTGTTGTGGCTCGCGCACTCGCAGGGCCTGAGCGCGCGACGGGTGGACCAGGTGCTCGAGCAGGTCGGCCTGGCCTCGGCAGCCCGGCGCAAGGCCGGCGGCTACTCGCTCGGCATGCGGCAGCGGCTCGGTATTGCTGCGGCCCTGCTGGGCGACCCGCCGGTCATCATGCTCGATGAGCCGTTCAACGGCATGGACCCCGACGGGATCATCTGGATGCGCGGATTCCTGCGGTCGTTGGCCGCTCAGGGCCGTGCCGTGCTGGTCTCCAGTCACCTGATGAACGAGGTTCAGGACACGGCCGGTCATCTCGTCGTGGTCGGGCGCGGTAAGGCCGTCGCCGACGCTGACTTGGCCGATCTGATCGCGGCTGCCTCCAAGAACCGGGTGGCCCTGCGGACCACGGCCGCCGCGCATGCGATGAGGGTGCTCGCAGGTGCTGGCGCGAGCGTGGCGGACACAGGTCGCGACACCGTTATCGTCTGCGGCCTGCCGGCGGAACGGATCGTGGCGCTCCTCAGCCAGAGCGCGGTGCCGTTCTCGGAGGTATCAGATCACCGCGCCACCCTTGAGGAGGTCTACCTGGAGCTCACCGGCGGTGCGGTCGAGTTCCGCGCGGCGACGCCCACGGAGGTATCGCAGTGACCGCCACGCTCCCGCCGTCCCGTGCCGGGCGCAACGGCCTTGTTCAAGCAGTGCACGCGGAGTGGACCAAGTTTCGAACCGTCCGCGGCCGGGTGACGGCCATGGTGGCGGCGGCCCTGATGGTTGTGCTGTTCGCCCTGCTCGCCGGAGCCAGCGGCAACCAGAAGGGCTCGCCGCCCATTCCGATCGGACCGGGCGGCGAGCCGGTCATCGACAGCTTCTACTTCGTGCACCAGCCGCTCGCCGGAAACGGCAGCATCACCGTCTCCGTCTCCGCGGTCAACAGCAGCATCCCCATGGGTCCCGGAGACCTGCGGCTCGCCACCGTGCCGTGGGCGAAGGCCGGGCTCATCATCAAGGAAAGCACCCGCCAGGGATCGCCCTACGCGGCGATCATGGCCACCGGCAGCCACGGCGTACGGATGCAGGACGGCTACCTCAACGACACGGCCGGCCCCCCGGGCCCGGTCTCCGCCGAGTCCCCCCGCCGGTTGCGGCTGGACCGCTGGGGCGACACGATCACCGGCTATGCCTCCACCGACGGCACGAAATGGACCAAGGTGGGCACCGCGCAGGTGAGCGGGCTCGGATCGACCGCGCAGGTCGGACTGTTCGTCGCCTCTCCGCCTGCCGTGAGTGGCGGAGGCACCGTCGGCAGTGTGTCCGCGGCCACCTTCCGGGATCTTCGTACCCAGGAGGGCTGGGCCGGTAGCAACTGGACGGGTGGTCAGGTGGGGGCTACATCCCCCGGCTTCGCCGGCTATCCGGAGAACGGGTCGGGTTCGTTCACGGTATCCGGCTCCCGGATTTCGGTGACCGGTGCCGGCGACGTTGCGCCCGCAGTCCGCGACAGCATGCCGACCGGCGGCCACCTGCGGGACATCCTCGTCGGCACGTTCGCCGCGCTGATCGCAGTGATCGTCGTGGGGGCACTGTTCATCACCGAGGAGTACCGGAGCAAGATGATCCACCTCACCCTGGCCGCGAGTCCGGGGCGGAGCCGGCTGCTGGTCGCCAAGGCGATCGTGTTGTGGACCGTCACCTTCGTCGCCGGGGCGGCGGGGGCGATCCTCGCGAGTGAACTCGGTTCGAGGCTGGCCCGGTCCAAGGGCGTCTATATCTTCCCGGTGTCGTTCTCGACCGAACTGCGGGTGGCGCTCGGGACTGCGGCGCTGCTCGCGACCGCCTCGGTGCTGGCCCTCTGCGTCGGCGCCATCTTCCGGCACGGTGCGGGCACGGTCACCACGGTCATCGTGGTCCTCGTGCTGCCCTGCATCCTGATCGCTATCCCGTTCATGCCTGCAAGCGTGTCGCAGGCAGTGGCGACGGTGACACCGGGTGCGGCTTGGGCCGTCCAGCAGACGCTTGTGCCGTACGACCAGGTCGCAAGCAATTACACGCCGTACTACGGCTATTACCCGCTGGCGCCATGGGCGGGGTTCGCTGTCCTGGCCGGGTACGCGGTGTTGAGCCTGGCCGTGGCCGCCGTCCTTCTCGACCGGAGGGACGCATGAGACTGGCACTGCACGCGGAATGCACGAAGACGCGGTCCGTCGCCAGCCCGTTATGGTTGCTGCTGGCTACCGTCGCGGTGACCGTGGCCCTGGGCGCCGGGGCCACTTCAGTGGTGAACTGCACGGCCAGTGGCTGCGGCGGCGACACGACCAAGATCAGCCTCATGGGCGTCTATCCCGGCCAGGCGCTGGTCGCCATCCTGGCCGTGCTGACCATCAGCGGCGAGTACAGCGCGGGCACGATGCGCACCACCCTGACGGCAGTGCCGCGGCGAGCCACCGCCCTCGCGGCCAAAGCCATCACTCTCACGGGCATCGTGGCCGTCGGCGCAACGGTCGCCGTCCTCGGGTCGGTGCTCGCCGGGCGGCTCATCCTGCCCCACCCCGGCGACCGGGCCCTGTCCCTGTCCGACGGGCCGACGCTGCGCGCGGTCTTCGGGACCGTCCTCTACCTGATCTGATCAGCCTTCTGAGTCTGGGTGTCGCGACCGCCGTGCGGGACTCCGCCACCAGCATCGGGGCCACCCTCGGGCTGCTCTACATCATTCCCGTTTTCTCCCAGAGCATCAGCGACCCGGATTGGCAGCACCTGCTCCAAAAGATCGCGCCGATGAGCGCGGGGCTCACCATCCAGGCCACCACCGATCTCCCCAGCCTGACCATCAGCCCCTGGGCCGGCCTTGCCGGGACCGCTGGTTGGGCCACTTCGGCGCTGTTGGTCGGCGGCCTGCTGCTGCACATACGTGACGCCTGAACTCCCTCCGTCCAGCCGATTACGAGCCGCTGGTGGCACCAAGGCTGGATTGCCGAGCGCATGGTGCGGGAGGCCGTTCGTGTGGCGGGGCAGGAGTGGCAAAACACCCGGGTTTGTTTCGCAGACCTGCCATGATCATCGCTACATACTTCATGCTGGGAGGCAAGAGATGGACATACCGCTGCCTGAGTCGCTGGCGACGCCGGCCCTCGTAATCGATCCGGAGGTTCTGGACAGGAACATCTCGCGCATGGCTGAGGCTTCGCAGTCTCAAGGGTTCGAGCTGCGTCCGCACGCCAAGGCCCACAAGTGTGCGCAGATCGCAGACCGTCAGCTGCGGGCCGGTGCGCGCGGGTTGTCAGTGGCCACAATCAGCGAGGCCGAGGCATTCGCCCAATCCGGCGTGGACGACCTGTTCATCGCCTACCCGGTGTGGCCCGATGCCGGCAAAGCGCAGCGGCTGCGTCGGCTGGCGGACGGTGTAGCCCTGAGGGTCGGAGTCGAATCAGTCGAAGGCGCGCAGCGGCTGGGCAAGGCCGTGTGCGGCAGCGCCCGGCCGGTCGAAGTGCTCATCGAGGTCGACAGCGGAAGCCGTCGCACAGGAGTACAGCCTGCGACTGCTGGTGAAGTCGCAAAGGCAGCTGCTGACGCGGGTCTGGATGTCGTGGGCGTCTTCACGTTCCCAGGCCACGGCTACGGTCACGACGCGCAGGCGCGCGAGCTCGCTGCAAGGGATGAGGACCGAACGCTGGCTGAGGCCGCACAGATGCTGAGAGATCTGGGACTCGACAGTCGTGTGGTCAGCGGCGGGTCGACTCCGACGGTGGGGCGGTGGCGGCCGGGTGCGGTGAATGAACTGCGGCCCGGTGTCTACGTCTTCAACGACGCCACCCAATTGGCCATCGGCACATGCGGTGTGGAGGATCTGGCGCTGCTTGCTGCGGCAACGGTGATCAGCGTTCCTGCCCCGGACCGCTTCGTGCTGGACGTCGGGAGCAAGGTTCTGGGCTCCGACCGGTCGTCCTGGGTGACGGGCCACGGCTACCTGCCCCAGTTCCCGCAGGGCTCCATTACCGGGTTGTGGGAGCACCACGCTGTTGTCCGGCTTCCGGAAGGCGTGCGGGGGCCACGCCTCGGGTCGGTCGTCGCTGTCGTCCCCAACCACATCTGCACACCGGTGAATCTCGCCGATGAGCTGCTGGTAGTCCAAGACGGTGAGGTAGTCGACCGCTGGCAGGTAACGGCGCGAGGCGCCAATACCTGAGCAACACCTCAGGCCCAGAGGCAGCGGCAGCAGAACACTCAAAGGGACCTTCGAGCCCTTCTCGTCGCGAACTACGGGCTTCGGCCCGCGAGACACCGCCTTTCGTCACCCGCATGTTCACCGAGAGCACGGCGCACCGCGACCAGTCCAATTCGCAGCGAGCACTGAGCTCATCCCACCCCAGGCGGTGGACCTGCTCCACGCCCGGGCTCGGCTCCACTGGGTGAGCCGCCGGTGCGCGGTCGCCCCGCAGGGGCCGAAGCCTGTGGGCAGTTGGCGCCACGTGCATCCGTCGTAGTCACGAACACTGTGTCTGCCAGCACCGGTTTCCATGACGACGTCGGCCTCAGCAGCCCGGCGGGCGCACCGGGGCGGCTGGATCCACCCGCTGAAACAGCTCCCACAACCGGTCCGGCACCGGACGCTCCACCATCTCGGTCACCGTCACCAGCTTCGTTCAAGCCAGCTGGGACGACCTCGATAAAAGCGTGTATCGAAAGTGGAGCGGGAGCTAGAGTGCAACAGTGGTCAATTCCCTCGTAACCCCTGACGAGCTCGTACTTCAGGTCTCTCAAGCGCACGCCCGGGTACTTGCACTGGTCGATCAACTCGATGACCGACACAAGGATGCAGCCTCGGCCCTACCGGGTTGGAGCCGAGGGCATGTCCTCATCCACCTTGCTGACAACGCCCGCGCCTTCGAGCGGCAGGCACGGGTCGCTCTGCAGGGCGCAGTTGTCGACATGTACGACGGCGGCCAGAAGGAACGTGATCAGTCCATCGATCGAGGCGCTGGTCGTCCTTTGGTGGAGCTCCGCGAGGAACTCGAGATGGCCCAACGGGCTTTGGAACAACGGTGGTCACGCCTGAAGGAAGCGGATTGGCAGCGCCCGGTTCGGTTCCGTCATGCCACCGTGCTGGATACCGCACTGGCACGGTGGCGAGAGGCAGAGATCCATGCTGTTGACCTCAACGTCGGCTACCGCCCCCACAACTGGTCAGTGGACTTCGCCCTTCACGCTCTGGAGTTCCTGGCTGCCCGCGCCCCGGCCGGTACTCGGCTAGTCGTGCGGGCCACCGATACCGAGTTCACCCGAGTGCTGGGGTCGGGAGAAACAGTCGAAGTCTCCGGAGCGGTTCGCGACCTTGCGGCCTGGATGGCCGGCCGCAACGTCGAGGGTCACCTGAATGCAAATAGCCCCCACCTACCGGAACTGGGCCCATGGCCGCCTGACCCGGCGGATTGAGCGATCCATCGGCGCCAACCTGAAGCAGGGCTGCCCCTCCCACACGAGTGACGTGACACCCGGCTGCCCGCAACTTCCCTGTCTGGGCGATTAATACCGGCCCATGAACCCCAATGACACTGCGCGCCAACACAGCGTTCGCGCTCGTGACCCTGCCCGTCGTCGTCGCCGCCCCCGCCCTCGCCGCCCGCTCCTTCATGACGACTTCACAATGACGTTGGCTGTCGAGCCTGGCCGTTAAATTTGTGTCCGCAGAATGGGTTGGGTGGCGACTGGCCTCGTGCCTGATGACTTGCGGGAGCGTGTGGCTCCGTTGCTGCCAGCTCGTCCGCCGCAGCGGTCGAGATACGCGCCGACCCCCACCTGGGCCTAGAAGTGGCTCGACCAGTTGCACTCTCAGCTGGTCCGGTTGCTCCTCGCCGTCGCCCACAGCGGGGAATTGCACAGGGTTGGAATACTGCCTCTTCACCAGTCATCACCCGTCTCATGTCCGGCTGTCGGGCCATCGTCTGCTCGCCCGGCCTCACTGACCTCAGCAACCGCCGACTGATGGACAGGACCGAATGGGACCGCGTGAACGCCAAGGTCGCCCAAGGGTGGGAGCGCCTGGGCTTTCGCCCCTACCAGGACAACGTCTATCTCCTGTCTCCCGCCTCGCAGGATCTTGAGGAGCAGCGCGGCGTCCTCCGCCAGCACTTTGCCGATCTTGGCGCGTCCTGGCGACCCGAGGCTTCCTGACCAGCTTCTTGCGTTCCTGACAGCGGAGGTTCGGCAGCTCACTTCCGTCGCCCTGCAAGATGCCGAAGGCCGAAGCGCACGACTTCGCGCCTTCCGGGTGCCGAACAGCGGACCCATCGCCGTTTGCACCCGTTGGGCGCGTTTCGGCGGCGAGGTTGCCCGGCACAGGGGTACCGCAACAGGCGAAGGCGCTGGTGCTGGATGAGGGTGGTGGAGTGTTGACGCCTCCCATTGAGCCGATGCTGGCTCGCTCCAGCGAGGTCCTGCCCTTGGCGGAGCGCGTTCCGGATGCGATCTGGCAGCAGAAGGTCGACGGTTCTCCAGACACTTGGCTGTGTCTCATACGGTGCGACGGGGGTGCGAAAGGGGGAGGCGTAAAGCAGGGGGACCGGATTGGACTTGCGCGCCCACCTGCCTTGTACGCGAGCTTGGGTCATCGAACTGCCCAGAGTGGGCGTAGACGACCGATTACGCCTCCCTCTTGTCTACGGATCCGCGATCAACCAGTCGCTGGGCAGACGAAGCTCGGGTGGCACCGGGCTGCCAACTGCGGCGAGGAGGCCCACCGGAGCGGATCCTCTCGCTGAGTCGAATTGCACGGTGCCGCCGGAGAACGTCGGGCTGTGGAAGTTCACCGCGCCGCCGGAGAACGTCGCGCTCCAGAAAAGCACCAGGCTGCCGGAAAATGTCGCGCTGAACCCTACCCAGCCGCCAGAGAACACCGCGTTGTGGAAGGACACATGGCCGCCTGAGAACACCGCCCCGCCGAAGGACACCTCGGCGCCAGAAAAGGTCGCCTCGCCGAAGTACATGCTGGAGCCGGAGAACGTCGCCTCGCTGAAGCACACGCTGGAGCTGGAGAATGTCGCCCCGCCGAATGACACCGAGCCGCTGGAGAACGTCGCCCCCCAGAAGTTCACATCGCTGCCTGAGAACACCGCGTTGTGGAAGGACACATCGCTGCCTGAGAACACCGCGTTGTGGAAGGACACACGGTCGCCTGAGAACACCGCGTTGACGAAGGACACATGGCCGCCTGAGAACACCGCCTCACGGAAGGACACCTCGGCGCCGGAGAACACCGCACCCTCGAAGCTCATGTTGCAGTCGATGGCAACGCCGGTGAGATCGAGGTTGCAGCTCTGCCAGGAACGATGCGTTCCCCGAGAGCGTCGGTAGTGGTCGCCGATGAGGCGCAGGATGGTGTGTCGGACCTTGCGGAAGGCCAGGTAGCGGTGGTGTTCCTCCTGGTGGGTCGGGTCTTCGCCGGGGTCGGGGGTGAACGGGAGCTGGAGGTAGGCGCACAGGACGTCAACGCACGTCTGGCGCAGACTGTCCTCAGGGGCGTCATCGGCGAGGCCCGCCAGGGCGTGGACGCCTCCGAGCCGGACTGCCGGAGAGTCCGAGCCGAGCTTGTCGACTGCCTGGGAGAAGCGTTCGGTGTGCAGTCGGACGGCTTCGCGGTGGGCACCCGCCTCGTCGACGCGCTGGCGGCGGTAGGCCACGACCAGGGCGACGAGCGCGCCGGCCCCGGCCACGACCCCGAAGGCGAGCTTCACCAGGTCGAAGAGCGTCTTCGCATCGAGCTTGGCCGTTCTGTCGATCTCCTTGAAGTCGAGCAGCACCACGAGGCCGTAGAAGATGCTGCCCGCGACCAGGACCGCGGCGGCGAAGACGAGGGTCAGTGCTCGGCCGACCTTCCACAGCCGTAACTCCCGATCGTTGGGTGCGGACTGCGGCCTTCGGTTGGCTGTCATGACGATGAAGACAGACCGCGGAGGCCCCCGGTTGCAACTGGTACCGCCCGGTGGACCAGGAGACCCTTCCGTCGATTCCGCCGCCCTTAATTCTACGGATCTCAACCACGGCCATGAGAGAGCCGATCACCCCGGCGATGTCTCATGAGACACAGCGAAGTTTGGAGAACGACGGCTATCGGGTGATCGCCTACCTCCGCTCGGGCCGCCTGTATCTCCAGTCCAGGCGCGGCGCCGACCTCACGCCCGCGTTCCCTGACCTGGTTACCGCTGCCGCCGGGGTGGAGGAGGACCTGGTCGTTGACGGCGAGCTGGTGGTGTTCAAGGGCGGGCGGCTGGACTTTGCCGCGTTGCAGCAGCGCGCCCGACTCACCGGAGCGCGGGCAGCGGCGGCAGGCCGTACGGCACCGGCTCACGTAGTGGCGTTCGACCTGCTGGAACGCGCGGGAGAAGTACTCCTCACCCGCCCGTGCCGGGAACGTCTGGAGGTCTTGGATTCCCTGTTCGCCACGGGGGTGCTTACCGCGCCGTGGGCGCTGGTGGCCTCCGCAACGGACCGGGCCGTGGCCCAGGAGTGGCTGGCCCCGGAATGGGGCCGGGCGGGCATCGAGGGCGTGGTGCTCCGCTCCGGACGCCGCCCCTATCGGCCCGGCGAGCGGGAGCTGGTCAAGGTCCGCGCGTACGACACCGCGGAAGCCGTCATCGCCGGCGCCACCGGACCGCTGGACGCCCCTGTCACACTGCTGCTGGGCCGCTACGACCACGCGGGCCGGCTGCGTCTGGCCGCCCGCACCACCCCTCTGCCAGCGGCTGCGCGGCGCGAGGTGGCTCTCCGTCTGGCACCCGGCGGCCCGGACCACCCTTGGCACGGACAACACTTCAGCGCGAGCTGGGGTTCGCGCGAGGACCTCGTCTTCACGCCTGTACGGCCGGACACGGTGGCGGAGTTCCGTGCCGACACCGCGGTCGATGGCGGCAGGCACCGCCACCTCGTGCGCTTCCTCCGCATTCGCGACGAGATGCATCCAGTGCACGTGCCGACGTTCGGCGAGGGGTACTGACCGCCAGACTGAAGTCGCTGGGGCGTCTCAATGTGCCCGGCTCGGTGGCGAACGGCGTTATTCCACTTGTGAAGATTTCCGGCTTGGGGGATGGCCGCGGTTCTCCGTTGCGCGCTGTACGCGCGTTGTGGCGCACTGGGTGCGCAATTCAAAGGCCCTTCTGGCTGAATATGGGGGAGGGGTGAGATTATGGACCTCTCGGGAAGTCGGGCCTCCGGCGCGATCGCAAGGCATATCGTCGTCTCTGCGATGCTGGCCCGTCCGGCGCGTGCAACCCAAGGCCCAGCAAATGAGTTCGTGGTCATGCCACTTTCACTGGTGCATTGGAGGCGCATATGAACGGCGGGGAGTCTCGCGACAAGACGAAGTGACCAGCAACGGTCTGGATCACCTTCCTGTCAGCGCTGGCGGGTCGAGCTGTTGCCGACTGGTTTAGCGACTGGAGGAGGCGCCATGGCCTATAGCCGGTCCCTCGTCACCCTTCGCTGACCGCATCCGCGGCCAGTTGGCCGGGTCTCGCGAACCCGTCCTTGCGGGGTCGCGCCTGGCCGGGCGTGACCCCGCTTTTCCGCGGGCGGCAAACTATGAACCCGACGCCGCCCGTTCAACGCCCACACATGCGTCAAGTTAATTGGGTCGCCACCCCAAGCACTGTAGCGCGCTCCCTGCATGCGCGGGGGTGGTCCGCGCTTCTTGCCGCTACTCCCGAACCGAGGGAGGTCGTGGCTTGTGTTCCCCGCGCGTGCCGGGATGGGCCGTGCCCCTCGCTCAGGGCCTGAACGCGCAGTCGTCAATCTGCGTGAGCTATGGCGGTGACCCGGGCCGATGGATGCACGCCACAGCCGGCCGAGACGGGCAGCAACGGCTCGCCGAGGGGATCAGATACGCCTTTGGCCGGGCAGAGTGTCCGGCTTGCGCCAGTGTGTTCAACATTGCGGAAGCGCACACGACCGCGAATCTTCCTCCAGCCCTTGAAACGTACTGAACAGGGAGTGGCGCCTCGGCCACTTGCGATGATCTTGAAATGGCTGGCGTCATCACGGCTTCGGACCCCGCGTGGATACCCCCGTTCAGCGGGCTGAGTCCGAGGCAATTCGGCAAGCTGATCACCGCGCTCCGGCGCGAGGGCGCCGACCCGGTTCGCAGGGGCCGGCCGTGGAGCCTGCCGCTGGAGGACCGGGTGCTGCTGGTGGCCGCCTACTGGCGCACCAACCTCACCCTGCGCCAACTGGCACCGCTGTTCGGGGTGTCCAAGTCCGCGGCCGACCGCATCATCAACCACCTCGGACCAGCGCTCGCACCCCAGCAGCGCAAACGGTTCCGCACGGACACCGTCCTGATCGTGGACGGCACCCTGGTCCCCACCCGCGACCACAGCATCGCCGAGCAGTCCAAGAACTACCGGTACTCCACCAACCACCAGGTCGTCATCGACGCCGACACTCGGCTCGTCGTCGCCGTCGGCCGACCACTGCCCGGCAACCGCAATGACTGCAAGGCATGGGAGCTGTCCGGCGCCAAGGCCGCCGTCGGTCGCGCCACGGTGATCGCCGACGGCGGCTACAGGGGCACCGGCCTGGTCATCCCGCACCGCCGCGCACCCGGCCAGGCCGGCCTTCCAGCCTGGAAAGAGGAGCACAACCGTTCACACCGCAGGGTCCGCGCACGCATCGAGCACGCCTTCGCCCGCATGAAGACTTGGAAGATCCTCCGCGACTGCCGCCTCAAAGGTGACGGCGTCCACCACGCCATGCTCGGCATCGCCCGCCTCCACAACCTCACCCTCGCTGGGTGACCGGGGAACGACGCTGGTCACCCAGCATGCCGCAGATCATTTACGGGACAACGCTTAGCCAAGGACGACGCCAAGACCGATCCCTACCAGGTGTCGCACAACGCCTGCGTCGCCGTCGACCACCTGCACTGCTACCGCTTCTCACTCATGGGCGGGCAGCAGGGAACGAACCGTTCGCTCATCCTGCACACGCACGCGCAGTACTCGCTCCTGCGGGGGGCATTCGAGAACAGCGCCCGAGCGGTGTGGTTGCTCGCGCCCGCCAACCGCCTCGTACGTGTCCAGCGCCGCCTCTCCCTCCAGGCTGGCGAGTACCGCCACTCCGACCACATGCTGGAGTTGCTGAAGCAGCAGCCGCAGCGCCCGTCGGAGGAGCGCAGGCAGCAGTTGACCGACCTGGTGATGGCCGCCAGCGCCGACCCCGGCGACGCCAAGAAGGCGCTGCGGTCCCCGGCTTACAAGGACATCGTCCGCGAAGCCGGGGCGCAGACCACGATGGGGGCCGATCAGGCCGAGATCGTGTGGAGCAGCTGCAGTTCACTGGCGCACGGCGACGTCTACGGCACCCTGAGCATCCTCGAGCGCGACGTCATCGACACCCAGGGGCGCGTCAACCTCGCCCAGGTCACAAGCTCCCCCCAGGTCTTGTGGTGGGCGACGGACCGAGCGGTCGCGATGATGCAGCGCGGCTTCGACCTCTTCAAAGAGAGGGCCACCTGCCACCGCTGAGCCCGGCGCTTCCGCCCCCATCGATGAAGGCGTCGGCCTGTTCACTCGGTGAACGCTCACGGCTCGTTCCGTACGGCCCTCATGTTCCATCACGGAAGGGCCTTGTTGTTCCGAAACGGAACGAGCTTTGGCAACGGACCCTGGACTCGCCGCTCACGCACCAGGCTGTAACCAATGCCGGAAGCCAGACGTGAACAGGCCCCCGCTTTGGTGCGGACAGGTGTGTATCAGCGGTCCTCCACGATGAAGCAGGCCCGTTGGTAGAGCTCGTCGAACGTGATGACTTCGACGCCATGGACGGATCGCCTGCACTGCTCGAAGGAGGCGACCTTCTCCCGGTTCGCCGCGCCGTCCTCGGTGAACTCGCTGAGGCTTCCGATCACCAACACCTGTCGGGGGCGGCCGGTTGAGACTTCGAGGCCGGTCGGGCCGCCGTCATCCCGGTGGTGTCTGTGCAGTTCACCGCTGACCAGCTGTTGGGCCTTGTAGGCGGTCTTCTGCACCTGCGCCACGGCGCCAACCACGTCCTTGGAGACCTGGTACACGTCTGGGAGCCGGTACGGCGCGCCAGCCAGCAGTCACGTCATGTGGGTCTTGATCTCGCAGAACAGCAGGCTGCTGATGAAGCCGTTGGAGCGCATGACGGCGTCACTGCGTTTTCCTGCCCCCCGTGAAGATGTTGGCGCCCGTCGTGATGCGCTCCAGCTTGCCGTCGCCGAAGGGGCCACAAGCGATGAGGGTGAGGCCGTACCCGAAGATCCACGGATTCTCTTCGCAGAAGCTCTGCCAGACGGCTTCCGTCCCAGCCACTCGGCCGCGCTCTCGCTCGAAGAACTCGGGGTCGTTCAACAGCTGCCTGAACCGTTGCCGGTCCAGAACACCCCCTGTCGAAAGAACATTTGACATCCAATGACGACATCAGCTTGGTTCCGTCAAAGCCTGAACGGAGCAGGGTCCCTCTGACTGCTCGTACTGCCCTTCCAAGCGTGGTGTCGTAGGGGCTAACGTCTCATGATCCCTGCGGCATGCCGACGGCATGAGGTATGCGCAAGGCGGCGGAATGACCGACGAACGACGGGCCTTCCGCGAGAAGTTGCGGCTGGAGCGGCCAAACGGTGCACGCTGGGCGACGAGAAAACAGTCATCGTGTCCTCCAGGATCAGAATGCCGCTGGGTCGTTCATGGTCCGGGGAATCCGGCTCATGGCATGTCCAGTTCATTCCTACGAGCCGTGATCCGCTCCAGCTCCTGCATTTCCACGCCCTCCCCACGCTCTCCCGGCGCACCGGCCCGGCCACGGATCGTATGAGCGGCACGGCAGTCGACGCAGCTGAACCCGGCAGCGGCCCCGGCCGCCAGGTCAGACGATCTTCACCATGGACCCCCGCCCACGACCAGCACGAGCATCCCAACGCCGCGCACCCCAGACCCGTGACCAGCAACTTCATGATGCACAGTGCTCACTCGGGACAGTGCGCAATCCAACGAACTTCGGGGTCCCTCAGCGCCAGAGCACCCGGGCCTTACGGTTCGATCAGGCCGGCTCGGATGGCGTAGCGGGTGAGTTCCAGCCGGTCTCGTAGGCCGAGCTTTTGGAGCAGGTTGGCGCGGTGGCGTTCGACGGTCTTGGCGCTGATGACGAGGAGGTCGGCGATCTCCTTTGATGTGTGGCCTTCGGCGACGAGTTTGAGGATTTCCTCTTCGCGGTCGGTGATGGCCTTGGCGGGAAGGCTGTCGCCGTCTCGGGCACGATCGAGGTAGTTGCGGATCAGTGCGGCAACAGCGCCGGGGTAGATGAAGGGTTCGTCGCGCATGGCGGCGCGGCAGGCTTCGACGAGGTCGCGGTCGGCGACGGATTTGAGGACGTATCCGGCGGCGCCGGCTCTGAGTGCTTCGAAGAAGTACTGCTCGTTGTCGTACATGGTCAGGATGAGGATGCGCAGTCCGGGCTGTAGCCGGGAGAGTTCGCGTGCTGCCTGCAGGCCGGTCAGGCGGGGCATGGCGATGTCGAGGATGGCCAGGTCGGGCTGTTCGGCGCGGGCCTTGTCGATGGCTTCGGCTCCGTCGCCTGCCTCGGCGACGACGGTCAGGTCCGGTTCGTTGTCGAGGATGAGCCGGACGCCGCGGCGGACCAGGGCGTGGTCGTCGGCGAGCAGGATGCGGGTCTTCGTCGGCTCTGGCATGGTCACTCACTCCCGTTGCGGACGGGCACGGCGAGGCGTACTTCGGTTCCGCCTCCGGGGCCGGGGCCGAGGGTGAATTCGGCGCCGATGAGCAGGGCGCGTTCGCGCATCCCCCGGATGCCGGCGCCCTCGGCGGCTGCTCGGAGCCCTCGGCCGTCGTCACGGATGCGCAGCTCCACTCCGGTGGGGGTCCGGCGGAGCGTGAGCGCGAGGTGTTCGGCGTGGGCGTGGCGGACGGTGTTGGTGAGGCTTTCCTGGGCGACGCGGTAGACGACCAGTTCGGCTTCCTCGCCCAGGGTGGGCAGGTCGGTCTCCAGCCGTCGCCGGGCGGTGAGACCCGAGTGGGCGGGAATTTCGTTGGTCAGGGACTTGAGGGCGCTGACGAGACCGAGCTCTTCCAGGACGCCCGGCCGGAGTCTGCGGGCGATGCGGCGGATTTCGTCGAGGCTGTCGCGGGTGGTCTCTTGGACCTGGTGCAGTTCGGTCCGTAGGGGCGCGGGTGCCTGGTCTGCTACGCGTTTGAGCTCGAGCAGGACGGCGGTGAGGCTCTGTCCGATCTCGTCGTGAAGCTCCTGGGAGATGCGTCGGCGTTCGGCTTCCTGGGCGGACAGGGCGCGGGCGGTGCTGGTGGCGCGTTCGGCTTCCAGACGGTCGAGCATGGTGTTGAACGCCTCGATCAGATCGGCGATCTCACCGTGTCCGGCGACTGCGGGGCGAGGGCCGGGGCGCAGCAGGTCGATGGTGGTCATGGCCCGGGCGAGCCGGGCCAGTGGAGCCAGGCCGATCCGGAGCAGGGCCGCGTTGGCGACAAGCAGGGTGGCGAGCCCGGCGGTCAGGATCATGGCCTCGGTGAGCAGTACCGGGGTGGAGACGGTGACGGGGCCGAGTAGGAGCAGAGCTGTGGCCGCGGTCAGTACTGCGGCGTTGATCAGGAAGATCCGCCAGAACAGAGACACAGCTGTACGGCCTCCTCGGTAGAGATTTCCCACTATGGCCCGTCCAGTCCGGTCGGTGGGTGCGTTGGCACCCCATTTCCTGGCTGTCACTGATGTGCCGCACAGCCAGCGTGGCGGTGCGTCCGATATTCCGTCCATCCGGGCCAGCACCCATTTCTCATCCTCGTGCAGCGGCTCCACGTACAGGTTCGCCACCCCTGGATATGGGTGTCGGTGCGGATGGTGGCGCCCCTGCACGCCGGGTGATCGTTGAGGCCAGGCCCCGCTCCTGGCGTCTGCGGCGCCGGTCGATGCAAGGACGCCCGCAGGAGGGGAGGAGAGCGGGGCGCGGGAAGCAGCGGGCGGCTGCCCTGAGCAACGCCCAGAGGAGAAGCCCTCGTGGATCTCACTGCGTGGCTGGCCGTGACGGTGTTCGCCACCGTCTACATCCTGATCGCGACAGAGTGGGTGCACCGCGTCGCGGCGGCGCTCGGCGGCGCGGTGGTGATGCTGGTGATCGGAGCGACTGACGCCGAGCACGCGTTCTACTCCGGAGAGGCCGGAATCGACTGGAACGTGATCTTCCTGCTGCTCGGCATGATGCTGATCGTTTCGGTCCTCAAACGGACCGGGGTCTTCGAGTTCATCGCGATTTGGGCGGCGAAGCGGGCCCGGGGCAGACCATATCGGCTGATGGTGCTGCTGACGGTGGCGACCGCGTTCCTGTCCGCCTGGCTCGACAACGTCACCACCGTCCTGCTGATCGCGCCGGTGACAATCCTGGTGTGCACTCGGCTCGGGCTGCCGGTCGTCCCGTTCCTCATTGCCGAGGTCATGGCCTGCAACATAGGCGGTGCGGCCACCCTGATCGGCGATCCGCCCAACATCATGATCGGCTCGCGCGCCGGTCTGTCGTTCAACGATTTCCTGATCCATATGGCGCCCATCGTCGTGGTGCTGATGGTCGTCTTCGTACTGATGAGTCGGGTGCTGTTCCGCAAGGCGTTCCGCTACGACCCCAAGCGGGTCGAGGAGGTCATGGAGCTGCGCGAGCGGGATGCGATCAAGGACGTCCGGCTGCTCGTCGTCAGCGGTGTGGTGGTCGTGATCGTGATGGCGGGCTTCGTGCTGCACACCACCCTCCATCTGGAGCCCTCGGTGGTGGCCATCAGCGGCGGGCTGGTGCTCCTCGCCGTCTCCCGGCTGCGCCCTGCCGACGTCGTCAAGGACGTGGAGTGGCAGACATTGGCGTTCTTCACCGGGCTGTTCGTGATGGTCGGCGCGATGGTGCAGACCGGCGTGATCGGAGACCTCGGCGAAGCTGCTGCCCGAGCCACCGAGGGCGAACTGCTCGGCACCTCCATGGCCCTGGTCTTCGGATCGGTCGTCCCCTCGGCCGTCATCGACAATATTCCGTTCGTGGCCTCCGTCAGCCCGATCGTCTCCGAGATTGTCGCGTCGGCAGGCGGGACCGAAGAAGCCGGAATGCTGTGGTGGTCCTTCGCTCTGGGCGCGGACCTGGGCGGCAACGCCACGATCATCGCCTCCTCGGCCAATGTCGTCGTCGTCGGCATTGCCGAACGCAGCGGTCACCACATCTCGTTCTGGCAGTTCAGCCGCTACGGCCTGATCGTCACCGCAGTCACCGTCACCGTGTCGGCCCTGTATGTGTGGCTTCGCTATTTCGCCCTGGCCTAATCGAGGTGACCCACCGAGGAGGAGACACCCGTGACCCCCCGACCCCGTCGCCATACCCGCCTGCCAACCCAGTGCCACGGCACCGGTCCCGGGAAGGAGGAGCCATGGCCCGCTTCGACGACGACCATTTGCGCGAGATCGAAGCCCAGCTGCATCGAGAGGACCCTCAATTCGCCAACGCTCTCGGATCCGGCCACCCGTGCCGTCCGCGCGAGTACCGGCACGGTCGGACCTGGCTGGTCCTGGCCATCGCCCTCGCCTGCCTGGGCGTCGGCATCGTCATCGGCCACGGGCTGCTCATCGCCACAGGGCTGGTCCTGGCAGGTATCGGCGGTCACCTCTTCGACTCCCAGCGCGCACGGCCCCGAGGACACGGTCCCCCTGCGCGATAACGCCTGCCATGGAGCCATCGCCATCAGTACGGAGACGCCCAGATGACCTTGCAGCAGCTGTATATGGTGCTGCTCATCGGCGGCACTGTACTGCTGGCCAGCATCGCCGCGGCCCGTACCGCCAACCGACTCGGCCTGCCCAGCCTGCTGCTCTTCCTGGCCGTGGGCGTCATCGTCGGGGAGGACGTCCTCGGCCTGGAATTCGACGACGCCCAGCTGGCCCAGTCCCTGGGCACCGCGGGCCTGGCCATCATCCTCGTCGAAGGCGGACTGACCACCCAGTGGTCGGATGTCCGGCGTCTGCTGGCGCCCGCCGGCGTGCTCGCCACCGCAGGTGTGGCGATCTCGGTCGCCGTCACCGCTGCCGGAGCCCACCTGCTGCTCGGCATGGACTGGCACCTGGCACTGTTGCTCGGGGCGATCGTCTCCTCCACTGACGCCGCAGCCGTCTTCGCCGTCCTACGAGCCCTGCCGCTCCCCCAGAAGGTCACCGGCCTGCTGGAAGCGGAATCCGGCTTCAACGACGCCCCCACCATCATCCTGGTCCTGGTCTTCTCCACCGCCGCAGCCGACCTGCCCGACCCGGCGCACATCGCGGGCAACGTCCTCTACCAGCTGGCCGTCGGCGCTGCCCTCGGCCTGCTCATCGGGCGCATCGGCGTCGCCGCCCTACGGCACATCGCCCTGCCCGCCACCGGCCTGTACCCCCTGGCCACCGTGGCCTTCGGCATCATCGCCTTCGCCGCCGGCGGAGCCGCGAACGCCAGCGGCATCATCGCCGCCTACCTGTCCGGCCTCGTCCTCGGAAACTCCAAGCTGCCGCACCGCGCCGCCACCCGCTCCTTCGCCGAAGGCACCGGCTGGCTCGCCCAGATCGGCCTCTTCGTCATGCTCGGCCTGCTCGTCACCCCCCGCGAACTGCCCTCCGCGGTCCTCCCGGCCATCGGCGTGGGCCTGGTCCTGTTGCTGATCGCCCGCCCCGTCTCGGTCCTGGCCTGCCTGCTGCCGTTCCGCACCCCTTGGCGCGAACAGGCGTTCATCTCCTGGGCCGGACTGCGCGGCGCCGTGCCGATCGTGCTCGCCACCTTCCCCATCGTCGCCGGGGTGAACGGCGCCCGCGACCTGCTGAACATCGTGTTTGTCCTGGTCGTCATCTTCACTCTCATCCAAGGCCCGAGCCTGCCCGCCGCCGCCCGATGGCTCGGCCTGACCAGACCCGGCGCACTGCGCGACGTACAGGTGGAGACCGCCCCTCTCGACGTTCTGGACGCCGACCTGCTCACCGTCGCCGTCCCCCCGGGCTCCCGGCTCCACGGCGTTGCCATCTTCGAACTGCGGTTGCCCTCACCGGTCGTCGTTACCCTGATCATCCGAGACAGCACCAGCATCGTTCCCCACCACGACACCGTGCTCCGCGCGGGCGACGAACTCCTGCTGATCACCACGCCGGAAACCCGGGACGCCGCCGAACGGCGGCTGCGTGCGATCGGCAGACGCGGCAAACTCGCCCGCTGGCTCGGTGAACAAGGAGACGTCGAGCCCGTGGACCGAACCGGCACCCCGTGACAGCCGACCGGCTGCCCCGAAGCGGCCAGCGGGCGCGGCAGCCGGCACGAGCTGGCCCTGCCGTCGAGTAGCATTTCGCCGACGAATTGAGCGCTGCATCCATATTTGTTAGGTTTGCTCCTTTTTTCCTGCGCTAGAATCCTTTACTAGGCCATTACGCTCCATTGAGCGGGCGGGCGCTCATTTTGTGGGCTGCCTGTGGGTAGCCGTAGGTATCGGTGGAATGGGGGCATGACATGGGTCGACGTATCCACGCCCTGAACCTGCCGATCGTCAACCCGGCCTTCCGCTGCCCCGCATCACGCACCCCCAGGGCAGTGCGCGTCGACAACGCCGCTCGCGACAGCGTGCCTGATTCCGGCAGCACCGGCTCCTGCGACCAGCGCCACTGACATCTCCGGTAAACCGGACCCCTTTACCGCCAGACCCCGTCCCGACATCCTGCGTGCCCAGGGGCGGCACACGGAGGCCAGTGGGCTGGGCCGGTCTCGGTTGAGCGATGCAGATTTCCTGTCGGGCTGACGCTGCCCCACGCACCGCCACGGCCCGGATCGAGCCACTGACCCTGTCACCCGCACGTCCGTAACGCGCCCTTCTGGAGCACGCCATGGAACACACAGCTCACGTCAGCAAAACCGCCCTGCCCGGGGTCGGCACTCGCTACGACCTTCAGACCGATGCCGGCCCGCATCTTTCGGTCGTCGTGCACCAGGACGGGCGGCGCATCTTGGCCTTCCACGACCCCGAGGACGACGACAGCTGCAAGGATGCAGCCCCCCTCGCGCCCCACGAGGCAACGGCGCTGGCCAAGCTGCTCACCCCTGACCCGGTCGCCCACCTGCACCAGCACATCGAGATCGACCTGGTCACCGAGCACATCCCCGTCACCAAGCGGTCGCCGTACGCGGGTCGCACACTCGGCGCCACCCAGGCGCGGTCCCGCACCGGGGCGTCCATCGTCGCTGTCCTGCGCCGCACTGCCGCCGTCCCGTCGCCCACCCCCGATTTCCGCTTCGCCATCGGCGACACCCTCGTCGTCGTCGGAACCCGAGAAGGCGTGGACGCCGTCGCCGAACTCATCACCGGAGGATAAAAGCCCGTGCATAACACCACTGCCATGCTCATCGAGCTCGGGGCCGTCATCCTCGCCCTGGGGCTCCTCGGACGCCTCGCAGGACGTGTGGGCTTCTCCCCTATACCCCTATACCTGCTCGCCGGACTCGCCTTCGGCCACGGCGGCTTCCTTCCGCTCGATGCCAGCGAGGAATTCACCGCGACCGGTGCCGAGATCGGCGTCATCCTCCTGTTGCTGCTGCTCGGCCTGGAGTACAGCGCCTCCGAACTCGTCACCAACCTCAAGACCCAATACCCCTCCGGCGCCGTCGACTTCGTCCTCAATGCCGTGCCGGGCGCGGCCGCCGCACTCATCCTGGGCTGGGGACCGGTCGCTGCTGTCGCCCTGGCCGGCGTCACCTGGATCTCCTCCTCTGGCGTCATCGCCAAGGTCCTCGGCGACCTCGGCCGCCTCGGCAACCGCGAAACCCCCGTCGTCCTGGGCGTGCTGGTCATCGAAGACCTGGCCATGGCCGTCTACCTGCCCATCCTCACGGCCTTGCTCGCAGGGGTGAGTCTGGCCGGCGGCACAGTCACCCTGCTGATCTCGCTCGGCACCGTCGGCGCCGTCCTCTACCTCGCCCTGCGCCACGGCCGCCTGATCAGCCGCGCGGTCTCCTCCGACAACGCCGAAATGCTCCTTCTGGTCGTCCTCGGCCTCACCCTCCTGGTCGCCGGTATCGCCCAGGAACTCCAGGTCTCCGCCGCCGTCGGTGCCTTCCTCGTCGGCATCGCCCTGTCCGGTGAGGTCGCCGAGGGTGCCAGCACCCTGCTCACCCCGCTGCGTGACCTGTTCGCCGCCGTCTTCTTCGTCTTCTTCGGCCTGAGCACCGACCCTGCGGACATCCCGCCCGTCCTTGTCCCCGCGCTGATCCTCGCCGTCATCACCACGTTCACGAAGATCGCCACCGGCTGGTACGCGGCACGCCGAGCCGGCGTCGGAAGCGCGGGGCGCTGGCGGGCCGGTGGCACCCTCGTGGCGCGCGGCGAGTTCTCCATCGTCATCGCCGGCCTCGCCGTCGGCGTCGAGCTGCGCATCGGACCGCTGGCCACCGCCTACGTCCTGATCCTCGTCATCATCGGCCCGCTCACCGCCCGCTGGACCGAACCCCTCGCCCGCCGCATCACCCGCCGCTCAACGCCCCCGGCCCTCGATACACCCGTGGTCGCCGAGCCTGCCGAGACCGTGCAGGCGAACCGCTGAGCACGCAGGAACAAGGCGTCCGTGCGTAATGCCAGGCGGGGCTCGGCCTGCCGTGCGGCTCTGCGCGGACACGCGCCCGGCCCTTTCCGAACCGAAGGGAAGAAATATGACTGTTCAGGCCGCACCGGAAGCGTTCCTCAACGGGTTCGTGCGGATCCTGACGGACGCCGCCACCACGAGCCGCCGCCTGACCCGCGACGAGATCCGCTCCCGCCGCGCCCTCGGTGCACAGGCCGCCGAGGCCGGACACGGCTGGCGCACCCTGGTACACGCTCATCTCGAAGCCGGCCGCGACAACTGGCCACAAGCGGCAGCCCCGGAGAGCGCCCTCACCGTCCTCGCACAGGCCATGGATGCCTTCGCCGACGGTTACGAGCGCGCGCAGAAACTCGTCGTCCGCAAGGAGGAAGCGGCCCGCCGGGAGTTCATCGACGACCTGCTCCACGGGAGCGGCGACCATGGGCATCTCGCCGCGTGCTCGGAACGGTTCGGACTGCGTCTGTCCCGGGCCCACGCGGTCGCCGTGGCCGAGGGGCCAGAGAAGTACGACGAGACCGACCCCGTGCCCCGGCAAGTGGAGAGCGAAGTGTTCACACGCTTCGAGAACCGCCGCATCCTGTTCACCACGAAGGACGGCCGGATGGTGTGCATCGCCCCCAGTGACCAGGACGACGTCCTCACCCACTTCGCCAAGCACGCCTACGCCGCCACCGGCCGAGCCCAGGTCGCCATCGGCCGGCCCAGGCCGGGCGCGGTCGGCATCGGACACAGCTACGAAGAGGCCCTCAACGCCTTGGACGTGGCCCAGCGCATGGGCTTCGACGAGCCGCTGCTCCGCGCGGCCGACCTGCTGGTCTTCCCCGTCCTTGCCCGTGATCGGCAGGCGCTGGTGGACCTGGTGCGCAACACTCTGGGGCCGCTGCAACAGGCACGCGGCGGAGCCCAGCCCCTGCTCGACACCCTCACCGCATACTTCGACACCGGCTGCGTAGCAGCCGCGGCGGCCCGGCGACTGTCGCTCAGCGTGCGCGCGCTCACCTACCGGCTGGACCGCACCCGCACGCTGACCGGCATCGACCCCACCGACCCCACCGACCGCTACACCCTGCAGACCGCGGTCATCGGCGCCCGCCTGCTCGACTGGCCGGTCAGACCCCTGTGACCCGCGCCGGCACAACCGGGCCCTACCAGGGCGAGTCCGGCGGCGCCGAGCGCGACGGCGAGCGTGACGCTGCCCGCCGCCAGACCGGCACCGGCCAGCAGCGCGGTGATGATCGGCAGGTAGACGGCCATGGACAGGTCTTCGAGGACCAAGATGCTCAGGATCACCGCGGTCTCGCGGTTGCCGAGCCGGCCCAGGTCGCCGAGGACCTTCGCGATCACACCCGAAGAGGAGATCCAGGTCACCCCGGCCAGGACCACGCGGCCACCGGGCCCCAGCCGAGCAGCAGCGCCATCGCAGCCCCAGGCAGCGCGTTCAGTGCGGCGTCCACGAGGCCCGCCGGATACTGGGTCTTGAGGCTGGAGACCAGGTCGCTGGCCGTGTACTCCAGGCCCAGCATGAGCAGCAGCAAGATCACGCCGATCTCGGCGCCGATCGCGACAAACTCCTCGCTGGTGCCCAGCGGCAGCAGCCCGCCCTCGCCAAAGGCGAACCCGGCTAGGTTCTGTCTCTCCGATCACACTGGTTGTCTCGTGGCTCCGCCACCACGATGGGCCCTGGAGGCATCGCCTCCAGGGCCCTGGGGATCATCGTCGTGAGCGGTCTGGCCTCGTGATCCTGAACCGGGCCGTGTTCCCCGCGTTCTCTTCGGTGGCCCACCGATGGAAGCCGGCCTTCTCCAGCACGCGGACCGAGGACGGGTTGGACAGTTCCACATCGGCGGACACGGTGTGAACCACAGGTGCAGTGAGGGCGAACTCTGCCAGGGCCTGGGTGGCCTCGGGGGCATAGCCCCGGCCGCGGCGGGAGGCCACGATGCCATATCCGATTTCCAGGACGCCTTCGCTGGGCGGCCAGAACAGGCCGATCGAGCCCACCACCAAACCACTCTCGCGCTCGATGATCAGACGGTGGCCGTATGCGTCGAGCCATGCGGGGTGCTGCTCGAAGAGGCCCGCGATCACACGGTCACCTTCGGCTGGAAAGTCGCCCGCCCAGTGCGTGGGCCTGGCGTCGTCGAGGACCGCGGTGGCCTCGTTCGTGGTCCAGGGCCGCAGGATCAGGCGCTTGGTGATCACGTCGGTGTGGGCGGGTGAAGAAGAGGAAGACACGTGTCTCTCCTGGTCGTTGGAACGACCCGGGCCGCGCTCTGCTATTGCGCGGGCCGGACGAGGGCATGCTGAAGACGGCCGACGGCAGCCATATTCATCAACCTCCCTGTCCCGCTGATCACGCGTCTCTCGCGCCAGCGTGACCGTAACAACTGCTCCGCAGCCTGGGCAACTCATTTCCGGGCCGCTGACCGGGGACTTTCGCTCACGGAAGGGCGTACCTCTTCGATCGGTCAGATCGTTGTTCTGGTCATGCTCAGCAGGGGGAACCTCACGGACGACGAGTGGGCGGTGCTGGAGCCGCTGCTGCCCAAGAGCAACAGCCGGTGCGGCCGATGGCGGGACCACCGCCAGGTGATCAACGGAATCATCCACCGGCTCAGTACCGGCTGTCAGTGGCGCGAACTGCCCGCACGCTTCGGCCCTTGGCAGACGGTTCACAAACGCCACATGCTGTGGTCGGCGGACGGCACCTGGGAGAGGCTGCTCCAGCACGTCCAGGCCGTCGCTGACGCCGAGGGCGGCATCGACTGGGACATCAACATCGACTCCACCTCGATCCGCGCCCACCAGCACGCCGCCGGAGCCCCGAAGGGCCCACCGCCAGCACCGCCCGGTGTGCCCCAAAGGGGGCCGCACAGAGACCAGTTCACGTGCGCGCGCACGTGCGCTTGTGCCCGTTCCCGGCGGAGGAGGTGCAGCGGGCGAAGCCCTTGGCCGCTCCCGTGGCGGGCTGACCTGCAAGCTTCACCTGAGCGCGGACGGTAAGTGCCGCCCGCTTTCCCTGATCGTCACGCCTGGCCAGCGGGCGGACTGCACCCAGTTTGAGGCGGTCATGGACAAGATCCGCGTCCCCCGGCTCGGCACGGGCAGGCCGAGGCGCCGACCGGACAGCGTCGGCGCCGACAAGGCATACAGCAACGGGGTAATCCGCTCCTATCTACGGCGACGAGGCATCCGACACGTCATCCCGGAGAAGAGCGACACCAAATCAGCCCGCCTGCGGAGGGGTTCACGCGGCGGCCGTCCAGCCGACTTCGACAGGATCCGGTACAAAGCCAGGAACACCGTCGAGCGGGCGATCAACAAAATCAAGCAGTTCCGAGCCGTCGCTACCCGTTACGACAAGCGCGGATACGTATTCCTTGGCACCGTTACCGCCGCCGCACTCCTCATCTGGCTCCGCTCATGATCGGAGAGACGGACCCTAGCAGGTACAGCGGAATCGGGGAGAATTGGAAGCGCCCGGCGAACCGGCCCAACAGCCCCAGGCCCAGGCCCAGGATGATCGCCCCGAACTCGATCAGGAAGATGGCCGAGGAGTGCACCGTGTCACTCCCTTCCGAGTATCGCCGCCGCCGCCTCGACGCCCTCGCGGGTGCCGATCATGATGAGGGTGTCGCCGCCGGCCAGCCGGAAGTTTGGCGTCGGCGAGGGAAACGCCTCGGCGCGCCGCAGCACCGCCACGATCGACACGCCGGTCTCGGTGCGCATCCGGGTCTCGCCCAGCAGCCGTCCGTTCCAGTACGAGACAGACGGCAGCTCGATCCGCTCGGCCACCAGCCCCAGTTCAGTGGTGGACAGCAGGTTCGGGCTGTGGTGCTCCGGCATCATCGCGTCGATCAGTGCGTCCGACTCGCCCGCGGTGAGCCGTACGGACAGCGCGCACGCGTCCGGGTCGTCCTTCCGGTACGTGCTTAGAGTCCGTGTTCCGTCGCGATGTGCGACCACCGACAGGCGGCGCTGTTCCCGTGTGGTCAGGTCGTAGCGGACCCCGATCCCGGGCAACGGCGTACTGCTCAGGCGTGGCGTGCCCACGACTGCCCCCTGTCTGCTTTGGGTGCTTCTTCGCACAGCTGTTGATGACACCCTAGCGAGCGTCCGGAATCGGCCAACGGGGGCGCCGTCGAGGGCCGAATGGCCGGACGCAGCGCTAACGCCCCGCGCTATGAACCGAGTTCACGAGAGGGCTACCTGCTGGTGCCGCTGCCTCAGCTGAAGGCGAGTGCGCGCAAGGCGTCGCGGACGTCGATCGAGGACTGCCGGTCACGGGTGTAGTAGAACCCGTTGGTCAGCAGTACCACCCATCGGCGCTGCCGGGGTGAGATCCACATGCCGGTGCGGTGAAGCCATGGCGGACCCAGATGTCGTCGGCGGGACTGGTTCCAGGGAAGGAGTGCCAGAAACAGGCCACGTACGGGGGTTCAGAGTGCCGGTCTGCCCGGTCAGTGATGCCGCCGCGGTCCAGGCAGGCCGAATCCCGCCTGTCCGGCAGTGGAGGCGCCGTCCAAAATGTAGCGCGAGAAGGCGGCGAGGCCCTCGAGGACGGTGAAGGCGCCGACCATGCCGCACACCCGCCCAGGAGCCGGGCTACCTTGTTGAACGTCTGTTGTCCGAGGTCGAGTTCACGGCCCGGGGGCTTCTTGGCGCGCGAGCGCCAGGTCGAGAAGACGGTCGGCGCGGTTGTCCTGGGTGAGACGCTCGCGGAAGTCGGACAGCACGCCGCACCTCCGCTCAAGGTACGGGTAGCAACCGTTGGCCGCGTCGCTCGACTTGAGCGAGTGCCGCGTGGCAAGGCGACTCACCCGGATCTTCCGCCGTACAGGCGTAAACGCTCCCGAGTGGAACTGGCCACCAGGATGATGACAGCCAGCTTTCCGTGATTGCCCGGCGCGGTGACCCCGTCGTCGGCGTACCAGGCAAGCAGGCCCGATCCGCGGGCAAGGACAGCTCATCAGTTGTAGCCGGGCTGGTCGAGAGCATGTGCTGGTAATGGCCACCCTGCCGCCCTCAGGTCTAGGCACCGTCCGATGGGGCCACGGGTCCGGTCGATCGGTCTCGTCATCGGTCCGTGCCGTCAGGATCGACCGGGGGTTCGTCTGCGATGGGGCTCTGGTCGGGGTGGCTTGGATGGCGGGTGGCTTGGCTGATGCGTACCTCGATGATGGCGTTGCGGTCGGCCACGGTGACTTCGAGGATGCTCTCGCCTGCCAGGATGCGGGTTCCCGGGGCGCTTGGGATGCGGCCCAGCTTGTGCAGGATGAGGCCGGCGACGGTGGTGCAATGTCCGTCGTCTGCGACAGAGGCCCTCACCAACGGCGCCGACCCCCTTCACCTCGCGCACGTCTTCTCCCTCGGCGCCAAAACCAGCCTCCGTTACACGTCCGCCGTCGCCAGCTCGGCCGCCGAACAGAATTTGCGCACCTCTTGAACCGCAGTTGCCGGCGTACATCTGTATGTGCTCAGGGAGGTGCTACGAAAGGACTCTGCCGCTGATCTTGTGACGGTCAGCCATCGAAGCGGGTCCAGTCGACAGGGAGGTCGGCCAGCGGGTCCAGGGCGCTTCGGTGGGTGGCGCCGACCCAGACATCGAATTCTACGCCGCCCTCGCTGCTGACACGCACGACGAGGCCGGGGGCCACGTAGAAGTGGGTGAGTGCCCAGGGCCAGAAGGGACGCAGGGGCACAAGGTGCAGTGCTTGGGTGAGTTGCTCGACCTGTGGTGCCCTGAGTTTGTTGGGCAGGGCCAGGTAGTCGGCGCCCATGGAAGCCTCGAAGAGGGAGAACTGGATCAGGAAGCCGCTGAGCGGTTCCTGTTCGGCGATCGGCTCCTCGTCGAATTCACGGAACCAGACAGTCGGATCGGCCTCAGGCCCGTCAAGCGTCCACAGGAGTGACCAGAAGAAGCCTCCTTGGTTCTCGACGCCGAAGACGAGCATCTCCCCGAGATGGTCGGTGTGCAGGTCTGGCTCGGGCAGGATGCTGTTCTGGGTTCCGAGGGCACCCGGACGCTGCTGTGCGAGCCGGTATAGCTGCCTCAGTCCACCAGGCAAGCGTGAGGGAGAGCAGGATGGTGATTCGGTGGCGCCTGCGGCGGGGTACCAGCCGGTGACGAACTGTTCCAGCGCTGCCGCACGGTCACCGTTCACATGCCTGAGCCACCCCAGGCCCGGCAAGTCCACGGGTGGAAGTGGTGGGCGCACTCGGTTGAGGAGTTCTCTGTTCAAGGGTGCTTCAAGGCGCAATTTACAGTTGGTGAGAACGCCGTCGGATGTGCCGGCCTGGCTCACCTGGGCGGTGCCCAGGTACAGGACCTCTTCTCCGAGGCGGACCGCGATGTGGATCGGCAACGAACTTTCGTCCACGCCCCAGGGCGACCCCATCAGCCGCTCTGTGACTGGTGCCGGTGCGGGCCCGATCAGACGGACCCCCTCAGCGCTCCACACACCGCTCCTGGCGGGTGCGTCACTCGCTTCCGTGATGATCACCATCCCCGCCGGGCCTATGACGACGCCGGCACCCCCCACCGTGAAGCGCCTGGCTGTCACCGAGCCGCCGACGAGCACGGGTACGCGCTCCCCATCGAACACCAGCGCCGGAATCACGGCGGGACCCTGATCAGTCATCCCCGCATCATCCTCGACCACCACCGGGCATCCCTAACGCCCGCCGACTGCGGCCGTCACAAGATCAGCGCCAGAGCCACGGAAGATGCCCAGCCTCCAGCCCTCTGCAGGCTTGTTGGTGCGTGAATGCTCGGCGTAATCGGGAGGCGATATGGGCCGGGGATGCGGAACACTTCCCAGGTGATCGTGATGCAGCCCGTCCTGGAGATCTATCCCCCTGATGACTTTGCCCTCTGGCCCGTCGCCGAAATCGAGTCGTTCAGCTACCTGTCACTCAGCGGTGAGCTCGCCCCCGCCGAGGTCGGCACAGCGGTGATGCGCATTGCCGGCTGCAACGACATCGACCCTGAACATGCCGACCGGCCGCCTCGGCCCACCGACCCGCTCGGATCGTTTCTGCACGGACTGCTGACCTTCGACAACCTCTTCGCGGCCGGTGGCATGCGGGTCACGGACAGCTCCACAGGCGTCACCTTCCTACCCGGCTGCTGCAATGGGCTGGAGGACTGGCGTGACTGGCGCGAGGTCGTCGACGGCAGCGGCCGAGCCTTCTTTGGCCACGACCCCGATCCATTCGCCGAGCGCCTCGCCGACACCGTCCGGCTGACCGTCGACGCCGAGCAGAGCGACAGCCCGGCGATCGAGCTGTCCGTCACCGAACTCCGCCACCTGCTCGACAACGCCGAGCATGACTTGACCGACTTCCTTGCATTGGCCACTGACTGGGTGTCTCGGTACCTACCCGACCACTTCACCCCCGTAACCGCTGCCCTCGCGCGCGTACTCGCCCTGCCCGCACCAGCCGTACCGCCAAAGCCGTAGGTCGACGGCCCCCACTCCGCCGATCAACTGATGGCCGGGTGACCCCGGCACAGTCGTCGTGTACGACGCAGTGAGCATGTTCGCATGTACCCAGCTGGGCTTCGACGAGCACTCCGACAGCAGGCCCATGCAAGCCAAGTTCCCAGAGCCATCCGTAGGTTCATCCGGAGCACCCTTCAGAATCCGTGAACTCACGGGGGATAGCAGATGACCGGGTAGATACCGCGCTGCCGGATGCTGACGGTCCGGCACGACACAATGCCAGCCGGACGACTCGTCTTCACGCACACGGATTGTCGCTACCAGGCGACCGGCATCCTGACCAGGAGGTCACGGGCGACATGGTCCTGTTCCCGCAGCCGACGCGCAGAGCCCCCCACCCGGGACACATGATCGTGTGCGGTGACGACGCACTCGCCGAGCGGCTGGCCGCCGAGCTCACGGCGGTGCACCGGAAGCCGGTCACGCTCGTCGTCCCGGCCTCGCAGCGGACCAGTCCTGACGGAGCGGCGCGTGCCGCGACGATGTTCGGCCGGGTACAGGCCGTCGTGAACCGTACGGCCGGCCCTGCCGCCGACGGGGCTTCGGACGCTCCGCAGGTGATTGAGGCGCCCGAACTCACCGTCGCCGTACTGGCCGAGGCGGGTATACGCCAGGCCGCCGCGCTGGCACTGGTCCATGACGACGACGAGACCAACATCCGCTCCGCGCTGGCCGCCCGCCGCCTCAACCCCCGGCTGCGGCTGGTCATCCGGCTCTACAACCGCAAGCTCGGACAGCACCTAGAGGAACTCCTCGACCAGGCCGCCGTCCTCGCCGTCCCCGGCCTCGACCCGGAAGCCCTGGACTCCTCCACCACCGTCCTGTCCGACGCGGACACCGCCGCCCCGGCGCTCGCGGCCACCGCGGTCGCGGGTACCAGCAAGGTCATCCAGGCCGACGGACTGCTGCTGCGCGCCGTCGAGCGCACTCCGCCCGCCCACGGCGAGACAGCCGATCCGGGCCTGTGCACCCTCGCGCTGCTGTCCTCGACCACTAACGACCCGGCGGGTGCGGAAGGATCAGATGCCAGCGGCCGCGAAGGGCCGCTGCTGCTGCCCGACGACGACACTGTGGCCGCGAGCACGGGCCACGGCACCGTGGTCCTGGAAACGGTCACGCACTCGGGCGCCGCTTCCGCACCGAGGAGACTGGCCGGGCGCGGGGCGCCGCTCGGGTCCCTGTTCTCACGCCGACTGTGCTGGTCCCTGGCCGGGCTCATGGCGTGCGTGCTGGCCCTGGCCGTCGCGACCTGGCTGACCAGCGAGCAGAAGCATCCACTGCACGCCGCCTACCTCACCCTGCTCGACCTCTTCGCGATCAACGATCCGGCGATCGGTGAGCCCACCATCCGCCAGGTGCTACAAATCCTCGCTGGGCTGGCCGGGCTGCTGTTCCTTCCCGTGCTGCTCGCCGCAGTCCTGGAGGCGCTCGGCACCTTCCGTACCGCCTCCGCGCTGCGCCGCCCGCCGCGCGGACTGTCCGGTCACGTCGTCCTCCTCGGCCTCGGAAAGATCGGCACCCGGGTACTCACCCGCCTAAACGAACTCGGCATCCCCGTGGTGTGCGTGGAGGAAGACCCCGAAGCACGCGGCATCCCGGCCGCCCGCCGCCTGCGGGTGCCCACCATCATCGGCGACGTCACGCAGGAAGGTGTCCTGGAGGCCGCTAAGGTCCACCGCGCGCACGCCCTGCTCGCCCTCACCAGCATCGACACCACGAACCTGGAAGCCGCCCTGTACGCGCGCTCCGTCAAGCCCGACCTGCGGGTGGCACTGCGACTGTACGACGACGAGTTCGCCGCCGCCGTCCACCGCACCCTGCGCGCCGCCCACCCCCGCGCACTCACCCGCAGCCGCAGCGTCTCTACCCTCGCCGCCCCGGCCTTCGCCGGAGCCATGATGGGCCGCCAGATCCTTGGGGCCATCCCGGTCGAACGCCGCATGCTGGTCTTTGCCGCTCTGGACGTCGCCGGGCACCCCGACCTCGAAGGGCGCACCATCGCCGAGTCGTTCCGGGCCGGCGCCTGGCGCGTCCTCGCCCTGGACACCACAGAACCGGACGACCGGATACCCGACCTCTCCGCCACCCCGCTGCGCTACGGCGTCGACCGCCCCGCTGGACTCATATGGGACCTCCATCCCGGCTACGTCCTGCGCCCCCAAGACCGCGTGGTTCTCGCCGCCACCCGTCAGGGCCTGGCCGAACTTCTCGGCCGACAGCCTCAACTCCGTGCCCGGTCGTCTGACGGGTAGGGCAGGTATCCATGACAGGCAAAGGCCGCCGGGCCGACGAGCCGTCCTTCGGCTTCCTCGTCCTGCCCCGCCCGCTGGGCCGTTGCGCGGAGCTCCGCCTGGATCGCGCACGCCAGTTGGCCTCTGCGGGACTACGCACGTGGTCACCGAAGCGTCAGCGGCATCACCCGTCCTTGTCAGATCGAGCGGCCGACCAGGCCCCGATCGCGTCGTCGGCCAACACGACCGCCGCCACCACACGCTTGCCCACGGGCTCACGGTGCACCTCAATGCGCGGGCAGACGGCTGATCCGGTAAAAGACGGTGCGCACACTCACCCCCCAGCCGTCGTGTCATGGTGGTGTTCAAGCACGCGGTCAGGGTTTTCAGGAGTGCTCGGGGCCCGCCTCTTGCATCCTCCAAGCCGCCTGGGACGGTAGCCACCAGGTCGGTGATGGCGGCGCAGTCCCTGCCGAGGACCTGGAGGCCAGCAGCTCCGAGGCATGCACACGCGGAGCGGTCAGGCCGAGATGGGTTACCGTTACTTGGTCTCCCCGGGCACCCGCCTCGAGATGGACCGGCGACCAACCTCATGGCGTGGTGAACGCCGTCGCCTTTGAGGCGGCAGTCGCGGAGGATCTTCCAGGTCTTCATGCGGGCGAAGACGTGTTCCACGCGAGCGCGGACCTGCTTGTGGGCCTTGTTGTGTTCCTCCTTCCAGTCCGGGAGTTCGGCCTGGCCGCGCTCGCGGCGGTGCGGGATGACGAGTCCGGTTCCCGGGTAGCCGCCGTCGGCGATCGTCACGGTCATGTCGACGGCGGCCTTCGCGCCGGATTCTTCCCATGCCTTGCAGTCGTTGCGGTTCCCGGCGAGCGGCCGGCCGACCACAACGACAAGGCGGGTGTCGGCGTCGATGATGACCTGGTGGTTGGTGGAGTACCGGTAGTTCTAATAGGTCATCGGTGGCCTCGAAGCGTGTGAGTGCAAGGGGTGCCATGCGAGGTGGAAGCCTGCTGCCGTTCCGGGACTGGATCCCCGTTGTCAGACTGGCTCCGCCTCGCGCCTTGCCCTGCCGGGCGGAGACCTTCGGTAGTTCCGGGACCTTGATCTCTCGTCTAAGACCGGTCCCGCCCGGCAGGAGCTCGGATATCACCGGCTTTCATGTCCTCAGCCCGCCGACAGGGGCCACCTCTCAGCAGTTCGCGAGCCCATGAGCTCTCCAGCAGACCGAGGTCCCTGTCGGTCGCTGAAGACACGAACGGCTCATGAGATGGCGTGCCTGGAGCACTTCTTTAGAGCGCCGCGTGCTCCGCGTGGGACTGACCTGCAGATTCATACGGAGGTACAGGGTTGAGCAAGATTTTCTGCGGCATCGACTGGGCGGAGGGGCACCACGACATAGCCCTGGTTGACCAGGACGGAATCCAGGTGGCCAAGCTACGGATCAGCGACGACAGCGCCGGCTTCCACGCGCTGATTGGGGGCGGCCCGCCGTGCCATGACACCTTCGCCTCCCTGGACTGCTATGCCTCTCCCTGATTTCCCCTGGCGGGCCGACATCCCCGCCCCGAGATCCCGCACACTTCGCCGCTGGATCGTCTTCGTCGCCGCGGTGTGGGCGCTGGCGGCCCTCTACGTGGCCCAGGCGTTTCTCCCACCGAACGTGATCAAGTTGCCCGGACAGAAGAAGGCCCGTCAGGTGGCCCTGGCCGTGGCCCCGCAAGGCTGGGCGTTCTTCACCAAGTCGCCCCGTGAGCCGGTGCATGTGCCCTTCCGGCAGCTCGCCGACGGCACCTGGGCCGATGCGCGGATATCGCCGCACGCGAAGCCGTCGAACGCCTTCGGCCTGGACCGGGCCTCGCGCTCGCAGGGCATCGAGGGGGCGCTGATGGTCCGCAAGGATGGCATCCGCTGGAACGACTGCTCTGAGGCTTTCTCGGCGGAGGAGTGTCTGGAAGACGCGAAGCTGTCCAAGCCGGTGACGAACACCTCGCCGGCGCCGTCGCTGTGTGGACGCGCCGCGCTGGTGGAGATGAAGCCTGTTCCCTTCGCCTGGCGTGACCTGATGGAAGGCAGCCACAGCGTGGAGCGGGCGGCCGTATGGGATGTGACCTGCGAGTGAGTGCAGACCGCATGCTGCGGCTGCCGTGGACCAACGTCTACGGCCTCGCCCGCACCCTCGCCGCACTCGGCACGGCGGGGATGCTGATCTTCTCCAGCGCCGAGACCCTCTTCCGTCCCGTCGCGACCCTTGGCGACTACCCGCCGTGTAACGGGGTGCTGTCCGCCTCGGCGTTCTGCGCCGCGAAAGACTCGTACTCCGGGCTGACGTGGATCATGTACGGCTGCGTTGCGGTGCTGCTGATCGCCGCCTCCGGCTGGCGCCCACGCCTGACGGCGCTGCCACACGCCTACATCAATTACTCAGTGTTTTCCGGGATCGCTATCAACGACGGCGGCGATCAGGTAGCGCTGATTCTCTCGGTGCTGTTTGTGCTGCCCGCCTTGGGTGATGCGCGGCGCTGGCACTGGAACGAACCGCCGACTGCCACCGGCGCCGGGGGGCAGCGGGTGTGGGCGCTGCTGGGCCTGTCGTCGCTGGTGATGCTGCGCCTCCAGATGTCGGTCATCTACTTCCAGGCGGCGGCGAAGCTTCCGCACGCGGAATGGGCCGACGGAACCGCTCTGTGGTACTGGGCGCATGACCTGAACTTCGGCGCCGCGCCCTGGCTGTCGTGGCTGACCGATCCGATCGTGGCGACGCCCGTGGGTGTGGCGCTGATGACATGGGTCCCACTGTTCATCGAACTGACCTTGGCGGTGGCGCTGTTGCTGCCGCAGCGCTACCGGTACTGGGCGATGTGGTCCGGATTCCTCTTCCATCTGGGCATCGCCTCGGTGATGGGTCTGTGGTCCTTTGCGCTCGCCATGGCCGCGGGGATCACGGTGCTGTGCATGCCGCTCGGTTCGCACATCCGCCGCCGTACCAAGGAAGGGCGGCAGACCGAGCCTGAGCGGGCCGAGACCCCGCAGGCAGAACAGGTCGAACAGGCGCAAGAACAGTCGGACACGTCAGCGCCGGACAAGACGGTAGCGCTGCCCTGACAGGCGGGCAGTTGTACCGGCAGGGCAGGTGCGGGGCAGCCGGGAATGTCGGTGCAGCCGTCCCGCATCCCTTCCTACGGGTCGCCGTCAGTCCCAGTGGGACGCGATCAGTGCCAGCGCTTCGTCCCGGCCCGTTCCCAAGGAACGGGAGAGACGAGCGAACTCCCGTGCCATCGCCTCCAATCGCGCACGCCCCTGGTCGATCTCCCGGATGACAATCGCTCCGCGCCCGCGGCGCAGCTCGATCAGGCCCTCTGTGGCCAGGGCCTGGTACCCCCGCAGCACGGTGTGGAACGAGATCTGCAGCAAGCGGGCTAGGTCCCGGGCGGGAGGCAGTCGGTCGCCAGTACGCAGTCGGCCGGAAACCAGGTGACCGCGGATTTGCGCGGCGATCTGCTCGCCGATGGTCTCCTTGGAGGCCGGGTTGATCTCCACCAGCACCCCTTCAGCCCTTCTTCCGCAACCGATTGACCAATGAGGCGGCGGAGGCGGCGTCATCCACGGTGATGACGAACTCCCGGCCGCTGGTCAGTGTCAGCCACAGCGCGTCGCCCGGGCGCAGCGCCAGGGCGTGCCGCCCCGGCATGATGCGGTATCCGAAGCCGCCCATGTCCATCAGTCTGGCGTAACCCGCCTCTGCCTTGTCGATCTTTTCCAGCGCCACCGTACGTACTGGCACCGGGCCGCAGGCCACGCGTACGCCGCCGGCGTCCACGCTGATCCGTACCAGTCCGCAGCCTGCGGTGCAGACGGCGAAGAAGACGGGAGCCCACATCCACCACATCAGGCCGTTGGCGATCGCCAGGAGGACGACACCCAGGAGGATGACCCCGGCAGCGGGCAGGCACCAGGAGGGCCCGGCGGCCCGGGACCACATCTCGCGGGTCGTCATTGGGGCACTGCCTTCCGCGCCATCAGCACACCTGCCGCACCGGCCACTACCGCGAGAACAGCGGTGACCGGTCCGTGCAGGGCCCAGTTGGGGTCGTACGCCTGCAGCAGCTGAGCGTGGCTTAAGTGACTTCCGCGGGCGTTGGCGTGCAGGTCCACGGCGAGCAGGTACGCCTCACCCGCAGCAAACCCCCAGCACACGGCGGCGGCGAGCAGGTACTGACCGTTCGTCTGCGCGCCCTTGATCAGTGCTGGGACGAACACCGCGCCCTGGAACAGGAAGAAAAGGGTCACGATGGCCAGGAAGTTCGGTGCGGCAATGAAGCCGTCCGGGCCATCGAACCCCGTGTGTGAGATCACTTCAGCGGGCATTCGGTCATGCAGCACCAGCAGCACCACCCACGGCACCACCGCCGCCACCAGCCATGGTGCCGCACCCAGTGCGATCTGTCCCAATGGCCACCCGGTGCGGTCTCGCGTGGCATCACTCGTCGCGGTCATGAACTCACCCCTCCTCATTCGATTGTTACCAAACAGCCATAACAATGAGGCGAGTTGCACCGACTGCTTTCAGCCTCCAAGTGCGCGACGGTCAGCCGGAGTTGTGCCGCAGTCGGCCACGGCGGGCCCCCGGGCCTGTCCATCCCCGGCCGCAGGGGGCAGCGGCCTCGCCCGGGCGGGCGGTCAGCTCGCCGGTGACGGTGTGCGACTACTTGTTCCAACGTATGCGCGCTATAGCGTGACCTCCGGGACATCTCACTGCACAGTACGTTCAATAACGCAACGTAAATTTGCCCTAGCGGTGACGGCTGAAATATCACTCTCGCGCAGACATCTATCCCGCATTGCTCTCACGCACCCTTTCCACGACTGGGCGGAATAAGTCATTCAGTGTATCCATCAAGCCACGGGTATGACTCTGGTTCCCAGCGGGGAAAGGTTTGTGTAGCGTCCACTGAAGCGAGTCACCAGCTGGACGATTAGGTGCACGAGGTAGTGGAGCACCCCTCGCGCGAGTGGGAACATGCACGCCAAGCTCATTGCGTGCTAAAAATCCTGCTCGCCGAGAAGACGTCTTCCTCAGACTCGGCCGCAGCAAATCTAAAACTACCGGTATAGGGAGTGAAGATGCAGACAAAGAGAGTATCCGCGATTACCGGAATCGCCCTCGGGCTCACGCTTGTGGCAGCCAGTCAAAGCGGCGTACAGGCTTACCCCTCCGGGGCGGCCAAGGTGTCCAGTGCACAGCAAGCGGGCGAGTTGGTAACTGACGGCGCAGCAGACTGGCAGCCACCGTCAGGATTCACCCATGAGGTGTCCTATTTCTTCTGGCCCGAAGAAGATTGCCGCAAAAGCGGAGAGCTCGGGATCAGGCGGGGAGAATGGAAGGAGTTCATCTGCCACACAGAAGTGGTGAAGCCCACCGACTTATGGCAGATGCTCACTTCGCTGTACGTTAAGAAGTGAACATCGAAATGCGATTGTGCACGCTTTGACGGCAGACGAGTGTCGGGCTGAGTGCCTGTCACGCACCACGGAACGCCCAGTAGCACCACCTGGTCAACAGCATCTACCTGCACGTCCTGGTGGGGGCTGGCAATTCAACCGCCCCTGCTATCACCGCCGCGAAGCAGGGAGACTATTTTTACCAGCGGCGCCTGCCGGACTGGACGTAATAGCTCGAAGAATCATATCGGGAGCCGGCCGGGCTGCCGAAAGACGTGAGGCGAGGTGGCCCGGGCTATGACCGGGAACCTGGCCTCGCACATGTCCGAGATCGTCCGGAGCATGCCAGGTGTGACTGCCAACCACACTGTGCTCCTTGCGCCCCTACGCCCTCAACGAAAGGGATCCCCCGCTCCGTGGACGAAACGTCCCAGCGCCATGCCACCGCACCGCGCCCCATACTGGTCTTCGACGGTGACTGCGCCTTCTGCCAGGCCGCCATCCAGCAGATCCGCATGCGCGCCCGCCCCCGCATGCTCGCCACACCCTGGCAGTCCCTCCCCGAGCCTTTGACACGACCCCACCTTGACCGCTTGGACGAAGAAGTCCTTCTGCTCGACGCAGACAGGGCACTCTGCGGTGGCTCGGCCGCTCTGGCTCGCTTCCTTGGCTCATCTCAGGCCCGTCGTTACCGCGGGGTGGCAGCGTGCCTGCGGCTTCCTGTCGTCAGCCTGCTTGCGCGCCAGATCTACCGATGGGTGGCCGTGAACCGGCACCGCATGCCCGCCGGAACAGCAGCCTGCACGATCCCTCGTCCTCCCCGCTGAAAACCCCTTAGAGGGAATCTGGTCAACGTTCAGGTCGTTGTGGCGGTCATGTTCGTTTCGATTCGCCAGGTTGGCGTGGATTCTCCCGTCAGTTTGCGGGACATATTGTTAGCCATCGCCCAGTGGATCATTGCTCGAGATCTCTGGGGTAGGGCTTCGTAGTCCCGGGCCAGGCGGTGGTGCTGCATCAGCCAGCCGAATGTCCGCTCGATCACCCATCGTTTTGGCAGAGGCTCGAACCCCTTCGCTTGAGGTCGCTGCACGACCTCCACGTCGATGCCGAGGAGGGCGCCGTGGTTGAAGACGCTGTTCTGGTATCCGCCGTCGGCCCAGACCTTGGACACGCTTGGTTGGTTCGCAGCGATGTCGTTGAGCAGGAGCTTGCCGCAGGTGGTGTCCTGCACGTTCGCGGCGGTGATGACGACGGCCAGCACGAGACCGAGCGTGACCGTGATCAGGTGCCGTTTGCGTCATTGATCTTCTTGCCGGCGTCGATGCCCTGGCTGTCCCGGCCGCGTTTGTCGAGGTCTTCACGCTCTGAGCGTCGATCACGGCCGCGGTCGGCTCGGCACTGCGGCCGCGGGCTCGTCGGGTCTTGTCACGTAACAGGTCATGCACCTGGGTCGCACCGTCCGCTTCCCACTTCGCGTAGTAGTCGTAGACGGTCTTGCACGGCGGGAAGTCGTGGGGGGGCAGGTACGCCCACGAGATGCCGGTGCGGTTGATGTACAGGATCGCGTTGACGATCTCCCGCAAGTCATGCCCCCGGCCCGCCGGTGCCGGGACCGGTCCGTCTCGCCCGCCAGGCGGCAAAGACCGGCTCGATCAGAGCCCAGCTAGCATCGGACACATCACTGCGGTACGGACGGCGAGAACTCACGCACCGTACAACGACCGCCGACGTAGCCAGTCACAAAAGCATCCCAGAACAGATGCCCTCTAAGTCCAGCAGTACCAGCAGAGCGTAGAAGATGCTGCCGGCGACCAGGACTGCGCCGACGAAGGCGAGGCTCAGCGCCCAGCCGACCTGCCACAGCCGTAACTCCCGGTCATTCTAGGTGGATCGGCCCCCTCGGCTTGCTTTCATAATGCTGCAGATAGACAGGGCCAGGCGCCGGAGTCTTCCCTTGGTCTTGGTTCACTGAGCGTTTTCAGAGTGGTCACCGGGCGGGTGACGGGCTGGTCTTCCGCAACGCACGAGGCTCCTCTGCCATTGAGAGAGGTGTTCGACGTCTCAACTCAGCAGCGTGGGAGCCTCGTTGGTTTCCTGTCGTGCCGCACTCGACCTGCCTCACGTCCTGGTCGAGTGGGTAACCATGCTCACCGTCACCCGTGAGGGTGACCGCCGCGGCAAGCTCCTGCCCCACCAGCGTGCTCTCGTCGGTCTGGTCTACCTTCGCCGGCCCGACACCCTCGCGCAGATCGCCGCCGGGTTATGCATATCCGTCGGCACCGCCCGCGCCTACGTCAGCGCCGTCGTCAATCACCTGTCCCGGCGAGCGCCCGGGCTGCTACGAGCCCTGCGGGAATCGGATCCCCAACACATCCTGCTCGACGGCACGCTCGCCGAGTGCGACCGGGTGGGTGACAGCCGGGCCGACTTCTCGCAGAAGCACCGCCGCCACGGCGTGAACCGGCAGGTCATCGCCGAGCCTGCGGGCAAGCTGCTGTGGATCTCGCCCGCACTGCCCGGGCGCACCTACGACCTCACCGCGGCCCGACCCACCGCATCATCCGGATCTGCGAACGCCAAGGCGTTCCCGTCCTCGCCGGCCGTGCCTACATCGGGGCCGGCTCCTGGGTGACCACGCCGATCAGACGCCTTCCACACCCAGGACCTCACCGCGACCCAGCAGACGATCAACCGGGCCCTGTCAGCGGCACGAGCACCGGTTGAACGAAGCGTTGCGAGACCGAAGTCCTGGGGCATCTTCCGACGAGCTCGCTACATCCCCAACCGCATGAACGACGTTGACGGCGGGCTGAACGAGGTAGGCGCGGCCCTCGCGGCCGGGCACGGCCACGTCTTCGGCGTGACCGAGGGGCCAGGCCACAGGACCATCCTGGCGTTCTTGCCCGACCATCCCGAGAATGGCGTCGGCACGCTGGCCCGGATCCGCACTCCTGAGGACCCGGACGGCGACGTCGTCTTCGAGCGGAGCGCGGTACGACCGATGGGGCTGTGGGCGGAAGGCGGGGAGAACCTCCTGCGGATCGTGCCGCTGCTGGGTCCGGACGCGCCGCCGGCGGACGAACTCGAGGACTGCCGCCTGTGCCCTGGCTGCTACCGGCCCGTGTACGAGAGCTCTTCCTCGCACCCCTGATCGGGGCCGGTCCGCTCCCGCTGATGGGTCTGTGCAGGCTGTGTGCCAAGGGATCCACGCTTCGCTCGCTGCGCCAGGCCGACGTGCCCATCGACACCCGCCAGCGCGCCGTACTGGAGACAGCGGCCGCCGCCTTGGCGTAGGGGTACGGCTCGCACGGCTTGCGTGAATGCGGTTCGGGCGGTGCCGCATCGCGGCACCGCCCACGCACGGATCAAGCAGGGTTGTCGACGGTCACGAAGCCCGCGTCCTTGTAGTACCGGTCGAAGTCCTCGCCCGGTTCGGCGTTGTGGACCAGCCGGGCGAAGGCACGCTCGAAGCGGGTCACCTCGAAGCGGGCCACGATGGTCTTGCCTTCCCGCTTGTCGTGGATGGCCTTGGGAACCGGGAGGATGACACGGCCTCCGTCGACCGAGACGAGCAGGTGGCGGTCGACGAGGGCACCGTTCCAGAAGACGTCGCCCACCTGGTAGTCCACCGGCCTGTCGTTGGGGAAGGTGTTCCAGTCCGGCGTCATTCCCTTGTTCACTGTGATGCCCCAGGCGATGGTGAGCGCGACGTTCTCGCGGTTCACGAGGGTGTTCCCGTGGGACTCGAGGTCTAGGGACCACTTGCTCAGCTCATCTGCCCCCAGCGTGCCCAACCGCTCCCACCTGTCGTGGAAGGAGGGCCCGGAGCCGCCGCCCCAGCACCCGATGTGATGCCAGTCCTCGTTGGTGGACTGCTCGACGGTGTTCCGTATGTCTGCGAGACGCACGTAGATCCTCCCCTAGATGGTCAGCCGTACGGGATGTGCACGGCCGTTCTCCCCCCCCTGGCTGTCATGATGCGTCAGGCGGTGACTGTGCACGTTGTTTGGCCCGGTCGACCTGGCGTAGCAGCAGGTCAGCGAACTGGATAATTTCGGCGGCTTCGATCGGGTCGTCGAACTTCACGGTCCGATGGCTGGGCGGGTTCTTGTACGCGCCCATGGCGCCGGCGAAGAGAGCCGAGGCGGCTTCCTGCTCGCCGCCTTCGGCTTCGGCGTCAGCCAGCGGCCCGCCCGCTTTGCCGTTCTTGTGGGGCTGGAACGCCGCGCGCATGAGGTGCACTCCGACCAAGGAGTTGTCGAGTCCGGAGGCTTCACGGACCGCGACTTCGACTGCCTTCATGGCTGCGAAGCTGGCGAGCTCGTACTCGCCCAGAAGGAAGTTAGTACGCACCGGCCCTTCCAGGGCCGGGTGCAACGGGCCTGAGAGCCGTTCGCCCGCCTCGAACCGCGCCAGACCGGTGGGGTTCTTCGCCAGCTCCATTCCTTCGCGCGAGACCCGGCGGAAGGCTTCGTTCTGGGTCCGGTCCCGGGCGAGCAGTGCCCGGGACTCGAGCCACGACCAGGCATCAGCCAGGACATCGAGGAGCGCGCCGATATCCGGCTCGCCCTCGTAGGCGCGGGCCGCCGTCGAGCCCACGATGTTGTTCAGCTGCAGAGCACGCCCGTTCCCGTTCGCCAGATGCTGGAGCAGAAGCAGAGCGACATCCCGCGTCGGTAGCTCCCGTATCTGCTGGGCGGGAACCGGAGCGTGGTAGGTGAAGGTCACGTCGTCACAATACGAGCACGCACCGACAAACGAGATCGATTTGCCAGGTGCCCGAATCGGAACCAGCGTTCGGCGGAGGCACGGCGGCTGCTTACGGTAGGAACCGTGACGCTCTTTCCGACGCCGCACCCGAGCCGGCACCCGTGCCGGTGCGGGTCGTGCTGCCCGCCGACCCGGTGCTCGGGCGCCCGGAGCAGGAGGTCGTGGCGCGGCTGTGGAGGCGGCGGCAGACCGAGGCGGGCTGGCTACCTCGTGGGGCTGCCGTCGTACTGTCCGGCAGCGGCAGAATTATCGGCGCGATTCACGGGCGTCCTGGGGACGGTCACCACTGGCAGTGGTGGGTGTGCTGCTGTGCCCGGCCTGAGCGGTCTGGACGGTGCGGGCGCTATACCAGGTGGATCTTTCGGATGACGATACCGCCGACGTAATGGCGGTCGGGCCCGGCGTAATTGGTGCGGTAGTGGCTGAATGAGGGCTGTGGGCGAGTCTGCGGGGAAACACTGCCCAACGTACTACCGAGCAGGCTGCGGCCGGTCTCACGCAGTAGGTCCTGGACGCGGAAGAGCGCGCGTACCGCGAGCTGCTCGGCAACGGTGCGGCCGCGCTGCGCGGGCGGATCGATATCGCCTTCACTCATGAATCAGCTCAGCGAGTTTCCGCCAACTCGACGACTCCTATCGCCACCAATATGCCCAGCACAAAGAACAAAGCGCCACCCGCACGGAATACCCACACCTGGAAACCGGCCGCCTTACGGCCGCGGTTTTCACCGAACAAGATTTTTGAGCCAGCGGCATTGGTTCGCTCGAGCTTCTTTGCGGACAAAACGAGGAATGCTCCGAAGGCAGCTGAAAGCAATCCGATCCATACATGCATCTAGCGACTCCCCTACGGATAGATGTGACACGTGTGATTCAAGGCCGCCCACCTCGCTGCCGCTCTCCCCTGTCACGTTGCTTGTGGGCCGACCAGATTTTGTACACGATAAATACTGCGATGGAGGCCCACACCGTGAAGAAGACAACCAAGAATGGAGTCGACATCTGCCACCCCTCCATGCCGCAGATCCTCTCAGAGCGGCGGGGGCCGCCGCGTACGCACGGCCCCCGCCTGGTACTTGCCGGTCAGAACTGGACGTGGGCTCCAGCGGAGCACCCAGGGAAGTTCAGGCCTGCCCCAGCGCCATAGCTGAGGCCGCTCTTACCCAGATTCACTTCCGCCTCGGGGACTACAGCACTGCAATTCGCGTAACCCCACCCATCTGTCCCCTTCGAAATATTGGAGCTGTTGATTTCGGCACTGAATCCCCCTCCGGGAGATCCCAGCCCGACTCGGAAGAAACCACCGCCTTCGCTGCCGTCCTCGTTTTCTGCATATCCCCCTCCAATGCACAGCCCGAAGCAGATTTCTCCGCCGAGCGACCAGGACTTGAGGCCATTGGGGTCAATGCGGTTGACGGGATCGCCTTCGGCGTAGAGATAGGGGTTTTGTTCCTGCCCGGAGGGGTCAGGTTGGGTGAAGCGGCCGATGTTGGGATCGTAGTAGCGGGCGGAGTAGTGGTAGAGGCCGGTGGGATCCTGGTAGCCGGCGGCGAAGCGGTAGGGCTGGGCGACCTTCTCCAACGTTGCCGCGCGGGTGACACCGCGGGGGCTGTAGGCGTAGGTGTTGACCTTTGCGCCGGATTCATCGGCCAGCGCGATGACGGAGCCGAGTGCGTCGGTGAGGTAGTAGTACGCCTTGCCGCCGGTGGTCATGGAGTTCAGTGTGCCCCCGGGCTCTCGGTTGAACCCGGTGTCCACGCCGCCGGTTGAGGTGGCGGACAGGCCGAGGGGGCCGTTGTGGAAGTAGGTGTCGCCCAGGCGAATGCGTTCGGACTGGTCGGTGGAACCGTACTGGCCGGTGTAGGTCTTGCCGCCCACGGTCAGCGAGGTGAGCTGGGAGTGGTCGGTGTACTGCTCGGCGGTGCGGATGCGCTCCGGGGTAGAGGCGCCAGCAGTCTCGTTGCCGATCTTGTCGTAGGACCAGTTGTCGGTGGAGTCGTTCTTCGAGGTGATTTGCTGGGCGTCGTTGATGCTGTAGGTGGTGCCGCGCGGGCAGCCCTTCTCGGTGCCCTGGCTGGTGAGGTTTCCGGCCAGGTCGTAGCAGTACTGCCAGGAGGAGTTGAGGGTGGAGCCCTTGTGCTCCGCCGCGTAGGAGAAGCGTCCCGCGCCGTCGTAGGTGTAGCTGGTCTTCGTGCCCGCCACCGCGTCCGTCTTGGTGCGGATCTTGGCACCGTCGGTCTTGGCGTCGGTGCCGTATCCGTAGGTGTAGGCCAGGTCCACCAGAGTGCCCTTGGACGACTTGGCGGTGATCTTCTCGGGGCGGCCGGACTTGTCGACGGTGACCGTCTGCACGGTGCCGCCGGGGTAGGCAGTCTCGGTGCGCACGTCGTTGCGGTTGTACTTGTACGTCGTCACCTTGCCCGCGGGGTCCTTGAACTCCTTGAGCTTGTTGACCTCGTTCCAGCTGTAGTCGGTCTTGCCCGCCGGGTCCTGGTAGAAGTCCACGTTGCCCGCCGGGGTATAGGCCAGGAGGGTCTGCGAACCGTCCTGGAGGGTGCGGACCGTTTCGCGCTGGAGCGGGTCGAACTGGTACTTGACCGTGCCGGTGGAGTCATCGCGCTGGCGCAGGTTGCCGTCACCGTCGTAGTGGTAGCGCACCGTGTCATGGGTGGTGGAGACGGTCCTGATGCGGTCGAGGTGATCGTAAGTGAAGACCTTCTTCACCCCGCGGCCGTCGGTGAGGGTCTCGGTGCGGCCCAGGCTGTCGTAGGTGTAGGTGGTCTCCCCCAGCGGCTTGGGCGGTGTCACCTTGCGCAGGTTGCCCTTGGCGTCGTAGGTGAAGGACGTCGTCACCGTCTTCGAGGCGGACATCTTCGTCTCGGCCGTGCACCGCTGGCCCTCAAAACCGCCGCACGTGGCCTCGGCGGGGTTGTAGGTGTACGAAACGTTGCCTCCGCCGGTACCGGTCTGCGCGACCGACTTGGTGTTGCCGGCCGTGTCGTACGTGTACGAGGTCTTCTCGCCGTCGGCGTTCGTAGAGTCCTTGGGCTTGTCGCCACCGGCGATCGTCTGCCAGCTGGTGACCGACTTCCCGCCAGTGGGCGACTTCACCGACTCGAGGTTGTTGCGAGTACTGAAGCCGTAGTCGGACACGTTGCCGGGGGTGGTACCGGTGCCCATCGCGTCGGTGGCGGTGTCGATGTTGTGGTTCGCGTCGAACTTCGTGGACCGCTTGTGCCCCAGGGCATCGGTGACGTCGGTGACCTGACCGTCGCCGTCGTGCTCGTACTTCGTGGCGTGCTTCTCCGGATCGGTGACGGTCGTCATGCCCGCTGCCGTTGGCGTGTCCGCGCTGTAGGCGTAGGTCCAGGTGGGGCCGGTGTGGCCGGAGCCGTTGAGCTCCGTGGCCCGCAGCATGGACGTGACGCGGTTGGCTTGGTCGTAGGTGAAGACGGTGACCCGGCCCTCCGCCGTGGTGATCTTGGTGAGGCGGCGGGAGGTGTCGTAGTCGAAGGTGGTGGTCTTGCCTTCGGCGTCGGTGGTCTTGTGCAGGTTACCGGCCGGGTCGAGGTCGAAGACAGCGGTGCGGCCGGAGTTGTCCTTGGCCTGCCACTGTGAGGCGTCGGTCTTGAGCAGGTCGATCCAGCGGCCGGAGCGGGTCTCGGTCAGCTTGAAGCCTTTGTGCTCGTCGCCCTGGTCGTGCTGGGTGACAGTGATGGCGCCCTTGTTCTTGTCGGTGACCTTGGTCAGGGTGCCGTGCTCGTTGTAGGTGTCCTTGGTGTGTGACTTCCAGTTGGTGACGGTGTAGGTGCCGTCGGCGCTCTTCTTCAGCTCCTTGGAGTAGCCCTTGGGGGTGGTGAAGGAGCCGTCGGCGGCCTTGTCGAAGCGCAGGGTGTCGCCGGAGGCGTCGTAGAGG
>NZ_JBVJFF010000024.1:0-71409 GCF_055587985.1 Streptomyces sp. NPDC046335 | reverse complement strand
CTCTCCCCACGGGGGCTCTTTTGCGGGGGAGGGCTGTGGAGGGGGGTTTTTCCCGGGCCCTTTGGTTCTTCCCTTCCCCCCTTGGTGGGGGCCCCCCCTTTAGGGGGGCCCCCACACCGATGAGCCGTGACCACGAAAGGCTGGGCCGCCGCGAGGGCGAGGCACAGGAGCGCCGTGGCGGCCCACAGCGCCGTGGCGCCCGCGTGTTCGAGGAGCTGCGTGGCGCTGACCGGCGCCACCACCGTGGCGACGCCCCAGCTGATCCCGAACACGGCCAGGTAGCGGTCGGCGCCCCCGGCCGGCGCGAGGTCGGCCACGACGCTGGTGGCGCGGCCGAGGATGAGCACGTCACCGAGGCTCCACACGGCCGTGGCCGCGGCGAAGGCGGGCAGTGTGTGCGCGAACGTGTAGCCCGCCACGCCGACGGCCAGCAGTGTGTAGCCGAGGGCGAGTGCCCCGGGTGCGCCGAGCGCGGCGATACGGCGTAGACGCAGGGCCGGCTGGGCCGCCACGACGGTGGCGGCGGAGACGGTGAACAGCAGCCCGGCGTCGGCGACCCGCAGTCCCCGGTCGGCGAGGGTCAGCGGCAACGCCATCATGATCTGCATGTAGACGAGCGCGAAGACCGTGCCGGAGCCGAGCATGGCCCACAGCGCGCGATCTCTCCAGGGCGCGGCGACGGACTTCGGCGCGGTGGAGCGTCCGGCGCGTGGTGAGGGGCGGTCGGCGGGCAACGCCCAACGCATGACCAGCGCGCAGAGCAGGCAGGTCAGCGCGTCGACGACGAACAGCCACCGCAGATCCCACCGCCCCACGCCCGCCGCGAGCAGGCCTGCCCCCGTGCCGCCGACGGCGAGCGCGGCATTGAGCAGGCTGTAGGCGCGCACGCGCTCGGCCGGGCCGACGGCGTCGGCGATCAGTGCCTGGCTCGCCGGTTCGTACAGCTCGAAGACCAGGCCGAGCAGGACCGCGAAGACCGCCACCGTGGCCAGGGAGCCGGCCGTGGCGATGCCCACCTGGGCAAGCGCGCAGCAGAACAGGCCGAGGACGATGGTGTTGCGGCGCCCGATGCGGCCGGCCAGGCGGGCACCGGCGAGACGGGACGGGATGGTGGCGACGCCGAAGGCGGCCGAGAGCAGCCCGGCGGTCGTGGCGCTCGCGCCGAAGCGCGTACTGATGAAAACCGTGAGGAACGCCAGAGAGAACGCGCCGAGCCGATTGACCGCCCGCGCCACCACCAACAGCCACACCGTACGCGGCATGCCCCGCCCCCTCACCGCCGTACCGGATGATGACGAACCGCCGCCGCCGTTCAGCGCAGTGACCGGAAGAACGCCCTGATGTCGCCGGTCAGCAGGTCCGGCACCTCCATGGCGGGGAAGTGGCCGCCGCGGTCGTACGACGTCCACCGCACGATGTTGTTCGTACGCTCGGCGATGTGCCGCAGCGGAATGAAGTTGTCCCGCGGGAAGTCGGCCAGCGCGGTCGGCACGGTGCAGATGTCCGAAGGACCGCCCGGGTACTCGGCGTGGGAACGCTCGTAGTAGATGCGGGCGGAGGACCCGGCCGTGCCCGTCAGCCAGTACAGCATCACGTTGGTCAGCATGTCGTCGCGGTCGACGCCCTCTCCGGGACGGTTCCCCGAGTCGGTCCACTCCACGAACTTCTCGCTGATCCAGGCGAGTTGACCCACCGGCGAATCGGTCAGGGCGTAGGCGAGGGTCTGCGGCCGGGTGGACTGGATGTCGGCGTAGCCCTGGCGCTCGCGGGTCCACTCGCGCATGCGCTCCCACGAGGCCAGCGTCCGCGCACGCGCGGCGGGGCTCAACTGCTCCAGCTCCGCCGCGGACGGCTCCCGCGACGCGCCCGCTGCGGGTATCAGGTTCAGGTGTACGCCGACGACCTGACCGGAGCGGATCCTGCCGAGTTCCCGCGAGACCGCCGCGCCCCAGTCGCCGCCCTGCACCCCGTACCGCTCGTACCCCAGGCGTTCCATCAGTACGGCGAAGGCGCGCGCCACCCGCCCGAACTCCCAGCCCGTGTCCTCGGTCGGCCCGGAGAAGCCGAATCCGGGGATGCTCGGGAGCACCAGGTGGAAGGCGTCGGCGGGGTCGCCGCCGTGGGCGCGGGGGTCGGTGAGGGGGCCCGCGACCTTGCTGAACTCCACGAACGAGCCCGGCCAGCCGTGCGTCATGAGCAGGGGAGTGGCGTCGGGTTCGGGCGAGCGTATGTGGGCGAAGTGGACGTTCGCCCCGTCGATGGTCGTCGTGTACTGCGGCCACTCGTTGAGCCTCGCTTCGGCGGCCCGCCAGTCGTACGTGTGCCGCCAGTGGCCGGCCAGCTCCTTCAGGTACCCGAGCGGGACGCCGTAGGCCCAGCCCACGCCCGGCAGTTCGTCCGGCCAGCGGGTCAGGTCGAGGCGCGTGTGCAGGTCGTCCAGGTCGCTCTGCGGGACGTCGATGCGGAAGGGGCTGATGCTGTCGTCTGTTGTCGTCGTCGTCATCGCCGCCGATGCTACGTGCGGCCGATCGAGATCTCCTGCTGTTTGTCGTCCACCCGCCAGGGCACCTGTTGAGCCCGGAAGAAAGCAATCGAGGAGTTTTTGATGAGCAATGACATGTGGAATTACGTGCCGACCGTCGGGCACGGCCCGGACGACGATCTCACGGGCTACAAGGTCGAGGCCCAGGACGGCGCCATCGGAAAGGTCGACAAGCACTCCAACGAAGTGGCCAATCAGTACATCGTCGTCGACACCGGCGTGTGGATCTTCGGCAAGCAGGTGATGCTGCCGGCCAGCAAGGTCACCGCCATCGACAACGAGGAGCGGCGCATTCTGGTGTCGTGCACCAAAGAGCAGATCAAGGACGCTCCCGAGTTCGACAAGGAAAAGCACCTGGGCGACCCCGCCTACCGCGACCAGCTCGGCGGCTACTACAGCCGCTCGGGCCACTGAGCCGCCGGCCGGGACGTGATGGAGGAGGGTGCGTCGGCCCGCGTCCTCAGGCGCGGGCGCAGTCGGGGCAGACGCCCCAGTACGTGATCTCCGCCCCGGAGACGTTGTAGCCGAAGCGCTCGGTGTCCGGCAGGACGGCCAGGGGGTCGCCGGTGGGGTGGACGTCCCGGATGGCGCCGCAGCGCGTGCACGCCAGATGCTGGTGCGGATGCCGGGCGTTGGGGTCGTAGCGCATGGCGCGGCCGGTGGTGGTCACTTCGTTCACCTCACCGAGGCTGACCAGTTCGCCGAGGGTGTTGTAGACGGTGGCGCGGGAGATCTCCGGGAGGCGGACGGCTGCCCGCGCGAGGACCTCGTCCGCGGTGAGGTGGACGTGCTCCCCGTCGAGCACCTCGGCGACGACCCGTCGCTGAGCGGTCATGCGCCAGCCGCGTGAGCGGAGCCGTCCCAGCAGGTCACTCATGCCCACCAGCCCAAATAGCGTCGTCCGTCGATGAGTTCGTACGGTTCTGTCAGCTGTATTGACTTGGATCGGGTCCATCGTAGGATCGGTTCCGGTCAGTAGCCAAGGGGCGGGACAACAGCAGGGACAACGCGTGACTTCAGGCAGCGCCTGGGCCACCTCGACCGCCCCTGTTCTCCCAGCACGCGATCTGCCCCGTCCGGAAGGATCCTCATGACCGAGAACCACGACGCGATCGTCACCGACCCGAAGCCGGAGGAGACGAGTGGCTGCCCGGTCGCTCACACGCGCGCCCCGCACCCGACACAGGGCGGCGGAAACCGCCAGTGGTGGCCGGAGCGGCTGAACCTCAAGATCCTCGCCAAGAACCCGGCCGTGACCAACCCCCTCGGTGAGGACTTCGACTACGCCGCGGCGTTCAGGACCCTCGACCTCCCCGCCGTGAAACGGGACATCGCGGAGGTGCTCACGACCTCGCAGGACTGGTGGCCCGCCGACTTCGGCCACTACGGCCCCTTCATGATCCGCATGGCCTGGCACAGCGCGGGCACCTACCGCATCAGCGACGGCCGCGGCGGCGCGGGCGCGGGACAGCAGCGGTTCGCGCCCCTCAACAGCTGGCCGGACAACGCGAGCCTCGACAAGGCCCGCCGCCTGCTGTGGCCGGTCAAGAAGAAGTACGGCCAGAGCCTGTCCTGGGCCGACCTGCTCGTCCTCACCGGCAACGTGGCCCTTGAGTCGATGGGCTTCGAGACCTTCGGCTTCGGCGGCGGCCGCGCCGACGTCTGGGAGCCGGACGAGGACGTGTACTGGGGCCCGGAGACCAACTGGCTCGACGACAAGCGCTACACCGGTGACCGCGAGCTGGAGAACCCGCTCGGCGCGGTCCAGATGGGCCTGATCTACGTCAACCCCGAGGGCCCCAACGGCAACCCGGACCCGATCGCCGCGGCCCGCGACATCCGTGAGACGTTCCGCCGCATGGCGATGAACGACGAGGAGACGGTCGCCCTGATCGCGGGCGGTCACACCTTCGGCAAGACCCACGGCGCGGGACCGGCCGACAACGTCGGCGCCGACCCCGAGGCCGCCCCCATGGAGCAGCAGGGGCTCGGCTGGAAGAGCACGCATGGCACCGGAGTGGGCGCCGACGCCATCACGAGCGGCCTTGAGGGCATCTGGACGAACACCCCGACCACGTGGGACAACAGCTTCTTCGAGATCCTCTTCGGCTACGAGTGGGAGCTGTTCAAGAGCCCCGCGGGCGCGCACCAGTGGCGCCCCAAGGACGGCGCCGGCGCGGGCACCGTCCCCGACGCCCACGACGCCGCGAAGACCCACGCCCCCACGATGCTGACGACCGACCTCTCGCTCCGCTTCGACCCGGCGTACGAGCAGATCTCGCGGCGCTTCCTGGAGAACCCCGACGAGTTCGCCGACGCCTTCGCGCGCGCCTGGTTCAAGCTGACCCACCGCGACATGGGCCCCGTCGTGCGCTACCTCGGCCCGGAGGTCCCCGCCGAGACCCTGGTGTGGCAGGACCCGCTGCCCGAGGTCACGCACGAGCTCGTCGACGAGCAGGACGTCGCCGCCCTCAAGGAGCGCGTCCTCGCCTCGGACCTCACGGTCTCCCAGCTCGTATCGACCGCGTGGGCGTCCGCCTCGTCCTTCCGCGGCAGCGACAAGCGCGGCGGCGCCAACGGCGCGCGCATCCGCCTGCACCCGCAGAGCAGCTGGGAGGTCAACCAGCCCGACCAGCTCGCGATCGTCCTGCGCACCCTCGAAGGCATCAAGGACGCCTTCGAGGGTGCGCAGAGCGGCGGCAAGCGGATCTCGCTCGCCGACCTGATCGTCCTCGCCGGAGCCGCGGGCGTGGAGCGGGCCGCCAAGGACGCCGGCTTCGACATCACGGTGCCGTTCACGCCCGGCCGTACGGACGCCACGCAGGAGCAGACGGACGTGGAGTCCTTCGCCGAGCTGGAGCCGGTCGCCGACGGGTTCCGCAACTACCTCGGTAAGGCCAACCGGCTGCCCGCCGAGTACCTGCTGCTCGACAAGGCGAACCTGCTGACCCTGAGCGCCCCCGAGATGACGGTCCTGGTCGGCGGCCTGCGTGTCCTCGGCGCCAACCACCAGCAGTCGTCGCTCGGTGTCTTCACCACGGCCCCCGGCACGCTGACCAACGACTTCTTCGTCAACCTGCTCGACCTGGGCACGACGTGGAGGTCGACGTCCGAGGACGAGACCACGTTCGAGGGCACGGACGCCGCCACGGGCGAGACGAAGTGGACCGGCACGCGCGCGGACCTGGTCTTCGGGTCCAACTCCGAACTGCGCGCGGTCGCGGAGGTCTACGCGAGCGACGACGCGAAGGAGAAGTTCGTGCGCGACTTCGTCGCGGCCTGGGACAAGGTCATGAACCTGGACCGGTTCGACCTCGTCTGATTCGACCTCGTCTGATCAGGTTGGTTCAGTCGGGCCCGCACACACACGGTCCGGGCCGCCGTCGCGTACGTACGCGACGGCGGCCCGGACCGTTGCCGCCTCCGTCTTCGTGTGCTCCGCTCAGCGGCGGCCGCCGCGCAGCCGGCCGAACAGCGAGCGGGCCTTGGCGCGGTTGCGCGGGTCGGAAGCGGCCCTGCGTGCGGTGGCGATGTTCCGTCGGCCCTGCGGTGTGCGGCTGTACGCCTTGAGGCGCGCGAGCAGTCCGGCCATGGTTTCCTCCCGGGCTGTGACCGCCGTGGCGGCGGGACGGTTTCGTATGTCTGCCCTGCGACTACCCCGTGCCGGGCACCTGAAGCGCCCGGCCTCCTCGAAGTCTCCGTACGGGCTCCGGCATCCCGGCTGTGGCGGTATCGGCTGAGTTGCTGCTTGATATGAGGGTAGACAGTGGTCCCGCGACTTGGCGCGGCGACAGTGGCGAGAGGAGACGACGTGGCGTCGGACGACGCGGAGGGGGAGCGTCTGCTGGACGGGCTGCAGGTGGACGAGGCCCGGCCCGAGCGGCCCGTGCTGCTCGACGAGCAGGGCGACGCCCTGCGGACGTGGCAGGAGAACTACCCCTACCGGGAGAGGCTGCGGCGCGGGGCCTACGAACGCCGGAAGCGGTTCCTGCAGATCGAGCTGCTCAAGCTTCAGAAGACCGTCCGTGAGCAGGGGCGACGCATCGTGGTCGTGTGCGAGGGCCGGGACGCCGCGGGCAAGGGCGGCACCATCAAGCGCTTCACCGAACGCCTCAACCCGCGTGGCGCGCGCACCGTGGCCCTCGACAAGCCCACGGAGCGCGAAGCGGGCCAATGGTACTTCCAGCGTTACGTGGCGCAGCTCCCGTCGGCGGGCGAGATCGTCTTCTTCGACCGCTCCTGGTACAACCGCGCCGGCGTCGAGCCCGTGATGGGCTTCTGTACTCCCGAGGAGCACCAGCAGTTCCTGGAGCAGGCTCCGCGGTTCGAGAAGATGCTCACCGACGACGGCATCGTGCTGATCAAGTTCTGGCTCTCCGTCTCGCAGGCGGAGCAGCGCACGCGCTTCGCGATCCGCCAGGTGGACCCGGTGCGCCAGTGGAAGCTCTCGCCCACGGACCTCGCCTCGCTGGATCTGTGGGACGCCTACACCAAGGCCAAGGTGGAGATGTTCCGGGCCACCGACACCCCGCACGCGCCCTGGACGGTGGTCAAGTTCAACGACAAGCGCCGGGGACGCCTGGAGGCGATCCGGCACCTGTTGCTGCTCATGGACTACGAGGCCAAGGACAAGGACGCGGTCGGCGAGGCGGACCGCCTCATCATCGGAGCGGCCGACACGCTCCTGGAGGCGGGGGAGGACCCCACGGACCTGTCACCGAGCAGGATCGCCCCGGGGGACCAGGGGACGGGCCAGCATCCGTGACGGCGGCCGGCGCGGTGCGTGGTGACAGGACCACTCGGCGCTCGCGCGAAAGTGGGAAAGGCCGCCCGAGTACGCGTCTGAGGACGGTCGGCGCGGGAAGCCGACAAGCATGGCTCTTCTCAGGAAACTCGCACGCCCGTTGCTCGCGTCCGCCTTCGTCGCCGGAGGCGTGAACACCCTCAGGGACGCCAAGGGCGCGGCACCCGTCGCCGAGCCCGTGGCGCTCCCCGTGGCCTCCCGCATCCCGTGGCTCCCCGAGGACGCCGAACGCCTGGTCCGCATCAACGCCGGAGTGCAGCTGGGGGCCGGCCTGATGCTGGCGACGGGGCGGGTCCCGCGCGTCGCCGCTCTGGCCCTCGCCGCCTCCCTCGTGCCGACGACCCTGGCCGGACACGCCTGGTGGAAGGAGGAGGACCCCGAGAAGCGGGCCGCCCAGCGCACGCAGTTCACCAAGAACCTCTCGCTGTTCGGCGGCCTCCTGATCGCCGCGGCCGACACGCACGGCAAGCCGTCGGTCGCCTACCGGGCCCGTGGCGCGGCCGTGGCCGGGAGCAAGGCCGCCCGGCACGCCGGACACGACGCCGTGGGGGCGCTGAGCGGCGCGGTCGACTCGGTCCGCTCGATGTCGGGGAGCGCGCAGCACGCGGTCGCCCGGTGCCGCTGACCGCCCAAAAAACCTGCGCGACGCAGCAATATACGTCCACATGCCCTACCCTTACCTGCGTGGCGCGTTAACTGCGTCACGCAGGTAAGTTGTGCGGCGGATTCATCCACTCGGTGATTCATCCACTCGGTGATCTATCCACTTGGGGAAGCGTCCCCGTACGACGATCGACCCACGTGGAGAACCATGCTGACCGTCGCTGTCGCCGGAGCCACCGGTGCCCAAGGTGGAGCCACCGCGCGCTCACTGCTCGCCTCCGGCCACCTGGTGCGCGCCCTCACCCGTGATCCCGCGGCGCCCGCCGCCGACGCCCTGTGCCGCCTCGGTGCCGATGTGCGCCGCGCCGACTTCGACGACCCGGCATCCCTGGAGACCGCCCTCGCAGGCACCGACTCGCTGTTCGCGGTGACCACCCCGTTCGGCAGCTCCGTCGACACGGAGACCCGTCAGGGCGTCGCCCTCGTCGACGCCGCGGCGAAGGCACGGCTCGGGCACATCGTGTTCACCTCCGCCGCCCACGCCGACCGCGGGACCGGCATCCCGCACTACGAGAGCAAGCGCCGGATCGAGCGGCACCTGGAAGCGGCGGACGTGCCCTGGACGGTCATCGCCCCGGCCGCGTTCATGGAGAACTACGCCGAGGGCTGGACCCTGGAGGGCCTGCGCGAGGGCAGGTTCGCCTGGCCCATGCCCGTCGACCGGCCACTCACGCTCATCTCCGCCGCCGACATCGGCGCGTTCGCGGCGCTGGTCCTCGGACGTCGCGACGAGTTCGCCGGGCGGCGCGTAGACATCGCTTCCGACGAGCTCACGCCCGGCCGGATCGCGGAGATCCTCTCGGCGGCCATCGGCCGGCCCGTGGCTCACCAGCACGTTCCGGTGGACGTCGTCCGCACCAGGTCCACCGACCTTGCGGCCATGTTCGAGTACTTCACCGCGTACGGCCTCGACGTGGATGTCGCCGGACTGCGCCGCGCGTACCCGGAGGTCGGCTGGCACGGCTTCACCCAATGGGCGGCCGCACGGGACTGGAATGCGCTCCTGCGGTGAAATCGTTGGCCCACCCGGCTGAGTGAGCTGGCGCGGATCAGCGGAACCGGTGCGATGACCGTGGAATCTGCACGCATGATCAAAAACGCGTCCCGCGGCATGGCCGCTCTCTGCCTGTCGCTCGCCCCGCTCCTCGCCCCCGCACCCGCGCAGGCCGCCGAGGTCACCACACTGGCCGACGCCCTGCACCGCCTGCCCGTCGCCGACGAGGAGCTGGAGGGCTACACCCGCAGCAGCTTCGCGCACTGGAACGCGGGCCTCGACAAGCGCGACGGCTGTAACACCAGGGCCGAGGTCCTGATCGCCGAGGCGGAGGAGGCTCCGGAAGTCCGCAAGAAGTGCAAGCTCTCGGACGGCGAGTGGCTCTCCTCCTACGACGGCCAGGAGGTCTCCGACCAGCGCAAACTCGACGTCACCCACGCGGTGCCGCTCGCGGAGGCCTGGAACTCCGGCGCCTCCGCCTGGCCCGCGGAGCGCCGCGAGGCCTACGCCAACGACCAGGGCGCACCCGCCAGCCTCACGGTCGTCACCTCACGCGTCGCCCGCGCCAGGGGCGCCCAGGACCCGGGCCAGTGGATGCCGCCGCTGGCCGCCGCGCACTGCCGCTACCTCTCCGACTGGGTCTCCACCAAGCTGCGCTGGGACCTGGCCTCCGACCCGGCCGAGCTCGACGCCATCGCGGTGTTCGCCACCGGCGAGTGCAAGGCGACCCCGGTCATCTACACCGCGGTGCCGTAGCGACGACAGCCCCGCGCGCCCCGAGGCGCGCCGATGCCCTGCCCCCGGACGGCCGGGGGCAGGGCTGTGGGACCCGGTGATGCCGTGGCTCAGGCCTGCGGAGGCTGGTTCCGGTCCCGTCCGAACTGGTCCTTGAGCTTGTCCTGGGCGGTGTCGACCTGACCGGAGTACTTGCCCTGGGTCCGCCCGTCGACGTAATCACCCGCCTTGTCGACTCCTTGCCCGGCCTTGTCCTCGTGGCCCTTGAGCATCTGCTTGAGCTTGTCCATGACTGACATGGGCCAACCGCCTCTCTGTGTTCGCCCCCGCATCCAGGCTCGCAGCGCGCGGCGGGGTTCGCATCCGGGGCGCGTCACCGGGAACCCGCGTTGTCAGTGGCCCGCCGTAGTCTCCGGCGGGTGACTCACACAACGATAGGTCGGCGCACCATCGACGCCGCGATGCATGACGTACGTACGGCCCACGCCTCGTACGACGACGCCCTGGGGTGGCTGTCCGCCCAGGTGATGCTCGCGGGCCCGCTGGCGGCGGAAGCCTGGGTCTTCGACGACACGTTGACACACGTGTTGCTGGTGAAACACCCATGGCGCGGCTGGGTGCCGCCGGGCGGCAAGGTGGACGCGGGGGAGACGCCGCGGGAGGCGGCGCGGCGGGAGTTGCTGGAGGAGGCCGGGGTCGAGGCGGAGCTCCTCGGCCAGCCGGCTGCCGTCACGGTGCGCTCCTACCGCCACGGCTGGTCGGCCACGCTGGGCGTCGCCTTCGCGGCGGTCGTCGGCCGGCGTACGGAGCCGACCCCCGAGGAGGGACAGCCCGCCGCGTGGCTGCGGCTCGACGAACCGTGGGAGGGGTGGTTCTCCGAGGACCGTCAGCGGATGCGAAGGTACATCGCCGAAAAAATCCGACACCCATGACACGGGTCGGCGCCTACGCTGTCGCCATGGCCTTGGAATGGGAAGACGTCATCATCGACGCGGCCGACTCCGTGAAGCTCGGGCGGTGGTGGGCCGAAGCGCTCGGCTGGGTGGTGGTCGACGACTCCGTCGAGGAGTTCGAGATCAGGCCGGCGCCGGACCGCCTTCCTGGGCTGCTCTTCAACCAGACAGACGACCGCAGGACGGCGAAGAGCCCGCTGCACCTCGACTTCCGCCCGGACGACCGTGACGCCGAAGTCGCCCGCCTCCTCGCCCTCGGAGCGCGGCACGCCGACATCGGACAGAGCGGGGACGAACCCTGGGTCGTCCTCGCCGACCCGGAGGGCAACGTATTCTGCGTGCTCGGCGAACGCCGGTCCTAGCAGGGCTCAATGGTTCGGCGCGGCCGCGCGGTGCGCTATAGTGGATCATGAGCTGGTCGCCGGAAACCCGGTGGCCGACCGCGCGTCGGTGGTCCAAGGAAAGACGCCCCGCTTCCTGCGGGGAAATGCAGGTGCAAGGCCTGCCCGGCGCTCAGAACGAAGCCCCGTCCCGCAACCGCGGGGCGGGGCTTCCGCGTTGGGCACCCGGCCGGGGCGACCGGCCGGAGCGGCAGGCCGGGGCGCCAGGACAGGCGGTCCCGGCGCGGCCGGCAGCCGATCAGCCACCCGATCAGCCACCCCGGTCAGGACCCCGCCGGCACCTTCGCGCACAAGTAGGGCCGCGCCAGCAGGAGTCCCGTGCCGGTCAGGGCGATGCCGGCGTAGACCGGGGCCAGGTGGATGAAGTCGGTGTAGTGGATCGTGCCGTGTACCGCCACGGCAGGCAGGAAGCCCGCGGCCGCTGCCGCGCACAGACTCCAGAAGACCCATGCCTCGCCGCGCCGCCAACCCCACGCGCTGACCAGGACGATGGCCACCGCGGCGGACATCAGGGCGCCGCCGAACCCCGCGCGGTCGTGCGCGAGGAACGGGACGAGCCGGGGGTTCACCGCGTCCAGGGTGTGCGCGTCCGTGCCGAGGAACGTCAGGTCCGTCGGTACGAAGACAGTCGTGAGGCCGACCACCGAGATCACCGCCCCGCCCACGAACAGGCCCACTCCCGTGACGATCAGCAACAACTGGCCGACCAGGGCCCGTCGGCGCTCCGGCTCCGGCCCCTCGGGGGCCAGTCGCCAGCGCGGCACGGCGTGCGGGCGACGGCGGACCGCTGCCAGGAACATCGGGAAGAGCACGACGGCGGTGGCCGTGTGGAGGGGTTCCACGAAGCCGGTGGACAGGAAGTAGAAGAGGGTCGGGAAGCCGATCGCCCCGGACATCAGGTACACCTCGCGGGCCCAGGGCCAGCCACGTCTGATGCCACCCACCGCGAGGCCCGTGTAGAGGGCGCCGATCGACACCATCGTGCCGGCCATGGTGATCCGGTCGTGCTGGAGGAAGTGCACCAGATGGTGGTTGACGCCGTGCAGTTCGTGCAGCGACATGCCCAGGTAGTCGCGGTCGTACCAGAGCAGTACGGGACCGAGCGTGATCGCCGCGGCGCCGAGCCCGGCACCCGTCATCCCGAGCCCGACGAGCAGCGCCCACCACCAGGCGGGCCAGCGGCGGGGCGAACGGCCGATGTCCCGCAGGACCGGCGCGGGTGCGGTGGGCGTGGCCGCCTCGCTGACCCTGGCGAACCAGCCCGGCCCGGCCGCCACGAGCACATCGGGGCGGGCCAGCACGACGGCACCCGGGTCGTCGAGCGTCGCAGCGGCGGCGGTGACCGAAGCGTCGGACACCCGGACCACGTGCGGATCGTCGCCACGCGTGAAGCCGTCGACGTGCGGGGCGAGGTCCGCCTCCAGCGACGGGTCGCAGTCGCGGACCACGACCGGTATCGAGCGGCCCGCGGCCGCCTCGCGCACGGTCTCCACGTCCGCCGCCGCGACCGGGCCCACCTCGACGACACCGGCACCCAGCGGCGGCATGGCGCGCACCGTCTCGTGGGCGAGCGAGGGCGGCACGGATATGCCGAGGCGTACGGTCACGGGCACACCGGCCAGTTCACCCGCGAGGCGCCGCGGCGGATGCCGGTGGCCGAACCCGCGGGCGATCAGCCGCGCCCCCGCAGGACGGGCGCCGACCGAGGCAAGGATCCGCAGCGCCGCCAGCTGCGAGCGGCGCCGTCCCAGGACGGCGGCGGCCGCGTTCCGCAGCGGATGGTACGTCCAGTCCGGCATCAGTGGCCCCCGCTCTCCGCGGAGGTGACCCGTTCGCCGGCCGGGGCCCAGCCGAGCACCGGGGCCATGGAACGCACCGTCACCCGGGCAGGCATCAGCCGTGCGGCCAAGTCGCGCGCGAACACCGCGGGCGGCCACGCCAACTGGCCGATCGTGCCGAGGCGGGCCGAGCGACGGGTGATCATCCGGGTGCGCGGGCGGCGCAGCAGGTCGTACGAGCGGAGCGCGGCCGCGACGTCGGAGGTGCCGTCGAGGCAGCGGGCCAGCGTGACCGCGTCCTCCAGCGCCTGGCACGCGCCCTGGCCGAGGTTCGGGGTCATGGCGTGGGCGGCGTCGCCCAGCAGCGCGGTCCGGCCGCGTGCGAAGCGGCGCAGCGGGGGCAACTCGTACAGGTCGTGCCGCAGCACCGCGGCCTCGGGGACGGCGGCCAGCAGCGCGGGGATGGGCGCGGGCCAGGAGCCGAAGCGGCGCAGCAGTTCGGCGTGTTCGCAGGAGCCGGAGGCGGTCCCTGCCGGGAGTGTCGCGGTCGCGAAGCAGTACATCCGCCCGCCGGGCAGCGCCGTGAAGCCGAACCTCTCGCCGCGTCCCCAGGTCGCCGCGCCCTCGGCGGGCGGCTCGGCCAGGGGTTCGGTGACCATGCGCCAGGCGGTGTAGCCGGCGTACCGGGGTTCCGGCGCGTCGGGCCACAGAGCTCGCCGGACGACGCTGCGCAGCCCGTCGGCGCCGACCACGAGGTCGGGCAGGGACTCGCCGTTCCGGTGCTCGACGACGGGACGACGCCGGTGCCCGACCGCGAGGCGGCCGTCGTCCCCGGACGAACGGTCCTCTTCCTCGCGGACCGAGGTGACCTCGCTGCCGGGCCGCAGACTGTCGGCGGGCAGCGCGTCGGCAAGCGCCCGCAGCAGGTCCGAGCGGTGCAGAACCGTCAGCGGATGGCCGAAGCGCCGTTCGAGCTCCACGTTGTCCGTACGGGAGAGCCAGCGGCCCCTGCGGTCGCGTACGCCGCCCCCGGTCTCGACGGCTCCGAGGGACAGGACGGTCCCGGCCAGTCCGAGCTCCTCCAGCGCGCGCAGCGCGTTCGGCCACAGCGAGATGCCGGCGCCGACTTCGGTGAACTCCGGGGCGCGTTCGAGCACTTCGACGCGCCAGCCTCTGCGGTGCAGGGCAACGGCGGCCGCGAGGCCGCCGATCCCGCCGCCGACGATGGTCGCGGCGCGCTGCGACATGGATCCTCGCTCTGTTTCGGGGTGCCACCCGCGGTCGAGTGACGGTCGTCCCGGTGCCCGTGCGACGTGTGCGTGGCACGGACCCGGCCGAGTGGCGCCTTATAGCAACATGTCGACAGATCCCTGTCAATGTGGACGCCGACCGCGCGACATGGTCGGACTCAGACACGCACCTCGGGCGGGAAACCGGTCCAGCGCAGTTCGGCGGGCAGATGGCGCATGTCGTTGGAGACGAGGACGGTGGCGGGCCGGTCGGGTGGGTAGCGGATGACGGTCAGGGCCGCGTTGGCGTGGTTGAGCCCGAGCCACCGCCACTTGGGCGCGTGCATGGCGTCCCGTACGAGCCAGGCGACCAGGAAGTTGTGCGTGACGACCAGTTCGTGCCGGTCCTCGCCGCCTGCCGCCGGGCCGGTGAACTCCGCCATCGCCTGCCGGGCCAGCACGGGGCCGCGCTCCCGCTCCTCGGCGGGGGCGCCTTCGAGGAAGCGGAGGAACAAATCCGCCGCGTCCGGCGGGAGTTCCTCTCTCTCGGGTACGTGGGGAACGAAGTCGCCCGCGGCTTCGGACAGGCGCAGGGGGACGCCGTCGAGCTGGTCGCCGATCAGGCGTGCGGTCTGCCGCGCCCGGGGCAGCGGGCCATGGTGGACGGCCGCCAGAGGGACGTCCCGCAGACGTCGGCCGAGCAGCATGGCCTGCCGGCGCCCGGCCTCCGTCAGCTCACTCTCGTCCGCGGCTGCCTCGCCGTGCCGTACGAGGTAGAGATAGCGGGTGGCTGTGCCCGTCATGCTGGCTCCTTGAGGTCCACCGTCGGAGAATGATCTTGCCCTTCGATGGACGCGGCCTCTGCCTCCTGGGTTCCAGAGGTCTCAGAGGTTCCGGAGGTCTCAGAGGTTCCGGAGGGTGCTGAGGTGGCTCAGTGGGGCCGGTCCTGCCACGCGTCGAGTTGTGCGGCCAGGTCGGCCAGGTCGTCGGCGTACAGGTCGAAGCGGTCCGACGGGGTGGGCGGGTCGCCGACCGGGCGCTTGACGTAGGCGGTGCGCAGTCCGGCCTTCTGCGCCGCGCGCAGGTCCCAGGCGTGGGTGGCGACCATCAGCAGTCGCTCCGGCGGGCGTGCCGTGACCGTGACGGCCAGCCGGTACACCGCCGGGTCCGGCTTGTAGGCCCGGACGTCCTCGGCGGAAAGGGCCTGGTGCCAGCGGAGTCCGGCGTGGGCGTTGATGCCGAGGAGCGCCGTCCTGCTCGCGTTGGAGAGGCCGATCAGCGGGAGCCGTTCGGCGAGTCGGGCGAGCCCGGTCACGCTGTCGGGCCACGGCGGCAGCCGACGGCCCGAGCGGTGCAGCGCCGCGAGCGCGGCCGGGTCGTCAACACCGGCGGCGTCGGCGACGAGCCGGGCGGCCTCCTCGTCCAGGACGTCACTGGGGGCGTACTGCCGGGTGCCGTCCAGCATGCGGCGCTGCTCGCCTTCGATGTGGTTCTCCCGGAGCGACAGGAGCCGCTCGACGCCGGAGTCGTCCAGTGCCGGATCCAGGACGCGGATGCCGGCGCGGATGCCGGAGGGTTCGTCGACGAGCGTGCCCAGCACGTCGAACACGAGGGCGTCGATGACTGGCTCTGCCATGGGGGATCTCCTGAACGAAGCCGGGGTGGGTGTGCGGGTGGCTGCCGCCAGTGACTGAACGCGGCGGTGGGCCACCGGGATTCCCGTTCACCACAGGCGGGTTCGCACGCCCCGCGCTCACCTGCCGCGCTCCCGCCGGCTCACCCCTGCTCGGTCGCGCCGGGGGACGGCGGGCGTTCGAAGAAGGTCTCCAGGACCACCGTGGCCTGCGTGCCGCTGACTCCTTCGATGCCGTACAGGCGGCGCAGCACGTCCTGAAGTTGCTCGGTGGACGCGGTCCTGACCTTGACGAGCACCGAGGCGCTGCCGGCGATGACGTGTGCCTCCACGATCTCGGGCAGCGCGGCGAAGTCCCGCGCCGAGTCACCCATCCAGGACGCCGCCGCCCACCGCGGCGGGGTCCACCTCGACGGTGGTGCGCCGGATGACGCCGCGCTCCCGGAGTTTGCGTACGCGTTCATGGGCGGCGCCTGCGGAGAGGCCGGCTGCCTTGCCGAGCGCGGCGTAGGACTGGGGTGGCGTCCTGCTGGATACTGGCTCCAACGCTTGCTCCGAAGGGGAGAACCCATGACCGGCGAAGACCTTGGGCTGTACGAGATGCTCGACGACCGGTTCCGCACCGGGCGGTGCATGAACGGCGACGACACTCTGGAGGTGCTGTACACCGGCTGTCGCTGGGCCGAGGGGCCGGTCTACGTACCCGCCTGGCGCCACGTGGTGTGGAGCGACATCCCCAACGACCGGATGCTGCGCTGGGACGAGGAGACCGGCGCGGTCGCCGTCTTCCGCCGCTCGGCCGGGCACACCAACGGCAACACCCTCGACCGGCAGGGCCGCCTGATCACCTGTGAGCAGGGCAACCGCCGGGTGACCCGGACCGAACACGACGGCACGCTGACCGTGCTGGCCGACCGCTGGAACGGCAAGCGTCTGAACAGCCCGAACGACGCGGCCGTGAAGTCCGACGGTTCGGTCTGGTTCTCCGACCCGGACTTCGGCATCACCAGTGACTACGAGGGCTACCGCGCGGAGAGCGAGATCGGCTCCAACAACGTCTACCGCGTCGACCCGCAGAGCGGCGCCGTGCGGCTCGTCGCCGACTGCTTCGGCGCGCCGAACGGTCTCGTCTTCTCCGGCGACGAGCGGCAGTTGTACGTCTCCGACACTCGGGCCGGCGTCATCCGCGTATTCGACGTGCGCGAGGACGGGACACTGTCGGAGGGCGGGATCTTCGCCGAGGCGGACAAGCGGAAGGGTGCCCGTTTCGACAACCTCCGCTTCGACGACGGCGGCCGGCTCTGGGTCGCCGCGATGAACGACGGCGTGCACTGCTACGACCCCGACGGCACGCTGATCGGGCGGCTGAACGTTCCTGAGACGGTGGCCAACATCGCCTGGGGCGGCGCCAAGCGCAACCGCCTCTTCATCACCGCCCGGACCAGCCTGTACTCGGCGGTCATGGGCGTCACGGGCTTGCATCCGACCGGCTCGGGCCACCAGCCGTGGCCGCGGCGACCCTGAGCGGACGGGGAGCGTACGTTCGTACACTCTCCCCACGACCGGTGCCTGAGGCACGAAGCCATCGTGGAGAGACCGAGGGATCGAGGGATCGAGGTGGGGCTGTGGTGACGCGGCGTACGGTGATCAAGGCGGCGGGCGGCGGGACAGTAGCGGGCGGGCTGACCATGTCGGCCGCGGGGGCGTCCCGGGCCGCGGCCAAGAGCGACGTGCTGCTGGTGGTGGAGAAGAGCAGCCACTCGGTCAGCTTCTACGACGCCGCGTCGGGGCGCCGCCTGGAGACGGTACGACTCCCCGACCACCCGCACGAGATGGTCGTCGACTCGCGGCGGCGCTTCGCCTACGTCGGGCACTACGGCGTGCGCATGGCCTCCACCGCAGGCACGGGCGGCGCGGCCGTCTTCGTCATCGACCTCGCCCGGCGGACCCTGTCCCGGACCATCGACACCCGCCCGTTCAACCGCGTCCACGGCATGGGCATCGACGACCAGGACCGGCTCTACGCGCTGAGCGAGGAGAAGGCGGTGCTGCTCGGCTTCGACGACCCGGCCACCGACTCGGCACCGACCAGGGCGGTGCCGACGCACGGGGTGAAGACCCACCTCTTCACGCTCAGCCGCGACGGTGAACGGGCCTATGTCACCGGCCTGTTGTCGCACACGGTGAGCCTGGTCCGGCCGCACGACGCCTCCGCGCCCCCGCTCCTGGTGACCCCGGGACAGCTGCCGGAGAGCAGTTGCCTGAGCGTGGACGAGAAGACGCTGTTCGTCGGCGCCCGCAAGAGCTCCGCCCTGGTCGCCGTCGACGCCCGCACCATGAAGGTGCGGCGGAGCCGGAAGGTGGGCGGTGACCCGCTGCGGGTCTACACCCTCGACGACGAGCGGCTGCTGGTGACCGACATCGTCGAGAACACGCTCACGGTGTGTGGCACCGCCGACCTGCGGCCCCTGCGCACCCTGCGGCTCGACGGCATCCCGGCCGCCGTGTCCCTCCACCCCGGCAAGGCGCTGGCCTACGTATCCCTGCTCGACGCCGACCGGATCGCCGTCGTCGACCTCGACCGCCTGGCCGTGGTCGGCGGCTTCGGCACCCGGTCCGAGCCGGACGTCTCGGTACTGGTCTAATCCGGCACCGCGTTGTCCGCCGGGGCGTCGCTGCGCCCGTAGTGGTGCGTGGTGAACATGTACACGAGCCCCGCGGCCACCACGATGCCGCCGCTGAACAGCACGATCCAGTTGTCGTACCAGGCGGCCTCCGGCGTGCGGGGCCAGGCGATGTTGACGATGGCGAAGATCCCGTAGGCCAGTGCCCCGATGTTGACCGCGAGGCCCCAGCGGCCGAGGCGGTACGCGCCGCTCGGCTGCCAGCCCTTGAGGCGGGCCCGCAGCGCGGCGAGGACGACCATCTGGAAGGCGCCGTAGATGCCGAGGATCGCGAAGGACACGATCGACGTCAGGGCGTCCGTCGAGATCAGCGAACCGACGGCGATCAGGGCGGGCAGCACCGCGGCGATCAGCAGCGCGTACGGGGGGACCGCGCGCGCCTCCGAGAACTTCCGCAGGAGCCGGTGACCGATGATCATCTCGTCGCGGGCGTAGGAGTAGATCAGCCGTCCGGCGGCGGCCTGAAGGCTGACCGTGCAGGACAGGAAGGAGATGAGGACGACGGCCATCACGGTCCGCGCGCCCGCCTCACCGAGGGCGTCGAAGAGGACCCTGACCACCGGGTCGGTGTCCTCCCCGGAGATCACCGCCCGGTAGTCGACGACGGCGAGGAGCAGCGTCAGACAGGTGAACGTCGCCGCCGCCCCGCCGACGTAGATGGTGCGGCGCATCGCCTTGGGGATCACCTCGCCGGGGTGCTTGACCTCCTCGGCGACGTCTCCGCAGGCCTCGAAACCGTAGTACTGGTAGAAGCCGATGATGGCCGCGCCGAGGAAGACCGGCAGGTAGGAGCCGTCACCGGACGCGCCGAAGTCGTCGAAGAGCACACCGAGGCCGTGGAAGCGGTGCGTCGTCAGCAGAATGATGCCGACGGCGAGTGCCCCGAGCAGCTCCGCGCCGAAGCCGATCAGCGCCGCCCACGAGAGGACCTTGGTCCCCGCGTAGTTGATGAGCACGGAGATGACGATCAGCGCGATCGTGCACAGCACGGTGGTGTGCACGGTGGGGCGGAAGCCGAGCAGGATCGCGATGTAGGGCCCGGCGCCGTACGCGACGCTGGTGATCGTCACGAGCAGCGCCCACATGTAGACCCACCCGGTCATCCACGCCCAGCGCTTGCCCCACAGGCGCCGCGCCCACGGGTAGACGCCGCCCGCGACCGGGTACTGCGCGACGATCTCGCCGAAGACCAGGGCGACGAGGAACTGTCCGCAGCCCGCCATGACGAACGCCCAGATCATCGGGGGGCCGCCGTCGGCGAGGGCGGTGCCGAAGAGGGTGTACGTGCTCACGACGGGGGAGAGGTACGTGAAGCCCAGGGCGAAGTTGGCCCAGGGGCCCATCTCCTTGCGGAACTCCGACTTCTCCTCCCCCGGGGCGGCGTCCGCGGTGCCGTCCGGTGTGCCGGGAGCGGTGGTCACCGGTCTCCCCCCTCGGCGCCGGAGGACGCGGGTCCTGGCCGGGCGCTGATGAGGTCCGCCGCGCGCTCGGCGGCGAGCAGCACGGTGACCATGGGGTTGATGCTCGGCATGGTGGGGAAGATGGACGCGTCCACCACCCGCAGACCGTCGTGTCCGCGCAGCCGCAGCTGTGGATCGACCACCGCCATCGGGTCGTCCTCGGCGCCCATCTTGCAGGTCCCGGCCGGATGGTAGACCGTGTGGGCGGCGCGGCGTCCGTACTCGGACAGGTCCGCGTCGGACGTCACCTGCGGACCCGGAGCCACCTCCCGCAGCAGCCACTCGCTGAGCGGTGCCGTTGCGGCCACCTCGCGGGCGATGCGCAGACCGTCGACGATCGTGCGCTCGTCGTGCCCCTCCGGGTCGGTGAAGTAGCGGAAGTCCAGGGCCGGTTTGACCGTCGGGTCGGCGCTGCGCAGCCACATGCGCCCGACGGAACGGGCACGCGGCACGTTCGGCGTCATGCAGACACCGTGCTCGGGTACGGGATAGCCGAGCCGTTCCGTGTTGACGGTGAACGGCACCTGGTAGAAGTGGAACATCAGGTCAGGGCGCGGGCCGCCCGCGGCGTCGCGGCGCAGGAAGAGCCCCGCGTCGGAGTCCATCGCCGAGTTGGGCGGCAGCGGGCCACGGGTCTCCCACACCATGACCGACTCCGGATGGTCGAGCAGGTTCTCGCCGACCCCCGGCAGGTCCGCTCGGACCTCGATGCCCAGCTCACGGAGCCGGTCGGCGGGGCCGATGCCGGAGAGCATGAGCAGCCGCGGGGTGTCGATCGCGCCCGCGCACAGCAGCACCTCGGCGTCGGCCTCCAGCGTCGACACCAGACCGTGCGCGTCGCGGACCTGGACGCGGGTGAACCGGCCCTCGCTGTCCGGCAGCAGCCGGTACGCCCACGTCTCCAGACGCAGCGTCAGATTCGGCCGGTCCAGTACGGGATGCAGATACGCGACCGAGGCGGAGGAGCGCTTGTTCGTCCCGGGGTCGTAGGCGAGGGAGAAGAAGCCGGTGCCGTCGGTGAAAGGACGGGCGTTGAAGTCCTCGACGACCGGGACCCCGAGCCGGTCGGCCGCGGCGGTGACGAAGTCCTTGGCGATGGCGTTCCGGTCGGCGGCGCCGACGGGCACGATCGTGTTCCGCAGCCGGGAGCGGTACGGCAGGATCGTCTCGGGCCCCCAGCCCTCGCAGCCGCTCGCCACCCACTCGTCGAGGTCCTGCGGGAACGGCAGGAAGCTGATCAGCGTGTTGTGCGAGGAACAGCCGCCGAGCACCCGGGCCCGCGAGTGCAGGATGTGGGAGTTGCCCCGCGGCTGCTCCTCGGTGGTGTAGCCGTAGTCGAACTCGGAGCCGAGCAGGTTGATCCAGTTGCGGAGCTTCAGGATGCGGTCGTCGCCGACGTCGCTGGGGCCGCCCTCCACCACGCACACCCGGCAGGCGGGGTCCTCGCTGAGCCGGGCCGCGAGCACGGAGCCGGCCGTGCCGCCGCCGATGATCACGTAGTCGTAGGTCGTCGTCTCGTCGTCCATGCCGCGCCCGTCCTCTCGCCGCGCCCGCTCAGCCCTTGAACCAGCCGGAGGGGGCCGGGCGCAGGTTCTGGTAGATGTGCTTGGCCTCCTGGTACTCGCGCAGGCCGGTGGGGCCCAGCTCCCTGCCGAAGCCGGAGCGGCCGAAGCCGCCCCACTCCGCCTGGGGCACGTACGGGTGGAAGTCGTTGATCCAGACCGTGCCGTGGCGCAGCTTGGCCGCGACCCGCTGGGCCCGGCTCGCGTCGCCGGTCCAGACGCCGCCCGCCAGGCCGTACCGGGTGTCGTTGGCCAGCTCCACGGCCTGGTCCTCGTCCCCGTCGCGGAAGCGCTCCACGGTGACCACCGGGCCGAAGACCTCCTCCTGCACGATGCGCATGGAGCGGTCGCAGTCGGCGTAGATCGTGGGCAGCAGGAAGAAGCCGTCCGCCAGCTCCGGGTCGTCCGGCCGGCGGCCGCCGCACACGAGGCGGGCACCCTCCTCGCGCGCGATGTCCAGATACCCCTCGACCTTCGCCCGGTGCTCCGCCGAGCTGAGCGGTCCGCTCTCGGTCATCGGGTCCAGGCCATTGCCGAGCCGGATGGTCTGCGCGCGGGCCGACAGCCGCTCCACGAACCGGTCGTGCAGCGAGTCCTCCACGAGCAGCCGGGAACCGGCCGAGCACACCTGCCCCGAGTGCAGGAACGAGGCTTCGAGCGCGTGGTCGACGGCGGCGTCGAAGTCGCAGTCGGCGAAGACGACGTTGGGGTTCTTGCCGCCGAGTTCGAGCGCGAGGTTCTTCACGCCCGGCGCGCACGCCTCCATGATCCGCCGCCCGGTGGCCAGGCCGCCGGTGAACGAGACCAGGTCCACGTCGGGGTGGGCGGACATCGCCGCGCCGACGGTGGCGCCCGGGCCGAGCACGAGGTTCGCGACCCCGGGCGGTGCCCCCGCCTCGGCGATCAGCCGCATCATGTGGATGGTGGAGAGCGGTGTCGTCTCACTGGGCTTGAGCACGAAGGTGTTGCCCGCGGCCAGGGCGGGGGCGACCTTCCAGGAGGCCTGGAGCAGGGGGTAGTTCCAGGGGGCGATGAGCGCGCAGACACCGATGGGGTGGTACGTGACGCGGCTCAGCACGTCGGGGCCGACGTCCACGACCCGGCCGCCGTCCTTGTCGGCGATCTCGGCGAAGTAGCGGAAGGCGTTGGAGACGTCCTCGATGTCGATGCGCGCCTCGGCGAGTGTCTTGCCGGTGTCGAGGCTCTCGACGCGGGCCATCTCCTCCTGGTCGCGCAGCAGCAACCGCGCCACTTCGAGCAGCACGTCGGCCCGCTCCCGGGTGGGCGCCGACGCCCAGTCACCGCGGTCGAAGGCCCGCCGCGCGGCCCGCACGGCGAGGTTCACATCGGCCTCGTCCGCGTCGTCGACCTGCTGGATGACGGAGGCGTCGTACGGATTGACCACGTCCCGCCGCGCGCCCTGGGCGGCACCGGTCCACTCCCCGTCGACGAACAGTTCCGGCATCGTGGGCTCCCTCGCTCGTGTACCTGGCCGGTGCCGCGCGCCCCACCGGCACGGACACCGGTCACCAACATCGTCGGACCGCCGCGCACGCGCCGTGCGGACGCACCGGGCGGGGGAGTGTTGGGCGGAGATGTGACCTGGTTGGGCTAGGGAGCGTTCGGGCGTCGAGCGGCCCGGCAGGAGCTACGGCTCGACTGCCGGGACGGTCATGACGTGCCGGGAACGGGCGCGGGCTACCGCGACGGGCGCGTGGTCTCCCAGGCGGCCTCGATCATCAGGAAGATTTCGTCGACCGCGGCGTCCGGGTCGGCCGCCTCGCGGGCCAGGGAGTGGGAGTCGACCACGAATCGCGCGAGCGTCCGGCAGGCCGTCGTGGTCCGTGCCAGATCGGGATCGGCGGCGATGGCCGTCGCCAGCGACTCCGCGTGGCGCAGCCTCATCGACTCCTCGTACTGCCGCAGGGCGGGCGATCCGTCGATCATGTGCCAGATCGGGGCGGCGTCGTCCGCCGCGCAGTGCCGCACCATGGCGCGGATCTCGCGGCGCAGCACGGGGATGAGCGGCTCGCCCGGCGTCCGGCCGGTGACCGCCTGCGCGAGGCGCTGTTCGAAGTCGTTGTCATGCGCGAACACCAGGGCCTCTTTCGAGGCGAAGTGGGAGAAGACGGTGGTGACGGCGACGTCGGCATCGGCGGCGACATCACGGATGCCCACCGCGTCGTACCCGCGCTCCATGAAGAGGCGCAGGGCGGTGTCGGCGATCTTCTGGCGGGTCGCGGCCTTCTTGCGCTCCCGGCGTCCCGTCGGCTCGGTCATGGGCGTAAAACTAGCAGATGCGAAATCACAACGGTTTCAAAAAACTAACCGTTAGTGTTATGTTCGGCGGCATGAAGAGAGTGAGCTTCGCCGAATTCGGCGGTCCCGACGTCCTGCACCTCGAAGACGCCGAGGAGCCCCACGCGGGCCCCGGCCAGATACGCGTCGCCGTACGGGCGGCGGGCGTGAACCCCGTCGACTGGAGAATCCGTGAAGGCCAGATGCTGAAGGCCCACCCGATCGAGTTGCCCTCCGGCGTCGGGCTCGACGCCGCTGGGGTGGTGGACGAGGTCGGCCAGGGAGTGGAGGGGGTCGCGGTCGGCGACCACGTGTTCGGCGAAGGCCTCAGCACCTACGCCGAGTTCGCCGTGCTCACGGCCTGGGCCCGGATGCCCGAAGGGCTGTCGTTCGAAGAGGCGGCCGGGTACCCCTCGGTGGTGGAGACCGCCCTGCGCGTCATCCGTGAGGTCGGCGTGCGGCCCGGCCAGACGCTGCTGGTCAGCGGCGCGTCCGGGGGAGTCGGATCCGCGGTGCTCCAGATCGCCCGCGAGCGCGGCATCACGGTGATCGGCACGGCCGGGGCCGCGAACCAGGACTATCTGCGCGGTCTGGGCGCCATCGCCACGACGTACGGCGAGGGGTGGGCCGAGCGGGTGCGGCAGCTCGGCCACGTCGACGCGGCCCTCGACCTGTCCGGCTCCGGTGTGATCCGCGAGCTCGTCGAGCTGACCGGGGACCCGGAGAAGGTGATCAGCATCGCCGATCTCGGCGCGCCGGAGCACGGTGTCCGCTTCTCCGGCGTGGCCGGGAGCGTGCCGGACGCGCTCGCCGAGGCGGCCGGCCTCATCTCGCGCGGCAAGCTCCACATCCCGGTCGAGAAGTCGTACGCGCTCGCCGAGGCCGCGGCGGCGCACATCGACAGCAAGGCCGGGCATGCGCGCGGGCGCCGGGTCCTGATCGTCTGACCCGCCCCCTGCGGCAAGGCCTCGCGCCGGCATCCCGAACGGGGATCAGCATCCCGAACGGGGTTCGTGCAAGCCGGCGCGGGGGTGAGCCGTAGGAGGGAAAGAATGTCGATACGGCACGGCGGCGGCCGAATGGGTGCAAGATGCAGGAATGGACCGATTGGCCATCCGCCGGACCGCGGCCGGCAGTCCGGCGATTCTCGTCCTGGCACTCGACGGTGAGCTGGACGTCATCAATGTCGGCAAAGTCAGCGACACCGTCGTCCGCGCACTCGAAGCCGGCCAGCGGCACCTGCTGGTCGACCTCACCGGGGTGACGTGGTGCGACGCCGGCAGCCTCTACACCCTCCTCGGGATGCGGCACGCGGCCATCCACGCCAACGGCAGCCTCACGCTGACCGCCGCGAGCGACTGCGTCCACGAAACGCTCGACCGAGTCCGGTTACGGGGACTTCTGCCGTTCGTCGAACGCCGTCCGTCCTAGGCCCCGGTCTCTTCGGGGTCGCCCCTGGAGGCGCGCCGGCCGCGGGTCAGCGCGAGGACGCTCCCCGCGACGGCGATCACCGCGATGGCCAGGGCGATGCTGACGCCGCCCTCGGTGTCCCAGTACACGTCCTCCAGGCTGATCAGCAGCGCCGCCTCGTCGACGACGAGGGCCAGGCCCACTCCGTAGGCGAGGCCCAGCCAGGCGCGTGCCCGTGCCGAGCGGTCGACGAGGCCCGCCGCGCCGACCGCCGCGAGGAGCAGGATGCCCCACACGTAGTGGTGGATGTGCACCCCGCCGGCCTGCATGTCGCCGACCCCTGCCACGTCGACGTGGATCAGCCAGGTGAGCAGGCGCATTCCGCCGAAGGTGAGGGCGAACCCCCACCAGGCCAGGATGAAGCCGCGGCGCTTCGGCGAGATGCCGGGCAGCAGGCGCAGCCAGGGCGACGGACGCTTCCCGTGCTCCTGGCGCGCGGTGTCGGGCGCCCGCGAAGACGTCATACGGGTTCTCCCGCCGTGAACTCGTGGATCAGCGCCGACAGGGCGTCCGGCGCGGTGTAGTGGGCCGCGTGCGCGGCGCCCGGGATCTCGGCCGTGCGCCCGCCGCCGACCAGAGCGGCCACGCGCCGGATCCAGGGCCCGGACGCGATGGTGTCACCCTCTCCCCGCACGACCAGCGTCGGCACGTGCGCTTGGCCCAGGTTCCCCTCGAATGACTCAGCGGCGTCGCGCAGGGCGTGCCGGAAGGACGCGACGCAGCGCAGGGGCCCGGTCAGCAGATAGTCGGTCGCGGCCACCGTGAGCAGGGCGAGCGTCTCCCGGGGCGCGTCCGCGACGAGCCGGCCGAACTGGCGCGGGGCGGACGTGTCCGGCTCCAGGGCGGGGCCGACCAGCACCATCCCGCTCACCAGGTGCGGATGGCGGGCGGTGAACGCGGCGGCCACTTGGGCGCCCACCGAATTGGCCACCAGCAGGCTCGGCCCGAGGGACAGGTGTTCGTGCCAGCGGGCCAGGGCGTCGGCCGCCTGTCCCACGGCGGGCGCGCGGCGTGCGGCGGCCCGTGAACGCGCGTTGCCCGGCAGGTCGGGCACCAGCACGGAGGCGCCGCCGGCGGCGAGCCGCCGGGCGAGCGGCACGAAGTAGCGTCCCGAGAGCCCGAGTCCGTGCACGAGCACCGCGGTCCGTGTGCCCTCGCCGGGCGGAGGCCCGAAGCGGCGGGTGAAGAGTCCGGCTTCCGTCGAGTGATCCACTCGTCCACCATCGCTCGTTCGCCGATCCCATGCGAACGGTCAGTTTTCGAGAAGCGCCGGCCACCGGTCCGTAACTAGCGTGGCGGGCATGGAAATCATTGAATCCGTCACCCTCGCCGTGGCCGATCCCGAGGCCGCCCGCCGCTTCTGCACCACCGCCTTCGGGCTCGACACGCAGATAGGTCTGCGCGCCTCCGACGCGGCCACGACCGGCTTCCGTGGGTTCACGCTGACGCTCACCGTGTCCCAGCCCGCCGACGTCGACAGGCTCGTCGGCGCGGCCCTGGCGGCGGGCGCCACCTCGCTGAAGCCCGCCGCCAAGTCGCTCTGGGGCTACGGCGGTGTCGTACAGGCCCCGGACGGGACGATCTGGAAGGTGGCGACCTCGGCGAAGAAGAACACCGGCCCCGCCACCGGGCGGATCGACGGGATCGTACTGCTGCTGGGCGTCGCGGACATCGTCGCCGCCAAGCGGTTCTACGTCGAGCGCGGCCTGACCGTGGCGAAGAGCTTCAGTCGCATGTACGTCGAGTTCGACGCGGGGGCGAGCCCCGTCAAGCTCGCCCTCTACCGGCGCCGTGCGCTGGCCAAGGACGCGGGTGTCGCGCCGGAGGGGACCGGCTCGCACCGGGTCGTGATCGGCGGCCGTGCCGGGGCGTTCACCGACCCGGACGGCTTCGAATGGGAAGCGGCGGCGCTGACGGCCGCGCCTTGATGTGCCACTGTTTGCGCCGCGGAAGAGTTCCGCCGCGGACGGGTTCCGCGCGAAGTCCGGGGAGGACGCGAACATGACGGCAGCACCGCCGCGTGGGCTCGACGAGAGGCTGCGGGACACTCGCTCGCGACTGGAGAACGACGTCGACCTGTGGGTCGCGTCCTCGGGTTCGCCGGGCGGCGTCCACCTCGTCCCGCTGTCCTACCTCTGGGACGGGAGCGCGTTCGTCATCTCGACGCCGCGCGCCTCGGCCACCGGACGCAACCTGCTGGCCGACGGCCGGGTACGGCTCAGCCTCGGGCCGACGCGTGACGTCGTCGTGGTGGAGGGCACCGCCGAGCCGGTGAGCATCGCCGACCTCGGCGCGACGGGCGACGCGTTCGCGGCCAAGACGGGCTTCGACCCGCGCGAACTCGACCAGCCTTACCAGTACTTCCTGATCCGGCCGCGGCGCATCCAGGCCTGGCGCGAGGCGAACGAGCTGAACGGACGCGACCTCATGCGCGGAGGCCGCTGGCTTTCCTAGCTTTCCTAGGGCTCCTAGGTTATAACTAATACTCCTAGGTTCCAGGTTCCTGTGGTGGCGAGGAGAGCGCATGGTGCGGGCCGGGCTGACGGCGGAGCGGGTGACTCTCGCCGCCGCCGAGCTGGCGGACGAGGTCGGGCTCGACCAGGTGACGATGGCGCGCGTGGCGAGCCGGCTCGGCGTGAAGGACGCGAGCCTCTACTCGCACGTGCGCGGCCTGGAGGATCTGCGCGGACGCGTGGCGCTGCTCGCGGCGGACGAGAAGACACTCCGCATCGCGGAGGCGACCGTCGGCCGGGCGGGCAAGGACGCGCTGGTGGCGTTCGCCGACGCCTGGCGGGAGTACGCCCATCAGCATCCGGGCCGCTACACGGCGACGCAGATCCGCCTCCGGATCGACCCGGAGCTGGCGGCCGAAGCGCCCGGACCACGGCGTGCGGTCGAGCTGACCTACGGCATGCTGCGCGGCTACGGCCTGGCCGAGCCCGACCTGACCGACGCCGTCCGCCTGCTGCGCAGCACCTTCCACGGCTTCGTCGCCCTGGAGGCCGCCGGCGGCTTCGCCCACGAGCGTGCGCCGCAGCGGTCCTGGGAGCGGGCCCTCGACGCCCTCCACGCCACGCTCGAGCACTGGCCACCGGCCCGAGACGGAGACCCCTCATGACCGCACCGACCATAGGCACCCTGCGCACCGACGGCGCGACCCTGCACTACGAAGTGCGCGGCGATGGCCCGCTGTTGCTGCTCGTCCCCGGCGGGTCGGGCGGCGCGGCGGCCTTCGACGGCATCGCCGACGACCTGGCCGCCGACCACACGGTCGCCACCTACGACCCGCGCGGCCTGTCCCGCAGCCCGTTGGACGACCCCGGGGCCGAGCAGCGGGTGGCCGAGCACGCCGACGACGCGTACCGACTCCTCGAACTGTTGTCTCCCGGCGAGCCCGCCCAGGTGTTCGGCGCCAGCTCGGGCGGTATCGCCGCCCTGCACCTGCTCGCCACGCATCCCGCGCGCCTCAGGCGCGTCGTGACGCATGAACCGCCGGTCGTGGAGATCCTGCCGGACGCCGCCGACCAGCGGGCGTTCGTCGCGCGCGTGGAGGAGACCTTCCTGGCCGAGGGGCCCATGCCGGCGATGGCCGTGTTCGCCGCGGGGCTCATGAAGGCCGGCGGTGCGCCGAGCGATGGCGACGCCGACGGGCCGAGCCCCGAACCGGCGCTTCCGCCGCGAGCGGCGGCCCGGGCGGAGCGGACGATGGCCGATCTGCCGTACTTCATCGGGCGCATCGTGCCCCCGTTCATGCGATACGCCCCGGACACGGCCCTGTTGGAGACGCTGACCGACCGGCTCGTGGTCGCCTGCGGCCGGGACTCGCGCGGCGAGCTGCCCCATCGCGCGGCCGCCTGCCTGGCCGGGCGCCTCGGCACGGAGCCGGAGTACTTCCCCGGCGGGCACGTCGGCCTGACCACGCACCCTGCCGAGTTCGGAGAGCTCCTGCGGAAGCTGCTGCGGCCGTAGGCGGAGCCGAAATCCGCTGCCTGAGTGAGGCAAGCTGCCGCTCCGGCGGCGGCTCGGTTACGTAGAATCGCCCCCGAGGAGCCGCCCCCGGGGAGTCGCCGCCGACCACTCGGTCAGGTAAGGGAGTCTGCATGTGAGTCTCAATGCGCCGTCCGACAGGCCGCGCGAGAGCGAGATACTCGCGTCGCTGCCGGATGTCTCGCCGCTCCCCGACACGGCGGGCCAGGCACGCGGGTACGTGATGAGCGTCCTGCGGGACCGGGCGGACCGCGGCGGTGCCGCGGTGGCGGAGCGGGCCCGGGGCGACGTCCTCATCGTGGTGTCGGAACTGTTCACCAACGCGCTGCGGCACGGCGGCGGCGTCACCCGGTTCGAGATCAGGGCGGGGGTCCACGAGATCCGCGTCTCCGTGGGGGACCGGTCGACCGACCTGCCCGCGACGCCGAGCCACCGCCGCATGCGGCTGGGCATGGGCGAAGACGTGGCCGACGGCGAGGGTGGCTACGGCTGGGCGCTCGTACGCGAACTGGCCGACGTGATCACGCTGGTCCTCCAGGGCGACGGCAAGGTCATCACCGTGGAGTTGCCGCTGACGGACGCGGTCGACGCGGAGAACCTGACCGGCCTGGCACCCTGACCAGGCCGGCCGCCCCTGAGCACCCTGTTTTCAGGGGCCCACCTCTATGTGCGGCGAGAGCGCACGGAGGAAGTCGGGCGCGTCGAAGATCGCGCCGGCGGAGGCGACGCCGGTCGTCCTCGTCCGTCCGGTGAGGATGCGGTGGACCGCTTCGACCGCGAGCGGCGCCGTGACGGCGTAGATGTCCTGGCCCCTGGCCACGGCACGCCGTTCACTGCCGCCGGAGCGTACGACGACGTCGACGAGGAACGTCTGGTCGGAGCGCCCGAGTTCGTCCACCGGGGTGGGCGCGGGCGTGCCGGGGGCGGACAGGTCCCCGGCCGCCTCGACCGCCATGTAGGTCCGCACCTCGGGCACGGAGAGATGGCTCGGCACCGTGATGACGTCGGCCATGGTGAACTCCCCGATGACCGCCCGGGTGCCGAGCGGTTCGGGGAAGTCCCACCGTACGACGGGCGCCTCGTCGTCGCGGTACTCGAGCCGCCCCTCGGTGTACCGCGGGCGGCGCCCGGCGCGCCGCTCACTCGATACGCGCCCCGCGGCGCGGGTCCCCTCCGTGGGGTGCCAACTGCTCAGCCCGTACGCGACGTGCACCTCGTCCGCCGAGGTCCAGTCGCCCATCGCCGCGGTGGCGAGCAGGTCGCCGAGGCCGCCGTAGAACGCCATGGCGGGAACGACCGCCGTCCCCGCGGCTTCGGCCCGCGCCGCGAAGTGCGCGAACGTATCGGCGTTGGCCTCGATCTCGGCGGCCACATCCACGTAAGGGACGCTCGCGCGCAGAGCCGCCTCGATGACGGGCGCGGCCGTGGTGGCGAAGGGCCCGGCGCAGTTGATGACGGCGGCGGTGCCGGCGAGGGCGCGGTCGAGGGCCGCGGGATCATCGACGCTCGCGGGGCGGACGTCGAGACCGGGGTTCCCGGCCGCGAGGGTCCCCAGCTTCGCGGCGTCGCGCCCGGTGAGGACCGGGACGAACCCGCGGTCCAGCAGCCGCGCCACCACGAACCGACCGGTGTGCCCGTACGCGCCGTAGACGGCGACCTTGTGACCCGAAGCCATGAGTTGTTCTCCCCTGAACCCGTGAACCGACTCGTGTACCTGTGAACCGACTCGCCTGATTGATCGACTGCGTCCATCGTGGCGCGGACAGGTGAGCCGCCGTGAGTGTCCGAAACGACAGCCCCCGTACAATTACGGACATGACATCAGTAGCGCTGGCCGTCACCGACGGGATGCTGCACTTCGAACTCTCCATCGCCCACGAGGTGTTCGACGCCCCGCCGGCCGGTGTGGCCGGTCCCTGGTACGACTTCGACATCTGCGGATCGGCGGCGGTCACGGTCGGCCGCTTCAGGCTCCAGCCCGAGCACGGCCTCGACCGGCTCCGGCGTGCGGACACCGTGATCGTCCCCGGCTGGGCCGACGTGGACGTGGACCCGCCGTCCTGCCTGGTCGACGCGGTGCGGGCGGCCCACGATGCGGGCGCGCGCGTGGCCTCCTTGTGCACGGGCGCGTTCGTACTGGCCGCCGCGGGTCTCCTGGACGGCAGGCGGGCGACCACGCACTGGGCCCACACCGAAGCCCTGGCCGCCCGTCACCCCCGGGTGGAGGTCGACCCGGACGTCCTGTACGTGGACAACGGCAGCGTGCTCACCTCCGCGGGCAAGGCCGCGGCCATGGACCTGTGCCTGCACCTGGTCCGGCTCGACCACGGCTCCGCGGTCGCCAACGCCGTCGCCCGCCGCCTGGTCGTGCCGCCGCACCGGGCGGGCGGCCAGGCCCAGTTCGTCACCACGCCCGTCCCGGCGAGGGACGACCACGCGCTCGCCACCCTGTTCCCCTGGGTGCTCGAACGGCTCGACCAGCCGCTGACCGTGGAGGACCTGGCGCGCAGGGCGGGCATGAGCTCGCGCAGCCTGGGCCGGCACTTCAGGGCGGCGACCGGCACCACGCCCCTGCAATGGCTCCTGACACAACGCATCCGCAGGGCCCAGGAGCTGCTTGAGAAGACCGACCGCGGCATGGACGCCATCGCGACCGCCACAGGGATGGGCACGGCCACGACATTGCGCCGCCACTTCAACCGCACCCTGGGCGTCCCACCGGACGCCTACCGCCGCACCTTCCGTACGCGCCCACGCCCCGGCCCCGACGCCGACGGCCCCGGCGGCTCGTACCGCGCACCAGGCAAGGCGGTCTGAGGCGGCGGTCCGGCGCGGGTGGTGCAACTGGCCTCCGGAGGCGTACGGCTCACCGCCCGATTCCCCGGCACGCGGTCGTGGTGGCCGAGTCGGTGACTCCGGCGGCCATGTCGCACAGGAGGTCCATCCGGTACGACGGCCGTGGGCGAGGCCGCGCTTCGGGCGCCGCGGGCCTCGGGCGCTGTGCGCGCCGCGGGGCGGCCGAAGGGCGGCGTACGGGGTCGCTGGGCCGGCCGGCCGACGCCGGAGGCCGCGGATCGGCGCCGTCCACCGCCCGCTCGAACCGCGCGGGCGTCCTCCCCCTCTTCGTCTGGTCACGCCCCTCCGGCTTGCCCCTCCGGCTTGCGCCTGTCGACCGGGGCGTCCGGAGCCGCGGAGCCGACCGGCGGTCTCGTGGAGGGCGACGATCCGGTGGCGCACGGGCTCAACCCTCCCGCAGGCCCGCCCCCGAAGGAGGGTGCCGCGCGGGCGGGGCGTGGCGAGCAATGCAAGGACATTTCGCTTAACGTGCTCGTATGGTGACAAAACGAAGTAGTTCTGCTCGGCGGTGCCGGACCTCGGCCGTCTCGCGCGGCGCCGGGGTGCTGTGTGCCGCCGCCGTCGCGGGAGCCCTGCTCACCGGCTGCGGCAGCGACGACAAAGACAACGACAGCGGCACGAAGGCCGGCGCGGGTGAGGCGGCCGAGGCGCCCGTGACCACCGCGGCGACCTCCGCCTCCGCGACCGACGGCAACCTCACCGACGACCAGGCCGAGCGCAAGGACCTCATCCCGAAGGCCAAGGTCGGCTACGACAAGGCGCTGCGTACCGCTGTGGCGGCCGTGCCGGAGTCGAAGCCCGTCTCGATCGAGCTCAAGGGCCCGCCCGACAGCCCCAGGTGGGACGCCGAGGTGGCCACGGACGACGGCACCGAACACACCGTCCGCGTGGACGCGGTCACCGGCAAGGCCGGGCAGACGCGGGCCAAGGACGACCAGGACGCGGACGACAAGCGTGAGCTCGCGGACTGGCTGAAGAAGGCCACCGTGACCGCGCCCCAGGCCGCGAAGACCGCCACGGACAAGAAGAAGGGCACCGTCAGCGCCGTCGAACTCGACGACACCGACCAGGGCGGAGTGATGTGGTCCGTCGACGTGGTGACGACCGACGACTGGAACAAGACGACCTACGACATCGACGCGACCAACCGCAAGGTCCTCCGGGAGCACGTGGACGGGGACTGACGGGCGAACACCGGAAGTGAAGGCCGCGCGGCTCCGACAGAAGCCCGCGCGGCCCCGGACGCCGCGGTCACGCGTGCGGGTCAGCCACGGTCCGCGTGTGCCCGCGCCCCGCCCGGCCGCGCGAAGGCGACTATCTCGGCGGCGGCTTCGCCCAGGCTCCGGAAGTGCCGGTGGACGCCGGCCACCGGGTCGGCGGCGTTGACGCCCCACACCGTCATCCCGGCCCGCAGCCCGGCCTGGACCCCGGACGGCGCGTCCTCGACGACCAGGCAGTCCTCGGGCCGGGCGGCGAGGCGTTCGGCGGCCAGCAGGTAGGGCACGGGCGACGGTTTGCCCTCGCTCACCGCGGCGGCGTCCACGACGACGGGCGGTACCGGCAGGCCCGTACGGGCGAACCGGCCGCGCACCCGGTGCTCGTAGTTGGAGGTCACGAGCGCCCAGGACCCCGGCGGCAGGGCGGCGAGCAGCTCCGCCGCGCCGGTGAACGCTCCATAGACACCCGACCGCACGTCATCGTCCTCCAGGGCGTGCAGCGCGGCCAGACACGCATGGGGGTCGCGGTCCGGAGCGACCTGCGCGAACGTCTCCATCGGCCGCGTCCGCAGCGCTACGCGGTAGACCGCCTCGGCGTCCAGGCCGTGCTGCCCGGCCCACGTGGCCCAGACCCGGCGTTGGTTGTCGACGGCGTCGATCAAGGTGCCGTCGACATCGAACAGGACGTACTTCTCGGGGGCGGGCGGAGCCGGTTCACTGGTCACCCGATGATCTTGCCAGGAAGCGCGGAGACGTTCACCCGCATTCGCACCGCGCGAGGGCCAGTCCCGCTCCCTCCAGGCACCGCGCGACCGCCGCGGTCTCGCTCTCGTCCAGGCGTCGCATGGGCGGGCTCATCACGTTCGTGGCGATGATGCCGCGCAGCATCAGGGCCGTCTTGAACGCGCCGAGCCCCGCCGCCGTCGCGGACGCCGTGCCGGGGTCGGCCGCGGCGATGATGCCGAACAGCGCCACGAGGCGGTCCTGTTCGGCCTTCGCGGCCTGCCAGTCGCCGCGTACCGCCGCCCGGTGCAGGCGCACGTACCCGTGCGGGTCGACGTTGCCCAGGCCGGGGACCGAACCGTCGGCGCCGGACAGCATCATCGCGTCGACGACCAGCTCATGGCCGGTCAGGAGGGAGAAGTCGGGCAGGTCGCGGGCGCCGAGAGCCAGGCGGCGGAAGGAGCCGTCGTCGCCGCTGGAGTCCTTCACGCCGGCCAGGACGCCGTCCGCTGCCAGCGGCAGGAGCAGCTCCGGGTCCAGCTTGCTGTGGACGCAGACCGGTACGTCGTAGGCGAGGAGGGGCGCATCGACGGCCGCGGCGAGCTCGCGGAAGTGGCGGTCGATCTCCGTGGCGTGGGTGCGGGTGTAGAACGGGGCGGTGGCGACGACCGCGTCGGCGCCCAGGCCGGTCGCGGCGCGCGCCCGTTCGATGGCCCGGTTCGTGGTCGTCTCGATCGCTCCGACCAGGACGGGCACCTGGCCCGCCGACGAGGCCGTGATCACCTTGATGACCTCGTCCTGCTGTCCGGGCGTCAGGTATGCCGTCTCGCCGGAGCTGCCGAGGGCGAACAGGCCGCTGACACCGCCGTCGATGAGGTGGCCGACGACCCGCTCAAGTGACGGCCGGTCGATCTCTCCGTCCGCGCCGAGCGGGGTGACGACGGGCGGGATCACACCGGAGTAGCGGGGGGTACGGGCGGTCATGCGGTGCTCCTTGCGGACGGTACGGGCGCCGGGGCTTCAGCCGGGGCGGCGGAGTTCTGGGGGTGGACGCAGTGCCAGCGGTGGCCGTCCGCGCCGAGGCCCGGCGCGGGGAAGACGGTGGCGCAGGCGTCGTCGGCCTTCCAGCAGCGGGTGCGGAACGGGCAGCCGGACGGCGGATGCGTGGCCGAGGGCACCGGCCCTGTCAGCACGATGCGCTCGGTCGCCTCAAGGAGGCTGGGGGTCGCGGACAGCAGCGCCTCGGTGTACGGGTGCGCGGGGGAGCCCGCCACGTCGGCGGCCCGGCCCTCCTCGACGATGCGGCCGAGGTAGAGCACGGCGATGCGGTCGGCGAGGTAGCGCACGGTCTGGATGTCGTGCGAGATGAACACCATGGCGAGGCCGAGGCGTTCCCGGAGGTCGACGAGGAGGTTGAGGACCTGGGCGCGTACGGACACGTCGAGCGCGGAGGTCGGCTCGTCGGCCACGATCAGCTCGGGTTCGAGGGCCAGGGCGCGGGCGATGGCGACACGCTGGCGCTGGCCGCCGGAGAGCTGGCCGGGCAGCGCGCCGAGGGTGTGTCCCGGCAGGCCGACGAGGCCGAGGAGTTCCCTGACCCGAGCCTCCCGTTCCGTACGGGTGCCGCGGCGGTGCACGTCCAGCGGGTCGCGCAGGATCTGCCGGACGGTGAGCCGCGGGTTGAGCGCGGTGGAGGGGTCCTGGAAGACGACGCCGACGGCCGAGCCGAAGTCGTCGCGGCGCCGGGTCGCCGACATCTCCCACAGGTCGTCGCCGTGGAAGCTGACCCGGCCCTCGGTGGGCTTCTGGAGTCCGGTGAGGACCCGGGCGAGCGTGGACTTGCCGCAGCCGGACTCGCCGACCAGGCCGACGATCTCGCCGCGCCCGACCTCCAGCGTGGCGTCGGTGAGGGCGTGCACGGAGTCGCGGTGGAAGACGCCTCCGCTGCGTGCCTTGTGTCGTACGTGGACGCCGTCGAGCCTGATCACAGGGCGCTCCCCTCCAGCTGTGCGGTCCGCGCGGGGTGGTGGCAGGCGAAGCCGTGGTCGTCCGCGGTGCCGCGCGGGGTGAGTGCGGGTGTGGTGGTGCGGCACAGGGTGTCGGCCATGGCGCAGCGCGAGGCGAACCGGCAGCCCGTGCCGAACTCGCGCGGCGCGGGCACGATGCCGCGGATCTGGTGCAGCCTGTCGGCGCCGGCCTCAAGGGAGACGACCGAACCGAGGAGGCCGCGGCTGTAGTGGTGGGTGGGGTCGGTGAGCACGGAGCGGGTGGCCCCGATCTCGGCGAGACGGCCCGCGTACATCACCGCCACGCGGTGCGAGAGGTCACCGACGAGCGCGAGGTCGTGCGATACGAGGACCATGGCGAAGCCGAGTTCGTCGCGGAGCCGGATGAGCAGCTCGACGACCTGGGCCTGCACGGTGACGTCGAGAGCGGTGGTCGGCTCGTCCGCGATGAGCAGCCGGGGGTCGCGGGAGAGGGCCATGGCGATGAGCACGCGCTGGCGCTGGCCGCCGGAGAGCTCGTGGGGGTAGCTGCGCAGGGTCCGCTCGGGCGAGAGACCGACGAGGTCCAGGAGCTCGGCAGGGGACTTCGTGCCGCCGCGCGAGGTCAGTTGCCTGAGCTGGGTGCCGACGACGACGGAGGGGTTGAGGGAGGAGAGCGCGTCCTGGTAGACCATCGCGATCTCCGGGCCCATCAGGACGCGGCGCTGCGCGGGGGAGAGCTTCAGGAGGTCGCGGCCGCGGTAGCGGATCTCGCCGCTGACTTCGGCGTTGCGGGCGAGCAGGCCCATGACGGCGAGGCTGGTGATGGACTTGCCGCAGCCGGACTCGCCGACCAGGCCGAGGGTCTCGCCCTCGTGGACGGTGAAGTCGAGCGCGTCGACGACGGGGGTGTCCCCGTAGCGGTCGGGGAAGCGGATCGACAAGTCGCGTACGACGAGGAGCTCGGCGGCGTCGGCCCGTACCGGGGTGATGCCCGGTTCGGTGGCGTTGACCCGGCGCGCGAGCTTGGCCAGGGCGGCGTCGACGTCGACGTGGGCTTCCGCGGGCCCGGCGGCCGCAGCGCCGGTGCCGGCGTCGTCCGGGCCGGCTTCGGTACGGGCGTGCTTCGGCGCGGCCGAGGCGTCGGTGAGGCCCTCGGAGAGGATGTTGAGGGCAAGGACCGTGATCAGCAGCGCGAGGCCGGGGAAGAAGGTGGCCCACCAGCCGCCCGCCAGGAGGATCTGACGCCCGTAGGCCAGGACGCTGCCCCAGCTCGGGTCGGGGTCCTGCACTCCGGCGCCGATGAACGAGAGGCTGGCCTCGAAGATGATCGCCTCGGCGACCATCACGGTGGCGAACACCATGACGGGAGCCATGCAGTTGACGGCGACGTGGCGGAGCACGATGTAGCCGCGGCGGGCGCCGATGACCTTCTCGGCGGCCACGTAGTCCTCGCCGTACTGCGACAGCACGTTGGCGCGCACCACGCGGGCGAGCGAGGGGGTGTAGACGAAGGCGATGGTGAAGATGATGACCGGGACGCTGGTGCCGAAGACCGCGACGAGCACGGCGGCGAGGGCGATCGGCGGGAAGGACATCACGACGTCGAGGGTGCGCATCACGCTCTCGTCGCCGAGCTTGCGCGAGGTGGCGGCGACCGATCCGAGCAGTGCGCCGACGACGAGGGCGACGGCGGTCGCGCCGAGCCCGATGACCAGGGAGTAGCGCGAGCCGTGGACGACACGGGCGAAGACGTCGCGTCCCGCCCGGTCGGTGCCGAACCAGTGGTCGCCGTCGGGGCTCAGCACCGGCGTGCCGGTGGTGAGCGGATCCTGCGTGAGCAGCGGCGCGAACACCGCGGCGAGGATGACGACGACCAGTACGCCGAGGGCCACCCGGGAGGTGAGGGGCAGGGCGCGGAAGGCGATGCCCGGCCGTGAGAGCTTCTTGGTGAGAGTGCCGGTGGCGAACATGTCACACCGTCCTGATGCGCGGGTTGACCAGCAGGTAGAGCAGGTCGACGATGACGTTGACCACCAGGAACGCGATGGCGATGGTCAGTACGGTGCCCTGGACCAGGGCGACGTCGCCGCCGGTGACACCTTCGAGGATGAGCTTGCCCATGCCGGGCAGGTCGAAGATCGCTTCGATGACGACGGCGCCGCTGAGCAGATAGCCGACCTTCACACCGAGCACGGTGAGCGGGGTGACCAGGGCGTTGCGCAGCACCGAGCGGATGACGAGGAAGGTCGGCAGGCCGTTGCCGCGCGCGGTGCGGACGTAGTCCCGGTCGAGTTCGGCGACCATCGAGGTCCGCACGAGGCGCGCCAGCGACGCGGCCACGGGTACGGCGAGGGAGAACGCGGGCAGCGCCATGGTGGTGAGCCAGCCGCTGAAGGAGTCCGCGGGGTTGGTGTATCCGCCGGTCGGGAAGATCCGCACGTTCAGGGCGAACTGCTGGATGAGCAGCACCCCGAGCCAGAACGAGGGGATGGCGACGCCCGCCATGGAGAACACCCGGAAGAGCTGGTCGGGCCAGCGGTCGCGGTACATCGCGCCGAGGACGCCGGAGACGACGGCGAGGACGACGGCGAGGAGCAGGCCGAGGAAGGTCAGCTGGAGGGTGAGCGGGAAGGCGGCGCCGATCCGGTCGGCCACGGGCTGGCTCGGCGGGACCGTCACCCCGAGGTCGAAGTGGAACAACTGGCCGAGGAAGTCGAAGTACCGCACGGGCAGCGGGTCGTTGAGGCCGTTGGCCTCGGCGAAGGCCTCGCGGGCCGCGGGACTGGCGCTCTCCCCGAGCGCGTTGAAGGCCGGGTCGGCCGGCGAGAACTGCAGCACCACGAAAACCAGCAGCGCGATGCCGAGGATCATCACCGGCATCATCGCGACGCGGCGCAGCGCGAGCCGGAGAAAAGCAACCATCGTCGGGTTCCTTGCGGTCGGGCGAAGGGGGCCGGGGCTCCTGTGCGGGGCCCCGGCCGGGTGTACAGGGGTGGCGGGTCAGGCGCGGCCGACGTCCAGGAAGGACAGGCCGGTGGTGGGCAGCGGCTTGAAGCCGGGCAGGGACTTGGTGGTCCAGGCGGTGGGCAGCTTGCGGTGCAGGATCGGGTAGAGCGCGGCCTCGTCGGCGACGAGGTCGGTGACCTCGCCCCACAGCTCCTTGCGCCCCTTCTCGTCGGCGGTCCGTGCCGCCTTGTCGAGGGTCCGTCTGACCTTCTTGTACGCGGCGGACTTGGTCCAGCCGTAGCGCTTCTCGGGCCAGAAACCGTAGTAGAACCAGCGCAGGAGGAGGTCGGCGTCGTTGCCGAAGACGGACGGGTCGCCGGGGGCCACCAGGACGTCGAAGTCACCCTTGTCGACCTTCGCGTACTGCGCCGGGGACTGGGCGATGCTCAGGGTCACCTTGACGCCCGCCGCCTCCCAGCTCTCCTTGAGCAGCGGGGCGATGTCCTTGACCCAGCCGGTGTCGGTGGTCAGCACGGTGAAGGAGAGCTTCTCGGCGCCCGCCTCGGCGAGCAGCTCGCGCGCCTTGGCTGTGTCGTGCGTGTAGACGGTGGCGGCCCGGTGGTAGTCGGGGTGGGTGTCGGGGACGTAGCCGGTGGCCGCTTCGGCGTTGCCGACCATCGCGGTGGAGATGATCTTCTTGGTGTCCAGCGCGTAGTGCAGTGCCTGGCGCACGCGCTTGTCGGCGAACCGCTCGTCGGCGGTGTTGAACATCAGGAAGAGCAGGCCGAAGGACTGCACCGACTCGGTCCTCGCGGCGCCCGCGAGCCGTTTGACGTCGATGTAGGGCACGTCCTCGATGGCCTGGACCCGGCCGGACTCCATGGCGCTGACGCGCGCGGAGGGGTCCGACATCAGACGCCAGATCATCTTCTTGGCCTTGGCAGGGTGGGAGCCGTTGTACTTGTCGTACGCCTCGAAGACGATCTTGTCCTCGCGGACCGCCTCGACGAACTTGTACGGCCCGGAGCCCACCGGCTTGGCGTCGAACGCCTTGGGATCGGGCTCGACGATCTTCTTCGGGACGATCCGGGCCACGGCGATGCGGGACGGGAAGAGCGCGAAGGGGTGCTTGAGCTTGAACTCCACCGTGTGCGCGTCCACCGCCTTCACCGTGTCGATGAAGGGCACGAACTGCGCCATCAGTGACGCGTTCCCGGGGTCCAGGATGCGTTCGAAGCTGAACACCACGTCCTCGGCGGTGACCGCCGAACCGTCGTGGAAGGTCGCGCCCTCGCGGATCGTGGCCCGGTAGGTGACGGCGTTGATCTTCTTGGGCATCTCGGTGGCGAGGGCGGGCCTGGCCACAAGGGTGACGGGGTCGAGGTCGACCAGGCCCTCGAAGATGTGCATGTTCGCCGCGTAGGGGGTGGCACCCGACGTGATCATGGGGTCGAAGCCGGTCGACAGCGGGTAGGAGAGGCCGGCCTCGATCAGGCCGCTGTCGCCGCCGCCCGATCCGCCGTCGGCGTTCGAGGAGGGGCCGCCGCAGGCCGAGAGGCTCGCCGTGACGGCTGCCGCCGTACTGATGGCGGCGGTGTAACGCAGGAAGGTGCGGCGCTCGACACCGGCTGATCTCAGCTCGGGCACGGGTCCTCCAGGGACATCGAAGAGAAGGAAAGGCAGGCAGAACGGGCGGGCGGCGAAACGGCCGGAGGAGACACAGGAATCGCCGGGACCGAAACCGAACAACCGCTCAGGACAACTGTCAGGCGTAAGACGTCAGATGTCTGATGGCTTGATAGCGTGGGAAGGTAGCCCGACAATCGAGAGGGGTCAAGAGGTGGCGAGTTCACCCAAGCCCGGTGCGAAGCCCGGCCGGCAGCTGCTCCGCCAGGAAGTCGTCGAGGGCATCAAGCGCTACATCCTTGAGGAGCGCCTGCACCCCGGGGACCCGCTGCCCACCGAGACGGCACTGTGCGAGGCGCTGGGCGCCAGCCGCTCCAGCGTGCGTGAGGCCGTCAAGATCCTCAACGCCCTGGACATCGTCGAGGTCCGGCACGGTCACGGCACCTACGTCGGCCGCCTCAGCCTCTCGGCCCTGGTGGAGAGCCTGACCTTCCGCGGACTGCTCTCGCCCGGCGACGACTTCCAGGTCCTCGCCGACCTCGTCGACGTGCGCGAACTGGTCGAACGCGGCATGGCCGACAGGATCGTCAAGCGGCTCAGCCACGACCAACTCGACGCGCTGGAACGGCACGTGGCCGCCATGCGCGACCAGGGCGCGGGGGAGGGGCGCGGCTTCGTCGAGGCGGACCGGGCCTTCCACGCGCTCCTCGTGGAACCGCTGGGCAACGAGCTGATCGAGCAGCTCTCCATGGCCTTCTGGGACGTGTACGCGATCGTCGCGCCGCATCTGGACGGGTTCACCCACGCCGACGAGACCGAGACGATCGCCGCGCACCAGAACATCGTGGACGCCGCGCGCGCCGGTGACGTCGCGGGCTTCATGAAGTCCCTCGGCGAGCATTACGCACCGGTGCGGCGCCGGATCTCCGAGGCGCGCACCAGGGAAGCCCAACAGGGCTGACCTGCGCCTCCATCCTGCCAAGGGCTCCGCAGCCGCGCACCGACCGCCGGCCGGAGCCCTTGACGGTTGTCGCGGGGGCTGCCTAGGGTCCCGACTGCCGCCAGGACATCAGACGTCTTCTGTCCTTCTGTCGGGGTCGGCGTTCACCCATCGGTCGCCTCAGAAGGGCACATCCATGCCGTTGACGGACCTCTCGCTGGAGGACTGCCGTGCCTACCGGCCCGAACTCCCCGAGCCCGCCGGGTTCGACGTCTTCTGGTCACGGACTCTGAGCGAGGCCCGCGCGGCCGGGACGGGGCAGGTGGGCAAGCCGGCCTTCAGCCCCGTCGACACCGGGCTCACCCAGATCCGTACGTACGAGGCGACCGTCCCCGGCTTCGACGGACAGCCGGTGCACGGCTGGCTGCACCGACCCGCAGGGGCGGCCGAACCGCTGGGCTGCGTCGTGGAGTTCGTCGGGTACGGCCGCGGGCGGGGGCTGCCCCACGAGAGCCTGTTCTGGGCGTCCGCCGGCTACACCCACCTGATCGTGGACACCCGCGGCCAGGGCTGGTCGGCCGCGACCGGTGTCACCCCCGACGCGCACGCCGGCGCGGCGGGCACCGTGCCCGGCTTCCTCACCCGGGGCGTCGAGAGCCCCGAAACCCACTACTACCGCCGGGTCTTCACCGACGCGGTGCGCTGCGTGGAGGCGGTGCGCGAACACCCCGAGGTCGACCCCGAGCGCATCGTCGTCACCGGGGTCAGCCAGGGCGGCGGCATCGCCCTGGCCGTGGCGGGGCTGGTGCCGGGGCTCGCGGGTGTGATGCCGGACGTTCCGTTCCTCTGCAACATCCGCAGGGGAGCGGAGATCTCGGCCCGGCCGCCGTACACGGAGATCGCCGAGTACCTGCGGCTCCACCGCGACCGCGCCGAGACGGTGTTCACGACCCTCGCGCACTTCGACGCGGCCCTGTTCGCCGCCCGCGCCACCGCTCCCGCCCTGTTCTCCGTCGCGATGATGGACGACATCTGCCCGCCCTCCACGTGCTTCACCGCCTACAACCACTACGCGGGACACAAGGACGTACGCGTCTACGACTTCAACGGCCATGAGGGCGGCGGGGCGTATCAGCAGCGGGAGCAACTGGCCTGGGTGCGTGCCCTGTTCGCCGCCGACCAGTAGCACTCGCGGTCGGGTCCGCCGCGCGCCGGTGGCCACAGGGCCCAGGTCCCGCCGCGCCGCTCCTCACGACCCACTCCTCCCTCCTCCAGGCTCCCTCCTTCTCCTTCAGGCTCCCTTTTTCTCCTTCAGGAAAGAGATCGCCCATGCAGCGAAAAGTCTCTGTCGCCCTGCTCTCCGCCGCCCTGCTCGTCATCTCCGTGACCGGCACCGCACACGGCGCCCCCGCCGCCTCCGGCGAACTGACCTCGCAGGACCTGACCGCCAACGGGGTGGGCTCGCCCTACTACCGCATCCCCGCCCTGACCACCTCCGTCAAGGGCACGGTGCTCGCCGCCTACGACGCCAGGCCCACCCTGGGCGACCTGCCGGGGAACCTCGGGATCGTCCTGCGCCGGAGCACAGACGGGGGCAAGACCTGGCAGGCGCAGCAGGTGGTGCGCAAGGATGCCGCGCCCAAGGGGCACGGCGACCCGAGCCTGCTGGTCGACCGCACGACGGGCCGCATCTTCGTCTTCTACGCCTCCTCGGTGAACCAGGGCTTCTTCGGCTCGGGCACCGGCAATGACGAGAGTGACCCGGACATCCTCCAGGCCGACTACAGCTACTCGGACGACGACGGACTGACCTGGACCCACCGCCGTATCACCAAGCAGATCAAGAACCCCGCGTGGGCAGGGATGTTCGCGGCCTCCGGTGAGGGCATCCAGCTGCGGCACGGCCCGCACAAGGGCCGGCTGATCCAGCAGTACGCCGTCCGCGTCAGCGGCGCCAACTACGCCGCCAGCGCCTACAGCGACGACCACGGAGAGACCTGGAAGATGGGCAACCCGGTCGGCCCTGGCGGCGACGAGAACAAGACCGTCGAGCTGTCCGACGGCAGGATCATGCTCAACAACCGTTCCAAGCCGTACCGCACGATCGCCTACTCGACCGACGGCGGAGTCAACTACACGCCGTTCAAGCAGGACGAGCAGCTCCCCGACCCGGCCAACAACGCCTCGGTCACGCGCTACGACGCCGGGGCCCCGGCCTCGGACCCCAAGTCGTCGTGGCTCCTCTTCAGCAACACCGAAGACACCTCCGCGCGGCGGAACCTGACGGTGAAGATGTCCTGCGACAACGGCAGGACCTGGCCGATCCGGAAGGTCGTCGACCCGGGCGCCGCCGCCTACTCGACGCTGACCAGGCTGCCCGACGGCCGCGTAGGACTGCTCTACGAGCGCGGCGACTACGCGCACATCACCTACTCCGCCTTCGACCTGAAATGGCTCGGCGGTACCTGCGCGGACATCACGATCACCCCGCCCGCGACCCTGAAGGCGGGTACGAGTACGGAGATCACCGTCCGGGTGGTCAACCGGATGGACGTCCGCCGTGCCCAGGGGACGGTCGACCTCACGGTGCCCGGCGGCTGGACGGCACGTCAGGCCGTGGTGCCCGCCCTCGACCCGGGGCAGGGCGCCAACGTGAAGGTCCCGGTGACCGTGGCCGCGGGCGCCTCGGGCGGCGTCAAACTCACCGCCGCCTACCGGACCGGGGGCAAGCTGGCTTCGGGCAGCGCGACGGTGACCGTCACTCCGTAGCCCCCGCTTCCAGGCGGGTGCGGATGCCGTCGAAGTGGGTCCGCATGGCACGCACCGCGCGGTCGCCGTCGCCCGCGGCGACCGCGTCGACGATCTCGCGGTGCTGCACGCAGGTGGCGACCGGGTCCTGGTGACCGTCGTCGAAGTCCTCGCGCACGCGGTCCATGGCGGCCCAGAAGGCGTCGAGCACCTCGCTGAGCAGGTGGCTGTCGAGCGCGGCGTAGAGCGCGAGGTGGAAGGCGCGGTCGGTGGCGCGGGCCACGCGGCCGCCGACCGCCTCGCGCTCCATCTCCGCCACGAGGGCACGCAGGACATCGAGATCCTCGGCCGGGACGCCGGCGGCCACCGCGCCGACCAGGCCCGCCTCCAGCGCCTCCCGCACCTTCATCAGCTCCAGGAGGCCCGGTTCGCCCTGGCCGTGCCGTACGGCCGCGCGGAAGGCGAGGCCCTCGGCGAAGGGCGACAGCGAGAGCGAGCCGACGAAGGTGCCGTGGCCCCGGCGGATCTCCACGACGTTGACGGCCTGAAGCGCCTTGAGGGCCTCGCGCACCGAGACCCGGCCGACCCCGAAGAGCTCCATCAGCTCGGCCTCGGTGGGCAGCGGGTCGCCCGGCGCCAAGCGGCGCTCCAGGATCAACTCCTTGAGCAGGCGCTCGGTGTCCTGGGCCATGGTCGGGCGAGCCACAACTTCCTCCTGAACTGGGCTTTGCCCCTTGACCGGTGGCAGGAGCATCTGTTTAAGGTGAGCGAGACATAGGACATCTTACGTCCCACGTCGGATCCGTGTCACCGCTTCGAGCGCGCGGATCGCTGTTCCCACCTGAGCTGGAGTTCCTCACCATGTCTCTGTCCGCACCGCTGCGCGGCGTCGTCCCGCCCGTCTGCACCCCGCTCGACCACCGGGGAGACATCGACACCGCGTCCCTCGCCCGGCTCGTCGAGCACCTCATCGGCGGGGGAGTGCACGGACTCTTCGCCCTCGGCTCCACCAGCGAGGTCGCCTACCTCACCGACGCACAGCGGGCCACGGCGCTCAAGACCGTCGTCGACACCGCCGCGGGCCGCGTCCCCGTCCTCGCCGGGGTGATCGACACGACGACCGCACGCGTCGTCGAGCACGCCAAGGCCGCCGCAGGACTGGGCGCGGACGCCCTCGTCGCGACGGCGCCCTTCTACACCCGCACCCACGGCGCCGAGATCGCCGGGCACTTCCGCAGGCTGCGCGCGAGCGTGGCCCTGCCGCTGTTCGCCTACGACATCCCGGTCGCCGTCCACAGCAAGCTCGCCCCCACCCTCGTCCGCGCGCTCGCCGAGGACGGCACCCTCGCCGGGCTGAAGGACAGCAGCGGCGACGAGGGCGGCCTGCGCCGCCTCATCGTCGAACTCGGCGGCCGCGAGGGCCGCGCCGCGGGCCCCACCCCCGCCTTCAGCATCCTCACGGGCTCCGAACTCACCGTCGACGCGGCCCTGCTCGCCGGAGCCGACGGCGTCGTCCCCGGCATCGGCAACGTCGACCCGGCCGGGTACGTGCGCCTCTACGAGGCCGCGCGGGCCGGCGACTGGACGCTCGCCGCGAAGGAGCAGGAGCGGCTCATCGATCTCTTCGCCATGGTCGACGTCGGCCCGGAGGCCGACATGGGCCGCAGCTCCTCCGCGCTCGGCTCGTTCAAGGCGGCCCTGCGCCTGCTCGGTGTCATCGAGTGCGGCGACACCGCCTTCCCGCAGATCCAGCTCTCCGACGAGTCGGTCGCGCAGGTCGCGGAGCGGCTCCGCGCGGCCGGTCTGCCGCCGGTCCGATGAGCTCCGCCACCCTGCCGGACGGCGCCGTGCGCGTCGGACTCGACCTCGGCGGCACGAAGATCGCCGCCGCACTGGTCGGCGCGGACGGCACCGTCCACGCCCGGCACACCCGCCCCACCCCGGCCCGCGACGGCGCCGACGCCGTCCTCGACGCACTGGCGGCAGCGGCAGCGGAGGTCGACCCCGGCCGCCGCGCCACGGCGCTGGGCGTCGCGGCCGCGGGCGTCGTCGACCCGCGCACCGGCCGGGTCACCAGCGCCACCGACTCCATCCGCGGCTGGGCCGGCACGGCACTGGCCGCAGGGCTCGCCGACCGCACCGGACTGCCGGTGGCCTGCGACAACGACGTACGGGCGACGGCGGGCCCGGAGCTGGCCGCGCTGGACGCGGAGGACGGTTCGCTGCTGTTCGCCGCGATCGGGACCGGCGTCGGAGGTGCCGTCGCCGTCGACGGGCGGATGCTGCACGGCGCCGCGGGCATCGCGGGCCACCTCGGGCACGTGCCCAGCGCGTGGGCGGCCGGACTGCCCTGCACCTGCGGCGCCACGGGACACCTGGAGGTCATCGCCTCCGGGCCCGGCATCACCGCCCACTACGAGCGCCTCTCCGGCACCGCCGCCGACCGCCTGGAGACCGTCGCCGCCCGCGCGAAGGAGGGGGACGAGGCCGCCGTCCGCGCCATCACCACCGGCGCGGCGGCCGCAGGTCAGGCACTCGGCGGCCTCGCCAACGCGCTGGGCCCTGACCGGGTCGTCGTCGGCGGCGGCGTCCCCCGCATCGGCCCCCTCCACGGGGACGCCCTGGCCGCCGCCTTCACCGCCGAACTCATGCCGCCGCTGCGCGGCCTCGTCCCCCGAGCCCCCCTCTTCGGGCACGACGCGGCGGTGCTCGGCGCCGCCGCCCTCACCGCAAGCCTGCCCCTCCACCACCCGGGAGCCCTCCGATGACCGCACAGTCCACGCCCCCGCAGCGGCCGAAGTGGACCGCGTCCGCGCTGTCCGACGCACTCCGGGGCCGCCTGATCGTCTCCTGCCAGGCACCGCCCGGTGACCCGATGCGGGACACCGGCACCCTCGTACGGCTCGCCCGCTCGGCGGCGGCCGGCGGCGGCGCCGCGATCCGCGCCAACGAACCCGAGGTCGTCGCCGCGGTCACCGCCGCCGTCGACCTGCCGGTCATCGGCCTCTGGAAGGACGGCGACACCGGCGTCTACATCACCCCGACCGTCCGGCACGCCCTGGCGGTCGTCGAAGCGGGCGCCACCGTCGTCGCCGCGGACGCCACCGACCGGCCGCGCCCCGACGGCTCGACCTTCGCGGAACTCGTCACCGCGGTCCACGCGGGAGGCGCGCTCGTGATGGCGGACGTCTCCACGCTCGCCGAAGGCATGGCCGCGGCCGTGCAGGGCGCCGACTTCGTCTCCACCACCCTGTCCGGCTACGTCCCCGGCACACCGGAGCAGGACGGGCCCGACCTCGTGCTGGTCGGCGCGCTGGCCGCCGAGACCGACGTGCCCGTCGTCGCCGAAGGCCGCGTCCAGACCCCGGAGCAGGCCGCCGAAGCCCTGGCCCGCGGCGCCCACAGCGTCGTCGTCGGCACCGCCATCACCGCCCCCACGGCCCTCACGGCCCGCTTCGTGGCGGGCCTTCCCCGCCACTGACGAGGCCTACGCAGCCCTGCCCCGCACCATGGAGTCACCGTGCAGACCTCAACACCCGCCGCGCCCCCCTGGTACCGCGAGATCAGCGGCACCCAGTGGAAGTCGTTCTTCGCCGCCTGGATCGGCTACGTCCTCGACGGCTTCGACTTCGTCCTGATCACCCTGGTCCTCACCGAGATCAGCGACGAGTTCGGCCTGAGCACCGTCCAGGCCGCAAGCCTGATCTCCGGCGCGTTCATCACCCGCTGGCTCGGCGGCGCGGTACTCGGCGCCCTGGGCGACAGGTACGGCCGCAAGGCCTCCATGGTGCTGAGCATCCTGCTCTACTCCCTGGGCACCTTCGCCTGCGGGTTCGCCTGGGACTACCACAGCCTCTTCGCCGCCCGGCTCGCCATCGGCATGGGCATGGCCGGTGAGTACAGCGCCAGCGCCACGTACGTGATGGAGAGCTGGCCGGCGAAGCTGCGCAGCCGGGCGAGCGGCTTCCTCATCTCCGGCTTCTCGGTGGGTTCCGTCCTCGCCGCGCAGGTCTACAACTGGGTGGTGCCCTCGCTCGGCTGGCGGTGGATGTTCTACCTCGGGCTGATTCCGATCGCCGTCGCGCTGTGGATGAGGCGCGCGCTGCCGGAGGCGGCGGAGTGGACGGAGTCGGTCGCCGACAAGGGCGCCAAGCCCAACCCGTTCCGCCCCCTGTTCGCCACCCGCGCCCGTGCCACCGCCAACGTCGCCCTGACCGTGGTCGCCACGCTCTCGCTGTTCATGGTCTTCACCCCGGCCGGTGAGGGCATGGTGGCCGTGCTGTCGGTCGTCGCCGGTCTGTCGCTCGCCGCCTTCGCCGTCCAGCTCGGCGGCAAGCGGGGCTGGGCCCTGTACCTCTCGATGATCGTCACGCTGTTCTTCGCGTTCCTCTACTCCTGGCCCATCCAGGCCCTGCTGCCCACCTACCTCAAGACCGAGCTGGGCTACACCACCGACCAGGTCACCGACGTCCTGTACTTCGCGGGCTTCGGCACCATGGTGGGCTGCTGGACGGCGGGCTTCCTCGGCGACTGGATCGGCGCGAAGAAGGCGTACGCGCTGACGCTGCTCGCCTCCCTCGCCTTCGTCTACCCGGTGTTCGCCGTGCACGACAACCTGATGCTGCTCGGCGTCCTGCTCTTCCTCCTCCAGGCGACGAGCTTCGGCATCTCCGGCCTGCTCCCGCGCTACATCGGCGGCCACTTCCCGACGCACAGCCGGGGCGCGGCACTGGGCTTCACGTACAACGTGGGCGCACTGGGCGGAGCGGTCGCCCCGGTACTCGGCGCCCACCTGGCCTCAGGCATGGACCTGGGCCAGGCCCTGGCCGTCCTGACCTTCGCGGGCACGGTGATCGTGGTGCTCCTGGTCGGCTTCGACGTCCCGGCCCGTCTGAACCGCCTCCTGGACCCGGACGCGGAACCGGACCACCTGGCGGCGGAGTCGTCGGCGGCGCGGCCGGGCGCACCCGAGCCCGCGAAGGTGAACGTTCACTGACGCACCGCTCCTAGTTCCGGCAGGTCACGTCCCGCTCGGGCAGCCGGCCGTCGGCGAGGTAGGCGTTGACCTGCCGGTCCGCGCAGGCGTTGCCGTACTCGCCGAAGATGCCGTGCTGCCTGGCGCCGGGGACCGTCACCAGGCGGGAGTGCGACCACCGGTCACGCACCTGCCGCGCGCCGGAGTAGACGGTGCGGGGATCACCGGTGGCGTTGACCAGCAGGGCCGGTACGTCGTTGTCGACCACGGTCGGCCTCTCGGCCGGCGCGCCCCAGAACTCGCACGCGTTGACGTTGTACGCCAGCGGAGCGGCGAAGGGAGCCTCGGCGCGGCGGGCCTGGATGTCGCGCCAGTAGCTCTCGGTGCCGCGCTTCGCCGCCACGTCACCGCACATGATGGCGGCCTGCACGCTGCCCTGCCGCGATCCGGCCTTCGTGGTCAGCGCCGACAGCATCTCTGCCATCACCGCGCTCGGCACGGCATGTTCGCGGTCGGCGGCGCGTACGAGGGTCCGGGTCGCGGTGGCCAGCTCGGTCCGCGAGTCGTCGAGGTCGCTGCCGAGCAGGCCGAAGTAGAACAGCGGCACGGAGTGTTCGTCGAGGCGGAACTCCCCGACCCGCAGCGGCTTCTCGGCCGCGGCCCGCTGGACGCGTCGCACGGTGGAAAGGACCGCTTCGGTGGTGCGGCCGAGGTGGTGGGCGTCGTGCCGGGCGGCGGTCCAGGCGGCCCAGGAGCGCAGGGCACGCTCGTTGGCTCCCGCGGCGTCGGCGAGCAGCGTCTGGGTGTACCTGGCGGGGTCGATGACACCGTCAAGCACCATGCGGTCGGTGCGGCCGGGGAACAGCTCGGTGTAGACCTGGCCGAGGTAACTCCCGTACGAGTAACCGAGGTAGGAGATCCGCTCGGCGCCCAGCGCGGCCCGTACGACGTCCATGTCGCGGGCGGTGTTGCGGGTGCTGACATGGGGCAGCACATCGCCGTTCGTACGGCGGCACCGCTCGGCCAGGTCCCGCTGGCGGGCGACCGAGCGCTTGAACGACGCCCGGCTCTCACCGGCCGAGACGACCATCGAGCCGATGTCCCAGCCGCAGTCGAGCGGCGTCGAACGGCCGACGAACCTCGGGTCCACGCCGACGAGGTCGTACTTCTTCGCCACCTCTCCCATCGCCGCGCCGACGGTCAGCGGCATGTCCAGGCTCGGTCCGCCGGGGCCGCCGTTGTTGAGCAGGAGCGGTCCGGCGCGGTGCGCGGTGCCGGTGGCGCGGAGCCGGGAGACGGCGATGGTGATGGTCCGGCCGCCGGGGTCGTCGTAGTCGAGGGGCACGGTGAGGTCGGCGCACCGGGCGCCCCCGTCGTCGAGTCTTTTTCCTGTGGCGTCGTCGGCGCCCAGCGCACAGTCGTGCCAGTCGATGCTCTGGGTGTAGTACCGCCCGAGCTTCGTCGGCTTCCCGGCCGTGTCGGCTGCCGCGGTGGGTAACGCTCCCGCGCCCACGGTCAGCAACACGGCCCCGGCTATGGCTGCTCGCCCGTACATGGTCATTCGCATGCACGGCACGCTAAGCCGCGCATGCGCCTCGTTTCGCTGTGGTCAGCCCCCGAATCCGCCTGGGGACAGCCCTACCGTCGGTCAGAGGGACAGCCGCGCCGTGATGCGCTTGCCGACCGGTTCCCGCTGGACGCTGAGGTGTTCGGTGATCCGCGTGACGATCTCCAGGCCGTGCTGGCCGATCCGGCCGGGGTCGGCCTCGCGGGCCGCGGGGACGGTGGGGTCGCTGTCCCACACCGTGACCTCCACCATGCCGTCGATGACGCGCAGATCCATGAGCACCGGGCCCGGAGCGTACTTGAGCGCGTTGGTGACCAGCTCACTGACCACGAGCTGGGTCAGGTCCATGGCCCGGGAGGAGACGGACACGTCGTGGGCGGTACGGGCCCGGCTCAGAAAGGCCATGGCGAGATGGCGTGCCTCGGCGATGCACCCGTCGTCACCGACCAAGGCATGACTGGCCTGCGGCCGGGCATCCTGTCCGGCGCAGTTCTTGTCTTCGGTCCCGACTCCCATGCGTATCCCCGTTCCCCGCTGATCCTCCGAACTGCGCGTACCCGGCGAACAGCCACCTATGCACGATGTGTTTTTAGGCATAGCCGGTGGATTACGTCCGGCAGGGCCGGTGGGGCAGAATCGTCGGCACAGAGCCAGCCAGTACATACGTTCGGGGAGACGGTGACCAGCATCCAGGGGATGGGGCGGCCCGCGCGGCTGTCCATCGAAGAGCGCACCGTCGACGGAGTCCGCGTCATAGCGGTGAGCGGCGAGATCGACCACGACACCATGGGCCCGGTCCGAGACGCCCTGCTGCCGCCCGGCGCCGACACGCCGCGGCGCCTCGTGGCGGACCTCAGCGCCGTGACCTTCATGGACTCCAGCGGGATCAACCTCTTCCTCGCCGCCCACCAGACGGTCGGCGGCTCCGGCGGCTGGCTGCGCATCGCCGGGGTCCAGAGCTCCGTGCGGCGGGTCATCGAACTCGTCGGCCTCCACCTGGTCGTGGACTGCCACCTGACCGTCGAACAGGCCCTGGCGGGCTGAGACCCTCGTAGCGCTGTCCGGCGCCGGACAATTTGCCGGACCTCCGGGGCCAGCCCAGACTTGCCGCGACACGGCTTTCTCTCGCAGGCAGGACCGGCAGGCACGAGGAGAAAAAGCTCCATGGTGAAAGGCGAACCGCGCGGCACGCCCCGGAAGCCCCGTATGCCGGAGGGCGAATCGCGCGCATCACGTTCGGCGACCGACCGCATGGCGCGCACGCTGCTGCGCCGTCGGAAGAAGGCGATCAACGCCGAGGACGTGATGGTCTCGGACCGCCCGAAGGTGCGGCGCGCCGTCACGGCCGCGGCTCTCGGCAACACCATGGAGTGGTTCGACTTCGGTGTCTACGCCTATTTGGCGGGCACCATCGGCAAAGTCTTCTTCCCGGCCAGTTCCCCCGGCGTGCAGGTCGTCTCCACGTTCGCCACATTCGCCGCGGCCTTTCTGGTCCGCCCCCTCGGCGGCCTCGTGTTCGGACCCCTCGGCGACCGGATCGGCCGGCAGCGGGTGCTCGCCGCGACCATGATCATGATGGCGGCCAGCACGTTCGCGGTCGGCGTGCTGCCCACCTACGCCACCATCGGCTTCGCCGCCCCGCTCCTGCTGCTCCTCTGCCGCCTCGTCCAGGGCTTCTCCACGGGCGGCGAGTACGCCGGCGCCACCACCTACATCGCCGAGTACGCCCCCGACCAGCGACGCGGCTTCCTCGGCAGCTGGCTCGACTTCGGCACCTTCGTGGGCTACTCCCTGGGCTCCGGCCTGGTCACGGTGCTCACCCTGACCCTCGGCACCGACGGCCTGGAGAGCTGGGGCTGGCGCATCCCCTTCTTCGTCGCGGGACCGCTCGGGCTCATCGGCCTCTACATGCGGATGAAGCTGGAGGAGACCCCCGCCTTCCAGCAGGAGGCGGCCTCGTCGGCCGCCGCGCGCGAGGCGGACTCCGCCCGCGGGGACGGCGACCCGGTCGAGCAGGCCCGCCAGTCCGGCAAGGGACGCCTCAAGGAGATCTTCACCCGCCACTGGCAGGCCGTGCTGATCTGCATGGGCCTCGTACTGCTCTACAACGTCACCAACTACATGGTGACCTCGTACCTGCCGACGTTCATGACGGTGACCCTGGGCGAGAGCGAGACCACCGCGCAGCTCCTCGTCCTCGGCACCATGCTGCTCGTGGTCCTCGCGATCACCACGGTGGGCCGCAGCTCGGACCGGTGGGGCAGACGGCCGATGTTCATGGGCGGCAGCATCGCCATGATCCTGCTGTCCGTGCCCGCGTTCCTGCTGATCCGCGAGGGCGGCATCCTCTTCCCCGCGTTCGGCTGCGCGATCCTCGGCCTGCTCCTGGTGTGCTTCGCCGGTACGGCGGCATCCACCCTGCCGGCCCTCTTCCCCACCCGTCTGCGGTACGGCGCGCTGTCCATCTCGTTCAACATCTCCGTCTCCATCTTCGGCGGCACCACCCCACTGGTCGCCTCGTTCCTGGTCGACACGACCGGCAACACCCTCGTCCCTGCCTACTACCTGATGGTGGCGGGCGTGATCGGCCTGGTGTCGACGTTCTTCCTGCACGAGACGGCGGGACGCCCGCTGCGCGGCTCGGGGCCGATGGTCGAGACCGCGGGCGAGGCCCGCGCGTTGGTGGCGCGCAGCCGCTCGGAGGCGGGCCGCCACGCACGCGATCTGTGGGTGCGGCTGTGGCGCCCCCGGGGCAGGGGCCGCGGCGACAACAGGGACGGCAGACCCGGCAGACGTGACGACTGACCGCTGGACCACGCGGCGCACCGGCCTACGCTGAACCCATGCGCCTGCTGCTGACCTCCGACACACACGTGCCTGCCCGGGCCAAGCGTCTGCCGGACGCCCTGCTGGCAGAGATCGACCGGGCCGACGTGGTGATCCACGCGGGGGACTGGATCGACGAGGCCACGCTCGACCTGTTCGAGTCCCGCTCGCGCCGGCTGATCGCGGTGTACGGGAACAACGACGGCCCGCCCCTGCGCCGCCGGCTCGCCGAGGTCGAACGCGCGGAGCTGGCGGGGCTGCGGTTCGGAGTGGTCCACGAGACCGGGGCGGCCACCGGGCGCGAGCGCCGGTGCGCCGAACGGTTCCCTGATCTCGACGTGCTCGTGTTCGGGCACAGCCACATCCCCTGGGACACCGAGGCCCCCGGCGGCCTGCGGCTGCTCAACCCGGGCTCACCCACCGACCGCAGGCGCCAGCCGTACCGCACGTATCTCACCCTGACGGCGTCGGACGGCGCACTGCACGACGTGACCTTGCACCGACTGCCGCCCAAGCGCTGACCCCGTCAGCCGTGCGGCTGACGGGGCCAGAGCGGGTGAGAGCTGATCAGGGCTGATCAGGGCTGATCAGGGCTGATGAGCGCTGGTCAGAACTGGAGGGACCAGGCGTTGATGGTGCCGGTGTCGTTGGTCCAGTTGTCGGTCACGCGGAGCTTCCACGTGCCGTCGGCGGTCTCAGCGGAGGCGTCGACCCGGTAGGTGGCCTGGACGTTGTCGGCGCTGTCGTTGCTGTTGTAGTTCTTGAGCAGGTAGGCGGTGCCGTCGGGGGCGACGAGCTCGACCTTGAGGTCACCGCGGAAGGTGTGGCGGATGTCGACGGTGACGGACAGGTCGGAGGGGGCTCTGCCGGTGACGCCGGTGACCGGGAGAGGCGAGTCGACGGTGGCGTTGTCGCGGATCTGGTAGTCGTCGGTGTTCTCGAACTTCTTGCCGGTGGGCGGCGTGCCGTCGTCGGCGCCGGTGTGCAGGAGCTTGTTCGGGGAGCCGGTGCGCGCGTCGGTGACCTTGCCGGACGTGGCGTCGGTGACCAGCTTGTCGCGGACCTGGGCCGGGGACCAGGTCGGGTTGGCGGCGAGCAGCAGGGCGGCGGCGCCCGCGACGTGCGGAGAGGCCATGGAGGTCCCGCTCATCGACTGCGACGAGCTGTCACCGGAGTTGGACGTGGAGACGATGCTGTCGCCGGGCGCGAAGATGTCCAGGCAGGAGCCGTAGTTGGAGCCCTGGCCGTTGGACCAGCCGGTGGCGCGGGCGTCCCGGCTGTTGGTGGCGCCGACCGTGATGGCCGACGGGGTGGAGGCCGGGGAGTACGAGCACGAGTCGGCGTTGTTGTTGCCTGCCGCCACCACCCAGGTGACCCCGGAGGATATGGAGGTCGCCACGGCGTCGTTGACGGACTGCGTCTTGCCGCCGCCGATGCTCATGTTGGCCACGGCGGGCTTCGCCGCGTTCTTGGTGACCCAGTCGATGCCGGCCAGGACAGGGGCCCAGGTGTCGCCCGAGGTGCCCTGACAGTTCAGCACGCGGACGCCGACCAGCTTGACGCCCTTGGCGACGCCGTACGCGCCGCCGCCGACGGTTCCGGCGACGTGGGTGCCGTGGCCCTGGCAGTCGGAGGCGTTGGAGTCGTTGTCGATGAAGTCGTAGCCGCTGACCGCGCGGCCGCCGAAGTCGCGGTGGCTCATACGGATGCCGGTGTCGAGGACGTACGCGTTCACGTTGGCGGCGGTGGTGCCATAGGTGTAGCTGTCGTCCACCGGCAGGTCGCGCTGGTCGACGCGGTCGAGGCCCCAGGAGGGCGGATTGGTCTGGGTGTCCACGGCGTACGCCGCGGCGTCGGCCTCCACGCGGGCCACCGAGGGGTCGGCGGCCAGCTCCTTGGCCTCGCTCTCCGTCATCCGCACGGCGAAGCCGCGCAGGGCCGCGGTGTAGGTGTAGCGCAGGCTGCCCTTGTGCTCCTTGGCGAGCGCCTTCGCGGAGGCGGGGATCTCGGCGCGGGCGACCGAGTTCTTGAAGGTGACGATGTACGAGCCGTCGACCGCGCCGGGGCGGTCCGCGCCGACGATGCGGCCCTCGCCGTCGCCCGGTGGCACGGGAGCGGCCGCGGCACCGGTGGTCGCGGCGGCCCCGGCGAGCAGTGCGGTACTGGCACCGACGGCGAGCACGCGCCGCACGACGCGAGCGTCGATCTTCATGGTTTCTCCCTTGAGAGCTGTCCGGGTCCCGGTTGGGGACCCGGAAGGCGGCACCCATCGCCCCGGCCGCCGGAAGCGGCCGTTCTGTCGCCGCACTGTCGCCGTGCTGTCGCGGTCATGACATGCGACGGCGTGGCTGACCGCCGGGGCGGGGGGTGAGTGTGCCGCACGGAGTGGGGCTCCGTGCGGCACGGATCTGATTCCGCCGTACGGCCGTTGGGGACGGCCGTTCTCGTACGTCCGGACCTGCCGGCCAGGGACCGAGGCGTACGAGGATGACGTCGTCGGACGGGCCAGAGCTTCGGCCACGGCGGGGGAGCGCAGCAATCCGTATGCGCTACCCAAAGAGCGGTGGCCGCATGGAGCGGCGCCGCCGGCCGGGCGCCGGCATTCCGTAGGTGGTGGACCCCTATTGCGAATGAGGGGGGCGGACGAGTAGACCACCATTCAACGAACGCCGTGCTGCGGCAGGGAAACGGACCAGTGATGTGCGGTGAACTCCCGGGCCTTCCCGCGGGCGACGGCAGGTGAGAGGCGGAGCCGTGGAGAGACGTTCCTTCGGTACGGCGTGGGGCGGAACGACGACCGCCGGGGCCGGCTTCGTCGGACGCGGTGAACAGGCACGGCGGCTACGGGAAGCGCTGCGGGAGGGCCCCGTCCTCGCGGTGGTCCGGGCAGCGGCAGGGACGGGCGCGTCCCGGCTGGTGGACGAGGTGCTCGGCGAGGCGGAGTTCGCGGGCTGGACGCAGTTGCGCGGCGCCTGTCTCGACGCGGTCGGCACGGGGGCGCCGGGGCGCGGCGCCGACGCGGGAGCCGTGACGCCGCTCGGGCCTGTTGCAGAGCCCCCGCCGACCGGTCCGCACATGGCCGCCACGTGCGGCACGGCCCCGGCGGCCCTCCCACCACTCGAAGCCACCGCGGACCCCGCGACCGCCCCGCCGCTGCCCCCCGAGGCCGCAACGACAGCTTCGACGCCACCGAAGCCCGACACACAGACCCCAACGGCCACGCCTCTCGCCTCCGGCGGTGGCGGTGCGGCCTCGCTGGGCGTCGCCCCGCTCGCCTTCGGCGCTGGCGGCGGAGCCCCGTCGGCCGCCGCACCCGCCGCCTTCGGCGCTGGTGGCGCGCCTCTGCCAGCCGTGCCGGTCCCGCCGACCGCCACGTCTCTCGCCTCCGGCGCTGGGGGCGAGGCCCCGTCGGACGTCACGTCCCTCGCCTTCGGCGCTGGTGGCGCGCCCCTTCCAGTCGTGCTGGACCCGACGGTCGCCACGCCCCTCACCCCCGGCAGCGGTGGAACGGACCCGTCGGACGCCGCACCCCCCGCCCCCAGCCATGGCGACGCCGCCCCGCGGATCGTCGCTCCCCTCGCCCCCATAGCCGAAGCCCTGGCCGCGTTGCCGTATCGGAGCGGTGTTGTCGAACTGCCGCTTTCGCGGGTGGCCGGTGTCGTTGGGCTTCTCGTGCCCGAGTTGGCCGATCGGCTGCCCGAGCCGCCCGCGGGGGCTGCCGATCCCGAGGTGCGGTGCGGGTTGTTGCCGCGGGGCGTCTCCGCGCTGCTGGAGTCGCTCGGGGACGCCGTGCTGGTCGTCGAGGACGTCCACCGCGCCGACCCGGCCACCCTCGCCCTGCTCCACCATCTGCTGGGCACGATGCCGCCCCGGCTGCGGCTGATCGTCACCGAGGACGCCGCGCCCGGGCTGCCGGTCTTCGGAGTGGGGCTGCCGACGCGGACCCGCGTCGAGGAGATCGGCGTACAGCCGTGGACGTACGAGGAGACGGAGGAGTTCGTCCGCCGGTGGCTGCACGCCCACGGGCTGCACCGGGTGGAGGAGCTGCACGACCTGGTCGTACTGGTGCATGAGCTGACCGGCGGACTCCCGGGCGTGGCCGAAGCACTGCTGCGGGCCGCCGGGGAGTGGGTGTCGGCGCGGCAGGAGAGCGGGTCGCACGCACCGGCCGGCGCGCGGTCGGCCCGGGACAGCGGCGAGGAGCACAGCGGCGGCACAGGAGCCGCTGGCCACGGCGGGCGGCCGGCGGCGGATTCCATGCTCGCCGCCGTACGAGAGGTCGGCGTCCCGCCACGGGTCCGGCGCGACTTCGCCCTGCGGTACGGGCGCCTGGGCGAGGACGCACTCCGCGTCGCGGACGCCGCGGCGGTGCTCGACCGGGCGGTGCCCGTAGCCGTACTCGCCGAGGTGGCCGACGTCGCGCCCGAGTGGGCCGAGGCGGCGGTCGACGCGTGCGTACGCCTGGCCGTGCTGTGCGTCGCCGACGGCCCATGCCCCGCGTTCCGCAACCCGCTGGACCGCCGTGCCGCCCTGGAGCGGATACCGGCGCCGCGCCTGGCCCGGCTGAGCCTGCGCGCCGCCCGCGCCCTGCACCGAGGCGGTGACGGGCCGCTGCCGCTGACCGACCTCGCCCGGCTGTACGGAGCCGCCGGCCGCGTCCGGGACAGCCTGCGCTGCCTCGTCGCGGCGGCCGACCGGGCGGCCACGGCCGGCGACTACGCCACCGCCACCAGCCTCTACACCCGCGCCGTCGCCGAGGACCCGCGCGCCGACGGCCGCATCCGCACCGCCGCGAAACTGGCCCGCACCGCACAACTGGCCCGCGCCGGTGCCGAGGTGGTCGCCGCGGTACGGCGGGTCCTCGACGAGGACGCTCCGCCGCCCCGGCTGCGCGGCGACATCCGGCTACAGCTGAGCGTCGTGCTCCGCAACCAGAGCGGAGGCGCCCTGGACAGCCTGAACGAGGTCGCCCGCGCCATCCCCGACCTGGAGGCCTCCGACCCCCAGACCGCAGCCCGCGCCATGGCGGTCGCCGCCATCCCTTCCATCAAGGGCTGGCCCATCGACCGCCACCTGCACTGGCTCGACCGCATCGAGGAGCTCACCGACCAGGTCACGGACCCGACGGCCATCGCGGCCATCGCGGCCAACCGCGCCACCGCGCTGATGCTGCTCGGCGACCACCGCGCCTGGGCCGCCGCCGAGGCACTGCGCGGCCCGACGGGGAACGCCATGGAAGCCGCTCACCACACCCGCGGCTGGACCAACCTGGCGCACGCCGCCACCGCACTCGGATACGACGCGCGGGCCCGCGAGTTCCTCCAGCGGGCCGCCGACGGCCTCGCCGACACCAGCAGTCCGTACCTGGAAGGACTCACGCAGACCGCCCAGTTGGTGCTCGCCTGGCACGAGGGCCACTGGCAGGGCCTGCACGCCACCGCCGACCACACCACCCGCCTCTACCAGGAGATACCCGACCTGACCGCCGAAGCCATGCTGATCCGCGGGCTGACCGCGCTGCACGTGCTCGGCGACGTCCCCCGGGCGCGCCGCGACCTCACGGAGGCGGCCCGTATCACCCGCTACGACACCGGCGTCATCCTCACCGCGTCGGCCGCAGCCACCGCCCGTGTCCACCTGGAGGCCGGACGCCCCGGCCAGGCGTGCGAGGCGGTGGAGGAGACCCTGCACCGCCTCGAACGGACAGGCGGTTGGGTGTGGGCGGGGGAAGTGGCACCCACCGCGGTGGAAGCCCTGCTCGGCAGCGGGCAGAGCGCGCGGGCCCGGCGGCTCGTCGCCGACTTCGCCGAAGGGATCGAACACCGGGACGCGCCCGCCGCCCGCACCGCCCTGACCGTATGCCGGGCCCTGCTCGCCGAGGCCGATGACCGGCCGGACGAGGCCGTCGGCCTGCTGGCCGATGCGGAGGCCCAGTGGCGGGCGCTCGGCCGCCCCTTCGACGCCGCACGGGCGGCAGAGACCCGGGGGCGCTGCCTGCTTGACCTGCACGGCGAAGCGGCGGCCGACGTCATCCAGGACGTGGTCGAGACCTACCGAAAGCTGGGCGCACGCTGGGACGTGGCCCGCTGCCAACGGCTGCTGCGCCGCCACGACATCGTCACCACCCACCGCCGAGGCCGCCTCGGCTACGGCGACCAGCTCTCCCCGCGCGAGCAGGAGGTGGCGCAACTGGTCGTCCAGGGCCGGGCGAACCGGGACATCGCCGAGAGCCTGGTCCTGTCCACCCGAACCGTCGAACACCACGTGGCCCGCATCATGCGGAAGCTGAACGTCACGTCGAGGACCGACATCGCCCCGGCGGAACGGGGCGCCATCTGAAGGCGCGCGGCCGCAGGCGATACGTGCGGCGCACAGGGGCGTCCGATCCGTTCCGGCCGTCGCGCCCTCGGCGAGGTCCCCTCAGTGGTGATGGCCGCTCCGGCCGAGGGTCTCCACGGGGGTCGCGCCGGGACGGGTCCACTGGGGCACGGGGCGGCTTGTGGGGCCCCAGGTGGCGTTTCCGTCCGCGTCCGAGCGCCAGGACCAGCACGGGCTGCCGCCCTTCGGCCGGCCCTCGGGGTTGTCCTCCCACGCCTCGCCGCGGCCGTACGGCGTCAGGTCGAGCAGTCCGAGGGATGCGTTGGCCCGTTCTGTGCCGCGGCCCGTCGTGGAGTAGGTGAGGAACACGCGGTCGCCGTCGCGCAGGAAGCAGGTGAGGTAGCCCATCTCGCCGCCGACCGGCGCCGCCACGTCGCGCACCGAGTACCAGGGCTGGGTGTAGCCCATGAACTCGACGTACGCGGCCACCTCGTCCCAGCGGCCCGTCGTCAGGACGGCGAACGAGACACCGCGGGCGTTGAGGTAGACCGCGTCCCGCAGATGCCAGGCCGTGGTGGTGCAGCCCTCGCACTGTCCCTGATGCGGCGCGCCGTCGTACCACATGTGCTGGTACACCACGAGCTCGTCGCGGCCCTGGAACAGGTCCAGGAACGGCACCGGGCCGTCGGGCCCGACGACCTCGACCGTCCCGTCGAACTCCACCATCGCCAGCCTCCGCCGGGCCGCGGCGATGGCGTCGCCCTCGCGGGTGTGCGCCTTCTCGCGGACCAGCAGCTCGTCACGGGCGGCCTGCCAGGTGGCCAGGTCGACCACGGGCGGGCGGCCGGGCGGTGCGGCGGTCGGGTCATCCGGGCCGGTCGTCATGGGTCCTCCACGGTGTCGCGTGCCGATGACCGTCGCATGGCGGTCATGTCATGGAGGAGACTCTCGGGCCGACCGGAACTCATCGCGGCAGAGCCGGATCCGTGGAAGATTTTCGGGGCGCACACGAGCTGCCGGCGGCCGGCCACCCGTGTGGTCAGGCCTCGCCCGTCGCCGCCGCGACGACCGGAGCGCCGCGGCGCGGCTGTTTCGAACAAGGAGACGGGGTCAGACGGAGGGTATGAGTGAATCCACGAAGAACGTGAGTCGGGCCAAGCCCGGTCAGGCCAAGCCCGGCCAGGAGAAGGCCGGTCAGGAGAAGGCCGGGGCGGCGGCGCGCAGCGTCAAGTCCACGGTCGCCGGCGCCGCGGAGGGCACGGCGGGCCTCGGTGCCACCCTCGGCGAGAAGGCCAAGGCGAGCGGTGAGGTGCTGTCCACGGTGCCCGGCAAGGCGCTGCAAGCGGCGTCCACGACCTGGATGGTGCTCAAGAACCGCAAGGCCGTCGCGGCCGGAGTGGGCGGTGGCGCCATCGCCATGCTGGCAGGCGCCTACGCCCTTGGCGGAGCCAACGTACGCCGTGGCCACGGCCCGCTGACCCGGGCCACCGGCGGAGTCCTCTGAGGCTCAGCAGATGCGGGCGGTGGCCGAGAGCGGCCACCGCCCGCTGCCGTCGAGCCGGGAGGACGGTCGCTTTCGATCAGCGAAGCGAAAGCCTGAACGCCACGATCGTCCAAGGGCGGACACGCTGCTGCCACAACTGGGCTAAATGCTCTGCTGACGTGCGCGAAACGCTACCCTCACTCCTGTTTTGCCGTCGCGGAGCCCGCCAAGGATGAGGTGAGTGATGCCCGCCGCCGGCTCGGCATCTGTCGGTACGATCCCGGTGCAACAGCTTCGGGCAGGCGATCACGCCTTCGTCAGCTACGACGGTGATGACGCGGGCCGCGACGTGGTCTCCGCCTTCGCGTGGGCCGGACTGGCCGACCGCGAGAAGGTGATGGTGTTCGCCGCTCCGCAACTCGACGAGGACGAGGTGTGGGACCGGCTCGACGCGCCCGGCGCCTTGCTGGGAGCCGCCCGCGAGCGGGGCCAACTCACGGTCAGCAGCATGCGCGCCCTCATCCACCCCGACAGCGCGTTCACCCCCCAACGGCAGTGGCAGCGCATCTCGGAGGAGACCGACCGTGCGCTGGCCCAGGGGTACCGCGGTCTGCGGACCTACATCGACATGCACTGGGTGGGAGACCTGGACGCCGATGTCGATGTGATGAAGTGGCGCGAATCGCACGCGCATCATCTCTTCACCGACCGGCCCTACACCGAGATCTGCGCCTACGACAGCCGCTGGTTCGACCCCGATGTGCTGACGGCCATGCACGAGGCCCACCCCTGCCGGCTGCTGCCATCCCTCGGTGCCCTGCACGTGGAACACACGCCCGGCACCGTGAGATTGGCCGGTGAGGCGGACCTGGCCACACGGCAGGATTTCATCGGCGCCCTGCACGACGGCCTGAGACGCGTCGACGGTGGCGGCGAACTGACCGTGGACCTGTCCGGCCTCATCTTCCTCAGCGCCGCCTGCGCCGTGGACCTGCTGCGGCTGGTGCCCGCCGACGGGCAGGGCCACATCCGGGTGCGCTGTGGCCCGGTACCGGCCCGTCTGCTGAGGCAAGCGGGAGCCGACGAGATGCCACAGTTGCTGCTCAGCGAGGTGGAGCGCTGATGACGACGCCCGGGCCCCGTGAGGAACCCGCTGTCACCTTGCTGGAATCCCGCTTCACCCAGGACGACATGCCGAGGCTGCGGCTGCTCGTCGAGCAGTACGCCGGCCGCGAAGGGCTGCCCGATCCACGCCGGGGTGAGTTCGTGGTGGCCATGGACGCCGTGGCCGTCAACGCGGTCGAGGAGCCGGGCGACGCGGGCACGCTGGTACTGCAGAGGAGCCACAGCCACCTGCTCTGCCGGATCCACGACCTGGGCCCCGACTGCGGCGCCCTCGCCGCTGTCGACCGTGCTCCCGGACCTGGGGATCACCCGACGGGGCACGGACTGTGGCTCGCCGGCCGGCTCACCGACGACATCACGTTCGACCCGGGCCCCGGCGGAGTCATGGTGACCCTGGCCGTACGCCTGCCGCGCTCGGAGTGGACGGCCGGATCGCTCAACAACTCGATCACTGTGACGTCCGATCGACACCCGGGCTCCCAAAAGGTGTCTTTTCCACCTGAAGAATTCGCCTGAAGGAAATGAGGTGACCCTTCTGGGCGAGGGGCCGCTTGCATCGACAGGCTCACGGACCATACTGGTCGGGCCCTGATCACCGCACAGAACGACTCCATGGCCAAAAACAGCACCCCCTCGACGACCGTCCCCCACACAGCGTGGCTGGGACGCGGACGCCACCTCGGCTCCGAGCCCGAGCAGGACGTCCGGCGCAACCTGATCGCCCTCAAGGCGGCCGGGGTGCTCGACGACTTCCTCGACCTCGACCCCGTCGAGGCGGCTCGCTCCACCGTCCTGCACCCGAGGGACGAGTCCGCCGATCCCGGCCCCTCGGCCCGCCGCTGCTTCGAGGCGCGCTGGCGCGTGGGCGACGACGTGCCGGTGCGCGCGCAGTTGACCACGTACGACCCCGAGGTCCGCCGCAAGGACGGCGGCGAGGGCGTCATCTGGATCCTGGCCGCCGAGGCGGAACGGGCGTGGGACGTGCAGTGGCCCTCGCCCGCGACCATGTTCTGGCCCGACAGCGACCGGGTCCCGTGGGATCACGACACGGTGCCGGGCGTGCGCCTGCGCACGACGAACCACCTGCCCAAGGACGACGACGAACTGCGCCACCGGCTGCGGGACTGCACCCGGCAGAGCTGGTTCATCCACGTCGTCGTGCATGAGGCGATGACACCGGACGCGGTGGGGGAGCAGCCGCTGACGGAGTTCCTGCCGCCGAGCCTGCGCCACCGGGTGGTCGAGCACCGGGGCACGCCGGATCAGGCGCAGATCGCCGACTTCGCGATGAAGCGGGAGCTGAGCGTACGGATGCCGCGCGGCGGCGCCGTCATCCTGCCCACGGTGCCGCAGACCGCGGGGTACGACGCGGACCACTTCACGGTCCGCAGCGTCTTCCTGGACGGTTCACGGCCGTCCGAACTCCTCGACAAGATCGACGAGTTCGCCGCGCTGCCGCGTGACATGTCGGCCGAGGCCGAGCGGGCCCTGACGCGGCTGCGCCAGGGCTGGCACCTGCTCACCCAGGACGAGGAACTGATCCACGCCCAGGCCATGGTCGCCAAGTACGCCGAGGCGCTGGAGGCGATGACGAACGCCTGTGACCTGTACCGGGAGGCGGCCGAGGCGGCGCAGTCCGCGCTGGCCGAGGCGACCGGCGGCGACGGCGTGCCCCGGCCGTCCGCGCCCGGGCAGACCAAGGCGGAGGGCTCGCCGCTGAGCGCCCTCACGAAGGCGTTCGGCCGCTTCAGGGATCCGAACAAGTAGGGCCGGGCCCGAGGGCGGTGTCAGCCGCGGATCATCGACATCAGCAGCCGGTGGGTGTCGCCGTCGGCGGCCGCCACCAGCCCTCGGCCCGCTCCGCCCAGCGGACCGCCGTCGACCCCGGTGACTACGCACCCGGCGGCGCGGCACAGCGCGATCCCGGCCGCGAAGTGCACGCTCTCGGACAGATCGCCGCCGTCCGTGACGTACGCGGCCCGCTTGCCGGCGGCGACCCAGGCCAACGCCAGAGTGGTGGACACGACGCGGGGCCGGAAGCGTTCCACGAACGCCTGCCCGGCCAGCAGGTCCACGGCCCGGAAGCCGGGCGCGCCCGGGAACGGCGGATCCAGGTTGACGTCCACGAGGCGGGTGGCGGACGTGGGCGCGAGCGGGGTGTCGACGCCATCATGCCGCATCCGAGCCGTCTCGCCGTCGGTGAAGAAGACCTCGCGGCTGAACGGGTCGGCCACCGCGGCCGCGCCACCGCGCAGGGCCACATTGACGGCCACGAGCGTGTTACCGACGGCGTAGTTGAGCGTGCCGCACAGAGGATCCACCAGCCACTGGCGCCCACCCTCCGCGGCGGCGCCCCGCTGCCCGCCCTCCTCGCCGAACACGCCGTCGTCGGGCCGCGCGGCCCGGATGACGCCGAGAATCGCCTCCTCGGCCTCGATGTCGGCGGCGGTAGCGAAGTCTCCGGCCCCCTTGTCGGTCCGGGCGAGCCGCTGACCGTACAGACGGCGCACGACTTCGGCGCCGGCCCACGCCGCGGCCACGGCGACCTCCCAATCGGCAAGCCTGGCAGGTGGTTTGCTCATGCCGCGGAGGATACCGACGCCACGCGGACGGTCGGGGCGCGACGACCGGGCAGTCACCGCAGCACGCTCAGGGCCCGGTCGAAGGCCGAGTCCCGCTCCTCGGCGAATTCCTCCTCGGTGAAGACCGGTTCCCTCAGGTGCGGCGGGATGCCGGGACCGTCGAACGTGTCGCCGGTGCGGGTGAGGTACTTCTCGTTGGGCAGTACGGCACCCATCCCGTTGGGCAGCACACGCCCCATGATGTCCGAGAAGACACCCTGCGTGGACTCGCCGATCCGTACGACGCGACCGGGCCGGTCGATGAGGGCTTGGGTGAGCGTTTCCCCCGCGCTCACCGTCGATCCGCCGGTCAGTACCGCGATGGGACCGGTGTAGCGCGGTGCCGGGGCGGGGGAGACCCGGATCGGCTCGGGGCGCGTGTACTTGGCCGGATCGGCGGGGTCGTTGCGGGCGCGCTTGGTGTACGCGATGTAGGGCGTGTCGGTGAGGCGCTCGGCGACGCGGATGCCGAGGGCGTCGGACCCGCCGTCGTTGACGCGCAGATCGATGACCAGGCCCTTGAGCCGCTCGGCACGCTTCTGGGTGAAAATTGCGTCAAGGGCGTGGTCGAGCTCGGCCAGTTCGGCGGAGTAGGGGGCGCCCTCTGCCGCGTAGCCTCCGAAGCCGGAGATCCGCAGATAGCCCTGACCGCCCGGCAGATCGGCGTACGTGATGCGTCCGTTGCCGAAGTCCCGTACGTCGCGGGCGTTTACGAGGTCACGCTTGACGACGTACTTCTTGACCTTGGCGTCGAGCTCGTCGTCGGGAAGGACGGTGCCGGGGCGGCCTTGCGCGAAGTAGTGCTCGATGTCCCCGACGGAGACGTGCGCGTCGTACAACGGGGCCACCATGTCGCGGAAGACGGTGAACAGCTCCTCGCGCGTGGTGTCCGCGTGCACCTTCGGCCGGTAGTGCGCGCGCACGCCCTCCCAGTCGATGCCTTTGGCGGCGAAGAAGGGGTAGTTCTCGGCGAAGGAGCTCCAGAACACGTCGAAGGCGGCGAGCGGGCCCTCGGGCGCCGGGCGGGTGCAGTCGTCCGGCAGCGCCGGTATCCGCTTGAGGTTCCGGTGCCCCACGGAACCGTCTATCCCCAGGGAGGCACGGTCACGGTGGTGCCCGGTGCGCACTCTGAGGACGACGTTGGCCGGGGTGGTGTAGACGCCGGAGCGGGTCTCCCGGCCGGTGAAACCCTTGAGGCAGCTCACGGCAGTGGTCTGATACTCCTGGAGCTTTCCGTCGCGCAGGTCGAGGACGGTGCCATAGCCGTCCATGCGCCATATGCCGTCCGCGGTCGGCGGACTGGCGGCGGCGGCCGGAGTGGCTCCTGCGGCGAGCGTCAGGGCGATGGCGGCAGACACGGTGATACGCACGAAGTCACTCCCTGGAGTTTGCGTCACTGTTCTCGTTCACACCCACTGATAGTCGTCGTCCGTGACGGGTGGCAGGGCCGCGTCGCCGACCGGGGTGTCGGGGCCGAGGGGCGGGAACAGTGGCAGCTCGGCGGCTGCCCGGTGGTGGGTCCATTGGATGTGGCCGATGTCCGTGCCGCCGTCGGCGAGGTCCTCGCCGGGCTCCACGTTGCCGCCGATGACGGAGCAGAGGACGGCGCCGGGGCGGTCCCGCCGGATCAGGGCGATGTCGTCACCGCAGTACATCAGGGCACCGACGCGGATCTTCACCTCGCTGAACGGTACTTGGCGTTCCGAGGTGTTCGTGTTCGACATGGGACGAGTATCTCGCAGGGCCACGCCGGGGCGGCGGACGCCTCAGTGGTGACTCGTCATATGGGCCAGGGTCTGGGCCGCGCTGTCCGGGGCGAAGGCACCGGCGATTCCCTCGGCCGCGCCTTCGGCGGCTTCGACGGAGCGGGGCAGGACGGCCTTCTCGTACGAGGTGATCGCCTGGTCGATGGTGGGGTGGTCGACCAGGGCCCGCGCGAGGTCGGCGCCGTCGAGCATGGCGAGGTTGGCGCCCATCCCGGAGACGGGGGACATGAGGTGGGCGGCGTCACCGAGGAGGGTGACGCCGGGTGTGTGGGGCCAGGCGTGGGGCACGGGCAGGGCGTACAGGGGGCGGTTGGTGTAGCCGGTGTCGGTGGCGGTGATGTAGCCGAGCAGGTCGGGGGCCCAGCCGCTGAAGCTCGTCAGAAGGGCTTCGCGCACGGCGGCCCCGTCGGCGAGGTCGAGCCCGGCCCGCCGGTACCAGTCCTCGGCGGTACGCATGCCGACGTACACGCGGATGTGTCCGCCGCTGTTGCGCTGGGCGACGAAGCCCTGGTTGTCGTCGAGGGCCATCATCGTGCCGTCGCCGGTGAGCGCGGCGAGGCCGGGGTGGTGGGTGTCGGCGTCGTCGAGGCCGGTCTCGACGAACGTGACACCGGTGTAGACGGGTTGAGCCTCGGACAGCAGGCTGCGGACCTTGGACCAGGCGCCGTCGGCCCCGATGACGAGTTCGGCGTCGACCGTGCTGGAGTCGGCGAAGTGCAGACGGTGGACGCCGTCGCCAACGGGCTCGGCCCGGTTCAGCTTGTGGCCCCACCGCACGGTGCCGGGTGCGAGCGAGCGTACGAGGAGATCGCGCAGTTGGCCGCGGTCGATCTCGGGATTGCCCTCGGCGGCGTCGGCCTCCGGCGGGGTGGCGTCGAACAGAATCCGGCCATCGCGGCTCACCAGGCGTATCTGCCGGCCCTCGGGGCGGGCCCGGGCGAGAAAGTCCGCCAGCAGACCGGCCGCGCGCAGGGCGTGTTGACCCGTGCCGGGGTGCATGTCGAGGGTGCCGCCCTGGTCGCGGGCGTCGGGGGAGGCGTCCTGCTCGTAGACGATGGCGGCGATGCCGTGCCGCTGAAGGACGCGGGCGCAGATCAGGCCGCCGGGGCCCGCGCCGACGACGGCGATGCGGGGCGTGGTGGTGTGCGTGGTCATGGTGTGCGTGGTCATGGTGAGTGGTGGTCCTTCGGTCGTATGGGGTGAGTGAGGCCGCGGTGCTGACGCGCGGCCGGACGGGCCTCAATCGCCGCTGGAGGCAGCGGCGTTGGCGTGTTGCCGCGGGCCGGTCTCAGCGGCCCGCATCCAAAAAAAGCACACCGACTCACTAAGTGCAACAGGTAAACTGTTGTATCCGTCCAACCGAAGGGTATGCTTCTGCGCATGACCAACACCGGCACCGGTACGGATTCCGGCACGGGCGTCCCGGCAGCGGCGCCGATGGGCCGTCGCGAGCGCAAGAAGGCCGCCACCCGCCAGGCCATCGCCGACGCCGCGCTGCGCCTCTTCCTGGAGCGCGGGTACGACGACGTGGGCATCCGGGAGATCGCGGACGCCGCGGACGTCTCCACCACCACGCTGTTCAAGCACTTCCCGGTGAAGGAAGCCCTGGTCTTCGACGAGGACGCCGCGAACGAAGCCGCCCTGCTCGCCGCCGTACGCGATCGGCCCAAGGGGCGGTCCATCCCCGCGGCGTTGCGTGAACACGCCCTCAGTCACCGCATGGCGGCGACGGAGGACGACGCCCGCTTCACCGCGTTCTCCGATCTCGTGAACAGCACTCCGGCCCTACGCGACTACGTGCAGGGCATGTGGCTTCGTCACACCTCCGCCCTGGCGCAGGTCATCGCCGAGGAGAGCGGCCTGCCCGCGGGCGACCCGGCCTGCACCGCCCTGGCCCACTTCGCCCTCGAAGCACCGTACGCGGCTCGCGGCCACGCCGACCCGCGCCAGGCGGTCACGCGCGCTTTCGAGCTGCTGGAGAACGGCTGGGGGTCTCTTTGACCGACGCGCCGGCGGGCGACAGTAAAACGACGGACCGATCAAGGACCGATCAAGGGCCGATCAAGGACCGTTCAAGGATCGATCGAGGAGTGACCGATGTGGTCGACCGTGATAGCCGTGCTCGGCACGCTCGCCGGTGCCGCTCTGGCAGGCCTGACCGCGCACTGGACGGACCGGCGGGCCCGCGCCGCCGATCATGAGCAGCGGGTGAGGGACGCCGCCGCGCAACTCCTGGCCGCGTCCTTGGCGTACCGAGAGCTCTTCTGGCTTCAGTTGGCCGATGTCCGCAGCGGCGAACCGCCGAGCAGGGAGGGGCGAGCCGCCGTGTACCGAGCGCGGTCGGAGGTCACTCAGGCCTTCGACCGTCTCGCCCTCACCGCCTCGGACCCTCATCTGGTCGAGGTCGCACTCGAAGCCGCCTGGTCGGCCATCGACCTGAGCGACATCGTCCTCGGCGAGGCGCACGACCAACGCTTCGGCCCAGAGGTCGAAGCCGCGCTCGTCGCCGGGCGGACCCGGAGCCGCGACGCGCACTCGGCGCTGCGTGACGCCGCCCGCGCCCGGTAGTCCGACGCCGCACGCAGACCCGGGGAGGGGCGGCCGCTGGGCCGCGCCTGCCTTCTGGTGCCTCGCCTCGTGAGAGCTTCTGACACCTCAGGAGAGGCTGGGTCGGAAAAAAGTGTGACCGTTCCGGACCTCTTCAGCTTATGATCTGGCGTAATTTGATCTTTTGGCGGCTATTCCTGGCCACGTCTTTCGGGCTGAGCCCGGACCGGCCGCCATGGGAAGTGGGGGGAACCACATGCGCCGCAGAGCGCTCACCGCTGCCGCCGTCTGCGCGGCCGCACTCGCCGGTACGACAGGGCTCGCGCCCGCCGCCCTCGCGGCACCGGCAGCCGACGTCACCGCCCGTCCGGCGGGCGACAAGGCCGACTTCAACGGCGACGGCTATCAGGACCTCGCCATCGGCGCCCACACGGCGACCGTGGGGGACATCAAGCGCGCGGGTGTCGTCACCGTCGCGTACGGCTCGGCCACCGGTCTCACGTACGAGACCGCGAACATCCTCAGCCAGGCGAGCCCGGGCGTACCGGGTGAACCCATGGCGGACGGCAAGTGGCGCCAGGTCAGCGCCGCCGGCGACCTGGACGGCGACGGCTACGACGACCTGGTGGTGAACTATCTCGAGAAGACCACGGTGCTGTGGGGGAGCAAGGACGGCATCACCGGCGAAGGCACCGCCCTGCCGCCCGGGAACTACACCGAAGAGTCGCCCAAGCTGCTCGGCGGCGGCATGGGCGTGGGTGACGTCAACGGCGACGGCATCGACGACTTCGTCAGCCGCTCCCACCACGGCGGCTACGGCGTCTCCGTCCTGCTCGGCCCGCTGAACCGCACCACCGGCAAGCCCGCCGCCGTGTGGAACCGCGACACCGGCCAGGAGGACGACCTCGTCATCGGCACGGTCTACGTCGGCGACCTCACGGGTGACGGCAAGGCCGACGTCGTGGCCAGCGGCGGGGTCGTCCTCGGCAGCGGAACGCCGGGCGGTGTGGTGCTGAAGGGCTCCGCCGACGGCCTCGTGAAGGGCAGCAAGTTCGACGGCCCGTACCGCCACGAGGACAGCCTGCCCTCCGCGTTCGGCGACCTGAACAAGGACGGCTACCAGGACCTGGTCACCGGCTACCCCGGCCAGAACAAGGTGTACGTCACCTACGGCGGCGAGAACGGCGTCAGCACCACCGTGACGTCACGCGCGTACACGCAGGCCTCCGCGGGTGTGCCGGGCGTGGAGGAGGCGGGCGACAAGTTCGGCTCCGCGGTGGCGGTCGGGGACACCGACCGCGACGGGTACGCGGACCTGGTCGTCGGTGCCTCGTACGAGACCGGCTCCGACGCCGCCACCACCGCCAAGTCGGGGGCGATCACCGTGCTGCGGGGCGGCGCCGACGGCATCACCACGACCGGCGCGAAGTCGTTCACGCAGAACGCCCGCGGCGTGCCGAGCACGTCGGAGAACGACGACCACTTCGGCGCCTCGGCGGCCCTGGTCGACGCGGGCGCGGACGGCGCCACGGAGCTGTACGTCGGCGGCAACGGCGAGGACGGCTACAAGGGCCGCGTCTGGAAGCTGCCCACGGGCACCGCGGGCGTCACGGGCGAGGGTGCCACCAGCTTCCACCTCGGCAGCGTCGGCGGCCCGGCGGGCGGCGGCAACTTCGGCTACCGCATGGCCGACTGACCCGACTGACCCGACTGACCCGACTGACCCGACTGACCCGACTGCCCGACTGACCTGATGAACCACTGAGGGGGCCCGCCGACCGGCGGGCCCCCTCTTCGTCACTGTCTCGTCTTTGTCGCTGTCCTACGCCTGCTCGCTGCCCTATGCCTGCTCGCGGTCCATGAGGCCGGTGCGGAGTTTGGTGATGGTGCGGGTGAGGAGGCGGGAGACGTGCATTTGGGAGCAGCCGAGGTGGTCGGCGATGT
>NZ_JBVJFF010000023.1:65819-110446 GCF_055587985.1 Streptomyces sp. NPDC046335 | reverse complement strand
TCTTCGAGGTGGGTGAGGCGGTCGAAGAGGTGTTTGGAGACGGTGCGGGCGTCGCGGGGTGCCACGGATGCGGGGTCGGCCAGGGCCTGCTCGGTGAGCGCCTGCTCGGTCAGCGCCTGCTCGGCGAGCGTTCGTTCGGCGAGCGTCCGTTCGGCGGGCGTCCGTTCGCTCCGCGCCGCCTGGGTCGTCTGCGTCCGGTCCGGCTCCGTCACGGTGATCATCTGACCCGCCCCTGGTCTCTTGTGCCCGATGCCCTTCTCCGTCCTCGTGCGACTGCCCCGAATGGGCGTACGCACACCTCCCGGAAGCCGGAAGGCCCGGCTCATCCTCTTGGGGGAAGGCGGGCCGCCCTCTCTGAGAGGGCGGGTTCGGATCGTTGGTTTGGGCCGCCGCCATCGGGGGACCCGGCCAGATCGCCCGACTGCGGATTCCGAAGTGAATCAGGGGGTAAGCGGCTCGGTGTGATGCTCATGTGCGGACAGGTCAAGGCCGAGCCGGGCGGTGTGGTGCGGGCGGCGCGGGACGGCGGCGTGGAGCCGCTGTACGGCGCCCGCCTCTCCGTATCCGCAGCCATCGAGAGCAGCGAGGAGATCGCCCGAGCACGACATCTGGCCCGCTCCTTCCTCGCCGACGCGCAAGCCCTGCACGGGCTCGCGGTGTCCGACCGGGCGCAGAGCATGGTGCCGCTCGTGGTGAGTGAACTGGTGACCAACGCCTGCAAGTACGCGCCAGGGCTGTGCCTGCTCTCACTCGAAGTGGAGGGCGGAGCCGTTCGGATCAGCGTCTGGGACAGCAGCGCGACGCTGCCGGCCGTCCTGGAACCTGATCCGAGCCGGATCGGACAGCATGGCCTGGAGATGGTCGCTGCCCTCTGCGAGAGCCTCACCGCCGCGCGGGAGCCCATGGGCAAGCGGGTCACGGCGCTCGTCGCCCTGGCGGAGGTACCGGTGGCGGGCACTGGAGTGAACCGTCGAAACCGGGCGTAGATCGAACTCCTCTGGGTAAGCGTGTCCGGTCGGCCGGGAAGCGGCGCCGTGCCTGGGGAGGTCGCGCCGCTTCCCAGCCGTTTGGCCCCACTGGGTCATGGCGTGGCGTGTGCGATGGCAGCCCGCGCCCGGGGGCCTTACGTTGAACGCGTGTGAGCGGTGCGGCACCTCGAACACAAAGGGAACTGGTTCGTGTCGCCCCCCGGCCCGTTGGGCACCCGGCTCGGACCACCCGAAGCATGCGATGAGGAGCCACCGTGCAGCTGTCTTTCCTGCAACCGCTTTTCGACCGCCCCGGCCCGTGGGCGACCGTCTATTTCGACGCCGCCCAGAACGACGAATCAGGGGCCAAGCGCCGCGAGCTGTCCGTACGGGAGGCCTGCCGGGAACTGGAGGAGCAGGGTGCCGACGCGGCCACGGTCGAAGCGGCGCGTGAGGCCCTGGCGGGCATCAGCCCGGCCGAGGATCCCGCCGGCCGGGTGGTCTTCGCCGCCGGCGGCGAGGTGGTGCTGAGCCATCGCCTCTCGCGCCCGCCGCAACGCCAGATCACCTGCTGGGACCCGCTGCCGCGGCTGACCCCGCTGCTCGAACTGACCGGGCAGGACCCGGACTGCCTGGTGGCCTACATCGACCGGACCGGCGCCGACTTCGAACTGCGCGGCGCCGCGGGCCCCAAGGACGCCGGGCAGGTCGAAGGCCGGCAGTGGCCGATCCACCGCACCGCCACCTCCGACTGGTCGGAGCGGCACTTCCAGCTCAAGGTCGAGAACACCTGGGAGCAGAACGCAGTCGAGATCGCCGAGGCGCTCGCTTCGGCGTACGAGGACTCCGGCGCCGACATGGTGCTTCTGGTCGGCGACCCGCGCGAACGCCCCGCCGTGCACGAAGCGCTCCCGGAGGCCGTCCGGCAGGTCACGGTCGAGACCGAACACGGCGGGCGCGCCGCGGGGTCCTCGTCCGCCGTACTGGAGAAGGCCATCGAGCAGGCGCGGGAGGAGTTCACCCGCCGCCGCACCGAGGCGGCGCTCGACCGCTTCCGCGCCGGACGCGTGGGCACCGACCGGCCGACGGACGCGGTGGAAGGCGTCCCGGCCCTGGTGGAAGCCGCGCGGGAGCACCGCATCGGCACGCTGCTGATCAGGCTGGACGGCGCGGACCTCGCCCGCGAGACCTGGGTGGGTGCGGAGCCCGACCAGGTGGCCGTCGGCCGCAGCGACGCACGGGCCCTGGGTGAGAGCGACCCGGTGTCGGTCCGCGCCGACGACGCGCTGCTGCGCGCGGCGGCCGCCACCGCCGCCGACGTCCTGGTCCTGCCGTCCCCGAACGGCGACGGCTCCGACGGCCCCGACGGCTCCATCGACGTGAGCGTGCCGTCGGGCGGCCTGGGCGCGCTGCTGCGCTGGACGTACGAGCCGAACAGCGCGTGACGGAAGCGCCTTCCGTACAACCTCAGTTGTAGGCGCGTACCGCAGGGGTTTACCACCCTGGGGTGGACGCCGGGACGCGTCATTCGCCGTAGCGTTCTACGACGTCGGGGGATGGACCATCTCCCGGTGGCCTGGCGTGCGGTGGGGGAGCCAGGTCACCGCGAGGTGGTCCTCGCGGCATCTCGGCCGATGGTTGTCCGGCCACCGTGAGGACGGCGCAAAAACTCCGCCGAAGCGCCCCGCACCCCGTGATGCAACCGACGCATCCGCACCGTGGACGGCACCCGACTCATTGACCCCCGAAGGCTCACGGTGTTCGCTCATCCAGGGCGACCCTGGACGACCCTGGGCGCTCACGGTGCCTCCGGGGCACACCCGCCCGCACCGCTCGCACCGGCCGGACAGCACGCACGGGGGACAACGACACCGCACGACATGCTCCACCACGCCCACGCTTCCTCCCCCCTCGGCCCGCCCGGACGGCACACGGAACCGCTGTCGAAGCAGGAGGAACCGATGACCGTTCAGCAGCGCATGACCGCAGCAGGTGCCGCGCTCGCCGCACTCTGCGCCGTGACCGTACTGGCGCCCGCGGGCGCGTCCGCCGCCGACACCGCCGCCGACCCCGCCGTGCCGCGCACCGAGCGGATCAGCGTCGGACCCGACGGCGCCCAGGGCAACGCCGCTTCCGCGAACCCCGCCATCAGCGCCGACGGCCGCTACGTCGCGTTCGTCTCGGCCTCGCGCAACCTGGTCCCCGGCGACACCAACGGCACGCCCGACGCCTTCGTCCGCGACACCACCACCGGGAGAACGGAACGCGTCAGCGTCAAGAGCAACGGAAAGGCGAGCCACGGTGTCGTACGGGAGGTCTCGCTCAGCCCCGACGGGCGGTACGTCGTCTTCACCTCCACCGCCGACGATCTCGTACGCGGCGATCCCAACGACCTCGACGACGTCTTCCTGCACGACCGGAACACCGGCAGAACCCAGCGCGTCAGCCCGACGGGGGCGTCCTACGAGGGGCTGCGCGGCTACCTGACGTACGACCCCGTGGTCAGCGGTGACGGCCGCTACGTCGCCTACGCGTCGGGCGCCGAGGATCTCGTCGAGGGGGACGCCAACACGCGGGACGACGTCTTCCTCCACGACCGCGAGAAGAAGACCACGGAACTGGTGCAGCTCACCAACGAGGGCAAGCAGGGCGAAGGCGACGCGTTCGCCCCGTCGTTCGCGGGCGACGCCGGCGGCCGGTACGTCGCCTTCACCTCCAACGCCTCCGACCTGGCCGGGGTGGAGGACCACTCCTCCGCGACGGACATCTTCGTGCGCGACCGTACGAAGGGCACCACGGAACTCATCAGCATCCCGCGCGCCTACAACCGCAAGACCCCGTCCTGGGACGCCGCCCTCAGCGGCGACGCCCGCCACGTGGCGTTCACCTCGTCCTCCAGCGTCCTGCGCCCGGAGGGACCGACTCCGCACACCGTGAACAACGTCTACCTCTACGACCGTGACTCCCGGCGCATGCGGCTGGTCAGCGCCACCGCCGACGGCACACCGGCCGACGGAGCCAGCGGCGACGTCTCCCTGAGCCGGGACGGGCGCTACGCGGCGTTCACCTCCGCCGCCGCCAACCTCGCCCCCGAGGACGACGGCGACAGCAGCGCGGACGTCTTCCTGAAGGACATGGAGACCGGCGAGGTACGTCTCATCAGCCGCGAGAGCGAGCCGGTCTCCGAGGACACCATGCCCGGCCGAAGGACCGGCGTCAGCGAGGACGGCGGCACGGTGGCGTTCGACTCCCCGGCCGGAAACCTCGTCCCCGCCGACACGAACGGCGCGGGCGACGTCTTCCTGCGCCATCTGCGCTGACCAGCAGGCATGCAGGGCTACGTCACCCGAACTGGCCGGGCTGGTAGTCACCGGCGGGCATCCGCAGCATCACGTTGCCGCGGTTGAAGGCGTTGATGACGGTGATGACACCGACCAGGGCGGCGAGCTGTTCCTCGTCGTAGTGCTTGGCGGCGTTCGACCAGACCTCGCCGGAGACACCACCGGCCGCGTCGGCGAGACGGGTGCCCTCCTCCGCCAGCTCCAGCGCCGCGCGCTCGGCGTCGGTGAAGACGGTCGCCTCGCGCCAGGCCGCGACGAGGTTGAGGCGTTCGGCGGACTCACCGGCGCGCACGGCGTCCTTGAAGTGCATGTCGGTGCAGAAGCCACAGCCGTTGATCTGGCTGGCACGGAGCCTGACCAGCTCCTGCGTCGAGAGCGGCAGAGTCGTGTTCGTCAGTTCCTTGTTCGCGGCGATGAGGTGCTTGAAGATCTTGCCGAGGACCGGGTTGGTGAATGCGTCCAGACGTGCTTGCATGATGCCCTCCATTTGGCGTTGTTCTGCGGTTGCACACCTATGACGGGCCGGCTCGGCGAGATGTGACACTGCCGTCTGTGACGTGGGTCTCCTCCGCGGGAGCCGGTCGCCGACGGTCCCGCGGCGCGCGCGGGGACCTCCGCCGTCCTGGCGGCATACGACGGATGAAATCATCGGGGCATGTCTGACTTGATCATTGCTGCCTGCGACGGAGCGGCGAAGAAGAATCCCGGGCCCGCGGCCTGGGCGTGGGTGGTCGCCGACGCGGAGGGCCTGCCGCAGCGCTGGGAGGCCGGCCCGCTCGGCCACTCCACGAACAACGTGGCCGAGCTGACCGCGCTCGCCGAACTGCTCGGCGCCACGGACCCGGCGGTGCCGCTCGAAGTGCGCATGGACAGTCAGTACGCGATGAACGCGGTCACGAAGTGGATCGCGTCCTGGAAGCGCAACGGGTGGCTGACCGCGGCGAAGAAGCCGGTCGTCAACAAAGAGCTCGTCGTACGCATCGACGCCCTGTTGCAGGGGCGTGCGGTGACCTTCCGGCATGTGGCCGCGCACCAGGTGGACGGCGACCATCTGAACGCGATCGCCGACGTCGCGGCCAGCGACGCCGCGACGGCCCAGCAGCCGGCGGGCACCGCCCACGGCGACCGGCGGATCCCCGAACCGCGCCCGGAGCGCATGACCGAGAGCCGCACGCCCGGGAAGACCACCGCCGGCGCGAAGAAGCGGACCTCCGGCGCCGTGATCAAGGCCAAGTTCCCCGGCCGCTGCCACTGCCAGAAGCCGTACGCCGCCGGTGAGGAGATCGCCAAGAACGCGCAGGGCTGGGGCCACGTGGAGTGCCGGGAGACCGCTGCCGGCTGAGGCAGACGGGCGGGGAGCCGAACGGCGGTGCGGCAGCATCATTACGGGTGCCAGCGCCGCCGGGAAGTCGTCTCTTCGTAGGGCTGTGCGTCGGGGTAGGTCAAGAGTTCCAGGGTGCTGCCCCAGGGCGTGCGGAGGTAGACGAACCGGTTGTGCTCGCCCCGCTCCGGGCCCGGCAGCGGCTGTGGCTCCGCGAGCCGGGTCGCGCCCGCCCGCTCGCAGCGCGCCAGAGCCGCGTCGAGATCGTCGACGTACAGCCCGATGTGCTGCCAACCGAAGTCGCAGGGCAGCGCGGGCGGCAGTTGACGCGCTCCGCCGAACTCAAACAGTTCGATGCCGGGGCCGTGGGGGAGAGCCAGCATGCGGATCGCGCGCTGCTCGGTGCCCTCGGGAACTCCGAGCCTCTGCCGGGTCCCAGGATCGCTCTTCGGCCCGTCCGCGCGCCGCAGGGTGTCGTACAACACCTCCGCCCCGAGCGCCCGGACCAGGAAGTCCGTCGCGCTCTCCAGGTCGGGGACGGTGACACCCACGTGGTCGATTCCTCGTACAGCCATATGTTCATGATGCTCCGGGCGCACGCAGGCCCGCGCGGGCGACGGGAAGGGGAGCGCCGCCCGTCCCTCGGATGGCGGGACCCTGCGCGGCGGGCGAGCATGTGGGTGGGGTGCACGCGGAGCTCCGGGGCCGCCGCCGTGGGCAGGCCGGTTCGGCAGCGCCGTGCGCATCCCGCCCGACCGAAACCTCGGGAGCCACCATGCCCCACCCCCGCCGGCAGCATGAGTGACAGCGGCCCCGGCCTGTCCCCGCTGCGGCTGACCGTGACGGCCAAGCCGCTGGTTTTCGGGGGCCACGCCATCGCCCGCCGTCTGGGCAGGACCGGCCTTCCGGACTGGAACATCGCGGAGACGTGGGAGTGCAGCGACGTCGACGGTGCGGGCGCCGTGGTGACCGCCGGGCCGTTGGCGGGGCAGTCGTTGCGTCAGGTGACCCTCGACCATCCGCGGGACCTGATGGGCCCGCGCTGGTCGGGCGCGTACTTCCCGATGCTCACCAAGTTCATCGACGCCACAGGCACCCTGCCGGTGCACCTGCACGCGGACGACGAGACCGCCCAACGCCTGGAGAACCAACGCAACGGCAAGACCGAGGCATGGCACATCCTCGACGCCGCTCCCGGAGCGACCGCCCTGTGCGGCGTCAGACGCGGGGTGAGCCCCGAGCGACTGCGTGCCGCACTACGGGCCCAGGACTTCGACGCGGTGCTGCGCCGCCTGCCGGTACGACCGGGGCAGACCCTCTACGTGCCGGGCGGCACTCTGCACAGCTTCGGCCCCGACACCCTGGTCTACGAGATCGAGCAGACGTCCGACATCCAGCAGCACGCGATGCGCTGGAACATGGAGGACGGCTCCGCCGTGGGAGACGAGGAGTTCGACCGCAACCTCGACATGCTGATGCGGCAGGTGAAACCGGAGAACAGGCCGGACTTCACGCCCGGCCTGCGCATCGGCGTCGGCGACGGAGTGGAGCGCGTCTTCCTGTGCGCCGGCCCCTACTTCGCACTCGAACGCTGGCGCGCCGGGACGGCCGAGCCGCTGCGCCACTCCTTCGCCACCGCGCAGATCCTCTCCAACGTCGGAGCGCCCGTACGGGTGCGGTCGGGTGAGTGGGAGGAGGAACTCGGCCGGGCCGAGACACTGCTGCTCCCCGCCGTCTGCGGCGACGTCGAGATCGCCGGGCCGGCCGACGTCCTGTTCGGATACCTGCCCGACCTGGACCGGGATGTGCGCGTGCCGCTCCTCGCGGCCGGGCACTCGTCTCGCCTCATCGACACCCTCGGCGCGGCACGAGCGTGAGGGGGTCCGGCCCGAGGGGCGGCTCCGCCGTCAGTCCCGTCAGTCCCAGGCATACCCGTCGCCGAAGAGCAGGGTGTGCTCCAGGACGTCCTCCATCGGGTCGTCGATCTGCCCGGTGTTGATCAGCGCGACGACAGGGGCGGTGTGCGAGCCGCTGTGGTGCGTCTCGTCCGCGTGCGCCGCGTCGGCGGGCAGGACGAGTGGCACGGCACACGCCGCCGCCATGAGCGCCGCACGGGTGGCCCGCCGCTTCCAACTGCTGTTCATCGACCGCTCCTTGATGCTTGCCCAGCCAGATGTTGCCGTTCTTCGTACTCAACAGCCGAGCGGATCAAAAGGTCACCGCCATCTCCTGCGTACCGGCCATCTCCTGCGTACCGACCGTCTTGAGCAGTTCGAGCCGGTCGGCGCTGTCGGTGCCGACCGCGGGAGTGAACCAGAGCAGTCGCTGGCGGCCGTCCTCACTGAACAGGTTGAGGCAGTTGACCTCGATCAGGCCGAGCATGGGATGGATGAGCCGTTTGCGGTCGTCGCGTCGGAACGCCACGTCGTGGTCGGCCCAGAGCCCGGCGAATTCGGGCGATGCGCCGAGGAGAAAGCTGATCAGGCTGCTTGCCTCGGTGTCCTTGGCGTCGCGCCGGGCGGCGGCCGCGCGCAGGTCGGCGACGAAGGCGCGGGACAGGCGCTCGTGGTCGGCCTCGGGGTGGAGGCGCCGGGTGCCGGGCTCGACGAACCACCGGTGGACGAAGCTGGCCCGGGCACCGCGAAGGCCGGACTGGTCCCCGAGCAGGGCCACCGCGAGCGGATTCTGTACGAGGGTGACGTGCAGGTCGGTGATGACCTGCGCCGGGGTCGACGGCAGACGGTCGAGGAGATCGAGCATGCCGGGATGTACGTGTGAGGCGGCTCCGCCCTGGATGGGCACGGGGCGGTCCGCCAGGTGGTACAGGTAGTCGCGTTCGTCGGCCGTGAGGCGCAAGGCCCTGGTCAGCGCCGCGAGCATCTGCTCGGAGGGCTGGGATCCGGCTCCGCGTTCGAGTTCGTTGTAGTAGTCCACCGACGCCCCGGCCAACTGGGCGACCTCGTCACGGCGCAACCCGGGAACGCGGCGCCGGGGCCCCGTCGGGAGCCCGACGTCACCCGGGCGGATGCGGTCACGCCGCGAACGCAGAAAGGCACCCAGTTCGGTGTACTTCGCAGAAGCCATGCCCTCCATTGTGCGTCGGGCCGGGTCGCGGACCCAGGGGATGTCATCCCCTGGTTGCGCAGGCCGGGACGGCGCATCGTTGAGGACATGACTACGAACCACCAAGCTCACGGACCGGCAGCCGGGCGCGTTGCCGTCGTCACCGGCGGATCGCGCGGCATCGGCCGGGCGGTCGCCGAGAAGCTCGCCCTGGACGGCCTGGCCGTCGTGGTCAACTACGCCCGCGACGCGGCTTCCGCCGACGAGACGGTGGCAGCGATCGCCGCCGCCGGGGGCCGGGGGCTGTCCGTACAGGCGGATGTGGCGGACGAGGACGCGGTCGCCGCGCTGTTCGACCGGACGGAGCGGGAGTTCGGCGGCGTGGACGTCGTCGTGAACGCCGCGGGACGGATGGTCCTGTCACCCATCGCCGATCTCGACCTCGCCGACCTCGACGCCGTGCTGCACACCAATCTGCGCGGCACCTTCGTCGTGGCCCAGCAGGCCGCACGGCGGCTCCGTACGGGTGGCTCCATCGTGACGTTCTCGACCTCCGTGGTCGGCACCCAGTTCCCCGAGTACGGCGCGTACGCGGCGAGCAAGGGCGGTGTCGAGGCGATCACGCTGATCCTCGCCCGCGAGCTGCGGGGCCGGGACATCACCGTGAACACCGTCGCTCCCGGGCCCACCGCCACGGAGCTGTTCCTGGACGGCAAGACGCCCGAGCGGATCGAGCAGCTCGCCAAGACCCCGCCTCTGGAGCGGCTCGGCACCCCGCAGGACATCGCCCACGTCGTGGCCTTCCTCGCCGGTCCGGAAGGGCACTGGGTGAACGGCCAGATCCTGCGGGCCAACGGCGGCATGGTCTGAGCGCGCGGCCGAGCCCCGCGTTCCGTCGTCCCAGAACTGCCACTGATCACTGACCACTGACCACTGACACTGACACTGACCACTGAAGGAGTCAGCCATGCCTTTCGCCCACTTCAAGGTTCCCGCGGGAACCATCACCGCCGAGGACAAGAAGAAGATCGTCGAGCGTACGACCGACCTGTATGCGGAGATCTACGGGGAGCGGGCCCGTCCCACCACCGTGGTGCTCGTCGACGAGGTCGTCGACGGGGGATGGGGCGTCGGCGGCAACGTCCTGACCGCCGCGATGCTCGACGGGGCGCCCGACGCCTGACTCCCGACGCCGAGAGCGCGGTCACGCCGATGCGGTGTACATGTCGATCAGGCCGTGGGGCGCGTCGGCGCCGTACATGGCCTCGTGCAGCTCGGCGGCGTCGGCGGCCTCCGCGGCGCTGCGGGGGAACAGGCCCCGCTCGTACGCGGTGAGTGCGGCCTCGGTGTCGCCGGGGTGGGCGGCGAGAGCCTTGCCGAGTTCGGCGGCGTCGTACATGGCCAGGTTGGCGCCCTCGCCGGAGGGGATCATGAGGTGGGCGGCGTCGCCGAGCAGGGTCACCCCGGGCACGCGCTCCCACCGGTGCTCGTCGGGCAGGGCGTGGAGGGGGCGCAGCACAGGTGCCGTCTCGCCGTCGGTGATGAGCGCGGTGAGCTCCGGCGCCCAGCCGTCGAACTCGCGCGCGATCCGCGCGGCGGCCGCGGCCGGGTCGGTGAAGTCGATGTCCGCGAACCACTCCTGCGGCTTGGACAGCGCCACGTAGGTGTGCAGAGTGCCGCCGCTCTCCCGGTGGGCCTGGATGCCCTTGCCCGGCGCGAGCGCGAACATGGACCCGCCGCCGACCGCTTTCGCGCACGCGGGGTGCCGGTTGTCGGCGTCGTACAGGTACGTCTCGACGAACGAGGTACCGGCATAGGCGGGTGTGGCGTCGGAGAGCAGCGGCCGTACGCGTGACCATGCGCCGTCCGCGCCGACCAGCAGGTTCGTGACGGTGGTGGTGCCGTCGGCGAAGGTCACCTCGTGGCGGCCATCGCCGAGGGCGCGGACACCGCTGACCTTGTGACCCCACCGGACGGTGCCGGCCGGGAGCGAGTCGAGCAGGAGGTCGCGCAGCTCGCCGCGCTGCACCTCGGGGCGGCCGCCGGTGCCGTCGTCGGGCTCTTCGAGCAGCACGGTTCCGTCCGGATCGAGGGCACGGGTCGCCTGGTGGCCCTCAAGGACGAGGCCGCGGAACCCCTCGGTCAGGCCGGCCGCCGCCAGGGCGGGCTGACCGTTGTGGTCGTGGATGTCGAGCATTCCGCCCTGGGCGCGCGCCGTCGGCGATGCCTCGCCTTCGTAGACCGTGGACGGGATGCCGTGGACGTGCAGGACCCGGGCGAGCGTCAGGCCGCCGAGTCCGGCGCCGATGATCGTGACGGGGGTTGCGCCCGGGGTTGTGCCCGGGGTTGTGGTGGTTGTGGTGTTCATGGGGGAGGGGCTCCTTGGGGGTGGCGAGCCTTCCTGGTACGTCGGCTCTGATGGGTCGGCTCTGGTACGTCGTTCCATTCTTGGAACGGCGTTCCAGTAATGTCAAGTGAAGTTGGAACGGCGCTCCAGTCGTGCCAGACTGGCCCTATGGCAACGCGGACGCGCCGCTCGCAGCGGCGCACGGGGGCGCTCTCGCGGGAGCGCATCGTCGAGGCGGCCGTCGAACTGCTCGACACGGCCGGTGAGGGCGGTCTGACGTTCCGGGCGCTGACCGAGCGCCTGTCGACCGGGCCCGGGGCGATCTACTGGCACGTGGCGAACAAGGAAGAGCTGCTCGGCGCCGCCACGGACGCCGTCGTGGCCGCCGCGGTGAGCCTCGAACCCGGCGGGTCGACAGCCACGCCCCGGGACGGGATCCGCACTGTCGCGCTTCGCCTGTTCGATGCCACCGAGGCGCATCCCTGGCTCACCGCACAGCTCGCGACGCAGCTCTCCCGCAGCCCCTGGGGGACGGTGGCGCCGCGCGTCTTCGAGAGCATCGGCCGGCATGTGCGTGCGCTGAACGTGCCGGAGGAGGGCTGGTTCGCGGCGGCCTCGGCGTTGATGCACTACATCCTCGGCGCCGCGGGGCAGAACGCCGCGAACACCGCGAGCGCCCGCACTCTCGAACCGGGCGTCGATCGCGACGAGTTCCTCGGGGCCGCGTCGATGGCCTGGCAGGAACTGGACCCGGAGGCCTACCCGTTCACGCGGGCTGTCGCGGGGCAGATGCGCGAGCACGACGATCGCGAGCAGTTCCTCGCGGGGGTCGATCTGGTCCTCGCGGGCATCACCGCGGGCCGGCCGCCGGGCTCGTAGAACCGGCCTGCCGCGTTACCCGCTTGGCGCCCAGCATGACCCCGTAGCGTGCCCGCGCCGCGAAGTCAGCCAGGCTCCACACGGCAGGGCGGCCGACCTCGGCGCAGAGGTGCAGGACGGCGTCGTTACCGGCCCACACGCCGACATGGGCACCGTAGGCGCGGTCGGAGGCGTTGAAGAGCAGCAGGTCCAGGGGCTCGGGGGACGAGACGCGCACGGTGGTCTCCGTGTCGTCCCACAGTTCGCTGGAGCGCAGCGCGGCCGGGGCGAGGCCGAAGTGTGCGAGCACCGCGTAGGCGAACAGCTGGCAGTTGGCACCCGCCGCGAGGCCCGGTTGTCCGGCCACGGCTTTCGCCCCGGGGAAGCGGGCCCCGACGTAGGGGACGGTCCAGAAGTCGGCCGGCAGCCGGGAGAGGAGCGATTCCATGCCGCCATGATGACCACGGATTTGCGGCACGTGATGACCACGGATTTGCGGCAGTGGGCGACGCGTGCCGCCCATCCGCCGTTCGGTCATCCTCAGGAAGCGGGAACGGGACCCCCGGGCCGGAACCGCTCCACACCGACGATGTGCCGCACCTTGGTCGGGCGCACGACCACCGCCACCCGACGCTCGCCCGGCATGAGCCACTCGAAGCGCTCGCTGCCCAGGTACTTCTGTGCCAGCCGGTCCATCCGCCGGTGCGCTTCCTCACCCTCGATGAAGCGAGCCACCACGCCGCTGATCTGCACGCGGTCGAAGGGGTCGGTGGCGTCCGCGTGTGAGAGGTAGACGCGGGGATCCCGGCGCAGGTTCTCCTCCTTCACCCGTCCGGCCGAGGTGTTGAAGGTCAGCTCCCCGTCTCCCTCCAGGTCCACCCACATGGGGCTGACCTGCGGTGCTCCGTCGGCGAACACGGTTCCGACGTACCAGATGTTGGGGGCTTGCAGTCGAGCGCGGACGGGTTCGTCAAAGGTCACAGTCATCCGGGGAGGCTATCAACCATGATCGTTGGCATCAGCTCCGTGTGAGCGTGACGTCCTGTCGCTGCACGGCGTGGACGCGCGGCAACGGGAGACCGCTCTGCAGGTTGAGCTCCATCACCGTGGCCCAGACGTGGCCCGCGCCCGGCTTGATCGTGGTGGACGGGCGGCCCGTGTTGGTCCAGCTGCGTGTCTTGCCGTCGCAGATCGCACGGGTGCCGCCGACGCCGTACCGGGTGCTCATGTTGCCCTGGGCCAGGGAGGAGGAGACGAAGACGGGGCCGTGGCCGCCGGTGCACCGATAGGTGCCGGACAGGGTGACTGTGCCGTCCGCGGCGACGTGGCCGGTGGGGTTGACCGTCACCGACTGGCTCGGGTCGGCGAGGGCGTCGGCTGCCGACGCGGTGCACAGGAGCAGTGAGGCGGCGATGGCCGTGGTGAGCTGACGCAATGACATGGGGCCTCTTGAAGCGGGAGAAGTGGAATGTGGAGTTCCATCTATAACCGTGCCGGGTGGGCCGGGCGAGCCCGACACGACAGGGGCCGCCCGACTGGACCCATCGCGCGCTCGATGCCGGGATCCACGCCATGCGTGTCCTGAGGACCTGTCCGCGCGCGCGATGTCCATGGCGGCCTTGACCTCAAGCCGACTTGAGGCAATAGGGTCCCAACTGGCGTTGGGCAGCACCGCACGGGTGAACTCGGCGATCGCGTCGGCGCCGACCAGGACCTTGCCATGGGCGGTCGTCCACAGAGCCTCGGGATGGAAGAGCGCGAGGCGGCGAGGTCACGTACGAGGTGATCCACACGCAGTTCCTGCGGCCGGACGTGGCGGCCGTCAAGGTCCGGCAGGTCTACCACTCGGCGGAGGGTGACACAGAGGGCGCCCCGCTCTATGTCATGACCAAGCAGGACGACGGTACGTGGTTGTTGCACGCCTGCCAGAACACCGAAGTCCGGTCGGAATAGCACGCGTCAGGACGATCAGTCGACGATCAGGCGCACTTCAGGACGATCGGGCGCGCTTCAGAAGGTCTACCTGACCTCGCCCGTCGCCTCGCTCTCGACGCGAACACCCAGCCGGTCGGCCACGGAGGTCAGCGCAGGGCCCAGCGGGAGCGCGACCCGTGTGACGGCGTACTGGTCGCCGCGGGTCGCGTCCCGGTTGACGATCACCACCGGCTTCTCGGCCTCGGCGGCCTGACGGACGAACCGCAGCCCGGACATCACCGTCAACGAGGACCCGAGGACCAGCAGCGATCTCGCCGCACGGACCAGCTCCCGGCAGTGCTCGACCCGCTGCGGCGGAACGGCCTCGCCGAAGAACACCACGTCCGGCTTGAGGATGCCGCCGCAGACCGTGCAGGGCAGCACGTGAAAGTCCCCGACCTGCTCATCGGTGAGGTCGGCGTCACCGTCCGGGTTGATTCCGGCGGCCACCGGCGCGAAACCCGGATTGGCCTCCTCCAGGCGCCGGGCGAGCTCACGGCGCGGGCTGGAGGTGCCGCACGCCAGGCAGACGACACGGTCGAGGCTTCCGTGGAGTTCCACGACGTCCTCGCTGCCGGCGGCCTGGTGGAGGCCGTCGACGTTCTGGGTGATCACGCCCGCCAGCAGTCCCTGCCGCGCGAACGCGGCCACGGCGAGGTGCCCGGCGTTGGGGCGGGCACGACCGAAGGTGCGCCATCCGAGGTGACTGCGCGCCCAGTAGCGACGGCGGGCCTCATGGCTGCCGGTGAAGTCCTGATAGGTCATCGGAGTGTGCCGACTCAGGCTGCCGCCCTCACCCCGGTAGTCGGGAATGCCCGACTCCGTCGAGATGCCCGCCCCGCTGAGCACCAGCACGCCACCGGTCTTCAGCGCATCGGCGACGGGCCCCGGATCTGTCGTACCCGGCGGCAGATCCTCGGCAGGAGTCCAGCTCAAAGTAGGGCGCATACGCATGCCGCCAGGGTACGGAACAGCAGCGGTGCGGCCCCCCGCAGGCGTCCCCCGTCATCGTCCTTCACTCCTCCAGGGCCGCCGCGATGCGGTCGAGGTCGGTGAGGAGCGCTGTCATGCGTTGCGGTGGGATCGCCTCGACCATGCGCTGTTCGATGGCGTATACGGCGGACTGGACCTCCGCCAGGCGTGCGCGGCCCTCCTCGGTGAGGTGGGCGGGCCGGGCGCGGCCGTGGTCGGCGGTGGCGGGGCGGGTGATGAGTCCCGCTTCCTGGAGCCCGCGCAGTACGACGTTGCCGGACTGTCGGGTGACGAAGGTGGCGCGGGCGAGGTCGGCGTTGGACATGCCGGGGTGCAGGGCCAGGAGTTCCAGCGCGGCGTATTGCGGCACGGTCAGCCCGTGCTCGCGCAGGACCCCGTCCATGGCGCCGCGCAGGGCGGACTGGGCGCGCTTGAGCAGGTATCCCACGTGCTGGGTGACGTCCTCGGCGGGGTGGGGCGGCGTGGTCGGCATGCCCTCCATTATGTCAGCACTTTGACATGGTCACCTGTGGGGGCCTAGCCTCACTGGTGTCAAAGTCCTGACATCGGCATGGCGCGCAGCCGTGTCATCAGTCCTGAGATCAGGCCTGACGTGAGTCCTGGCATGAGCCCTGAGGTCAGTCCTGAGACCGACCCCTGATGTGGAACGAGGAAGACCCATGACCGCCACCATTGACGGCCCCGACTTCGTGGCCCTGCAAGTCTGCGACGTGGACGCCGCGGCCGCCTTCTGCGAGCAGCACCTGGGCCTGCGCCGGGCCGCGGTCTCGCCGCCGCACGCGGTCGTGTTCGACACCGAGCCGACCCCGTTCGCCGTGCGCCGGCTCCTCCCGGGCGTCGACCTCGCCAAGACGGAACGGCCCGGCCTCGGAGTGGTGCTCTGGTTCCGGACCTCCGACGCCCACAAGCTCCACGACCAGCTCACTGCCGCGGGGGTCAAGATCCTCACCCCGGTGGCGGACAGCCCCTTCGGGCCGATGTTCTCCTTCGAGGGCCCGGAGGGCTACACGCTCACCGCACACGGAGGCTGACCGTGAACGCCGTCTCCTGTCCGGTTCCCGGAGGCTTCACCGCGGCCACCGCCCGGGCAGCCGCCATCAAGGCCGGCATCGCCCACCGGTACGGACCACCACATGCCCGCCTGCGCGCACTGCCCACCGACTACGCCCTGGCCGAGTCCCCGTAGCGCGTGGCGATCGCGGTGGCGCGGTCGTGCAGCGAGGCGCGCAACGACTGCGGGGCCAGGGCTTCCGCGTCCGTGCCGAGCTGCCACAACGCCCACTCGGCGTGCCGGGAATCCTGGTAGGTCACCTCCAGCCGCAGCCAGCCGTCCGCGTCGGGTTCTTCCGCGCGGACGGCCAGCGCGGAGTCCAGCAGATCCTCCCGCCGCGCCGGATTCACCCGTACCAGCACGGCGAGGTGATCACTGCCGGAGAGGAACCGCGCGGAGCGGTCACGCCAGATCCGGTCCAGATCGACCCGGTTCGGTCGCTGTGCCGGCTCGGGGAGTTCCTCGGCGGCCAGCACCCGAGACAGCCGGTAGGTGCGGTCCTCGCCGGATCTGGTGGCCAGCAGATAGCCGCGGTCGCGTACGGTGACCAGGCCGATCGGGTCCACCGTGCGCCACTGTGGTGTCCCGCCCGTGGCCGCGTAGCGGATGCGCAGCTTGTGTCCGGCGAGCACCGCGCGCCTGACCTCGATCATCGTGGTGTCGGGCACCTCGTCGACGACCAGCCGGCGTGAGAGCAAGTCGGTCTCCGGGTCGACGAGAAATCGCTGCGCCGCGTCGCTCGCGGAGGCCCGGTGGTTTTCGGGCAGCGCGTCGACCACCTTGCGCATGGCTGAAGCGAGCGCCGAGCCGAGGCCGAACACCTGCTCTCCGCGCCCCGATCCGGCGGTCAGCAAGGCGAGGGCCTCGTCGTGGTTCAGACCGGTGAGCTCGATCCGGTAACCCGGCAGCAGCGCGAAACCGCCGTGCCTGCCGCGCTCGGCGTAGACCGGGACGCCGGCCGCGGACAGCGCCTCGATGTCGCGCAGCACGGTGCGGGTGGATACCTCCAGCTCGCGGGCCAGCGCGCTCGCCGTCAACTGACCGCGCTGCCGCAGCAGTAGCACCAGTGAGACCAACCGGTCAGCACGCATACGAAGACTCTAGCCAATACATGACCAAGGGTGTCGTGATTTGTTGGGAGGCTCGTTGACGCGGCGTCGGAACCGGCGGCTACCGAGCCGACGGACGCACGTACCTACGTACTCCCGATGAAGTGAATGAAGCGAATTGGAGCTGATGTGGCAGTGGAACGAACTGCGGTCAACCCGGTGACATGGTCGGTGGAGATGGGATTCAACCAAGGTGAGGTCGTCTCCGGGCAGACACGGACCCTGTACGTCTCCGGGCAGACCGCGATGAGCGGCGACGGCAAACCCCAGCATGACGGTGACATGGCGGCGCAGTTGAAGCTGAGCATCGACAACCTGGAGGCCGTGCTCGTCGAAGCGGGCATGTCCCTGGCGAACCTCGTCAGACTCAACGTCTACACGACCGACGTCGACGGGCTCTTCCCGCACTACGGAGTGCTGGCCGGGAGGTTGGGCGCCGCCGGGGTCGCGCCGGCGTCCACAATGCTGGAGGTGACGCGACTGGCGATCCCCGGCCAGATGGTCGAGCTCGAAGGAACCGCCGTCGCGTGATGTGACCTCGCCGCGCGCCTGCTGCTCGTGCTGGCTGAACCGGTACGAGCAGCAGACGGACGGGCCCTTGAGGAGCGCACCCGGTGCCGGTCCTTCAGTTGGACAGCTCGGCCCGCCAGGGCCGGGGCCAGGCCCCCGAGGGCGGTGGATCTCCCGCGATGCCGAGGTCGCGCCGTGCGCTCTCGTAGAAGGCGTCGCGTGCAGCGCTGGCCAGTTGATGGGCCTTGGTCCACATCTCGGCGTCGACCGGCCCTTCCCGTACGAGCAGCTCGATGGTCCAGATCGTCTCGTGCCAGCGCCGTGCCGCAGTGATCGTTTCCGCGTCCCCGACGAGCAGGACGGACTCCCATTCCGTCGCCCGGTGGGACTCCGCGTCGGCGAGGAGGCTCATCCCTTCGGCCGGCAGCAAGGGGTCGGTCACGTCCGTGAAGCCGAGGGCGGCGCCGATGCGCTGGGCGATGCGCAGCTGGGATTTGACGGCGTTGCCGTAACGGCCGTACGTCTCGAAGCGCCTTTCGTCCCACCGCTCGTCCCGCTGCCGCTTCCACCGCCGGCGTTCGGTCAGGCTCTGCACCGCGTACGAGCCGAGCGTGCCGACCACGACGCCTATCAGCGCGGGCAGTTGGTCCACCAGCGACATTCATTCCTCCCCGGCCAGTTCTCCGTCGCCGCACGGTACCCACTGGCATGGGCCGGGCTCGAGTGGGTCCCGGATCTGGCTTGTCTCAGCGCCACGCGTGGCGGATCTTCAGCCGTCCGTATCCCATGGCACCGGAGATCCGGATCGTCGGTCCGCCGGGGCGGGAGGGCCGCCGAGTCCGGTAACGCAGGTCCTTCCACCCGGTGTGCAGGCCCTCGACGTCGACGATCGCGTCGCGAGGCACCGTGATCCTGGCCTTGCCGGTGCCGAGCCGCAGTTCGATGTCGACCGCCGGATGCTCGAAGACGGCGCGGGACAGGTCGAGGTACACCCCGCCGTAGGCGGACTCGACCGTGAGGTTCCGCGGGACCCGCCATGGGCCGCGCCGCCGGATCCGTCCGCCGGCGGCGGCGATCGTGGCCGACGTGGCGGGCTGCTCGGCCGGGAGCGAGGCCAGCACCGGCCCGAGCTCGCCGTGCGTCTCGGCCGTGAGCACCTGCTCGAGGCCCCGGTCCATCTCCTCGTGCGAGATGCGCCCTTCGGCGTACGCCTCCTGCAAGCGCCGCACGGCCGCGTCACGGGCGTCCTGAGTGGTCGGCGACAGCGGGTTGTCCGGTGGAGAGGTCACCGGCTCACTGTAGTCCGCGCGGGTCACTCGATGCCCTGCATCGGCATGGTTCAGCTGAGGCCCAGGAAGACGCCGCCCGGCGTGATGAGGTCGTCGTTGTACAGATGGAAGGCGCTGAGCGACTTGGCGACCTCCCGCTGCGAGATGAAGGCGTCGCCGTCCAGGTCCAGGCGCCGGAAGATGACCGCGGCGTCAGAGCGGGAAACCCCGCAGAAGTCCAGGTACTTGGCGAACTCGTCCCTGCTGATCCGCTTGTCGCGGTCGACGTCCAGAACGTTGAAGACCGCCTGCGCGAGGTCGTCGAGGAGCTGCGACGCCCGTGTTCCGTAGCCCATGGCGCGGTGCGCCGCGACGAACTCGTCCTGGGACAGCCGGTCCTGGCCGGGGGACGCCTGTGCCAACAGCCCCAGCCACTGTGTCCAGTACGCCCGTTCCAGAGCCTTGATCCTCGGGTCGCTCTTCGGCAAGTCGTAGCCGGACACGTACCTGTCCACGATCCGCTGATGGTCGCCCCACGTCACAAAGCCCTTGCCCTCGCTGTCGAGGACGCTGAAGAGCCGCTGCAGTCTACGGGTGAGCGGATCGGACCTCATCATGCGTTCCGTGCCTCTCGCTGGATCTCGTCGAGCCTATGACGGTGTGCTGTTTCTCCGTTCGTGGCCCGGAGTGTGGGCGGGCACCTCGACGTAGCAGACGTACGAGGGGCCTGAATGGTTCACCCCGGCTCCTGTTCGACGCGCGAGGACAGTCGTCCCACGGCCAGTCCCATGGCCGGTCCCATGGCCGGTCGTCGACGGTGAGTTCCCTGTGTCTGTTCCCGTACGACGACGACACTGAACCCGAGAAACGGGCCGACCCGTGACGCGCGGTCAGCGCAGCAGTTCCTTTTGTGGCCCCATGACGACGACCGGTTGGTGCCGGGGCTTCAGGAGCCGCAACAACTGGCGCATCTGCGCCCGTGGCAGTGCGACGCAGCCCTTGGTGGGACCCTCGTGATCGACGTGGATCCACAGCCCTCCGCCCTTCTCCTGCCCCAGCGGCCGGGACTTGTCGAGGGGCGAGGTTCCTGGACGCCGGTTGTAATCGATCGCGAGGACGTAGTCGAAGGTGCCCTCCAGCGACTCGCCGTAGAAGCCGGTCCCAGGCTCGCGGAACTCCTCGCTCCGGTCGTACGGGAGCTGCGTACCGGGGTTGGGCAGCAGGCCGCCGGCGTCACCGATCCTGAACACTCCGCTCGGGGTGCGAAGATCCCCCGCCCGGTGGTCACGCGTCCACCCGCGCGCGGCGTTGCGGGCCTGCCACGGTCCAGCCACGCGGTGCCAGCCCGTCCTTCCCTTACGGGTGTAGAGCGAGGCGGAGGAGTGGCTGGGGCTGTTCGCGGGGCCGCCGGTGACCACCAGGACCTGTCGCGTGCCGGCAGCGATCGCTGCCTGCGTCGCGGGGCCGAGGCCAGGAATCCGGGCTTCCGACCGGCTTCCGTACCCGGTTTCGGAGTGGCGTGCGATGGAGTCGGGGGAGGGAACGGCGGTGCGTGTGGGGGCGTGGGGAGCCGGGGTGCTTCCGCAGCTGACGATGGCAAGGCAGCAGGCGGCGACAAGCACGGGCAGGCAGGTGCTGCGGGCTGTGGCACGACGCATGGCGGGAATCCTTCGTACGCCGCTGCGGAGAGCCCCGTGCGGCTGGTCGTTCGCCGCTGCGGAAGCTCCGTGCGGCTGGTGGTTCGACGCGGATGCTTGCGTGTCGAGTATTGCCCGCGAGTTGCCCGTACGGGTGGAGCCGAGCCGTGGACACGGCGTGGCCTGCGCCCGGCCGCTCGCCCGGCCGCTCGCCCCGGGTGCTCGACCGGCCGCTCGACGCGGCCTCGACCGAGCCTTGACCCAGCTTCGGCCGAGCCTCGCGAATCGCCGACGAACGGCCGAATGCGACGCCCTCGGCGGCCTGCCGCTGAACCACCGGCACACGGTCGAGCCGGCGGGCCCGGCCGACTCGGGGCACGTTTGCACGCCGGTCTGGCAGACTGCGCCGATGATCGATGACCTTCCTGTCGGACTGACGGCACGGCACCTCGTCGAGGACGACCATCTGCGGGTGCTCGCGGTGCTTGACGCGTGGTGGGGCGGGCTGAAGGGCGAGGCGGGGGCATTGGAGCGCACATTGCTCCTGCCCAGGTTGTACTTCCAGCACTTCGCCACCACCAGCTATCTCATCGAACGAGACCGGGCTGGCGAGGCCGACCGCGCAGGTGAAGGCGACCGCGCAGGCGAGGGTGAACGCGAGGGGAGCGAGGTCGCCGCCTTCCTGGTCGGATTCCTGTCGCAGTCCCAACCCGACGCCGCCTACGTGCACTTCGTCGGCGTCGACCCGCGACTGCACGGGCAGGGCATCGGCCGAGCCCTGTACCGGGCCTTCTTCGCTCTGGCCCGGTCGCACGGCCGCCGGTACGTGCACTGCATCACGAGCCCGCAGAACACCGCGTCACAGAGCTTCCACGCCCGGCTCGGCTTCACCACGTCGACGGTGAAGCCCGACTATGACGGCCCCGGATTCGACAGGGTGGCCTTCAGCATCGACCTCGCCGCGCAGCCCGGCCCGCCCGAGTGACGTGATGCCTCGGCGGGCCCGGCCCGCCCCGGTCAGTGCTGGACAGGACCGCCGACCGGTACGGGAGGGACGTGGCCGGTCGCCGGAGCGTTCTGTGCCAGGGCGAGGCCGATGTCGAGCAGCGAAGAGCGGCCGAGTCGGGCGACATCGGTGATCGGGGTCCAGACCGACTCGGCGGTGTCACCATTCGGCTCGGGGCGGAGCCGGCCGCCGGTGATGCGGACCTGGTAGTAGATGCCGACGTTGTGGAGTTCCGGGCGGCCCGGTTGCCGGCGCTCCGCCGCAGGGACCACCCGTGAGTCGACGCCCAGCAGGCGTTCCACCACGGCCTCCAGACCGGTCTCCTCCGCGACCTCCCGGATCACCGCGTCGAACGGATCCTCCGTGTGCTCGACCCTGCCTCCCGGCAAGGTCCAGGTCTTCTCACCGTCCGCCTTCACGGCATGAGCGAGCAGCACCCGCCCGTCCTCGATGCACACGGCGTACGCCGCCAGTCGCAGATCCATCCCAGCAGGTTAGCCATGCGGGCAACAGCGCTCAGGCTCCCGGCAGGAAGAGGCAGAACAGGTGGCCGTGCGGGTCACGCAGGACTCGTACGTCCTTCTGCGGCTGGTGCTCCTCCAGCGTCGCGCCCAGGGCGCAGGCTCGTTCGGTCTCCGCCTCCAGGTCGTCGACTTGCAGGTCCAAGTGGGCCTGCATCTGCTGCGTGCCCGGCCGCTGGGGCCAGACCGGGGGAGTGTGGTCGGTCTCCAGCTGGAAGCTGAGGCCGGGGCGTTCCTGTTCCAGGGCCCGCAGGCGTACCCACTCCGGTTGGCGGTCCACTTCCTGCCAGCCCAGCAGGGCCCGGTAGAAGTCGGCCAGGGCGGGCGGGTCGGGAGTACCGAGAACAAAGGCTCCGAGTGTCGTCGTCATGCCCCCACTCTGCCCCCGGAACCCGCTCCCACGCACCCGCGTACGTCGCCATAGGAGTTCCCTATAGCACCTGCTGATATTACGTCTTTGCCTCTCCCTCTTTCCCGTACGTACGGTGAAACAGCTCGATGAGGTGCGCATCACGAATTCACTGCCAACACATTTCTGAGAGGATCAGTGGAATGAGTACGAGCATCATGGAGAAGGGGTCGGAAAAGCCGGAACTCGCGGGAAAGCGAGCCCTGGTCACGGGTGGTTCTCGCGGAATAGGAGCGGCCGTCGTCCGCCGGCTCCTGGACGCGGGCGCCGATGTGCTCACGACCGCCAGGTCGACGACGAGCACGGTGCCGAAGGGCGCCGAATTCGTGGAGGCCGACGTGCGGACGCGGGCCGGAGCGGAGACGCTGGCCGCGGCCGCGCGGGAGGTGCTCGGCGGGGTGGACGTCCTGGTCCACAACGCGGGTGGGGCGCAGCCGCACAAGGGCGCCTTGGCCATCTCCGACGAGGAGTGGCGGGACGCGCTGGATCTGAATTTCCTTGCGGCGGTACGACTGGACTCGCTGCTGGCACCGGCGATGCGGGAACGGCGTGCGGGGGCGATCTTGCACATCTCCTCGGCCGCGGTCCCCACCGTGGCACCGCCGTTCCTGCACTACACGGCGGCGAAGGCGGCGCTGGAGAACTACAGCCGGGGTCTGGCCTCGGAGCTGGCCCCGTTCGGAATCCGGGTCAATACCGTCTCTCCCGGCAGAACCGCCACGCCCGGCGGCGAAGCGACGCGGGAACAGTGGGCGCGCCTGGATTCGGGTCCGGGCCAGGACACCACCACGCCTCCGCTGGGACGCGACGGCCAACCCGACGACATCGCCGACGCGGTGCTTTTCCTTATTTCCGACCGGGCGAGCTGGCTGACCGGGAGTAATCTCGTCGTGGACGGGGGTGAATTCCCGAGGGGCTGATTTCCCCTTCCTGCTTTTCTGCCGGGGAAACGGACTCGGACCCGGATGCGGACCCGGGTTCGGACCAGGTCTCTTTACGCAGGAGTTCGAGCAGAGCCGTCTCCGCCGGGCCCGCGCCGTGCCTGACCACGGCGATGACGGGCTGGGACACGACCGGGAACACCGGCCGGACGAGGTGCCCGTGGTCGTGGGGCACCGCGGAGGCCGGGACGAGTGTGACCCCCAGCCCATGGGCGGCCCAGCGCACGGCTGTCGCGGTCTGGGAGACGCGGGCGGCCGTCGCCGGGGTCAGGTCGTTGTCGCGCAGCACGCTCAGCAGCACACCGTCGAGCGCGCTGTCACGGTCGAACCTCACCCACGGCTCGCCCGCGAGTTCACGCAGCTCGACCCGGTCCGCGGCGAGCTGCCGATGCCCGTCGCCCAGCACCACGACGAACTCCTCGTCGCCGAGGTGGTGGGCGTCGGCGGGGCTCTGCTCGCACGCCGCCATCAGAGCGAGGTCCACGAGGCCTTGGCGCCCCAGCCGTTCCAGCTCGGCGGAGCTCGGCTCCTCGAAGACGGTGACCTCCAGCCGCGGGAAACGGCGGCGCAGCGCGCTCAGCGCGCCCGGCAACTGCCGCGTGCCGAAGCCCATCTGCACCACGACCACCAGTTCACCCACCAGCTCATCGGCACCGGCACGCGCCGTCGCCCGCGCCCGCCGCGAAGCGCTCACCGCGACCTCCGCCTCCCGAAGGAACGCGCGGCCGACCACGGTGGGTACGAGTCCGGTCGGCGTACGGGCGAACAACTGCACGCCGAGTTCCCGCTCCAGGGCGCGGATCTGCTGGGACACCGACGGTTGGGCGACGTGCAGCAGCTCCGACGCCGCCGTCACGGAGCCGGCCTCGGCGACGGCCAGGGCGTACTCGTACTGACGCAGGCTCATCGGCTCTCGTCCCTTCCCTCTGGCCGAACGCGGTCCGCCCCGTCGCCATGGTTACTCGTTGCAGTAGTGGTCAAGGCGCCGCGGCCGCCCCTTATTTCACGTCTCAGCCCGTGTGGAGAATCCGGAAACGGCCGGGCTCCGCCGGGTCCCTGTCGACGACTTGGACCGGCGGCCAGGCCCACTGCCATACGTCGATGCCTGGCGTACGGGAGAACCGGATCCGACCTCGGGTGCCTTCGACTGCGACGCGCGGCCAGGCTTCGGCGATGCGCGCACGGTCCGTGCCCTGGGAGCGCAGCACATCGGCGAGGACGGTGATCGTGTCGTAGCCCTCGAAGGCGACGAAGGAGGGCGCCTCGGACAGCCGCTCACGCAGAGCGGTCTCGACCCGTGCGCCGAGTGAGGTCAGGCGCTCGGGCAGGTAGCGCAGGAACGGGATCGCGGCGCCGTCCCTGCCCAGCAGCCTCGCCCACTCGGCGAACTCCGGCTGCCCGGCCGGCGCACCGATCATGACCTCGGCCAGGCGCTGGTCGCGGCGGACAGCCTTCACGAGCGACACGGCCGGCTCCGGCTGGCCGGTCAGGACGAGGAGAGCCGTGGCGCGGGCGTCGACGAGTCGGTCACACACGGCCGTGGGGGAGAGGGCGCTCACGTCCAGTGCGGTGACGGTGCCGCCGCGCGGAGCGAGACAGTCCCGCAGGATGCGGGTCCCCGCTGCCCAGTAGACGCTCGGCTGGGCAGCCACGGCGATGTGACTGTGGCCCGCGCCGAGCAGGAAGTCCGCGTAGATCCGCCAGCCGTGGGACTGTGCCGGGCAGAGACGCGCCACCCATGGGCTCGGTTGCTCGGTGAGCGCGTCGAGCACCGCCGACGAGCACAGGAACGGCAGTCCGTGGGCGTCGGCCCCGGCGGCGGCGGCGCGAGCGACGACGCTGTGATACTCCCCGGTCAGGGCGGCCACGCCCAGGTGAGCCAGCTCCTCCACGGCCGTCGCGGCCCGCTCCGGATCAGCCGCGGTGTCCCGGACCACCAGTTCGAGCGGTCGTCCGGCGATTCCACCGGTGTCATTGACGTCGCGAACGGCCGTTTCCAGTCCGGCGAGCAGGTGTTGACCTGCCTCGACCCAGCCGGGCCGGGTCAGAGGAACGAGGGCGCCGATCCGGACGGACGATCCGTCGGCCCGCTCGGGCACAGGCGTCGATGGCGGAGTACTCATGCGCTGGCGTCTTTCATGCCGCACATTGCATACACCACCATCTCGATCAAGCAACCGAATTCCCCGCGGTCCCTGCCGGGGGCCTCAGCAAGTCTCGCGGACACAAGCTGACCGCATCTCCTGAAACCGTGGTGCTCGACCGGGGGCGTCACAGAGCAGGCCCCTGGGGCGACGCATCGCCGCGTCGAGCCGCGCAACGACTTCAGGAGCAGCCCGCATGCCCGTGACCGCCTCGCCCCACCCGCCCCGGCGGCTCGCCTTCCGGACGACCGAGGAGTACCCGGCGGTGACGCGGTGACCGTCCTCGACGCCCGGGCCCTGGGCCGCGCCACGCTCGCCAGGCAACTGCTTCTCGGCCGCGCCGACATGCCCACCCTGGACGCGGTCGCGCACCTCTGCGGGCTACAGGCGCAGGAACCGCAGGAGCCGTTCGTCGGGCTCTGGTCGAGACTGCGCGGCTTCGAGCCGGGGAGCCTCAATGACCTGCTCGTCGAGCGACACGTCGTACGTACGCACCTCATGCGCCGCACCGTCCACCTCGTCACCGCCGATGACACCCTGGCCTGGCGGGCCCGGCATGACGCGATGCTGCGCCAGCGGGTGCTCGGGGTCTACCGCCGTGATCTCGAAGGCGTGGACCTCGACGAACTCGCTGCGGCGGGCAGGGAGGTGCTGTCCGACGGCGAGCCGCGCTCCATGGCCGAGCTGACGCGGGCGGTCGCCGACCGCTGGCCGACGACGGCGCCACGCGCCCTGGGGGAGATGCTCATCGCCGGGCTCGTGCCCATGGCGCAGATGCCGCCGCGCGGCCTGTGGCGCACCAAGGCGGGCGTGCGCAATCTCCCGCTCGCCACCTGGCTGGGGCGGGAGACCGACCCGCCGGCCCCGGACGGCTCCGACCCGGTCGGCCAGGCTCTGGTGCGCCGCTACCTCGCCGCGTTCGGCCCCGCCGCCACGGCGGACCTCCGCGCCTGGAGCGGCCTGGCCGGACTGCCGGCCGCGGTCGCCGCCACCCGCGCGGAACTGATCACCTTCCGCGACGAGCGAGGTCGCGAGCTGCTCGACCTGCCCGACGCGCCCCGCCCGGACCCGGACACGCCCGCGCCGGTGCGTTTCCTGCCAGCGTTCGACAACGCGATCCTCGGCTACGACGACCGCACCCGCATCATCGACGACGCCCACCGCGGCCTCTCGGTCGCCGGGGAACGCGCCGTCCTGGTCGACGGCCGGGCGGCGGCGACATGGACCGTCGAGGAGGGCTGCGTGGTGGTGACCCCGCTGCGGCGCCTTGCGCGGGCGGAGCGGGAGGAGGTCGCGGAGGAGGGGCGGTCGGTGGCGGCGTTCCTCTCGGACAAGGCGAGCGAGCGCGTACGGGTCGACGCAGGCTGAGGGCGCTCTACTTGCGGAGCTTGCGCGCGTTGCGGAGCTTCTTCGCGTCCATCTCCCGTCCGAGCGCCGCCGCAGTCCGGCGTAGCACAGCACCGCCGCGGTGAGGGCGAACGGGCCGCCGGTGGTCGACCCGCTCGCCGAACCGCTTGAGGTAGGCCTCACGCAGGTTGGTCGCGCCGAAGAGCCCGAGAGCCCGACGGGGAACCTTACGGCGCCGCGGGGTCAGGCAGGCCGAGGCGGAGGTGCTCCACGTGGTAGAGCGCCTGTTCCAGGAGTTCGGCGACGTGGTTGTCGTGCAGTGAGTAGACGATGGAGCGGCCGTGCCGTTCGCCCGTGACCAGGCCGAGGTTGCGCAGCAGGCGGAGCTGGTGCGAGCAGGCGGAGGCTTCCATGTCGACGGCTTCGGCGAGGTCACCGACGGTGCAGGGGCCTTCCTGGAGCCGGGCCAGGATGTACAGCCGGGAGGGGGTCGCCAGCGCTTGCAGGGTCGCGGCGACGTCGGAGACTCCCGCCGCGTCGAGCCGCTCGCGCGCGGTGGCGTCTGTCCTGCTGTCGGTTCCGTGGCCCATGGCAGCCATCTTACCGACGACATATGAAGACCTGTTCAATTGTTCTTGTATGGTGGAGGCGTCACCCCGTACGCCCTCGAAGGGTTGCTCTGCCATGCCTTCTGCCCTGGACCAGCGGTCCGCCCCGACCGCGGCGGCACCTCGCCCGGCGGCCGTGCCGCGGCGCCGCACCCGCATCCTCGCGCTGCCGGAGGCCCGGTGGGCGCTGGCCGCGCTGACACTGTTCCTGCTCGCCCTCCCGCCGTACCTCCTGGGCGCTCCGGCATGGCTCTGGGGACCGCTGTTCGCGGCCACCTACGTCACCGGAGGCTGGGAGCCGGGCCTGGAAGGGCTGAGGGCGCTCAAGGACAAGACCCTGGACGTGGACCTTCTGATGGTCGTCGCGGCGCTCGGAGCCGCCGCGATCGGCCAAGTCCTCGACGGCGCGCTGCTGATCGTCATCTTCGCCACCTCCGGCGCCCTGGAGGCCGTCGCCACGGCCCGCACCGCCGACTCCGTACGCGGCCTGCTCGACCTGGCGCCCACCACCGCCACCCGCCTGGGACCCGACGGCACCGAAGAGACCGTCGACGCCGCACGGCTCGCGATCGGCGACGTCATCCTGGTCCGCCCCGGCGAACGCGTCGGCGCCGACGGGCAAGTCGTCGAAGGGGCCAGTGAGATCGACCAGGCCACCATCACCGGCGAACCGTTGCCGGTGGCCAAACAGGCCGGGGACGCGGTGTTCGCCGGCACTCTCAACGGCACCGGCGCCCTGCGCGTACGCGTCGAGCGCGACCCGGCGGACTCGGTGATCGCCCGGATCGTGCAGATGGTCGAGGAAGCCTCCGCCACCAAGGCGCCCACCCAGCTGTTCATCGAGAAGATCGAGCAGCGCTACTCGATCGGCATGGTCCTCGCGACCCTCGCCGTTTTCGCCGTCCCGCTCGCCTTCGGCGACGCGCTCCAGCCCGCGTTGCTGCGCGCGATGACGTTCATGATCGTCGCCTCGCCGTGCGCGGTCGTGCTCTCCACCATGCCGCCCCTGCTCTCCGCGATCGCCAACGCGGGCCGCCACGGTGTCCTTGCCAAGTCCGCCGTCGTCATGGAACGCCTGGGCCAGACCGACATCGTGGCCCTCGACAAGACCGGCACCCTCACCGAAGGCACCCCCTACGTCACGGACATCCGCCCCCTGCTCCCGGACGCGGACCTGGACGAGCACACCCTCCTGGGCCTGGCCGCCGCGGCCGAACACGCCAGCGAGCACCCACTGGCCCGCGCCGTCGTCGAAGCCGCCCGTGAACGCGGCCTGACCCTGGCCGCGGCCGAGGATTTCACCTCCACACCCGGCCGGGGCGTCACCGCCACGATCGACGGCCGCAAGATCCAGGTCGGCTCACCCGCGCTGCTCGCGACCCTCGCCGACGCGGGCCCCGGCCCCGAGCAAGAGGCGGGCCCCGGCGCTGAGCAAGAGGTGCGGAAGCTGGAAGACGCCGGACGCACCGCTGTCGTCGTACTGCGTGACGGTGTGCCGGTAGGGCTCCTGGGGATCGCTGACCGGCTGCGTACGGACGCCGCCGCCACCGTCGCCGCCCTCACCCGCCTGACCGGCCGTACCCCCGTCCTCCTGACCGGCGACAACGAGCGTGCCGCCGAGCGCCTGGCCGCCGAGGTCGGCATCACCGACGTCCGCGCCCGGCTGCTGCCCCAGGACAAGGTCGCCGCCGTCAAGGAATGGGAGGCCCAGGGGCACCGTGTGCTCGTGGTGGGGGACGGCGTCAACGACGCCCCCGCACTGGCCGCCGCGCACTGCGGCATCGCCATGGGCAAGGCGGGCTCCGACCTCGCGCTGGAGACCGCCGACGCGGTCGTGGTCCGCGACGAACTGGCCACGATCCCTGCCGTGGTGCGGCTGTCGCGCACGGCCCGGCGCCTGGTCGTGCAGAACCTGGCCATCGCGGCGGCGTTCATCACCGTCCTCGTCATCTGGGACCTGGCCGGGACCCTGCCACTGCCCATGGGAGTGGCGGGCCACGAAGGCTCCACCGTCATCGTCGGACTCAACGGACTGCGCCTGCTGCGCGAGGGTGCCTGGCCGCGCGGCACCGGGCGAGCCGCCGGCACCACTCCTTGACCGCTCCCTCACCCGCGCCCAGGCGCCGATTTTCGTATTTCGCTGCCCTGAGCGGATAAATATGTGAGACCGCGGGATGAGGATTTCACGAACCCTGCGGTGAGGGTTTTTGCCGCACCGGGGAGGGTGAGATTAGTCGCCGCACACCGCCCCCCGCGGCGTGCTATTGTCGATCTCAGTTGCAGTTGTGGTTCCCGAAACTCAAGTGCCCTCGCCGGTTTCCCCGGTGAGAGCACTCTTGTATTTCCGGTCTTTTTCCGGGCGGGGTGATCATCGCGGCGACACGGAGTCCGCACAGTGTGGATCCCGATGTACTGCCCCAAAGGAGATATGACATGGCTACTGGCACCGTGAAGTGGTTCAACGCGGAAAAGGGTTTCGGCTTCATCGAGCAGGACGGCGGCGGCGCTGACGTGTTCGCCCACTACTCGAACATTGCTGCCCAGGGCTTCCGCGAGCTGCTCGAAGGCCAGAAGGTGAGCTTCGACATCGCGCAGGGCCAGAAGGGCCCGACGGCCGAGAACATCGTTCCCGCCTGACGCTCACGCACACTTGCAGCTGGGGCCCGCATCCTTCGGGGTGCGGGCCCCAGCTGCATGCATTTCCCCGCAGTGATTCCGCCTGCGGCACGGCACGGCCCAGGGCATCGGACCACGATGTCACTGCCGCGCCCCCTTCTTTTCTCATAGGGCGCCCCACGTCGCGCCATTCCTGAAGCGTCTGTGCCGCGGAAATTCACCGGCCGGTCTGCTTTCGCGTTTTAGTCGGTCCATGTCTTGTTGCTCCTCCTTGTCGCTCATTGCCGGAGGAATTCCTTGATATGTGCCGTATCAAGGAAGGTTCCACATGAACCGCACACGTACGAACGACCGTTTCGCACGCACCGGGTCCGGCGCCAGGGGTGAGAGGGGCGGCAGCCGCTCCGGAGCGCCGGCCCCGCGCCGCTCCGACCGGCCGGCCAGGCCCGGCGGTCACAGCCGTCGGCCCGCCCCGCTCCAGGGCGAGTTCGCCCTCCCCGTGACGACCACCCCGGCTCTTCCCGCCGTGGAGCGCTTCGCCGATCTCGACATGCCCGCGCCGCTGCTGGCCGAACTCGGCAGGCAGGGCGTCGCCGTGCCGTTCCCGATCCAGGGGGCGACGCTGCCGAACTCCCTCGCGGGCCGTGACGTCCTCGGCCGCGGGCGTACCGGCTCCGGCAAGACCCTCGCCTTCGGCCTCGCGCTGCTCTCCCGGCTCACCGGGCAGCGCGCCGAGGCCCACCAGCCGCTGGGGCTGATCCTCGTACCCACCCGTGAGCTCGCGCAGCAGGTGACCGACGCGCTCACCCCGTACGCCCGCTCCGTCAAGCTCCGCCTGACCACGGTCGTGGGCGGGGTGTCGATGGGCAGGCAGGTCTCCGCTCTGCGCGGCGGCGCCGAGGTCGTCGTCGCGACCCCGGGCCGGCTCAAGGACCTCATCGACCGTGGCGAGTGCCGGCTGAACCAGGTGGGCATCACCGTGCTCGACGAAGCCGACCAGATGGCTGACATGGGCTTCATGCCGCAGGTCACCGAGCTTCTCGACCACGTGCGGCCCGAAGGGCAGCGCATGCTCTTCTCGGCCACGCTGGACCGCAATGTCGACCTGCTGGTGCGCCGCTACCTGACCGACCCCGTCGTCCACTCGGTCGACCCCTCGGCCGGTGCGGTGTCGACGATGGAGCACCACGTCCTGCATGTGCAGGGCACCGACAAGCACGCCACCACCGCTGAGATCGCCGCCCGTGAGGGCCGCGTGATCATGTTCCTGGACACCAAGCACGCGGTCGACCGGCTGACCCAGGAGCTGCTCGACAGCGGGGTGCGGGCCGCCGCGCTGCACGGCGGCAAGTCCCAGCCCCAGCGCACCCGCACGTTGACGTGGTTCAAGACCGGGCACGTCTCCGTGCTCGTCGCCACGAATGTCGCCGCCCGCGGCATCCACGTCGACGACCTCGGTCTCGTCGTCAACGTCGACCCGCCGACCGACCCCAAGGACTACCTCCACCGCGGCGGCCGAACCGCGCGGGCCGGCGAGTCGGGAAGCGTCGTCACGCTGGTCACCCCCAACCAGCGCCGGGGCATGGTCCGCCTCATGTCGGACGCCGGAATCCGCCCGCGGGTCACGCAGGTCCGCTCCGGCGAGGAGGAACTGCACCGCATCACCGGCGCCCAGGCTCCCTCGGGCGTTCCGGTCGTCATCACCGCGCCGGTGTCCGAACGCCCCAAGCGGGGCGCCGCGTCGTCACGCGGCCGTCGCCGCCCCGCTTCGGCTGCGCGCCGCGCCGCCGCGCAGCAGGCCGGCCCGGGCGCAGCCGCATAGAACGTTCGCCACGTGCGCCATCACGGAGACGACCCGTCTCTCCATCCCTGCACCAGGAGACAGTGTTGACGTTGGTTCAGACGTATCCCCGCTCGGCGGGCCCCGGCATCGTGCACGAGCCGAGGGCCGATGCCGGGGACGAGGCCGGGCCGCGGGCCTGGAAGGACATGACGGTCGAGGTGGCCCTCTCCGTCATGATCAGCGCCCGTGTCGGGCACCTGCTCGTCTGTGACGACGACGGCCGGAGCACCGGTCTGGTCACCAGGGCCCGGCTCACCGCCGTTCGTGACGGCGCCGGATACACGGACCGAACCCGTCTGCGGGACGTCCCCGACGCCCACGGGCCCGATGCCGTACTCCTGGCGGCGTCGGGCGGCAGCACCCGGACCGCTCCGGCCCTGGGCCACTGAACCAGCTCATCCGGGTCGGCTCCCGCCGTCCCTTCCTTCTGTTCCTTCTGTGAGGTCTCATGCGTTGTGTCATCGCTCGCTTCCCGTTCGACCTGACCAAGAGCGGCGTGCTGGAAACGATGAAGGGCGTCAAGCCCGAGCCGGTCACCGGGCAGTCCGTGATCATCGGACGACGCCACTACCCCGTGAAGCAGGTCGGTGAGGTCATCACGCGCCAGGACCGCCGCGACTTCAGCGCGGGCGAGGTACTCCGGGCCATGGCGCAGCTCGGCTTCACCTGCCGCGCCACCCCCGTCGTCCCCGCCGCCGTGTCACCGGCCCCTGCCGGCGCGCTCCAGCGGGCCTCCGCGATGCTGGGTGCCCCCATGCCGGTCTGACCGGCCGGGGGCGGACCGCGAGCCGACACGAGGGAGCAGCGCAGACGGCACCAGCCGACACGAGAACAACAGCGAGGGCCCGACCGGAATCACCAGTCGGGCCCTCGCTCGTGTGCGGAGATCGGCAGGTACGACTATCTGGCAGCGACACGCTCGGAAACCTATCCTCGCTGAAGTAGACATTGGGACCTCACGTGGGTATGGTTTTTCTTGTAGGCGAGATCGAGAAGGGCCCGGCAGATACGAACTGCCGGGAAGAAGTACCCGCATGACGGTCCGGCGGTGGAGTTCCGAAGCCAGGGTTTTCGCAAGACGGTGACGGGGCTGACCGCCGGACCGGGTGGCCCGCAGTGAACAGGGGTCACCGCGAGCAACACGGCAGTATCAGCAACACCGCAGTTCAGTTCGACAAGTACGAGGCCATCAAGTGGCCCAGAGGGAAGAACGGAGGAAGCGAGCGCCATCAGGATCGCCCGGGGAAGGCGCACAGATGCCCGCCCGGGTACCGCAGGACATCGATAGGCAGGTGGTCTCCGGTCACGCATCCGCGATCCCCGCACCCGCTCCAGGCCTCTGGCAGCCGGTCGTGCGGAAACAGAAGGCCGACGCAGCACTAGGTCGGCAGATGGTGTAGCAATCCTTCGGGGCTCTGGTGTCGTACGGCACCAGAGCCCCTCTACGTGTTCCACAGAAGGGGCTAAATGACAGCGGACGACTCGCTCAACCGCCTTGATGACGACGACTACCCCGCCTACACCATGGGCAGGGCCGCCGAAATGATCGGAGTCACTCCCGGTTTCCTGCGGTCCCTCGGTGAAGCGCGACTGATCGCTCCCCTGCGTTCCGAGGGAGGGCACCGCCGCTACTCGCGCTATCAGCTGCGCGTCGCGGCCCGCGCTCGGGAACTCGTCGACCAGGGGACGCCGATCGACGCCGCTTGCCGGATCGTCATCCTTGAGGACCAGCTCGAAGAGGCACAGCGCATAAACGCCGACTACCGCCGTGCGGCCCAGGCCACCACATCCTCGGAGTCGCCAAGCCCTGGTCCGGCCTGAGGGGGCAGTGCGCCGAGTGGGCCGGTGTCAGAGATCCGCCAGCATGCCGTTCACCGTGGCGAGCAGGGTCTCGCGGTCGTCCTGGACGCGGCTGAGGACGCGCAGGCCGTAGTACGTGCTCTGGACCCGGCGCGCCACGATCCGCGCGTCACCGGTCGAGCGGATCTCGCCGGCGCGCCGCCCCTGCTCCACGACCGCGCACACCTCGTCCTCGACGCGGTCGAAGCTGCGCCGCACCGCTTCCCGGACCTCGGGGTCGGAGCCGGCGATCTCGACGGCCGCGTTGATGGCGAAGCAGCCGTGCGTGCCCGTCGCGTCGAGGTCGGCGTCGATGGCGTGCACCATCAGCGCGCGCAGCCGCTCCTTGGCGGGGCCGTCACCCCGCAGGGTCTCGACCTGCTCGGCGGTGGCGGTGTCGTAGTAGCACCCCAGAGCGCGGAGGTAGAGCTGCCGCTTGCCGCCGAAGGTGTTGTAGAGGCTGGAGGGGCCGAGGCCGGTGCTGTCGCACAGGGCGCGCGTCGATGTGCCCTCGTACCCATGACGCCAGAACGTCTCCATGGCCGCGGTGACGACCCGGTCCTCACTGAACTCACGTGGTCTGGCCATGCGCCCACAGTAACGGTTTTGGAACGGCTTCACAAAACCCGGCGGCGCCTCCGTTCCCAGCCCCGTGTGCCCGCGTTCACGCCTCCACCCTCGCGGTGTCACGAGCGGCCACGACGGCGGACCGTCCGGGCAGCGATGGCCGCTCCCGTCGCAGATACGCCGCCCACAGCACGCCCGCCGTTCCCATGGCGGCCAGCGCGGCACCGACCCAGGCGACCGAGGCGTAGCCGTACCCGGCATCGATGGCGAGGCCGCCCATGAGCGGGGCGACGGTGTTGCCGACGTTGAACGAGGCGGTGTTGCCCGCGCCGACCAGCGTCGGAGCACCCGGAGCCAGGGCGAACACCCGTGACTGCAACGCGGGATTGGTGATGTAGCCGACGAGGCCGAGCAGGAAGACCAGGACGATGACCACGGCCGTCACGTGCGCCGTCAGGGCGAGCAGGGCGGAGAAGAGGGCCAGGGCGCCGAGCCCCAGGCCGAGCGTGCCGAGGGGATGCGACTGGCCGGTGCGCCCGCCGATCACGATGCCCGCGAGCCCGCCGACGCCGAACAGGGCGAGGACCGCGGGCACCCACCCCTCGGAGAGCCCGCTCACCTCGGTGAGCAGCGCCGCCAGATAGCTGAACGTGACGATGACGGCCCCGAAGGCGAACGCGGTGATGGCGTACGAGAGCCACAGCTGAGGCCGCGCCAGGCCGCGCAACTCGGCGCGCAGCGAAGGGCGTTCGCCCGCGCCGCGGCCGCCGGGGACGGCGAACAGCGTGCAGAGGAGGCTCACCACGGTCGCCGCCGCCACCGCCCAGAACGCGGCACGCCAGCCGGAGTACTGGCCGAGCAACGTGCCCGCCGGTACGCCGACGATCGTGGCGAGGGTCAGCCCGCCGGCCACCACGGCGACCGCTCGCGCCTTGGCGTCCGGCGGGACGATCGCCACCACCGTGGCCACGGCGACGCCCCAGTACCCCGCGTACGCGAGGGCGCTGACCACGCGCGTCACGAACAGGGCGGCGTAGCCCGGCGCGAGGGCGCCCACGACGTGGGCGACGATGAAAACGGCCTGCAACGCGACGAGCGCTGTGCGCCGCGGCCAGGTGAGGGTGGCGACGGCGAGCAGCGGCGCGCCGATGACCATGCCGATCGCGAAGGCCGAGATGAGCAGCCCGGCGTCGGGGATGGACACTCCGAGATCGTCGGCCATGCCCGGTAGCAGCCCGGACAGCATGAACTCCGAGGTTCCCTGGGTGAAGATGCCGAGCCCGACCATGTACACAGCAAGCGGCATTGGTGGTCCTCCCTCTCGCGACGCGGTAGCCTCTCCACCATTTGGAGCGACCGCTTCAAAACCGACGAAGGGAGACGCTAACATATTGTGGATCGATCGCTTCAGAACCGTTCGAGATCGGCTGTGGCCAGGGCCTGTCCGGCGGGTCCTGCCGGACAGGCCCTGGTGCCGAGGAGGACTCAGCGCTTGAGCATGAAGGTGAAGTCGCCGGAGATCTTGCCGGTCGGCCGGACCGCCGAAACGAGTTTCCCTTCCGTGATCAGTCGCTCCACCTCGGCTCGCGAAAGACCGCACCCCTCAGCGATCAGCCGCGTGGGCCGGACAGGAATCCGCGCCGCGAAGCGGACTGAGACGTCGATCACCTCGCGGTCCGGGCGAACCGGTCCGCCGGTGTCGAGGCGCCAGGCGTCGTCCCAGTCGAGAGCGACGCGATTGCGGCGCCGCAGGGCTGGGTCCTGGAGCAACTCGGCGGTCAGGCCGGGGTCGTTGCCATGCAGCCGGTCCAGCAGTGCGGGTCGTACGGAGCGCACGTTCATCCGCTCGAAGACCGTGAGCTTGGCGGTCTCCCCGCAAGAGGTGCAGAGCACGAGGAGCCAGGCGTCGATGAGCTTGTGATGCGCGTTGACGCGGAATTTGTTGCTTGCCCGGAAGCGCTCGGACGCGCACGTGTGGCAGCGACGGAGGACGAGCGGCAGGCAGGTGGGCATGACAACCCAGTTGTCGAGCACAGAAGTACACCGGTTTCAGTGAGAAGTCCGCAGCAGAAAGGAGCGCGTCGCATATGCGCGACGCGCGACAGAATCAGCGCTCGGGGGGTCTCACACGGTGTACAACGGCACGTCCTTGCCCAGACGACTCGGTTCGACAGCACGGTAGCGGCGCAACGCGGCGCCGCTCCACCGGTTTTCGAGCGCGCTCACCGCCCACTGCGGCGTCACTGGGCACCGGACACCTCAGCGGCTTTGAGGGACGTCCTTGACGAATACGATGCCGTCGCTGTGCGCCAGGTGCTCCGGGTCGAGCGGGGCGTAGCCGAACCAGGGCGATGTGCGGGGCGCGGGGTGGTTGGCGCCGAGGGCCGTGGCCAGCCGCGGGGCGTCGATGAGGCAGCGGCCCCCCGGGAGTGCGTGGTCGCCCAGGAGTGCGTAGAGGAGTCCTTCGACGGTGTCCGGCGACGGCACCTCCACGCCCTGGTGCCGGAGGGTGCCGAGGGCCGTGGCCAGGAAGGCGTACCCCGCGCCGAGCCGGGCACTGACCAGGGCGCCGGCGCTCCACCACTCCAGCGGCATCCCGCCCATCCGCATCGAGCTCTTGGCCCGTTGCAGATGGGCGTTCTGGGCGTGGACGAGTGCCGGGCCCCGCTCGGCGAGGGCGAGGAGGTTGTCGGCCATCATCTGGTCGCGGACGCTCACCAGCCGGGTCATGCGGGCGGGGGAGGTGTCGGCCATCCAGTGGTGGTAGCGCAGCAGGCCGACCGCGGTACGCCCGTACAGGCGCGCCCGGTCCCAGTCGTCCCGCGGGCCCGTTGCCGACAGGTGCGGCGTCTGCTGGTCGAGCAACGCCACCAAATCATCGGCGAGCAGCCGCAGTTGGGTGGCCTCGTGTGATCGTCCCGTGGACCGGGAGGGGTCCCACATCGCGGCGGGGTCGGTCCACCTGTCGTCGCTGCCGAGCAGGTCGTCGAGCGTGTCCGCGGCGCAGGGCAGCAGGCCGGCGTCCACCCGGGCCGCGAGGTAGGCGTGCAGGGCGGTGAGGGACTGCCGGGGGCTAGCGGCGTGGGTGATCTCCAACGGGCCGTCGAAACCGGCGAAGCGGAGCCGCTCGGACGCGGGCCGGCCGTCGGCGTCGGCGCGGACGTTGTAGGCGCGCATCCAGCGCACGAGCTCGCGATTGGCGGCTGAGGCGCCCCAGCCGTGGCTGATGCCGTGTTCCATGACGTCGTCGAGTGCGCCTGTGCCCGAGGTGACGTACTCGTCGACGACCAGGCCCCTCACGCAGTCGCTCTCGATCGCGATCGTCCGGTAGCCCTCCTGCTCGACGAGCTGCCGGAAGAGCTCGTTGCGGAGGTGGAGCAGAGCGTCCTCGCCGTGGGTGGGCTCACCCAGGGCGAGGAGCCGGGGCCGGGCGGGGAAGAGCCTCATGACGGCGGCGGCGTCTACCGCATGGGCGGTGTCTTTGATGTCCGTGACCATGCCTTCAACGCTATCGTTGAACCGACGGTTGAAACTTTGCTCGGCGATCCTCGGGATCGTAGGCAAGAACCTTCAAAGCGACTGGCGGCTCACGTTGGTGCGGCACAGTGCGTGGTCGATGAGGTCGCGCAGTGCGTCCTCCTGACGGGCCGCGGTCCGCGGGTCCGCGGGGCGGCTGTGCGCGGAGACGGTGACCGTGCGGCTGCCGTCCGTGGTCGTCGCCGCCCGGATGACGTATCCGAAGCCGCTTCCGCCGTGGCCGAGGTATCCACCGCCGCAGGACAGGGGGGTGAGGAACAGGCCCAGACTGTCCCGGGTGCCGTCCGGGTGGCCGCTGTCCCGCGGCACCGGGACCGTGGTCCGCATGGCGGCGAGCTCGGCGGGTTTCAGCAGTTGGCCGCCGGCCAGGGCGGTGAAGAAGCGGTTGAGGTCGCGGGCCGTGCCGGTCATCGAGCCGTCGGCCCCGCTGTCGAAGGGACGGTAGGGGATCGTGGTGTCGACCAGCGGGCCGTCGACGGCGAACTGCTGGTAGTTGGCCGTGTGCGGGCGCGGGAGGAAGGGGCTGGTGCCCGGGGTGTCGGTGTGCCGCAGGCGGAGGGGACGCAGGATGCGGTCGTGGACCTGCTGTTCCCAGGTGCGGCCGGTGATCTTCTCGATGATCATTCCGGCGAGTACGTAGTTGGTGTTGGAGTACGCCCAGTCGGTGCCTGCCGGGAAGGCGGGCTCATGGCGCATGGCCAGGGCGACCAGCTCTTCGGGCTTGTAGGCACGCCACCGGTTGGCGAAGTAGGTCCGGGCGCTGGGGTCGGGGAAGACGTCGCTGATGTATTCGGGCAGGCCGCTGGTGTGCTGGAGCAGGTCGCGGACCGTGATGGTCCGGCCGTCGTTCCCCGCTCCCGCGACGACTCCGGGCAGGAGTCGCTCCACCGTCTGGTCGAGGGTGATCCGCTTTTCGCCCACCAGTTGCAGCAGGACGGTGGCGACGAACGTCTTGGTGGTACTGCCCAGACGCAGGTGGCCGTCTTTCGGAACCGGGCGGCGAGTGACCAGGTCCGCCACCCCGGAGCGGGCCGTGGTCGTCCCGCGGGGAGTCTCCAGGCGGACCGATACTCCGGTGACCCCGGCATCCCGCAGCGCGTCGGCGTCACGCTGCACGGACCAACCCGTGCCGGAGGGGCGTGGCGCGGCAGAAGCCGCGACGGGCGGCAGAGAGGAAGCGGCCAGCGCCAGCAGGGCAGCGGATAACCACACGCGACGAAAGATCATGGCCTGAGGCTAGGAACGACAAGGGCCGCCGGCCCATCCGGCATACGCCCCTCGTGTACGGGGGCCAGCCGGATGGACACACGTAAAAGCCCCGACTGGTCGGGGGAAACCAGCCGGGGCGGCACAGCGTGGCCTCCGCCGGCCACATCTACATGAACGATGCCCGGTACATGGATGTTCCGGACCAGCACGGCATCCGGGGGTGAAACAGGACACATCGGGAGGTGGAGCGAGGAGCCCCGGAGGTGAGGAGCCCCGGAGGCGAGGGGCCCAGAGGTGAGGGGCCCAGAGGTGAGGGGACCGCTTCCGTCCAGCGCGTGGACGGCTGGACGGAAGCGGGGCGGCCCCCTTCGGTTGTTCTTGAGCACAAGGGGGCCGCCAGGCCTTCCAGACCGGAAGGTGCGACGCCGGGAGAGGCGTCACCTCCCATGGTGCGTCATCGTCCCGGCATCGCGACGCCAAGTACGTCCTAGTCGCCAAAAGGGTTCATCTCGCCGGGATTTGCCGGTGGCGGGCACCGTCAAGCGGTAGAACCCGGGCGGGCGGCGCGAGGCCATTGTTCCGTAACTTCATGATCACGTTGAGTGGCGCGGCCCTCGCCCACCATGCTGTCCTCCAACTCCTCCGGGGCGCCTGAGCACCGCCCTGGAGAAGCCCTTTCCAGACCCTTGATGCCTTGGGGAAGGTGCGATGACAAGCAAGCAAGTGATGACCGTGGCCGTGCTGGCGGCGGTCCTCGTGTGGAGCACGGTGATGACCGTGCTGGGGCAGCTCGCGGCCGTGGCGGCACTGCTGCCCTCGCTGGGACTCCTCATCCAGCAGCTCTTCTCCGCACTCGGCGGCCAGGACACACGGCAGAGTGGCCAGGACACACGGCAGAGTACGGAGCCGACCGGTGCGCCGACCGCCGGGCCGACCGGAAGTGAGGAGCTGTCACGGTGAAACCGACTCACGCACCCCGCCGCCCAGAGGGAGACGCTCCCGGTCGCCGCGGACGCCCGCCGGAGCCGATCTGCGAGACGGCGGGGCCCGCCCACCGCACCTGGCTGGAGCCGGTCCGACAGAGGCTCACCGGAAGCGGCCTCACCCTGGGCGCGCTGGTCAGCCGCTCCGGCTACTCCAAGACCCGGCTCTCCGAGCTGTTACGGGGCAAGGGGTACTACCCCGGCTGGGAGATCACGTACAGCGTCATACGCGCCCTGGACCTCCCCGTCACCCCGCTGCGCCGGCTGTGGATGGCCGCCGCCCTGGAGGCCGAGAAGGACACCGACTGGATCGCGAGCCGCATCCGTGACGTCCAGCCGCTCGGCCGTGAGGACCAGCCCGTCGCCCATCTCGGTCTCACTCAGGCCATGTGGCAGCCCTACACCGCCTACGCACGGGCCTTCCTCCAGTCCGACCGGCGCGCCCGCCACGTGGTCGGGGAGACCTTCGACATCCTCTGGCTCACCTGGGACGCGGCCACCGCCAGCGCCGACACGACCCGCCACGCCTGGCTGCTGCTGCGCGGCAGAGTCCTCGCCCACGCCCCCGAGCGCCCCGACGGCCGCCCCGATCTGCGGGCCGCCGCGTTCTCCACGGCCGTGCAGGCCGACATCCCCGACCTCACCGAGCGTCTGCACCGCATCGACGTCCTCGCGCGGTTCTTCGACACGGTCACCCGCCTGCCGCCGGACCAGATGGACGTCACGGTCCTGCGCCATCTGTGCGGCATACCCGAGACCGCCGTACCAGGCGTCGTCGGCCTGGCACCGGCCATCACCCACACCCTGGACCACCACGCCCGTGGGGCACTGAACGAACTGTGCCCCGACTCCGACACCCAGGAGTGATCCCCCCTCCATGAACACCGTCGACGACCTCCTCGCCCAGTCGCTTCTGTTGCATCAGCCGCGCGTCCCCTCCGACGTCGTCGGCCACGAGGACCTCGATTACGCCGGGCTCACCGAGGCCTTACTGCTGCGGGACGGCGAGGTGCCCGACCGGGGTGACGATCGCGCCGCACAGAGCCTCGCCGCCCTGTGCGAGGCGGTCGTCGCCCGCTGCACCCCCGGGCAGCTCGCCGATTTCCTCACCGACCAAGTGCCCCAGCCGCGGGCCGCCTGGATCCTCGGCTGCGCACTGCAACTCGCCGGCGCCCACGACGGCGCACGCTTCTGGTGGCAGTACGCCGCCGGTGCCGACGACGCTCCCGCCTCCTACTGCCTCTACCTCCAGCACCTCGCCGGCGGCGACACCCACGCCGCCGCCCTGTGGCAGGCCCAGGCCGGCGTCCGTGCCCCCGAAGAAGGCCATGCCGCGGGGGAGGACCGTGACGCGGACGAAGAAGACCATGACGCGGACTTCGACGGGGGCGCACCGGCTCACCGGGCGATCACCGCCGACGCCAGCCTCGCCACCGTCCTGCAAGTACTGAGCCGGCTCAGCCGTGTTACCCCGCGCAGACACACACCGGCGGCGCAGGCCGTCATCGACTTCGTCGCCACCGCTGTCGCCATCGGATACGACCGCCATCCCGACCTCGAAATCCCGCTGCCGGGGGAGGACTTCGCCGAGCGGCTGGTCGTCATCGCCGCGGCGTTCAGCATGGGAGACCCGCGCACCGCGGAACCGGAACCGGAACCGGAAGCCGCCGGGGCGCTGCCGAACCGGCCCGCGCAGGACCGGGCCGCCGAGCACGTACCGGCACGGCGCCGGGCGCAGGGACCCGCACGGCTGCTGGTCAAAGTGACCGCCGACGGGCACCAAGGCGCCTCCGCGCACGTCTTCTTCAAGGAGGCGGTCGCCGTCTGCTGGGAGAAGGCGACCGCGGCGAGCGGCGCGGACGCGCGGGGCACGCGCATGTCCTACTACCTCAACCGCGTACGCACACGGGCCACCCTGGCGCTGTCTCCCGCCGCGGCCGGTTACGGGACCGGCGCGCCCTTCACGGCGGGGCCGGTCTTCTTCCGCGCACGGTAGCCGGGGCCTGCCCCGCTCAGCGGCGGTCAGATCGTCTCCCTCCGCCTTCGGTAGCGCACCGGAAGCGACAGCACTCCGCGGATGATCCCGGAACCGATCCAGTCGAGCGCGTCGGGTTCGGTGGCCAGTTCCAGTTCGGGGACGCGGGAGAGCAGGGTGCGCAGCGCGATGGTGGCCTCCAGGCGGGCGAGCGGGGCGCCCAGGCAGTAGTGGATGCCGTGGCCGAAGGCCAGGTGACGGGCGCCCGGCCGGGTCACGTCGAGGACGGCCGGGGCGTCACCGTCGGCCTGCGGGGCATCGTGTCCTGCGGAGCCGAGAGCGACGACGACCATGCTTCCCCGGGGGATCGGCACCCCGGCGAGTTCGAGGTCCCGCGCGGCGTAGCGGCTCGTGGAGCGCTCGACGGATGTGTCGTGGCGCAGGAACTCCTCCACCGCGCCGGGCATCAGATCGGGCCGCCCGCGCAACAACGTCATTTGGTCCGGGTGGCGCAGCAGGGCCAGCACGGAGTTGCCCAGCAGATGCACCGTGCTCTCGTGGCCGGCCACCACCAGCATCATCGCGGTGCCGACCAGTTCCTCCTCGGAGAGCCGGCCGTCCTCCTGGTCGCGCACGGCCACCAGGGCGGACAGCAGATCGTCCTGAGGGCGGCGGCGCTTGTCCGCGACCAGCTCGGCCAGCAGCCCGTGCAGAGCCGCCAGTGCCGTTCGATGCTCGGGAGAGGCGACTTGGAGCGCCTGGCCCGCCCAGCGGCCGAAGTCGAGGTGATGTTCGTGCGGGATGCCGAGGAGCTCGGCGATGACCGTGGCGGGCAGCGGGGCGTTGAACGCCTCGACGAGGTCGATCTCGCCCGAGGGTGGCATCGCGTCGATGAGGTCGTGGGCGATCCGCTCGATGCGCGGTGCCATGTCGGCCGTACGGCGTGGGGTGAAGGCGGCAGCGGCCAGACGGCGCAGGCGGGTGTGCTCGGGCGGGTCGGCCTCCATCATCTGGGCGCCGAGACCGACGGAGGGCTTGTTGAGGACGTACCCGGCGGCGGCCAGCGCCTCGGCGGCGGGCGTGGAGTCCTTCAGCAGGTGGGGATGGGTCAGCGCTTCACGGGCCAGGTCGTAGCCGACGATCACCCAGCCCTTCAGGCCGAGGTGGAACTCGGCAGGGTGGATGGGGCCGAGCTCCCGCAGCCGGGCGTAACGCGCGGGCGCGTCCGCCTTGAAGGCGGGATCGATGACCACCCTGCCCGTTCGATGCGGGCACTGTTCGTGCGTGCTCATGGTGCGTCTCCCGTCTCAGCCGTGCGCTCGCGTCCCACTGTGCCGGAACGTCGGCGCATGGCAATGGAGTTGTCGTGGGGGGAACGACCCGGGGGACCGGCTGTCCCGCTGGAAATCGCGGTAGAAGTCGCTCATCGTCGCAGCGACCGGGGCGTAACGGACGAGAAGCGCCCCGATCGACGCTGGAACCGCCTCGGGGATCACCCCCTGGGCGCAGGTGCGCACGAACGCTCCGCGTTCCTCCGGTCCGTATCCGTACAGAGCGACGGTCAGCCAGTTCACCAGGTGCGTGATCGTGTAGCACTGGTCGTAGGTACGGTGCCGGCCGAAGAAGTCGGCCTCATCCGGTGTGAGTTCGAAGCCGGAGGAGATCGCGAGGCCGTAGTCGGTGAAGAAGAGCTGCCGGCCGTCGGTCAGGATGTTCTCGAAGTGGGCGTCGAAGTGCAGCAGCCCGCGGGCGTTCATGAACGAGACGCCGGCTCCCAGCTCCTTGTCCACCATGGCGCAGGCCCGCTCGGCGGCCTCGTCACCGGCCCCGATCCGGACGCCCAGCCAGTCGTGCAGGTTCTGCGGGATGTACTCCAGGAACAGCACGAGACTCGCCGTGGAATCCCGGAGAGCCTCGATCCGGCGGCGTACCGGTGATCCGCCTCCCCAGTAGGCGACAGCCCGGTCCACATCGGCCAGTTCCTCGGGAAGCGGCCGGCCGGAGTCCGGTATCACCCGCCAGTGATACATCAGGGGGAAGCCCCCGTAGTCTCCCGCGAGCACCCAGTTCGTCGTCTTGGTGTGCACGGCCAATTCCCGCCAGGCTCCGAACCCCGGGCTGCCGATGGCGCCGATGCCGTAGTGGCAGGAGGCCGGGAGCCCGAACAGGTTCGCGGTGGAGTGAACGTGCTCCGGCCGTCGCTCCAGATCGGTCAGCCGCACCTGCTTGACGAAGACCGGGGTTCCCTCGACCTCCAGCAGGACCGTCTTCCCGCCGATGCCCGACCCGAGAGTCGTGCCCGCATCCACGAACTCGCGCAGTGCGCGATCGCCGCGCAGCGCCAGCGATGGGGAAACGGCGTCGTGGGCGGCCAGGCGTGCGCCGCAGGACATGTCAGGGCTCTCCACCTGTGCCTCCAGCCGTGCCCCGCCTCTTGCGCGATGGCTCGCAGCGAACACGCCGGACGCTTCTGCTCGCTTGTCCACCAGTGCGGTCCGCCGCTGTCCACGACTCTACGGCGTCCGCCGGTGGCGCCCCACGGGTTCTTGGGGGGAACGGAGGGGGGGGGATCCTGGGGACGAAGTTTTTGCCCAAGGGCCAAAAAAGGAATCGAAGAACCCTTCGACCAAACTTCCTGCCCA
>NZ_JBVJFF010000023.1:0-65809 GCF_055587985.1 Streptomyces sp. NPDC046335 | reverse complement strand
CCACCTTTTTTCGTCCCGACGGGAGGCTTTTTTTTTTTTTTTCCCCGGGGTTTTTTTCCTTCTTCCCCCCCTCTTTTCGTTCTTCCTCGTTTCCCCCCCTTTTTTTTTTCCCCCCCCCCGCCGGGACGGTCCTACTGGGGCCGCGTTCTCGACCAGCGGACCGACGAGGGACTCGAAGATCTCGTCGACCGGCTCGCCGGCCCGCATCGCCCGGCCGAGGTCGGCGCGGGCCTGCTCGTCGGCGGCGGAACGGGGCCGGTCACCGCACCCGGCGGCGTCGATGGAGGCCACCGCGTAGCCGCACGCCGCGGAGTGCCGGGCCCGGGCCACCAGCCGGGGCCCCGCCTTGGGCAGGCCGTTGTTGTGGGCCATGGTGAATTGGCGCTCCCGGGCGACCTACGACTGTCGCCCGGCCGTGCCCCCGGAGGAGAGCACCCATGTCGATACTGCGTTCACGGGTACCACCTCCTCGTTCTCTCGCACGGCCTCCGGACAGGTGGCAGCGGCCGCCCCGGTCCACCAACGGGGTTTCCCGCGGAGGCTCCGTCAGTGCTCAGCGGTAGTAGCCCTCGACCACGGCTCGCACCTCGTCGAGCAGCGCGGGGCCGTGCTGCGGTACGGGCGGCCGGCCGCTGCCCGGCCTGATGTCAAGGAGTTGGTCGTTGGACAGGGCGTACACCACCCGTCGTAGCCCGGCCCACTGGATGACCGCCTCGCACATCCCGCACGGCTGGCAGCTGGTGTACATCGTGGTGTCCGCCGCCGTGGCCGCGTCCAGCTCCCGCGCGGCCCACCTCGCGAGCTTCAGTTCCGGGTGTGCCGTGATGTCCTTGTCGGTGAGGGTCGTATTGTGCTCCTCCGCCAACACCGTGCCGTCCGGGCCCGCCAGCAGCGACCCGAACGGCGGGTCACCGCCCGCGCGTGCCTTCGCCGCGAGCGCGATGGCCCGCCTCAGGAGGGTGTGGTCGCCGGGTGTGGTCATGACTGCTCCGTCGTCGTGCGGGTGAGGAGAACTGCGCGGCCACTGTGGCGAGTGCCTGCCGGCCCGCCTGCGGGTGGCACGTCTCGCGGGGGTCGCCGTCGTAGTGGTCGAGTACGACGGTCTCGGCGCCCAGCAGCCGCAGTTGGTCGAGGTCGTCCATGATCTGGTCGATCGTGCCCTCCCCGGCGAGCCGTCGCGGTCCGCTGACCGGCGCCGCGGTGGGTTTGAGGGCGATCCGGGGCGCCAGGGCGGGCACCGGGAGGTGTTGCTCGTCCGCGTATGCCCTCAGTCTGACCGCGGCTTCGCGCAGCCACGGCATGGTGCAGCGCAGCGGATGCCATGCGTCCCCGAGCCGCACGGCGCGGTGCAGCCCCGCGTCACTGTTGCCGCCGACCCACACCGGGATCTTCCGCTCTCCGTAGTCGGCGGTGTCCGCCAAGGCCGCCCGCATGTCCCGCAGATGGTCGTCGGTCAGGCGTCCACGGCGTTCGAAGGGGATGCCGAGCGCGGCGAACTCCTGCCGCGCCCAGCCCACCCCCACGCCGAGGACCAGCCTGCCTCCGCTCAGCTCGTTCAGATTGGCCGCCATCCTGGCGGTGAGCAGCGGATGCCGGTAGGGGGCGATGAGGACCGTCGTGCCGAGCCGGATCCGGGTGGTGAGGCCCGCCAGCCAGGACAAGGTGGTGAAGGGCTCGTAGAAGGGCGCCGGATACTGCTGGGCTACGTCGGGCGTGATGGCGATGTGGTCCGAGACCATCAGCAAGTCGAAGCCCAGGCCCTCCACGGTCTGGGCCCAGTCACGTAGGACTCCCGGGTCGGTGCCGGGGCCGAAATTGAGGACGTTGACTCCGAGCTTCATGCAGATCAGCCTAGCCAGATCAGACGGGCCGCCAGAAGGGATTCCTACCTGTTCAGGCGCGGTTCGCCCGTGGATACGCCGGTAATCTGAAGGGATGACCGAGAATCTTGACTCGACGGACTGGGCGATCCTGGGTGAGCTTCAGCGGGACGGCCGGATCGCGTTCACGGAGCTGGCGCGACGGGTGAACCTGAGCGCGTCGGCGACGACGGAGCGGGTGCGGCGCCTGGAGTCGGCCGGGGTGATCACGGGCTACCGAGCGCAGATTCACCTCGAGCGGACCGGATACGCGGTGTCGGCGGTGGTGCGGCTGAAGTACCCCGGGAACCGGCACGAGCCGCTGCGCAAGCTGCTCCGGGAGCGCCCGGAGATCCTGGAGTGCCTGCGCACCACCGGGGACGACTGCTATGTCCTGAAGGTGGCGGCCACGTCGATGGCCCATCTGGAGGAGATCGTCGACGTGTTGGCCGAGTTCGGGAGCACGACAACCAACCTCGTCCTCAGCCGGACGCTGCCGGCCCGCGGCCCGCAAGAGCCCCGGGCGAATGCTCAGACCGCGCTGTGAACGACCGTGAAGGGACGTGGACGTGCGCGCACGTGGCATCAACTACGACACAGGGTTCCTCCCGGGGGAAGGACTCTCCCGCAGGAGCTTCGCCCCCGAGACGGTGCGGCACGACATGGCGGTGATCTCCGAGGCCCTCCACTGTGACGCGGTGCGCATCTCCGGGCGAGAGCCCGAACGGTTGAGCCTCGCTGCCCGGCACGCCGCGGACGCCGGCCTCGAGGTCTGGTTCGCCCCCTTCCCCGTGGACCTTCCGCGAGACCAGTTGCTGCCGTTCTTCGCCGACTGCGCCGCTCGGGCCGAAGCCGTACGGAAGGCCGGCGCGGACGTGGTGTTCGTCGCCGGCTGCGAGCTCAGCGCGTTCTGCGGCGGTTTCCTCCCGGGCGACACCTACGGCGACCGTTTGCGGGCCATGGCTGCCGCGGACATGGAGTGGTGGTCCTCCCTCGGGCCGATGCAGGAACGCCTCAACGGCTTCCTCTCCCGGATCGCCGCGACCGTCCGTACACACTTCGGCGGGCAGGTCACCTACGCCTCGGCTCCCTGGGAGTTCGTCGACTGGGGTGCGTTCGACGTCGTCGGCATCGATGCCTACCGGGCCTCCTACAACGCCGGCAGCTTCCGGGAGGAGCTGCGTGGGCATCTGGCCCACGGCAAGCCCGTCGCGGTGACCGAGTACGGGACCTGCGCGTACCAGGGCGCGGGAGAACGTGGCGGCATGGCCTGGCAGGTGCCCGATGGCGCGGTCCCCGACGAGGACGAACAGGCCCGCTACTTCAGCGAGTTGCTGGACGTCTTCGAGGAGGAAGGCGTGGACACCGCGCTCTGGTTCACCTTCGCCGGTTACAGCAGGCCCGGAGAGCACGACCTCGGCTCCTACGGCGTCGTCCGGATGCTGGACGACAGGCGCTGGGAACCGAAGAAGGTGTTCCACGCCATGGCGACCAGGTACCAGCGCGGGTGAAGTACGACGGCCACCCCGCGCTACCCCGGTGAACCTTCCCGGTCACGGCGCTAAAGGGCACCCGATGCGGGGCCGATCGGTCCCGAGGGGGTTGGCCGGAAGCGCGGTGCAGGCAGGGGGGAGTACAGGTCATGAACGGGAAGTGCGGGGCATGTGAGGTGAACCACAGCTTCCGGCTGTGGGCCCGAACCGGGCACAAGGCGGAGCGCGGACGCGGCCAAACGGGCACGACCGTCCGAGCGGTGTGCGCGCCCCTCACGTGGAGCGTGGCGTGTCAGTTACTCCCGAGTCAGATGTCACGGACGCGAATTGCGGGGACTGATGCCAGGTGGCAGAGGGGCCTGGCATTCGCGGCGGCATATACGTGGGGGCGTTCACCGCGACGGGCAACGCGCCCCCGGCGTCAGTGGAGATGTGTCTTTCGGCTCGCTCCGGTCACGGGATGTGAGCCTGGTGCGGGCAATACCCGCTCGGATAGTGTTGGACCAGACGCGAGGTCATGAGTAGCGCGTTCATCCGACCATGTGTCACCCGTGCGCAGACCGATTCAGCCTTTTGGAGTGCCGCTTCCCCGGTCCTTCGTATACAGCTCGGTGAGTGCGCGGGGGTTATGTAGAGGGGGGATAAGCGGCGGCTGTCCGCTACGCGGGGCCCGGTATGTATGGGCGTACCGCCTCGGCTGCCGTTTGAAGAACAGATCGGGCTGTTCCCGCGCCCGAACGCAAGTCGCCGTTCCCTTGAACGGACTATGTCGTTCTCCAGCAACCGGCTGATGCGTCATGAACTCCGGCCGTTGCGAAACGCGGTCCGCGCCGGCCTCTCTCGCCGCCGTCGCCCGCCACTCGGCCAACGGAGTCTCGAGTGGTGTGACAGAAGCCGCCCAGGTCACCCTGTTGCGTCGCTCCCTCGCAGGCCTTGTGCGCCGACGAGCCGGGTTCGGTCCTCTGTTAATTCGGTGTTTCGTTTCGGTGGTCATGCATAAGGGCTGGATTGTTGACGGATCCCATATGGACCCGGGCTGTGCGCCCCTGATGCGCGATGGGGCAAAAGGCGCTGCACGATGAGGCAAGAGCTGCTGGGGGGCAGGCGAGAGGTGGGCCCGCCTACCTCCTGTTCACGCCAATACGAAGGTTAATACCGGAAGTCCGTACGGTGAATGCTGTGAGTCGACGGGCCTCTGATCCGCGTTAACGCGCTCCTTACGAACGTTTTCCGCCTGCCATGGATCAAAAATAGACCGTAGTTGACAATTTCTGGATAGCTGGTTTTGACTTGCGATCGTTCTCGCGGCGATGTGGCCGAGAAAGCATCGAGCCGATTCAGGCCAACCATGCGTGTATCCAGTTCCAGTGGATGACTGACGAAGGCAGAGGCTGCCATGCGCTTATCAGAAGGGGTGCACACCGGCACTGTCGCCGTCATCGGGGCCGCGTCCGCGGCACCGGTGCGAGCGGAGCGCGACCACGGTGCACTGGCCGAACTGACCGGTGTGCCGCTGCCCGCGGGCCGGGCGTACGAACTGGAGTCGGCTTGGACGGCCTGCGAGGACGCGGGTATCGGCGCGGACGACGACGGCCGGACCAGCGTCGGGGTCTATCTGGCCGCCGAGAGCCAGGGCGAGAGCCAGGGCCAGGGCCAGAGTCAGGGCGAGAGCCGTAGCGGGACCGGCGCAGACGCGGCCCCCGCCGTCGAGTTGGCACACGTACTCGGATTGCGCGGCCCCTGCCGGGTCGGAGACAACCACCTCGTCGATGCCGTCGCCGCCGTACTCTCCGGTGAATGCGACCTGGCGCTGGTCGGGGCTGACGGTGCCTTCGCCGTCCTCACGCGCCGGGACAGCGCACGGGCCGACACCTTCGCCTACCGGCTCGACACCGGCCACGCATGGCCCGACGGCGTTCCCGCCCTGGTCGAGGCCGCACTGGACGCGGGCCGACCCGGACCCGGCCGCGCCACGCCGGACGGACTCGCCGCGCCGGACGGACCAGCCGAGCCGGACGGCCCCGCCGTCCCCATCACCCTGTCCGCGCACAGCCAGGACGCGCTGCGGGCACGCGCCGCCGACCTGCGCGCGCTGCTCGACGCCGAGCCGGCCCTCCCCCTCGTCGACCTCGCCTTCTCCCTCGCCACGACCCGCCCCGCCCTCCCTCATCGCGCCGTGTTGCTCGGCGCGGACCGCACGCGCCTCGCCGAGGAACTGCTCGCCGTCAGCGAGGGGCGCATACCGGTGCCGGGGCTCGCGGCGGGGGCCGCCGCGGACGACGTCGCCTTCGTGTTCCCCGGCCATGGACCGCAGTGGCTGGGCATGGCCGACGAACTCCTCGACACGTCGCCGGTGTTCGCCGAGCAACTGCACACCTGCGCCGAAGCCCTCACGCCGTTCGTGGAGTGGCCCGTACTCGACGTGCTGCGCGGCAGGACGGACACGTACTCCCTCGACCGGCCGGACGTGGGGCAGCCCGCGCTCTGGGCGATGATGGTGTCCCTGTCCGCGCTGTGGCGCTCCTGGGGTGTGTCGCCCGGCGCCGTGATCGGCTCCAGCGCCGGCGAGATCCCGGCGGCGACCGTCGCGGGCGCGCTGTCCGTCGAGGACGGTGCGCGGGCCGTGGCCCTGTTCAGCCACGCGCAGGTGCATCTGCTCGAACAGGGCGTGATGCTGTCCGTACTGGCGTCGGCCGACGAGGTACGGGAGCGGCTCACCCGGTACGAGGGGCTCGACCTGGCGGCCGTACACGCCCCCACCTCGGTCCTGGTCTCCGGAACCGAGCACGAGGCCACCGAGTTCCTCGCCGAACTGGCCGCCGACGGCGTCAGGGCCAGGAGCATCGCGATCCGCCTCGCGGCCCACGGCCGCCAGGTCGACTCCGTACTCGACATGGTGCGCGAAGGCCTCGCCCCGATCACCCCCCGCCCGACGGAGGTGCCGATCTACACGGCCACCACCGGCACGAGAGTCGACCCGCTCACGCTCACCGCGGACCACTGGTGCCGCAACATGCGCAACACCGCCGACTTCCAGAGCGCCACGCGCGCCGCCCTGGCGGCCGGCCACCGGCTGCTGCTCGAACCGAGCCCCCACCCCGTGCTGACCAGGGCCGTGCAGGAGACCGCCGAGGAAGCGGCCGTGGAGGCCGCCGTCGTCGGCACACTGCGCCGAGAGCAGGGCGGCGCCGACGAGGTGACCGCCGCGCTCACCGAACTGCACGCCAACGGCGTACTCCCCGACTGGCACGCGGTGTTCGCGGGCCGGGACGCACGCGCGGTGCCGCTGCCCGCCTACCCGCTGCACACGGCACCCGGGACCGCCCCCGCCCCGTCCCTCACCGACCGGCTCGCGGACGCCCCCGACCGCACCGGGTTCCTCCTCGACCTGGTCCGCACACAGGTGGCCGCGGTCGTCGGTGAGGCCGGGCACGCCGGGCCCACCGCCGACGTGGACGCGCCGCTGCTCGAACTGGGCGTCGACTCGGCGGGCGCGGTGCGACTGCGCAACCTGCTGTGCGCGGCCACCGGCCTGAAACTTCCCGTGTCGGCGGTCTTCGACAACCCGACGTGCCGCGGCCTCGCCCAGTACATCGACCGCGTCCTGCTCGGCACCCCGGCCGAGGACGACGAACCGGTGACCTGGACGGCCGTCGGCGACGACGAGCCGATCGCCATCGTGGCCATGAGCTGCCGCCTGCCCGGCGGCGTGCGCAGCCCCGAGGACCTGTGGGAACTCCTGTCCACGGGCGGCGACGGCATCACCGCCTTCCCCACCGACCGTGGCTGGGACCTCGAAGGACGCTACGACGAGGACGCCGAGCGCGCCGGCGGCTACTACCAGCGCGAAGCCGGATTCCTGCACGACGCCGACCAGTTCGACCCCGAGTTCTTCGGGATATCGCCGCGCGAGGCCCTGGCCATGGACCCGCAGCAGCGGCTGCTCCTGGAGATCGGCTGGGAGGCGATGGAACGCGCGGGCATCGACCCCGCGGGCCTGCGCGGCAGCCAGGCGGGCGTGTTCGTGGGCGCGATGACGATGGACTACGGGCCGCGGCTGCACGAGGCGCCCGCGGACCTGGAGGGCTATCTGCTCACCGGCAACACCGCGAGCGTCGCCTCCGGCAGGCTCTCCTACTCGTTCGGCTTCGCCGGACCCGCCGTCACCCTCGACACGGCGTGCTCCTCGTCACTGACCGCCCTGCACCTGGCCGTGCAGTCGCTGCGGCGCGGCGAGTGCCCCCTCGCCCTGGCGGGCGGCGTCACCGTTATGCCGTCGCAGGGCCTGTTCGTGGAGTTCAGCAGGCAGCGCGCGCTGGCCCCCGACGGACGCTGCAAGGCGTTCTCGGCGAGCGCCGACGGCTTCGGCCTCGCCGAGGGAGCCACCATGGTGCTCCTTGAGCGGCTCTCCGACGCCCGCCGCAACGGCCACCCCGTACTCGCGCTGGTCAAGGGCACCGCCATCAACCAGGACGGCGCGTCCAACGGCCTCACCGCCCCCAGCGGCCCCGCACAGCGCCGGGTGATCCGGCAGGCGCTCGCCGACGCGGGCGTCCCTGCCGCCGAGGTCGACGCCGTCGAGGCACACGGCACCGGCACCCGCCTGGGCGACCCGATCGAGGCGGACGCCCTCCTCGCCACCTACGGCCGCGAACACCCCGCCGACCGGCCACTGCTGCTCGGCTCGGTGAAGTCCAACATCGGCCACACCCAGGCGGCATCCGGCATCGCCGGCCTCATCAAGATGGTGCTCGCGCTGCGGCACGGCGTACTGCCCCAGAGCCTGCACATCACCGAGCCCACCCCGCACGTGGACTGGACGTCGGGCGCGGTCTCACTGGTCACCGAGACCATGCAGTGGCCGGAGACCGGGCACCCCCGGCGGGCCGGTGTGTCCTCGTTCGGCATCAGCGGCACCAACGCCCACGCCGTACTGGAGCAGGCACCCGAAGAGACCCCGGCCGCCGAAGTGCCGACGTCCGCCCCGGCACCGACGTCCGGGCCGGTCCCGCTGGTGTTCTCCGCGCGTACGGAAGACGCTCTGCGCGCCCACGCGGCTCAACTCGCCGCCGCAGCGGAGAATATGTCACCCGCCGATGTCGCGGATGCCTTGCTGTCGCGGTCGGTGTTCGATCACCGGGCCGTGGTGGTGGCGGGTGGCGCGGACGCGCTGTCGGCGGTGGCCGCGGGTGCGGAGTCGGCTCGTGTGGCGGTGGGTGTGGCGAGGGCCGCGGGCAAGGTGGCCTTCGTCTTCCCGGGTCAGGGTTCGCAGTGGCTGGGGATGGGGGCGGAGCTGGCGGAGTCCTCGCCGGTCTTCCGGGCCTCCCTGGATGCTTGCGCTGAGGCTTTGGCCCCGCATGTGGACTGGTCGCTGCATGAAGCGCTGGGGGATGCCCGCCAGTTGGAGCGGGTGGATGTGGTGCAGCCCGTCCTGTTCGCGGTGATGGTGTCGCTGGCGGCGCTGTGGCGTTCCTACGGTGTGGAGCCGGACGCGGTGGTGGGTCACAGCCAGGGCGAGATAGCCGCCGCGCATGTGGCGGGAGCACTGTCTCTGGATGACGCCGCCCAAGTGGTGGCCTTGCGCAGCAAGGCGATTCTGGCGTTGTCGGGTCAGGGTGGCATGGTGTCGCTGGCGGTGACGGTCGGTCAGGCGCGTGAGCGGCTGGCGCGGTGGGACGGCCGTATCTCGGTCGCTGCCGTCAACGGACCCAGTTCGGTGGTGGTGGCGGGTGACGCCGACGCGCTGGACGAGCTGATGGAGTCCTGCGCGGCCGACGACGTACGTGCCCGTCGGGTGCCGGTGGACTACGCGTCGCACTCGCCGCATGTGGAGCGCATTCAGGACGTGTTGGCCGGGGTGCTGGCCGGGATTGAGCCGAAGTCGGCGAGTGTGCCGATGTTGTCGACGGTCACGGGGGAGTGGCTGACCGGGACGGAGGTCGGTGCCGAGTACTGGTATCAGAACCTGCGCAACACCGTACGGTTCGAGGATGCGACGCGGGGTCTGCTCGATCACGGCGTCGGCGTGTTCGTGGAGTGCAGCCCCCACCCCGTACTCACCATCGGCGTGCGCGAGACGGTGGAGGCCGCGGAGCGCGATGCCATCGTTGTCGGAACCCTGCGCCGGACCGACGGAGACCTGGACAGGTTCCTGCTCTCCGCCGCCGAGGCGTACGTGGAGGGCCTGCCGTTCGACTGGCGAGGTGTGGTGCCCGCCGGGCGGCCCGTGGACCTGCCCACCTACCCCTTCCAGCGCAGGCGGTTCTGGCTCGACGAGAAGACCCGCCCGTCGGCGGCCGTCGATCCCGCCTTCGAGGAGTTCTGGTCCGCGGTGGAGCGGGGCGACCTCGCCACCACGCTTGACGTGCCCGCCGACGCGCCGCTCACCGACGTCCTGCCCAGCCTGGCCGACTGGCGGCGCCGCAGCCAGGAGCGGTCCGCGGTCGACTCCTGGCGGCACCGGATCTCCTGGCGTCCCCTCGGGGCCAACCCCGCACCGGCCCTGAACGGCACCTGGCTCGTGGTCGGTTCGACGTCCCAGGCGGAGCACCCCTGGCGAGCGGCGGCCGCCGATGCGCTGCGCGCCCACGGCGCCGACGTCCTGGAGGTCGACGGCTCGGCCGATTCGCTGCGCGCAGTCGACGCCGTCCCCAGCGGCGTACTGTCCCTGCTGGCCCTCGACGAACGCCCCGACTCCGCCGCGCCGAGCGTTCCCCACGGCCTGTCCGGCACGCTGGCGCTGGTACGGGCGCTCGGCGAGGCCGGGATCGGCGCACCGCTGTGGCTGGCGACGACGGGCGCGGTGTCCGTCGGACGGTCCGATCCGCTGACGCACCCGACGCAGAGCCAGACCTGGGGTCTCGGCCTGGCCGTCGGTCTTGAGCACCCCGAACGCTGGGGCGGCCTCGTCGACCTGCCCGTGGCCCCCGACGCGAGGACCGCCGCGCGCCTCGCCGCCGTCCTCGCCGGGCAGACGGACGAGGACCAACTCGCGATCCGCGCCTCCGGCGTGTCCGTGCGACGGCTGACCCCCGCCCCCGCACCGGCCGAGGCGCCCGCCTGGCGCGCCGGCGGCACCGTACTGATCACCGGTGGCACCGGCGCCATCGGCGGCCACGTCGCCCGCTGGCTGGCCGCCAACGGCGCCGAGCACATCGTGCTGACCAGCCGCCGCGGCATGGACGCGCCCGGCGCGAGCGAATTGCGGGACGAGCTGAGCGGACTCGGCGTCCGCGCCACCGTCGCCGCCTGTGACGCCGCCGACCGCGCCGCCCTGGCCGAGCTGTTCGCCCGGTTCGACGCCGAGGGCACCCCGATCCGCTCCGTCTTCCACGCCGCGGGCACCGTCCCGTCCCTGCCGCTGGCCGAGACCGGCACCGCCGACCTCGCGTACGCGCTTGCGGCCAAGGCCGTCGGCGCCGCCCACCTGGACGAGCTGTGCGAGGGGCGCGAACTGGACGCGTTCGTGCTGTTCTCCTCCGGGTCCGCGGTGTGGGGCAGCGGCGAACTGGGCGCGTACGGCGCGGCCAACGCCTTCCTCGACGGCCTCGCGCAGCGCCGCCGCGCCGAAGGGCTGCCCGCCACCTCGGTCTCCTGGGGCATGTGGGCCGGCGGCGGAATGGTGACCGGCGACCTCGACGACCAGCTGCGCCGCCGGGGCCTGCGCCCCATGCGGCCGGAACTGGCGGTCGGCGCGCTCGCCACCGCCCTGGCGACGGGCGAGACGACCCTGACGGTCGCGGACATCGACTGGCCCCGCTTCGCCCCCGGCTTCACGGCGGCCCGCTCCCGGCCGCTGATCAGCGAGATCCCCGCCGTCGTCGCGCTCGCCGCCCAGGACACCCAGGAGCAGCCTGCCGCCGGCGGGGCACTGGCCGACCGCCTCACCGGGCTCAACGACGCCGACCAGCACCGGCTCCTGCTCGACCTGGTCCGCGGCCACGCGGCTGCGGTGCTCGGCCACGAGGGACCCGACACGGTCACCCACGACCGGGCCTTCCGCGAGCTGGGCTTCGACTCCCTCACCGCCATCGAGCTGCGCAAGCGCCTCAACACCGCCACCGGTGTACGGCTGCCCGCGACCGTCGTCTTCGACCACCCGACGCCGGAGGCGCTGGCCCACCACCTGCACACCGTGGTGCTCGGCGAGCGGCGCACCGCCGCGCCCGCCGAGAGCGCGCCCCGCGCCGCCGACGAGCCGATCGCCGTGGTCGCCATGAGCTGCCGCTACCCCGGCGGCGTACGCGGCCCCGAGGACCTGTGGTCGCTTGTCCTCGACGGGCACGACGCCATCGGTCCCTTCCCCGACGACCGGGGCTGGGACACCGACCGGCTCTACCCGGCCGACGCCGCGGCCCAGGGCCGCAGCCACACCCTGGAGGGCGCCTTCCTCGACGACGCGGGCGGCTTCGACGCGGGCTTCTTCGGCATCGCCCCGCGCGAGGCCCTGGCGATGGACCCCCAGCAGCGGCAGGTACTCGAACTGGCCTGGGAGGCCTTCGAACGGGCCGGCATCGACCCGACCTCCGTACGCGACAGCCTCACCGGCGTGTACGTCGGCGCCTCCCCGCAGAGCTACGCGGGCACCCTGGAGCAGGCGACACCCGAGATGGACGGCTACCGGCTGACCGGCGACGCGCTGAGCGTCGTCTCCGGCCGGATCGCCTACTCCCTCGGGCTGCGCGGCCCCGCCGTCACCGTGGACACCGCGTGCTCGTCCTCGCTGGTCGCCCTGCACCTCGCCGTGCAGGCGCTGCGGTCGGGCGAGTGCTCGATGGCCCTGGCGGGCGGCACGGCGATCATGGTGACGCCGACGCCCTTCGCCGAGTTCAGCCTCCAGGGCGGCCTGGCCCCCGACGGCCGGTGCAAGCCCTTCGCCGACGCCGCCGACGGCGTCGGCTGGGGCGAGGGCGCCGGCCTGGTCCTCCTGGAACGGCTCTCCGACGCACACGCCAACGGCCATGAGGTGCTCGCCGTCGTCCGGGGCTCGGCCACCAACCAGGACGGCGCGTCGAACGGCCTCTCCGCGCCGAGCGGGCCCGCGCAGCAGCGGGTCATCCGCGCGGCACTCGCGAACGCCGGCCTGACCCCCGCGGACGTGGACGCCGTCGAGGGCCACGGCACCGGCACCCGGCTCGGCGACCCCATCGAGGCACAGGCGCTCCTCGCCACCTACGGCCAGGACCGCCCCGCCGACCGGCCGCTGCTCCTCGGCGCGCTGAAGTCCAACATCGGCCACACCCAGGCAGCCTCCGGTATCGCGGGCGTCATCAAGATGGTGCAGGCGATGCGGCACGGCGTACTGCCCCGCACCCTGCACCTCGACCGCCCGTCCGAGCACGTGGACTGGACGGCCGGCGCCGTGGAACTGCTTCCCGAGCAGCGGCCGTGGCCCGAGGCCGGCCGGCCCCGGCGCGCCGCCGTCTCCGCGTTCGGCGTCAGCGGCACCAACGGCCACGTCATCCTCGAACAGGCCGAACCCGCCCCCGCTGCCCCCACCCCGGCCGACGGCCCAAGCGGCCGCCCCCTCGCGTGGGCGCTGTCCGCCCGCGACACCACCGCGCTGCGCGAACAGGCCGCCCGCCTGGCCGCCACCGTGGACGCCAGGCCCGAACTGCCGCCGCAGGACATCGCCGCGACCCTCGCCACCGGCCGGGCCGCGCTCGACCACCGCGCCGTCGTCCTCGGCACCGGCACACCCGAACTGCGCGCCGGTCTCGACGCGCTGGCCCAGGGCGCCGACGCCCCGGACGTGGTGCGCGGCACCCCCGACGGCGGCAGGCTCGCCGTGCTCTTCTCCGGCCAGGGCTCCCAGCGCGTCGGCATGGGCCGGGACCTGTACGGGACACACCCCGCGTTCGCCGACGCGCTCGACGAGGTGTTCGCCCACCTCGACCCGCACCTGGACGTGCCGCTGCGCGCCGTCGTCTTCGGCGACGACCAGGCCGCCCTCGACCGCACCGAGTACGCCCAGCCGGCCCTGTTCGCCGTCGAGGTCGCGCTGTACCGGCTGTGGGAGTCCTGGGGCCTTCGGCCCGACGCGCTCGCAGGCCACTCCATCGGTGAACTGGCCGCCGCGCACGTGGCGGGCGTCTTCTCCCTGGCCGACGCCTGCACGATCGTCGCCGCACGCGGCGCGCTCATGCAGGCCCTGCCCGAAGGCGGCGTCATGGTCGCCGTGCAGGCCACCGAGGACGAGATCACGCCGGAGTGCTCCGAGGACGTCGGTATCGCCGCCATCAACGGACCCGACTCACTGGTCCTGTCCGGCAGCGAACTCGAAGTGCTCGCCCTCGTCGACCGTCTCAAGGCGCAGGGCCGCAAGGTGAGCCGACTGCGGGTCAGCCACGCCTTCCACTCGCCGCTGATGGAGCCGATGCTCGCGGAGTTCCGCCGCGTCGTGGCGGGCGCGACCGCCCATCCGCCGACCCTGCCGATCGTCTCCACCCTGACCGGCGCACCGGTCGACGCCGGGGAACTCGCGTCGCCGGACCACTGGGTCCAGCACGTGCGCCGTCCCGTACGGTTCGCCGACGGCGTCACGAGCCTGGTCGCCCAGGGCGTGACGACGATGGTGGAGGTCGGACCCGGCGGCGTGCTCACCGCGATGGGCCAGGACACCGCCCCCCACGCCGTGTTCGTGCCGACGCTGCGCTCCGACCGGCCCGAGGCGGACACGACGCTCCTCGCCGCCGCGCGGCTCCACGTCCGGGGCGCACGCCTCGACCTGGCGGCCGTGCCCGGCCACCGCGGCACACGCGTCGACCTGCCCACCTACGCCTTCCAGCACGAGCGATACTGGCTGACCGCCGCCGTGGCGCCCGCCGGTGACGGTGCGACGGCGGCCCTCGGTCTCAGCACGGGCGACCACCCGCTGCTGCGGGCCGCGGTCGCACTGCCCGACTCCGACGGCACCGTCCTTACCGGCAGGCTCTCCACCCGCACCCAGCCCTGGCTCGCCGACCACGGCGTCGGCGGCCGGGTGCTCTTCCCCGGCACGGGCTTCCTCGACCTCGCCCTGCACGCCGCGGGCCACTGCGGGCTCGACACCGTCGAGGAGCTGACCCTGCACGCCCCGCTGGTCCTGCCCGAGCGCGGCGGCCGTGCCCTGCGGGTGACCGTCGGCGCCGACAGCGACGACCGGCGAAGCATCCGGGTGCACTCGCGGGCCGACGACGCCGACCGCGACGCACCGTGGACCGAGCACGCGACCGGCACACTCACGACGGGCGACGCTCCGGCGACCGAGCTGTCCGTGTGGCCCCCGCAGGGCGCCACACCGATGGACGCCGACGACGTCTACGACCGTCTCACCGAACTCGGATACGGCTACGGCCCGGTCTTCCGTGCCCTGCGCGCCGCCTGGCGCCTCGGCTCCGACGTGTACGTCGAGGTGTCCTTGCCCGAGGGGACCGGCGGCGAGGGCTTCAGCGTGCACCCGGCCCTGCTCGACGCCGCCCTGCACGCACCGGTGCTGCGCGCCCTGGAGGACATCGGCGGCGGCCCCCGGCTGCCGTTCAGCTTCTCGGGAGTGCGGCTGCACGCCGTCGGCGCCTCGCCGCTGCGGGTGCGCTGGTCGCCCACCGGGCAGGACCAGATGTCGCTGGCCGTCGCGGACCCGGCCGGCAGGCCCGTCGCGAGCGTCGAGTCACTGGTCATGCGGCCGGTCGAGCTGCACAAGGCCGCATCGCGGACCGCTGACGCCCTGTTCGCGCTGGAGTGGGCGGATGCCGACGCGTCGGCGGGGGAGAGGGCGGTCGAGCTCGCCGTGCTCGGTGCCGACCACGTCAGCGCGGGCGACCTCGGCGGCCCGGCCGCACTCACCGCAGGCGACCTCGGCCTCGACGCGCCGACCGTGTCCGGCTTCGGCGCCCTCGACGGCGTGACCGACCTGCTCGCCCTCTGCCCCCGGCCGTCCGGTACATCCGGTACATCCGGTACGAGGCAGACGTACGACAAGGCGGCGACCCGCACGGCGGTGTCCTGGGCACTGGCGCTGGCCAAGGACTGGCTCGCCGACGAGCGCACGACCGGCACCCGCCTCGTGTTCGTGACCCGTGGCGCCGTCGACACCACGTCACCCGACCCGGCGCAGGCCGCCGTATGGGGACTCGTACGGTCGGCGCAGACCGAGAACCCGGACCGCTTCGCGCTGATCGACCTCGACGAAACCACCGAATCCGCCCACGCCGTACCGGCCGCGCTGGCCACCGGCGAGCCCCAGACAGCGGTGCGCGCCGGCCTGGTGACCGTGCCACGGCTCGCCCGCGCCACCGCCGCCGACCTGCACACCCCGCCCGGCGACGGCCCCGTGCCCGCCCCGCTCGACCCCGACCGCCCGGTCCTGGTCACCGGCGGCCTCGGCACACTCGGCACGCTGGTGGCCCGGCACCTGGTCGCCGACCGGGGCATGCGCAACCTCGTCCTCGCCGGGCGCAAGGGCCTGGCGACCGAAGGCGCACGGGAACTGCGCGAGGAACTGACAGCACTCGGCGCCGAGGTGACCGTGGCGGAGTGCGACGTGGCCGACCGCGACGCGGTGGCCGCACTCCTCGCCTCCCTCGACCAGCCGCTCGGCGCGGTCGTGCACGCCGCTGGCGTCGTCGACGACGGCGTCCTCGAATCACTGACACCCGAACGGATCGACCGCGTCTTCGGCCCGAAGGTCGACGGCCTGCTGCACCTGGACGAACTCACCCGGGACACCGACCTCTCCGCGTTCGTCGTGTTCTCCTCGGCGGCAGGAATCCTCGGCAGCGCGGGCCAGGCGAGCTACGCCGCCGCGAACATGGCGCTCGACGCACTGGTGCACCGCCGACACGCACTCGGCCTGCCCGGCATCTCGCTGGCGTGGGGCATGTGGGCGGCGGCGAGCGGCATGACCGCGCAACTCGACGCCGACGACCGGGCCAGGCTCGGCCGCTCCGGCATCCTCGAACTGCCCACCGCCGACGCCCTGGCGCTGTTCGACGCCGCGACACGGGACGACCGTGCCGCGCTCGTGCCGCTCCTCCTCGACACCGCGACACTGCGCGGCCAGGCGGCGGACGGCACACTGCCCCCGCTGCTGCGGGGCCTCGTCCGCGCCCCCGCCCGCCGCGCCACGGCAGCGGCCCCCGCCACGAGCGAGACGTTCACCGAGACCGTCGCGGGCCAGTCCGCCGAGGACCGCGAACAGACGGTCCTCGACCTGGTCGGCGCACAGGTCGCGGCAGTACTCGGCCACACGGCCGGCACCCGAGTCGACCCCGGCAGGCCCCTGCAGGACCTCGGCTTCGACTCGCTGACCTCGGTGGAACTGCGCAACCGGCTCACCACGGCCACCGGCATCCGGCTGCCCTCCACGCTCGTGTTCGACCACCCGTCGGCCGCCGCGATCACCCGGCACGTGCTCACGCTGCTCCCGCGCACCGAACCCGAGCCCGAGACCGCCGTACTCGACCAGCTCGACCGCCTCGAAAGCGCGCTGCACGCCCTCGCCGACGACGGCACCGCCACCAAGGTGGACCTGCGGCTGCGGGCCCTCCTCGCCCGGTGGAGCGACGCACGGGCCGACGACACCGACGAGGACGTCGAGTCCGACGACCTCACCTCGGCCACCGACGACGAACTCTTCGGCTACCTCGACAACGAACTCGAAACCTCGTGACCGGTACGGACCGCGACGACCTCGCCCGCACCGCCGTAAGGAGCACACGCCAGATGCAGAACGAGGACAAGCTCCGCGATTACCTCAAGCGGGCCACCACCGATCTGCGCACCGCACGCCGACGCCTGCGCGAGGTCGAGGAGCGGGAGAACGAGCCCATCGCGATCATCGGGATGAGCTGCCGCTACCCCGGCGGCGTCGAATCCCCCGAAGACCTCTGGCAGTTGGTGGCCGAGGGCCGCGACGCCGTGGTCGAGTTCCCCTCCGACCGCGGCTGGGACACCGACTCCCTCTACGACCCCGACCCCGACCACGCGGGCACCTCCATCACCCGCCACGGCGGCTTCCTCCAGGGCGCCGCCCGCTTCGACCCGGCGTTCTTCGGGGTCAGCCCGCGCGAGGCGCTCGCCATGGACCCGCAGCAGCGGCTGCTCCTGGAGACGTCCTGGGAGGCGTTCGAGCGCGCCGGCATCGACCCGGCACAGGCCAGGGACACCAAGACCGGCGTGTTCGCGGGCGTGATGTACAACGACTACGCGACACGGCTGCCGCAGGCCCCCGAAGGCTTCGAGGGCTTCCTCGCCAACGGCAGCGCCGGCAGCATCGCCTCGGGCCGGATCGCCTACACACTCGGCCTCGTCGGCCCCGCCGTGACGGTCGACACAGCATGCTCCTCTTCACTGGTCGCCCTGCACCTGGCGATGGTGGCGCTCCGCCGCGACGAATGCTCACTCGCCCTCGCGGGCGGCGCCACCTTCATGTCCACACCGCGCACGTTCGTCGAGTACAGCAGGCAGCGCGCCCTGTCCGTGGACGGCCGCTGCAAGGCCTTCTCCGACAGCGCCGACGGCACCGGCTGGGGCGAGGGCGTCGGCATGCTCCTGGTGGAGCGCCTGTCCGACGCCCAGCGCAACGGCCACCCCATCCTCGCCGTCGTCCGCGGCTCGGCGGTCAACCAGGACGGCGCGTCCCACGGCCTGACCGCGCCGAACGGCCCCTCCCAGCAGTCAGTGATCAACCAGGCCCTGGCCGGCGCACGGCTCACCCCCGCACAGGTCGACGCGGTCGAGGCGCACGGCACCGGCACCACCCTCGGCGACCCCATCGAGGCCCAGGCCCTGATCGGCACCTACGGCGCGGAACGGGAAACCGACCGCCCCCTGTGGCTCGGCTCGCTGAAGTCGAACATCGGCCACTCCCAGGCGGCGGCCGGAGCCGGCGGCATCATCAAGATGGTCATGGCGATGCGGCACGGCGTACTGCCCAAGACCCTGCACGTCGACGAGCCAAGCAGCCACGTCGACTGGTCCGCGGGCACCGTCGCGCTGCTGACCGAGGACCGGCCCTGGCCCCGGACAGGCGAACCGCGCCGCGCCGGTGTGTCCTCCTTCGGCGTCAGCGGCACCAACGCCCACGTCATCCTGGAAGAGGCGCCCGCGCCCGACCCGGAGAACACCACCGACGACACCGTTCCCGCACCCGCCCCGGCCGGGGACCGCCCGGCCCCCGCTGTCACACCGTGGGCGCTGTCCGCCCGGACCCCCGAGGCACTGCGCGCGCAGGCCGACCGCCTGCGGTCCGCCGTTGCCACCTCCGCCGACTTCGACCCCACGGGCATCGGCTTCTCGCTGGCCACCACACGGTCACTCTTCGAGCACCGCGCCGTACTCCTCGCAGAGGACCGGACCACCACCATCGACCGGCTCACCGCCCTCGCCGAGGAACGCGGCGGCCCCGGCGTCGTACTGGGCGAGGCGACGCCACACAGGCTCGGCTTCCTGTTCTCGGGTCAGGGCTCGCAGCGGCTCGGCATGGGCCGCGAACTGGCCGACCAGTACCCGGTGTTCGCGGACGCTCTGAACGCCGTACTGGATGAGTGCGATCCGCGGGTGCGTGAGGTGCTGTTCGGCGAGGACGCCGAGGCGCTGAACGAAACGGGGGTGACGCAGCCCGCGCTGTTCGCGGTGGAGGTGGCTCTCTTCCGTCTCCTTGAGTCGTGGGGTGTGCGGCCGGATGCGCTGGCGGGTCACTCGATCGGCGAGTTGGCGGCGGCCCATGTGGCGGGTGTGTGGTCGCTGGCTGATGCGGTGAAGGTGGTGTCGGCGCGGGGCGCGCTGATGCAGGCGCTGCCCGCGGGCGGTGCGATGGTCGCGGTTCAGGCGACCGAGGCCGAGATCGCCCCGGACCTGTCGGAGACGGTGGGTCTTGCCGCCGTCAACGGTCCGGACTCGGTGGTCGTCTCCGGTGTCGCCGCTGATGTTGAGATGGTCGCGGAGCGGTGGCGTGCGGCGGGCCGGAAGGTGTCCCGCCTGAAGGTCAGTCACGCGTTCCACTCGCCGCTGATGGAGCCGATGCTCGACGACTTCCGTCGGGTGCTTGAGGGTGTGTCGTACGAGGCGCCGACGGTTCCGATCGTGTCGACACTGACCGGTGTCCGTGCGAGCGCCGAGGAGTTGGCGTCGCCCGAGTACTGGGTACGGCACGTCCGTGAGTCCGTGCGCTTCCACGGCGCCGTCGCGGGGCTGCGCGAACAGGGCATCGATGTCTTCCTGGAGATCGGCCCCGGCGGCGTCCTCTCCGCTCTCGGGCAGCTCAACGCCCCCGAGGCCACCTTCGTACCCGCCCTGCGCGGCGACCGCCCCGAAGTCGTCGCCCTGGCCACCGCCGTCGGGCAACTCCACGTACAGGGTGTTCCGGTGGAGCTGGCCGCCCTCTTCGACGGCAGCGGGGCCCAGCGGGTCGACCTGCCGACGTACGCGTTCCAGCGCGAGCACTACTGGCTCGACGCCCCGGCAGCCCAGGCGGGCACCGAGCGGACATCGCCGGAGGAGGCACGGTTTTGGGCGGCCGTGGAGGAGGGTGACCCCGCGGATCTCGCCCGTACGCTGGGCGTGTCGTCCGACGATCCGCTGAGCGCGGTGCTGCCCCGCCTGTCCGCATGGCGCAGGAAGCAGCGGGACCGGCTGACGGCCGATGGCTGGCGGTACCGGGTCGAGTGGCGTGCGGTGACCGCCGCGTCCCGCCGGCCGGCCGGTACCTGGCTGGTCGTGGCGCCGGTTGGTGATGAGCGCGCCGAGTGGGTGCGGGCGTCGCTGACACGGAACGGTGCCGACGAGGCGCACGTCCTGCACGTGGACCCGGAGGCAGTCGACTGGCCGGAGCAGCTGACCGGGCTGCCGGCGCTGAGCGGTGTGGTCTCGCTGCTGGGATTCGCCGACGCGGGCGAGAAGACCGTACCCGCGGGTCTCGCGGCCACGGTCGGTCTGTTGCAGGCGCTTGACGACGTGGAGGCACCGCTGTGGTGCCTCACGTCGGGCGCGGTCTCGGCGGGTGCCGACGGTACGGGCGCCGATGATGCCGGTGCCGGTACGGGCGCGGATGGTGCCGGTGCCGATGACGCGGTCGTCGGGTATGAGCAGTCGATGCTGTGGGGCCTGGGCCGGGCCGCCGCGCTGGAGTACCCCGGCCGCTGGGGCGGCCTGATCGACCTGCCCCGGGTGCGGGACGAGCGGACCGGCGACCTCCTCGCCTCCGCCCTCACCGCATCCGGCGAAGACCAGATCGCCCTGCGCGGCGACGCGATCCTCGGCCGTAGGCTGGTGCCCGCCCCGCTGGGCGAGGCTTTCGAGGAGAGCTGGTCGCCGCGCGGCACCGTGCTCGTCACCGGCGGCACCGGCGCCCTCGGCGGCCACGTGGCACGCTGGCTCGCGACGCACGGAGCCGAGCACATCGTGCTGGCCGCCCGGCGCGGCCGGACCGCCCAGGGGGCCGAGGAACTGGAGGCCGAGCTCGTCGGTCTTGGCGCGCGCGTCACGTTCGCCGCCTGCGACGTGGCCGACCGGGACGCCGTCGCGGCGATGCTGGAGAGCATCCCGCCGCTCACCGCCGTCGTCCACACGGCGGGCGTCGAGCGCCCGGTGGCCCTCGCCGACATCGGCCCGGACGGCTTCGACCCGGATGGCCTCGCCCCGGACGACCTCACCGGGTCCACCGGGTCCACCGAGTCCACCGGGTTCGCCGAGTTCGCCGACGTGCTGGCCGCCAAGGCCGACGGCGCGCGGAACCTGCACGAACTCCTTGCCGACTCGCCCCTGGACGCGTTCGTCCTGTTCTCCTCCATCGCCGGCGTGTGGGGCAGTGGCGGACAGGCCGCCTACGGGGCCGCCAACGCCTACCTGGACGCCCTCGCCGACCACCGCCGGGCGGCGGGCCTGCCCGCCACGGCCGTCGCGTGGGGGCCGTGGGGCGGCGGCGGCATGGTCGAGGACTCCGGGCAGGCCGCGCACCTCAAGCGCCTCGGCCTGCTCACGATGGCTCCCGACGCGGCGCTCGCCGGCCTCGGCGCCGCCATCGCGCACGGCGACGCGAACGTCACCATCGCCGACGTCGACTGGGCCCGGTTCGCCGACACCTTCATGGCGCAGCGCCCGAGCGCACTCCTCGGCGAACTCCCCGCCGTCCGCGCCGTGGCCGACGCCGCGTCCGACGGCGTACTCGTGGAGCGGGGCGGCACGTCGGCTCTCGCGCAGCGGCTGGCCGGTCTGGACGAGGCCGAGCAGGAGCGGTACCTCACCGAGCTGGTCCGGTCCGAGGCCGCCGCGGTACTCGGCCACGCTTCCGCCGACGCCTTCTCCGCGACGCGCGCGTTCAGGGAGCTCGGCTTCGACTCCCTGACGGCCGTGGAGCTGCGCGCCCGCCTCAGCGAGGCCACCGGCATCGCCCTGTCCGCAGCTGTGGTCTTCGACTACCCGACGCCCGCCGCCCTGGCCGCCCACCTGCGCGCGACGCTCTCCGGAGCGGCGCCTGCCGCCTCCGGCTCCGGAGCCGTCACCGGCGAGAGCGACGAGCCGATCGCGATCGTGGCGATGGCGTGCCGCTACCCCGGCGGCGTGGCCAGTCCGGAGGACCTGTGGCAGGTCCTGCTGTCGGGCCAGGACACCGTGACGGAGTTCCCGACCGACCGCGGCTGGGACGTCGAGGCGCTCTACAGCCCCGACCCCGAGACAGCGGGCGTCGGTACGACGTACTCCCGCAGGGGCGCCTTCCTCGACCACGTGGCGGACTTCGACCCGACGTTCTTCGGCATCTCGCCGCGCGAGGCGCTGGCGATGGACCCGCAGCAGCGGCTGCTCCTGGAAACCTCCTGGGAGGCCTTCGAGCGGGCGGGCATCGACCCGACGTCGCTGCGCGGCAGCCGGTCGGGCGTGTTCGTCGGCACCAACGGCCAGGACTACACGACGCTGATGATGGCCGCGCCGGACAGCGTCGACGGCTACTTCGGCACCGGCAGCGCGGCGAGCGTCATCTCCGGCCGCCTGTCGTACACGTTCGGCCTCGAAGGCCCCGCGGTGACCGTGGACACGGCGTGTTCGTCCTCCCTGGTCGCCCTGCACCTGGCGGTCCAGGCACTGCGGAAGGGCGAGTGCGAGCTGGCCCTCGCCGGCGGCGTGACGGTGATGTCCACGCCCGCCGCCTTCGTGGAGTTCAGCCGCCAGCGCGGACTGTCCGTGGACGGCCGGTGCAAGGCCTTCGGGGCCGACGCGGACGGCACCGGCTGGGGCGAGGGCATCGGCATGCTGCTCGTCGAGCGCCTGTCGGACGCCCGACGCAACGGCCATCAGGTCCTCGCGGTCGTACGGGGTTCCGCAGTCAACCAGGACGGCGCGTCCAACGGGCTCACCGCACCCAACGGCCCCTCGCAGCAGCGGGTCATCAGGGCCGCGCTGGAGGCCACCGGCCTCGACCCGTCCGACGTGGACGCGGTCGAGGCACACGGCACCGGTACGAAGCTGGGTGACCCGATCGAGGCCGAGGCCATCCTTGCCACCTACGGCCAGGACCGCCCCGCCGACCGGCCGCTGTTGCTGGGCTCGATCAAGTCCAACATCGGTCACACGCAGGCGGCGGCCGGTGTGGCGGGCGTCATCAAGATGGTCATGGCGATGCGGCACGGCGTACTGCCGCGTACCTTGCACGCCGATGAACCGTCGCCGCACGTGGACTGGTCCGCGGGTGCGGTGGAGCTGCTCACCGAGGAGCGTGAGTGGCCGGTCGCGGACCGGCCGTGGCGGGCGGGTGTGTCGTCGTTCGGATTCAGCGGTACGAACGCCCACGCAGTCATCGAGCAGGCCCCGCAAGCCGTTCAAGCCCCGCAGGCCCCGGAGGGAGCAGTCCCGCAGCCCTCGCCGTCCGGCACGGTCGTCCCGTGGCCGCTGTCGGCCAAGAGCCCCGAGGCGCTGCGCGAGCAGGCCGCGCGGCTGAACTCCTTCGTGGACGGGTCGTCGGACCTGGACGTGGCGGACGTCGCCCGTACGCTGACGTTCTCGCGAGCGGCCTTCGAGCACCGCGCGGTGGTGGTCGCCGCGGAGCCCGCCGAGTTTCAGTCGGCGCTGACGGCACTCGCCGAGGGGCGGGGCGGCGCGGGCGTCGTGTCCGGCGAGGCCGCGCCGCACCGACTGGGTCTCCTGTTCTCGGGCCAGGGTTCGCAGCGTCTTGGCATGGGCCGTGAACTGGCCTCCCGTAATCCGCAGTTCGCTGCGGCCCTCGACGCCGTACTGGATGAGTGTGACCCGAGAGTGCGCGAAGTCCTCTTCGGTGAGGACGCCGACGCGCTGAACGAGACCGGGGTGACGCAGCCCGCGCTGTTCGCGGTGGAGGTGGCTCTGTTCCGTCTTCTCCAGGCGTGGGGTGTACGCCCCGATGTCCTGGCCGGGCACTCGATCGGCGAGTTGGCTGCCGCGCATGTGGCTGGTGTGTGGTCGCTGGCTGATGCGGTGAAGGTGGTGTCGGCGCGGGGTGCGCTGATGCAGGCGCTGCCCGCGGGCGGTGCGATGGTCGCGATCCAGGCGTCCGAGGCAGAGGTGGCCCCGGATCTGTCGGAGACCGTCGGCATCGCTGCGGTCAACGGCCCCACCTCGGTGGTCGTCTCCGGTGTCGCGGAGGACGTAGACGCGGTCGCGGAGAAGTGGCGTGAGGCGGGCCGCAAGGTGTCCCGCTTGAAGGTCAGCCACGCGTTCCACTCGCCGCTGATGGAGCCTATGCTCGGCGATTTCCGTCGGGTGCTCGAAGAGGTGTCGTACGAGGCGCCGTCGATCCCGATCGTGTCGACGCTGACCGGCGTCCGCGCGAGCGCCGAGGAGTTGGCCTCGCCTGAGTACTGGGTGCGGCACGTGCGCGAGTCGGTGCGGTTCGCCGATGCCGTGGAAGCACTGGTGGCCGAGGGCGTGGCGACGTTCGTCGAGGTCGGTCCTGGCGGCACGCTGTGCGCCCTGGGCCAGGAATCCGCGCCGGAAGCGGCCTTCGTACCGACACTGCGCGGCGACCGTCCCGAAGCGGTGGCTGCCACGACGGCTCTCGGCCAGTTGCACGTACGCGGTGTCGAGGTGGACTGGGAGGCGTTCTTCGCCGGTCGTGGTACGCGGCGGGTGGACCTGCCGACGTACGCCTTCCAGCGTGAGCGCTTCTGGTTGGACACCCCGGCCGTCGACCTGAGCGCCGAGCGGATATCGCCGGTGGAGGCGCGGTTCTGGGAGGTCGTGGAAGAGGGCGACATCGCGGACCTCGCCCGTACCCTGGACGTTTCGTCCGACGATCCGCTGAGCGCCGTGCTGCCCCGCCTGTCGGCGTGGCGCAGGAAGCAGCGCGACCGGTCCACGGCCGATGGCTGGCGGTATCGCGTCGAGTGGCGTCCGGTGGCCGCCGGGAGCCGGCAGTTGGACGGTGCCTGGCTGGTCGTCGCGGCGGCCGGTGAGGAGCGCGCCGAGTGGGTCGGCGACGCGCTGACCCGCAATGGCGCGGACGTACGTGTCCTGCGCGTGGACCCGGAAGCGGCCGACTGGGCGCGGCAGTTGGCCGACCCGTCGTCTCTGACCGGTGTGGTCTCGCTGCTGGGGCTCGCCGACGCGGGCGCGTCGACCGTGCCCGCGGGTGTCGCCGCCACGGTCGGTCTGCTACGGGCTATCGGGGAGGCCGACGTGCCGCTGTGGTGCGTGACGTCGGGCGCGGTGTCGGTGGTTGACGGTGACACCGCCGCCGGGTTCGAGCAGTCGATGCTGTGGGGCCTGGGCCGGGTGGCAGCCCTGGAGCAGCCCGGCCGCTGGGGCGGCCTCATCGACCTCCCTGAGGCGGCGGACGAGGCGCAGGAAGAGGGGGAGGGCGAGGCTCGGGAGGAGACCGGCGATCTGCTGGCTTCCGTGCTCGCCGGAACCAGTGGCGAGGACCAGGTCGCGCTGCGCGGCGGCAAGGTGATGAGCCGCAGGCTGGTGCCCGCTCCGGTGGGCCAGGCGTCCGGGGAGGGCTGGTCGCCGCGTGGCACGGTCCTCGTCACCGGCGGCACCGGAGCCCTGGGCGCGCATGTAGCCCGATGGCTGGCGGGCAAGGGCGCCGAGCATCTGCTCCTGACCAGCAGGCGCGGCCCGGCGGCCGAGGGTGCGCGGGAGCTTTGTGCGGAGCTGACCGCGCTCGGCGCCCGGGTCACCATCGCGGCCTGTGACGCGGCTGACCGGAACGCGCTGGCGGACGTACTCGCCTCGGTCCCCGCCGAGTTCCCGCTCACCGCGGTCGTCCACGCGGCCGGCATCGAACGCTCGGCGGCCCTCGCCGACATCGACCCGGACGGCCTCAGCCCGGATGACCTCACCGGGTTCACCGAGTTCGCCGATGTGCTGGCGGCCAAGGCCGACGGCGCGCGCAACCTGCACGAGCTCCTCGGCGACACGCCCCTGGACGCGTTCGTCCTGTTCTCCTCCATCGCCGGCGTGTGGGGCAGCAGCGGACAGGGCGCGTACGCGGCTGCCAACGCCTATCTCGACGGCCTCGCCGACCACCGCCGGGCGGCGTGCCTGCCCGCCACGGCCGTCGCGTGGGGACCGTGGGGCGGCGGCGGCATGGTCGCGACCGACGCGCAGGCCACGCGGCTGCACCGCTGGGGCCTCGGGACCATGGCCCCGGAGGTGGCGATCGCGGGTCTCGCCACGGCCCTGGAGCGCGGGGACGGCACCATCGTCGTCGCCGACGTCGACTGGACCCGGTTCGCCGGCACCTTCATGGCACAGCGCCCCAGCGCACTCCTCGGCGAACTCCCCGAAGTACGCGAGGTGTTCGATGCCCTCCCCGCGGAGCAGGGCGGCACGTCGGCCCTCGCGCAGCGGCTGGCCGGTCTCGACGAGGCCGAGCAGGAGCGGCACCTCACCGAGCTGGTCCGGTACGAGGCCGCCGCGGTGCTCGGCCACGTATCCGGCGACGCCTTTCCCCCGACGCGCGCGTTCAAGGAGCTCGGCTTCGACTCCCTGACGGCCGTCGAGCTGCGCGCCCGGCTCCGCGATGCCACGGGCATCGCCCTGCCCGCGACCCTGGTCTTCGACTACCCGACGGCCGCCGCCCTGGCCGCCTACCTGCGCGTCGAACTGTGCGGAGCGGACGCGACACCCACCTCCGCCACGCCGGTCGCCCCCTCCGGTGTGACCGATGAGCCGATCGCGATCGTGTCGATGGCGTGCCGGTTCCCCGGCGGTGTGACGAGCCCCGAGGACCTGTGGGACTTCCTCCGGGCGGGCGGGGACGCGGTCACGGAGTTCCCGGCCGACCGCGGCTGGGACGTCGAGGCACTGTACGACCCCGACCCGGACTCGGTGGGTACCACCTACCTGCGTTCCGGCGCGTTCATGACCGACGTGAGCGCCTTCGACGCCGGGTTCTTCGGCATCTCGCCGCGCGAGGCGCTGGCGATGGACCCCCAGCAGCGGCTGCTCCTCGAAACGTCCTGGGAACTCCTCGAACGCGCGGGGATCGACTCGGCGTCGCTGCGCGGTGAACGCGTCGGCGTGTTCGTCGGGTCGAATGCCCAGGACTACAGCGTTGTCCTCGGCGGCGCCTGCGAGGACGTGGGCGGTTACGTGGCGACCGGCAACGCGGCCAGCGTGGCCTCGGGCCGCCTGTCGTACACCTTCGGCTTTGAAGGCCCGGCGGTCACGGTGGACACGGCGTGCTCGTCGTCGCTGGTGGCCCTGCACCTGGCGGTCCAGGCCCTGCGCTCGGGTGAGTGCGAGATGGCGCTCGCGGGTGGTGTGACGGTGATGTCGACGCCGGGCGCGTTCATCGAGTTCAGCCGGCAGCGCGGACTGTCTCAGGACGGCAGGTGCAAGGCATTCGGAGCGGGCGCCGACGGCACGAGCTGGGGCGAGGGCGTCGGCATGCTCTTCGTCGAGCGTCTTTCGGACGCCCGACGCAACGGCCACCCGGTGCTCGCGGTCGTACGGGGTTCCGCAGTCAACCAGGACGGCGCGTCCAACGGCCTGACCGCACCCAACGGCCCCTCCCAGCAGCGCGTCATCCGCCAGGCGCTCGCCAGCGCGGGCCTCACGCCGTCGGATGTCGACGCGGTCGAGGCGCACGGCACGGGCACGAAGCTGGGTGACCCGATCGAGGCGCAGGCGCTCCTTGCCACCTACGGGCAGGACCGCGGCGGTGACCGGCCTCTATTGCTGGGCTCGGTGAAGTCCAACATCGGTCACACGCAGGCGGCGGCCGGTGTGGCGGGCGTCATCAAGATGGTCATGGCGATGCGGCACGGCGTGCTGCCGCGTACCTTGCACGCCGATGAGCCGTCGCCGCACGTGGACTGGTCCGCGGGTGCGGTGGAGCTGCTCACCGAGGAGCGTGGATGGCCGGTCGCGGACCGGCCGTGGCGGGCGGGTGTGTCGTCGTTCGGGTTCAGCGGTACGAACGCCCACGCCGTCATCGAGCAGGCACCTGCGGTCGAGCGGGAGGAAACCTCGGAGCCGAGGGCACATGACGGCGGCCCGGTGCCGTGGGTGCTGTCGGCGGGCGACGAGGGCGCCCTGCGCGACCAGGCCGGGCGTCTGCTGGCCCTGGTGGACGAGCACTCTCCCATCGACGTCGGATACTCGCTCGCGACCTCGCGGTCGGTACTGGACCACCGTGCGGTGGTGGTGGCCTCCGACCGTGCGGAGTTCCTGGCGGCCCTGACGGCCATGGCCGACGGCCGGACAAACGGAGCCGTGATCAGCTCGGTCGCCGGTGAGCCCGGCCGGCTGGCTTTCCTGTTCTCGGGTCAGGGTTCGCAGCGTCTTGGGATGGGCCGTGAACTGGCCTCCCGGTATCCGGAGTTCGCCGACGCGCTGGACGCCGTACTGGATGAGTGTGACCCGAGAGTGCGCGAAGTCCTCTTCGGTGAGGACGCCGACGCGCTGAATGAGACGGGGGTGACGCAGCCCGCGTTGTTCGCGGTGGAGGTGGCTCTGTTCCGTCTTCTCCAGGCGTGGGGGGTACGCCCCGATGTCCTGGCCGGGCACTCGATCGGTGAGTTGGCTGCCGCGCATGTGGCGGGTGTGTGGTCGCTGGCTGATGCGGTGAAGGTGGTGTCGGCGCGGGGTGCGCTGATGCAGGCGCTGCCCGCGGGCGGTGCGATGGTTGCGATCCAGGCGTCCGAGGCAGAGGTGGCCCCGGATCTGTCGGAGACCGTCGGCATCGCTGCGGTCAACGGCCCCACCTCGGTGGTCGTCTCCGGTGTCGCGGAGGACGTTGACGCGGTCGCGGCGAAGTGGCGTGCGGCGGGCCGGAAGGTGTCGCGGCTGAAGGTCAGCCATGCGTTCCACTCGCCGCTGATGGACCCGATGCTGGACGAGTTCCGTCGGGTGCTTGAGGGCGTGTCGTACGAGGTGCCCAAGCTTCCGATCGTGTCGACGCTGACGGGCGGCCCGGCCACTGCCGATGAGCTGATGTCGGTGGAGTACTGGGTGCGGCATGTGCGGGAGCCGGTGCGGTTCCATGACGCGGTGGTGGCGCTGCGTGCGCAGGGCGCGGAGATGTTCGTCGAGGTCGGGCCCGGCGGTACGCTGTCCGCTCTGGGGCTGGGGTGTGCGCCGGACGCGGTGTTCCTGCCCGCGCTGCGTACGGACCGGCCGGAGGGGGCCGCGCTTGTCACCGCTGTCGCTGCCCTGCACACGCGGGGTGTGACGGTCGACTGGGCCGCGTATTTCGCGGGCAGCGGAGCCCGGCGGATCGATCTGCCCACGTACGCCTTCCAGCGCGAGCGCTACTGGATGGACGCCCGGCCCGCCGTCGCCGGAGCCGCGCCGAACGCGGACGAGGCGCGGTTCTGGGCCGCGGTGGACGGCGAGGAGGCGACCGCGCTCGCGTCGTCCCTGGGCATCACCGAGGACGGGGCGACCGACTCGCTCCGCGCCGTGCTGCCGTTCCTGACGTCGTGGCGGCGCAGGAGCCACGAGAAGACCACGTTGGACCAGTGGCGTTACACCGTCGGGTGGAAGTCCGTCGGTGTCCCCGCCACGACGCCGCCCTCGGGCACCTGGCTGATCGTGGCGCACGCCGGAGACGAGCGCGCCCGTGCGTTGAGCGGACTGCTCACCGGCGGCGGCCTGGCGCTCACCGTCGTCGAGGTCGACGGGGCGGCGGACCGCGCGGGGCTTGCCGACGCGCTGCGCACGGCCGTCGAGCGGGCGCCCGCGCACCAGGAAGGGATCGGCGGAGTCCTGTCGCTGCTGGCGTTCGACGAGTCGCCGCACGCCGACCACCCCGCGGTGCCGAACGGCGTCGCGGCCACCCTCGCGCTGGTGCAGGCGCTCGGCGACGCCGACGTACAGGCGCCGCTGTGGTGCGTGACGTCGGGTGCGGTGGCCGCGGTCGCGGATGACACGGTCGCGGGGTTCGCGCAGTCGATGGTGTGGGGTCTCGGCCGGGCCGCGGCGCTCGAACACCCGGCCCGCTGGGGCGGACTGGTCGACCTGCCGGACACGGTGGACGAGCGGGTGGCCGCACGGCTGTGCGGACTCCTCGGCGGGGCGGAGGACCAGGTCGCCGTACGCGGCACCGGCGTCTTCACGCGCCGACTCCGCAGGGCCGACGCCCGGGCCACCACGGGCCCCGGCTCCGGTTCCGGCTCCGGCTGGACCCCGCGCGGCACGGTCCTGGTGACCGGCGGTCTCGGCGCCCTGGGTGCGAGGGCCGCGCGCTGGACCGCCGAGCACGGCGCCGAGCACGTCGTCCTGGTCAGCCGTCGCGGCAGCGCGGCCGAGGGCGCCGCGGAGTTGGAGGCCGAGCTCGTCGGTCTCGGCGCCCGCGTCACCGTCGCCGCCGTCGACATCGCCGACCGGGAAGGGCTCGCCGCGCTGCTCGACGGCCTGGCCGCCGCCGGTGACCGGGTCGACGCCGTCGTGCACACCGCCGGACTCAACGACAGCACCCCCGTCCAGGAGACCGACCTCGCGCGTTTCGCGGACGTGGTCGGCGCCAAGGTCGCGGGCGCAGGGCACCTGCACGAACTGCTCGCCGACACACCGCTCGACGCCTTCCTCTCGTACTCCTCCATCGCCGGCGTCTGGGGCAGCGGCGGCCAGGTCGGCTACAGCGCCGCCAACGCCTACCTCGACGCGCTCGCCGAACACCGCACCGCCCACGGCCTGCCCGGCACAGCCGTGGCCTGGGGTCCCTGGGGCGGCGGCGGGATGGCCGACGACGAGGCACAGCGGCAGCTCTCACGGCGCGGACTCCTGACGCTGCCGCCCGAACTCGCGGTGGGCGCCATCGCCGACGCGGTCGGCGGCGGCACGGCGAGCACGGTCGTCGCGGACGTCGACTGGGAGAGGTTCGCACCCGCGTTCACCATCGGCAGGCCCAGCCCGCTCCTCGCCGACCTGCCCGAAGCACGTGACGCCGTCGCGGGCCGGAACGCCGGTGCCGGCGGACCCTCGGAAGCGGGCGGCTCCGACCGGGGCGGGGCGGAGCTGCGGGGCCGGCTCACCGGCCTGGACGCGGCCAAGCGGGGCGAACTGGTGCGTGGCCTGGTGGTGGCGCAGGCGGCCACCGTCCTCGGGCACACCACGGCCGGTGCCGTCGACGCCGACCGCGCCTTCCGCGACCTGGGCTTCGACTCACTGACCGCCGTGGAACTGCGCAACGCGCTGGCCACCGCGACCGGCCTGACCCTGCCCGCGACCGTGGTCTTCGACTACCCCACCCCCGCTGCGCTCGCCGACCACCTGCTGTCGGCCGTCGTGGAACCGCACGGCGAAGCACCCCCGGCACCGGACGCCGCACCGCCGGCCGTGTCCGACGAGCCGATCGCGATCGTGGCGATGGCGTGCCGGTACCCCGGGGGTGTGGCGAGCCCGGAGGACCTGTGGCAGGTGCTCATGTCGGGCGGGGACGCGGTGACGGACTTCCCGGCCGACCGCGGCTGGGACATCGAGGCACTGTACGACCCGGACCCCGCGGGCATCGGCACGACGTACTCACGCAGAGGCGCCTTCCTCGACCAGGTGGCGGACTTCGACGCGACGTTCTTCGGGACCTCACCGCGTGAGGCGCTGGCGATGGACCCGCAGCAGCGGCTGCTCCTGGAAACCTCCTGGGAGGCCTTCGAGCGGGCCGGCATCGACCCGAACTCGGTCCGCGGCGAGCGTGTCGGCGTGTTCGTCGGCTCCAACGTGCAGGACTACGGACTGGTCCTCGGCGACGCCGTGGAGGACGTGGGCGGGCACGTGGCCACGGGCAGCGCGGCCAGCGTCATGTCGGGCAGGCTGTCGTACACGTTCGGCCTCGAAGGCCCCGCGGTGACGGTGGACACGGCGTGCTCGTCGTCCCTGGTCGCCCTGCACCTGGCGGCGCAGGCCCTGCGCTCGGGTGAGTGCGAGATGGCGCTCGCGGGCGGTGTGACGGTGATGTCGACGCCGGGCGCGTTCATCGAGTTCAGCCGGCAGCGCGGACTGTCCGTGGACGGCCGGTGCAAGGCGTTCTCCGACAGCGCCGACGGCACCGGCTGGGGCGAGGGCATCGGCATGCTGATCGTCGAGCGGCTCTCCGACGCCCAACGCAACGGGCACCAGGTCCTCGCGGTCGTACGGGGTTCCGCAGTCAACCAGGACGGCGCGTCCAACGGCCTGACCGCCCCCAACGGCCCCTCCCAGCAGCGCGTCATCCGCCAGGCGCTCGCCAGCGCGGGCCTCACACCGGCGGACGTGGACGCCGTCGAGGCGCACGGCACCGGCACCACCCTCGGCGACCCGATCGAGGCGCAGGCCCTGCTCGCCACCTATGGCCAGGGCCGCCCCGCCGAGCGGCCGCTCCAATTGGGGTCGGTGAAGTCCAACATCGGTCACACCCAGGCCGCGGCCGGTGTCGCCGGTGTGATCAAGATGGTGATGTCGATGCGGCACGGCGTACTGCCGAAGACACTGCACGTCACCGAGCCGTCGTCGCACGTGGACTGGTCGGCGGGAGCGATGGAACTGCTCACCGACCGGCGCGAGTGGCCTGCCGTGGACCGCCCCTGGCGGGCCGGTGTGTCATCGTTCGGCTTCAGCGGAACCAACGCGCACACCATCATCGAGCAGGCCCCCGAACCGACGGCCCCCGAGACGGCGTCCCCCGACATCACAGCGACGGCGCCGGGCGTCGTACCGACTGAGCCGGGCGTCGTGCCGTGGGTGCTGTCGGCGCGGTCCGTCGAAGCCCTGCGGGAGCAGGCGTCCCGCCTCCGCGACGACTTCGAGCGCGGCGACGCGGCCGTGACGGCCGCCGACATCGCCCACTCACTGAGGGCCCGCTCGGTGTTCGACCACCGGGCCGTGGTGGTGGGCCTGGACCGGGAGGACTTCCGCACCGGCCTCACCGCCCTGGCCGAAGGCCGCGAGGCGCCGAACGTCGTGACCGGCACGGCCGAGAACCGCGGCACCGGAACGGTGTTCGTCTTCCCCGGCCACGGCACGCAGTGGGTCGGCATGGCCCTGGAACTCCTCGACTCCTCACCGGTGTTCCGCACACGGATGGAGGAGTGCGCCCAGGCACTGGGCGAGTACGTCGACTGGTCGCTCCTCGACGCGATCAAGGACCCCGGCCTGATGGAGCGCCTCGACGTCGTCCAGCCCGCCCTGTTCGCGGTGATGGTGTCACTGGCCGCCACCTGGCGGTCCTGGGGCGTCGAGCCGAGCGCCGTACTGGGACACTCCCAGGGCGAGATCGCCGCGGCATGCGTCGCGGGCGCCCTGTCCCTGCCGGACGCCGCCCGGCTGGCCGTCCTGCGCAGCAAGGCCCTGACCGCGCTGGCCGGCCAAGGCGGCATGGCCTCACTCGCCCTCGGCGCGGACGAGGCACGCGAACTCATCGCCCGCTGGGACGGCCGGCTCGCCGTCGGCGTGGTGAACGGCCCCGCCTCGGTCGTCGTCTCCGGTGACATCACCGCGCTGGACGAGCTGATGGAGGTCTGCGCCGAACGCGGTGTATGGGCACGGCGGGTCAACGCCGACTACGCCCCGCACTCCCACCACGTCGAACGCGTCGAGGCGGAACTCCTCGACGGCCTCGCGGACGTGACTCCGCGCTCCGGCGACGTGCCGTACCACTCGCCGCTGACCGGCGGCTGGCTCGACACCCGCGACCTGGACGCCTCGTACTGGTACCGCAGCCTGCGGCAGCCGGTGGAGTTCGCGGACTCCGTCACCACCCTGGTGGCGGAAGGCTTCACCACCTTCGTCGAGGTCAGCCCGCACCCGGTCCTGGTGGCCGGGCTCGGCGAACTGACCGGCACCGACGGCCTGGTCACCGGCTCCCTGCGGCGCGGCGACGGCGGCCGGGACCGGCTGCTGAACTCGGCGAGCAGACTGTTCGTGCGCGGCTGCCGGATCGACTGGCCGCTGCCCGAAGCCCGGCGCGTCGACCTCCCCACCTACCCCTTCCAGCGCCGGCGCTTCTGGCCCACGACGACGCACACCACCTCCGGCGACGTGACATCGGCGGGCCTCGGCCGGGTCGAGCACCCGCTGCTCGCCGCCGTCACCGAACTCGCCGACTCCCAGGGCCTGGTGTTCAGCGGCAGACTGTCCCTGCGCACCCACCCCTGGCTCACCGACTACCGCGTCCTGGACACCGCGGTACTCCCCGGCGCGGCCTACGTGGACCTCGCGCTGCGCGCCGGCGACCACGTCGGCTGCGCCTCCCTCGACGACCTGGTCCTCGAAGCGCCCCTCGTGCTGCCCGAACGGGACGGCGTCCACATACGGCTCAGCCTCAACGGTCCCGACGCGTCCGGCAGGCGCGCGTTCACCGTGGACTCCCGTACCGACGAGGGCGGGGACTGGGCCCGCCACGCCACCGGCACCCTGACGGCCCAGGCGCCCCCCGTCACCGACGACCTCGTGGCCTGGCCGCCCGGCGAAGCCGAACCGGTCGACCTGGAACAGCACTACGCCACCCTCGCCGCATCCGGCCTCGACCACGGCCCCGCCTTCCAGGGGCTGCGCGCAGCCTGGCGCAAGGGCGACGAGGTGTTCGCCGAAGTGACACTGCCCGACGGCCTCGCCGACACCGGCTTCGGCCTGCACCCGGCACTCCTGGACGCCGCGCTGCACGCCACCGGGCTCGGGACGAGCGCGCAGGGGCTGCCGTTCTCCTGGGCCGGGGTACGGCTCCTGGCGACCGGAGCGACAGCGCTGCGGGTCCGGCTGACACCGGTCGGCGTGGACGCCGTCGCCGTACTCGCCGCCGACGGCTCCGGCGAACCGGTCGCCGCCGTCGACGAACTGAGCCTGCGCCCCCTCTCCGCCGACCAGCTCAACGCCGCGCGCTCCGCCCACCGCGACTCGCTCTTCGAGGTCACATGGGCGCCGATGCCGGACGCCGTACCCGAAACCGGCACCTGGGCGGTCCTCGGCGGCGACACCGCCCGCCTCGCCCACGCGCTCACCGCGGCAGGCGAACCGGTCGACGAGCACCCCGACCTGGCCGCGCTCCTCGCCGCCGTCGACGCCGGCATGCCCGCACCGCGGTGCGTGGCCGTGACACCCGCGGAGAACGCGACGACCCCGCGCGAGGCGACGCACCACACCCTGGACCTGCTCCAGAAGTGGCTCGCGGACGACCGGCTCGCCGCATCGCGGCTCGTCTTCGTGACGAGCGGCGCCGTACCGGCAGGACCTGACGACGCCGTACCGGACCTGGTACGCGCTCCCGCCTGGGGCCTGGTGCGCTCGGCACAGACCGAGCACCCGGCACGGTTCGTCCTGGCCGACGTGGACGGCGACGAGAAGTCGCTGCGGAAGCTGCCCGCCGCCGTGGCGACCGGCGAACCGCAGGTGGTCATCAGGAACGGCACCGCCACGGTGGCCAGACTCGCGCGGCTCACCGCCCCCGCGGAAGCCCCCGCCGACGCCCCCGAGCAGCCCGCCTTCACCCCCGAAAGCACCGTGCTGATCACCGGCGGCCTCGGCGTACTCGGCGGCCTCACCGCACGCCACCTCGCCACCCACCACGGCGTACGGGATCTCGTACTGACCGGCAGGCGCGGCCCGGCCACACCAGGAGCGGAGGAACTGCACCGGGAACTGACCGACCTCGGCGCACGGGTCACCGTCGCCGCATGCGACGTCAGCGACCGCGCCGCCCTCGCCGCACTCCTCGCCGAACACCCCGTCACCGCCGTCATCCACACGGCGGGCGCCCTGGACGACAGCGTGATCGAGTCTCTGACCCCGGAACACATCGACACCGTGTTCGCACCCAAGGCCGACGCCGCGCTGCACCTGCACGAACTGACCAGAGAGCAGGACCTCACCGCGTTCGTGCTGTTCTCCGCCGCAGCCGGTGTGTTCGGCGGCCCCGGCCAAGGCAACTACGCGGCCGCCAACGCCTACCTCGACGCGCTCGCCCAGCACCGCAGGGCCGCGGGGCTGCCCGCCACCTCACTGGCCTGGGGCCTGTGGGCCGAGGCCAGCGGCATCACCGGCCACCTCGACGACGCCGACGTACAGCGGATGGCCAGGGGCGGCATGACCCCGCTGTCCAACACCGCCGGCATGGCACTGTTCGACGCCGCGCAGACGACCGGCACCGCCACCGCGGTACCCGCCGCGCTCAACCTCACCGCACTGCGGGCCGACCCGGAACAGGTGCGGCCACTGCTGCGCGGCCTGGTGCCCACACCCGGCCGCCGGTCCGCACGCTCCGGCGACGGCTCCAACGCGGCCCCGGTCCCGCTCGCCCAACGGCTCGCCGGCCTCACCGAAGCGGAGCAGGACCGCGCCCTGGTGCAACTCGTACGCACCCACACCGCGGCCGTGCTCGGCTTCCCCGGCCCGGAGGCCGTCGAGGCCGACCGCGCGTTCAAGGAGCTCGGCTTCGACTCCCTCACCGCCGTGGAACTGCGCAACAGACTCGACGCCGAGGTCGAATCACGACTGCCCGCCACCCTGGTGTTCGACCACCCCAACCCGGCGGCACTCGCGGCCCACCTGCGCACGACGGTGCTCACCGGCGACGGCACACCCGCCGCCGCGGTGCTCGGCGAACTGAACAAGCTGACGGTCACCATCTCCAAACTCGACCCCAACGACGCCCTGGCCGGAGACATCCGGCTGCGGCTCCGCTCGCTCCTGTCCACCTGGGACGAGAGCGAACCCGAGGCCCCGGCGGACGACCTGACATCGGCAACCCTCGACGACGTCTTCGACATCATCGACGAGGAACTCGGAAAGTCCTGACCAGCGGGAACGCACTCTCACCAATCTGACCAGCCGGGTACGCACTCCCGTCCACGCGGGTACGGACTCTCACCCAGAGGGGTAGCAAGCACATGTCGACCGACGAGAAGGTCCTCGACTATCTGAAGCGCCTGACCGCGGACCTGCGGCAGACGAAGCAACGTCTCCGCGAGGTCGAGGAGAAGGACAGCGAGCCGATCGCGATCGTCGGCATGAGCTGCCGCTTCCCCGGCGGGGTCGCGTCACCGGAGGACCTGTGGCGTCTGGTCGAGTCGGGCGCGGACGCGGTGGCCGGCTTCCCCACCGACCGCGGCTGGGACCTCCAGTCCCTGTACGACGCGGACCCCGACCACACGGGCACCACCTACGCCCGTGAAGGCGGATTCCTCTACGGCGCGACGGACTTCGACCCCGGCTTCTTCGGGATCTCCCCGCGCGAGGCCGCGGCGATGGACCCGCAGCAGCGGCTGCTCCTGGAAACCTCCTGGGAGGCATTCGAGCGCGCGGGCATCGACCCGACGTCGCTGCGCGGCAGCAGGTCGGGCGTGTTCGTCGGCACGAACGGCCAGGACTACGCGGCGCTGCTGATGGCCGCGCAGGAGGAGGTCGAGGGATACGCGGGCACCGGCATCTCGGCGAGCGTCATCTCCGGCCGCCTGTCGTACACGTTCGGCCTCGAAGGCCCCGCGGTCACGGTCGACACGGCATGCTCGTCCTCCCTGGTCGCCCTGCACCTGGCAGTCCAGGCCCTGCACAAGGGCGAATGCGAAATGGCGCTGGTCGGCGGCGTCACGGTGATGTCCACGCCGGGCTCCTTCATCGAGTTCAGCCGACAGCGCGGCCTCGCCCCCGACGGCCGGTGCAAGGCGTTCTCCGACAGCGCCGACGGCACCGGCTGGGGCGAAGGCGTCGGCATGCTGCTCGTCGAGCGCCTGTCGGACGCCCAGCGCAACGGCCACCAGATCCTCGCCGTAGTCCGCGGCTCGGCGGTGAACCAGGACGGCGCGTCCAACGGCCTGACCGCCCCCAACGGCCCTTCCCAGCAGCGCGTCATCCGCCAGGCCCTGGCGAGCGCGGGACTGACCCCGGCCGACGTGGACGCCATGGAGGCCCACGGCACCGGCACCAAGCTGGGCGACCCGATCGAGGCCCAGGCCCTCCTTGCCACCTACGGCCAGGACCGCCCCGTCGACCGGCCGCTGTGGCTCGGCTCGATCAAGTCAAACATCGGCCACACCCAGGCCGCCGCGGGCGTCGCCGGTGTCATCAAGATGGTCATGTCGATGCGGCACGGCGTACTCCCCAAGACGCTGCACGTCACCGAGCCGTCATCGCACGTGGACTGGTCCGCCGGCGCCGTGGAACTGCTGACGGAGACCCGCTCGTGGCCGCGGACGGGACAGCCGTGGCGGGCCGGCATCTCGTCGTTCGGCGTGAGCGGCACCAACGCGCACACCATCATCGAGCAGGCCCCGGAACCCGAGGAGCCGACTCCTCCAGTGGCGTCCGCCGCGGCCGGACCGGTGCCGTGGGTCCTGTCGGCACGGAGCGCCGAGGCACTGCGGGACCAGGCGGCGCGGCTGATCACCGGCATCATCGGCCTGGACCCCAGGGACGTCGGCTTCTCCCTCGCGACGACGCGGGCGTCCCTCGAACAGCGCGCGGTCGTCCTCGTGGACGACGAGGAGACCCGGCTGACCGCTCTCACCGCCCTGGCCGAGGGCAGGCAGGCGGCGAGCGTGACGACGGGTTCCGCCGCCCCCGGCCCGCTGGGGTTCCTTTTCTCGGGGCAGGGTTCGCAGCGCCTCGGCATGGGCCGCGAACTGGCCAACCAGTACCCGGTGTTCGCGGACGCCCTGAACGCCGTACTGGATGAGTGTGATCCGCGGGTGCGTGAGGTGCTGTTCGGTGAGGATGCCGAGGCGCTGAATGAGACGGGGGTGACGCAGCCTGCGCTGTTCGCGGTGGAGGTGGCGCTGTTCCGCCTGCTTGAGTCGTGGGGTGTGCGCCCGGATGTTCTGGCTGGTCATTCGATAGGTGAGTTGGCTGCCGCGCATGTGGCGGGTGTGTGGTCGCTGGCTGATGTGGTGAAGGTGGTGTCGGCGCGGGGTGCGCTGATGCAGGCGCTGCCTGTGGGCGGTGCGATGGTCGCGGTCCAGGCGTCCGAGGCCGAGATCGCCCCGGACCTGTCGGAGACGGTGGGCCTTGCCGCCGTCAACGGCCCCACCTCCGTGGTCATCTCCGGTGTCGCCGCTGATGTGGAGGTGGTCGCGGAGCGGTGGCGTGGGGCGGGCCGGAAGGTGTCGCGGTTGAAGGTCAGCCATGCGTTCCACTCGCCGCTGATGGACCCGATGCTGGACGAGTTCCGCCGGGTGCTTGAGAGCGTGTCGTACGAGGTGCCCATGCTTCCGATCGTGTCGACGCTGACGGGCGGCCCGGCCACTGCCGATGAGCTGATGTCGGTGGAGTACTGGGTGCGGCATGTGCGTGAACCGGTGCGGTTCCATGACGCGGTGGTGGCGCTGCGTGAGCAGGGCGTGGAGATGTTCGTCGAGGTCGGGCCCGGCGGGACGCTGTCCGCTCTGGGGCTGGGGTGTGCGCCGGACGCGGTGTTCCTGCCCGCGTTGCGTGCGGACCGGCCGGAGGTGGCCGCGCTTGTCACCGCTGTCGCTGCCCTGCACACGCGGGGTGTGACGGTCGACTGGGCAGCGTATTTCGCGGGCAGCGGCGCCCGGCGGGTCGACCTGCCGACGTACGCCTTCCAGCGCGAGCGCTACTGGCTGGACGCAGCGGTCGGCCGGCGCGCCGGGACGCTGTCGCCGACGGAGACGCGGTTCTGGGAAGTCGTCGAAGACGGTGACCTTGCTGACGCCGCCCGTACGTTCGATGTGTCGTCGGATGCTCCGTTGAGTGAGGTGTTGCCGAGGCTTTCGGCGTGGCGCAGGGAGCAGCAGGGTCGCGCCACGGTGGATGGTTGGCGGTACCGGGTCGAGTGGCGGTCGGTGGCTGCGGCTGCCGCGCCCGGGCGCCTGGCTGGTGCGTGGTTGGTTGTCGCGCCGGTTGGTGAGGGGCGTGCCGAGTGGGTGCGTGCGTCGCTGACGCGTAACGGTGCGGTTGATGTACGTGTCCTGCTGGTGGACCCGGAGGCGGTCGACTGGGCGGAGGAGCTGGCCGGCCTGACGGCTCTGGACGGGGTCGTCTCGTTGTTGGGGCTTGCTGATGCGGGTGGGTCGGCGGTGCCTGCGGGTGTTGTGGCCACGGTTGGCTTGTTGCGGGCGCTGGGTGAGGCGGAGGTGCCGCTGTGGTGCCTGACGTCGGGTGCGGTGGCTGCGGGTTCGGCTGATGAGGTTGCCGGGTTCGAGCAGTCGATGTTGTGGGGTCTGGGGCGGGTGGCCGCGCTGGAGCAGTCCGGCCGCTGGGGCGGTCTCATCGACCTGCCCGAAGCGCAGGACGACGCAGCCGGCGATCTGCTGGTTTCAGTGCTCGCCGGAACGGGTGGCGAGGACCAGGTCGCGCTGCGTGGCGGCGAGGTTCTGGGGCGCAGGCTGGTGCCCGCACCACTGGGCAACGCGTTCGGGACGGGCTGGTCGCCGCGTGGGACTGTCCTGGTCACAGGTGGTACCGGTGCGCTCGGCGCGCATGTCGCCAGATGGCTGGTGGCGAAGGGCGCCGAGCACCTGTTGCTGACCAACAGGCGCGGCCTGGCGGCCGATGGGGCGAAGGAACTGCACGCGGAGCTGTCCGCGCTCGGTGTCCGCGTCACGATCGCGGCCTGCGACGTCGCCGACCGGGACGCCCTGGCAGATGTGCTGGCGTCGGTTCCCGCTGAGTTCCCGCTCACCGGTGTCGTGCATGCGGCGGGTATTGAGCGTTCGGCGTTCCTCGCGGATCTGAATCCGGACGACTTGGGTGAGTTCGCCGATGTGCTGTCGGCGAAGGTGGTGGGCGCGCGGAACCTGCACGAGCTGCTGGCCGACCGGCAGTTGGACGCGTTTGTGTTGTTCTCGTCCATTGCTGGTGTGTGGGGCAGTGGTGGGCAGGGTGCGTATGCGGCGGCCAATGCCTATCTGGATGCGCTGGCCGAGCACCGTAGGGCTCATGGTCTGCCTGCGACGGCGGTTGCGTGGGGTCCGTGGGGTGGTGGCGGCATGGTCGCCGGCGCCGGTCAGGATGCGGCGGAGCAGTTGCGGAGCAGGGGTTTGCCGACGATGGCTCCGGAGGTGGCGATCGCGGGTCTGGCCACGGCGTTGGAGCGTGGTGACGGCAATGTCATCGTCGCTGATGTGGACTGGGAGCGGTTCGCGGGGACGTTCATGGCGCAGCGGCCGAGCCCGTTGCTGGGTGAACTGCCGCAGGTGCGGGCCGCGTTCGAAGCCACTTCGGTGGATGGCGGGGGCATGTCGGCGCTGGCGCAGCGTCTGGCGGGGCTGGATGAGGTGGAGCAGGAGCGGCAGCTCACCGAGTTGGTGCGGTATGAGGCGGCCGCGGTGCTCGGTCATGTGTCGGGTGACGCGTTTTCGGCGTCCCGGGCGTTCAGGGAGCTGGGTTTTGATTCGCTGACGGCGGTGGAGTTGCGTGCCCGGTTGAGCGAGGCCACGGGTGTCACGCTGCCTGCCACGTTGGTTTACGACTACCCGAACGCGGCGGTGCTGGCCGCGTATCTGCGTACGGAACTGTCCGGTGTGGTTCCCACGGTCTCCGCTTCGGCGGCGGTGACGGTTGCGTCCGATGAGCCGATCGCGATCGTGGCGATGGCGTGCCGGTTCCCGGGTGGTGTGTCGAGCCCGGAGGAGTTGTGGGACATAGTCCTGTCGGGTGAGGACGCGGTGTCGGAGTTCCCGACCGACCGTGGCTGGGACTTGGAGGCGTTGTACGACCCCGATCCCGACTCGGTGGGGACCTCGTATTCGCGGTCCGGTGCGTTCTTGTCGGATGTGGGTGCGTTCGATCCGGCGTTCTTCGGTATTTCGCCGCGTGAGGCGCTGGCGATGGACCCGCAGCAGCGGCTGCTCCTGGAGACCTCGTGGGAGGCCTTCGAGCGGGCCGGTGTCGACCCGGCGTCGCTGCGCGGCGAGCGGGTCGGCGTGTTCGTCGGATCGAACATGCAGGACTACGGGCTGGTGCTCGGCGGAGCCGCTGAAGATGTGGGCGGTTATGTGGCGACCGGCAACGCGGCCAGCATGGCGTCCGGCCGTCTGTCGTACACCTTCGGCTTTGAAGGTCCCGCCGTCACGGTGGACACGGCGTGCTCGTCGTCGCTGGTGGCCCTGCACCTGGCGATCCAGGCACTGAGGTCCGGCGAGTGCGAGATGGCCCTAGCGGGCGGTGTGACGGTGATGTCGACGCCGGGTGCGTTCATCGAGTTCAGCCGGCAGCGCGGCCTTGCCATGGACGGGCGGTGCAAGGCGTTCGCCGGCGCCGCTGACGGCACAGGCTGGGGCGAGGGCATCGGCATGCTGTTCGTGGAGCGTCTTTCGGACGCTCAGCGCAACGGTCACCAGGTCCTTGCGGTGGTACGCGGTTCAGCGGTGAACCAGGACGGCGCGTCGAACGGTCTGACGGCGCCGAACGGTCCGTCGCAGCAGCGTGTGATCCGTCAGGCGCTGGCGAGCGCGGGTCTGGCCCCGTCCGAGGTGGACGTGGTCGAGGCGCATGGCACCGGTACGAAGCTGGGCGACCCGATCGAGGCGCAGGCGCTCCTTGCCACCTACGGCCAGGACCGCGGCGGCGAGCCGCTGTTGCTGGGCTCCATCAAGTCCAACATCGGTCACACGCAGGCCGCGGCCGGTGTGGCGGGCGTCATCAAGATGGTCATGGCGATGCGGCACGGGGTGCTGCCGCGCACCCTGCACGTGGACGAACCGTCCCCCCACGTCGACTGGTCCACGGGTGCCGTGGAACTGCTCACCGACGAGCGTGGATGGCCGGTCACGGACCGGCCGTGGCGGGCCGGTGTGTCGTCGTTCGGGTTCAGCGGCACCAACGCGCACACCATCATCGAGCAGGCACCTGCGGTCGAGCGGGAGGAAGCCCCGGAGCCGAGGGCACATGACGGCGGTCTGGTGCCGTGGGTGCTTTCGGCAGGCGACGAGGGCGCGTTGCGCGGCCAGGCTGAGCGGCTGATGGCAGTGGTGGACGCGCACGAACACGATTACGAGCTCGTCGATGTCGGTTACTCGCTCGCGACGACGCGGTCGGCGTTGACCCATCGCGCGGTGATCGTGGCGGCTGACCGGTCCGAGTTCCTGGCCGCCCTGACGGTTGTGGCGGAGGGCCGGGAGGCCGGCGCCGTGGTCACAGGGGCCGCTGATGAGCCCGGCCGGGTGGGGTTCCTTTTCTCGGGTCAGGGTTCGCAGCGTCTCGGTATGGGCCGCGAACTGGCCGCCGAGTACCCGGTGTTCGCGGACGCTCTGGACGCCGTACTGGATGAGTGTGATCCGCGGGTGCGTGAGGTGCTGTTCGGTGAGGATGCCGAGGCGCTGAATGAGACGGGGGTGACGCAGCCCGCGTTGTTCGCGGTGGAGGTGGCGCTGTTCCGTCTCCTTGAGTCGTGGGGTGTTCGGCCGGATGTTCTGGCGGGTCATTCGATCGGCGAGTTGGCCGCCGCGCATGTGGCGGGTGTGTGGTCGCTGGCTGATGCGGTGAAGGTGGTGTCGGCGCGGGGTGCGCTGATGCAGGCGCTGCCTGTGGGCGGTGCGATGGTGGCGGTTCAGGCTTCCGAGGCCGAGGTCGCCTCTGACCTGTCGGAGACGGTGGGCATCGCTGCGGTGAATGGCCCGAACTCGGTGGTCATCTCCGGTGTCGCTGCTGATGTGGAGGCGGTTGCTGAGCGGTGGCGTGCGGCGGGCCGTAAGGTGTCCCGCCTGAAGGTCAGCCATGCGTTCCACTCGCCGCTGATGGAGCCGATGCTCGACGACTTCCGTCGGGTGCTTGAAGAGGTGTCGTACGAGGCGCCGTCGATCCCGATCGTGTCGACGCTGACCGGCGCCCGCGCGAGCGCCGAGGAGCTCGTCTCGCCCGAGTACTGGGTGCGGCACGTACGCGAGTCGGTGCGGTTCGCCGACGCCGTTGACGCACTGGTCGCTGAAGGCGTGGGCACGTTCGTCGAGGTCGGCCCGGGTGGCACGCTGGCAGCGCTGGGCCAGGAGTCCGCGCCGGACGCGACCTTCGTACCGGTGCTAAGGGGCGATCGCCCGGAGGCGGTGGCCGCGATGACGGCCGCCGGACAGCTTCACGTGTGCGGGGTGCGGGTGGACTGGGAGGTGTTCTTCGCCGGCCGTGGTGCGCGGCGGGTGGACCTGCCGACGTACGCATTCCAGCGCGAGCACTTCTGGCCCGATGTGCTGCCGATGGTCGGCAACGTCGCGGCGGCCGGGCTCGGTGCTGCCGAGCACCCGCTGCTCGGCGCGGCTGTCACGGTGGGCGGCGCGGATGGTGTGCTGCTGACTGGCCGGCTGTCTCTTCAGACGCACCCGTGGCTGGCTGACTACGTGGTTCAGGGTTCGGTGTTGCTGCCGGGTGCTGCGTTCGCCGAGTTGGCGGTGCGGGCGGGGGATCAGGTCGGGTGTGACCTGGTGGAGGAGTTGACTCTTGAGGCGCCGCTCGTCCTGCCTGAGAGCGGTTCGGTGCGGGTGCAGGTGTGGGTCGGTGCGGAGGATGAGTCGGGCCGGCGTGAGCTGACCTTCCACTCCAGCGCGGGTGACACCGACGACGGCCATGCGTGGTTGCGGCATGCCACTGGTGTGCTGGGTGAGGGTGGCCGCAGTGATGGGGCTTCGCTGGTCGAGTGGCCGCCGGTGGGTGCGGAGGCTGTGGACCTGGAGGGGTTCTACGGTGGTTTGGCGGAGCTGGGCTTGGATTATGGCCCGGTGTTCCAGGGGCTGCGTTCGGCCTGGCGTCAGGGCGATGCGGTGTTCGCAGAGGTCGCGCTGCCGGAAGGTGTGAAGGCTGAGGGGTTCGGCCTGCACCCGGCGTTGTTGGACGCCGCGTTGCACGTGATTGGGTTGCTGGACGGCGATGCGGAGGGGTTGCCGTTCTCGTGGTCGGGTGTGCGGCTGCACGCCTCGGGTGCTACGGCGCTGCGGGTACGGCTGACACCTGCGGGCGCTGACGGAGTGGCGCTGACGGTCGCTGACGGCTCTGGTGCTCCGGTGGCCACGGTCGACTCGTTGGTGCTGCGCCCGGTGTCGTTCTCGCTGGAACAGCTCGCCGGTGGCGCCCAGGACGACGCGCTGTTCGGCGTCGACTGGGTGCCGGCTCCGCTGGTCGACGGGGATGTTCCGACGGTCGAGTGGAGTGACCTGGAGGCACTGGCGGGAGACTCGGCGGAGCTGCCTGACTTCGTCGTTCTGTCGTGTCCGGTCGCTTCCGGGTCCGACCCGGCTGGCGGTGCGCATGAGGCGGCGCACTGGGCGTTGAACGCGGTTCAGTCCTGGTTGGTGGATGAGCGGTTCGCCGGGTCGCGTCTTGTGATCGTCACCCATGGCGCGATGGCTGCTGCCTCCGATGAGGATGTGCCGAACCTTGCGCAGGCTGCGGTGTGGGGGCTGGTGCGCTCTGCCCAGTCGGAGAACCCTGAGCGGTTCGTGCTGGTCGACCTCGATCACGAGACGGCGTCGCTGGACGTATTGCCGTCCGCGCTGGCCACGGGCGAGCCGCAGTTGGCTGTGCGTTCGGGCGGCGTATGTGTGCCCCGCCTGGCCAGGGTGCGGCAGTCCGTGACGGATGATCCGAGCTTCGGCTTCGGCTTCGGCGAGGGAGCCGTGCTGCTGACCGGCGCGACGGGCATGCTCGGCGGCCTCCTGGCCCGCCACCTGGTTGCTGAGCGAGGCGTACGGAACCTGCTGCTGGTGAGCAGGCGTGGTGTCGCGGCTGATGGTGCCGAGGAACTGCGTGCCGAACTGGTCGAGCTGGGCGCCGAGGTGGCCTTCGCGGCCTGTGACGTGGCCGACCGCGAAGCCCTCAAGGATCTCCTGGCCAAGCATCGGGTGTCGGCCGTCGTCCACACCGCAGGTGTACTGGACGACGGCACGATCGGCTCACTGACCGCCGAGCGGATCGATGGGGTGTTCCGGCCGAAGGTCGACGCTGCTTGGAACCTGCACGAGTTGACCCGTGACCTGGACCTTTCAGCGTTCGTGTTGTTCTCCTCAGTGGCGGGCATTCTCGGTGGCCCTGGGCAGGGCAATTACGCGGCGGCCAACACCTTCCTGGACGCCCTTGCCCAGCACCGCCGGGCTCTCGGTCTGGCTGCGACGTCGCTTGCGTGGGGCCTGTGGGCGTCGCCCGACGGCATGGCCGGCAGCCTTGATGAGGCTGATGTGCGGCGTATCACCAGCGGCGGTGCGATTCCGATTGGCGCGGCCGAGGGGCTGGCGCTGTTCGACGCGGCGGGTTGCTCGGGGCGTGCCGCGTTGGTGCCGATCCCTCTTGATCTGCCGGTGTTGCGTCGGCAGGCGCGTTCGCAGCCTGTGCCGCACATCATGCGTGGGCTCGTTCGAGGCACTGCGCGCAGGACGGTCGAGGCCGGTCTGATGGTTGCCGGGTCGGCGTTGGCGCAGTCGCTGGTGGGGCTGCCTGTGGCGGAGCGGGAGAAGGCCCTGCTGGATCTTGTGCTCGGTCACGTGGCTGTGGTTCTTGGCCATGGTTCGGCGCAGGCGATTGCTCCCGACCGGGCGTTCAAGGAGCTGGGTTTTGACTCGTTGAGCTCGGTGGAGCTGCGTAACCGGTTGAATGCTGCCACCGAGTTGGCGCTGCCGGCCACGCTGGTCTTCGACTATCCGACTCCTGCCGCACTGGCTGCGCACCTTGGTGCCGAGCTGCTGGGCGGGGTGGTCGATGTCGTCGCCGACGACCTGGTCGCGATGGTGGCTGATGAGCCGATCGTGATCGTCGGGATGAGCTGCCGCTTTGCGGGCGGTGTTCGCTCGCCGGAGGACTTGTGGCGCTTGGTGGCCGAGGGCGGCGATGCGGTGTCGCAGTTCCCGACGGACCGTGGCTGGGACATGGACTCCCTCTACGATCCCGACCCGGGTCCCGAGCAGTCGGGCACCACGTACAGCCGTATGGGTGCCTTCCTGGAGGGTGTGGCGGACTTCGATCCGGCGTTCTTCGGGATCTCGCCGCGTGAGGCGCTGGCGATGGACCCGCAGCAGCGACTGCTCCTGGAGACCTCCTGGGAGGCCTTCGAACGAGCCGGTATCGACCCCAACTCGCTGCGGGGCAGCCGGTCGGGCGTGTTCGTCGGCACCAATGGCCAGGACTACGGAGCGTTGCTGATGGCCTCGCGCGAGAGCGTGGAGGGATACGCGGGCACCGGGAATGCGGCAAGTGTCATCTCCGGCCGCCTTTCGTACACGTTCGGTCTTGAGGGCCCGGCGGTGACAGTGGACACGGCGTGCTCCTCGTCACTGGTCGCTCTGCACTGGGCGAGCCAGGCCCTGCACAAGGGTGAGTGTGAACTGGCCTTGGTCGGTGGTGTGACGGTGATGTCGACGCCGGGCGCGTTCATCGAGTTCAGCCGGCAGCGCGGTCTCGCGGTGGACGGCCGGGTCAAGGCGTTCGCCGAGGCCGCCGATGGCACCGGCTGGGGCGAAGGCGTCGGCATGCTGCTCGTCGAGCGTCTGTCGGACGCCCGGCGCAACGGCCACCAGATCCTTGCCGTCGTACGAGGTTCGGCGGTGAACCAGGACGGTGCGTCGAATGGTCTGACGGCGCCGAACGGTCCGTCGCAGCAGCGTGTGATCCGGCAAGCCCTGGCGAGCGCGGGCCTGACCTCGGCCGACGTGGACGCCATGGAGGCGCACGGCACCGGTACGAAGCTGGGTGACCCGATCGAGGCGCAGGCGCTCCTTGCCACCTACGGCCAGGACCGCCCGGCCGATCAGCCCCTGTGGCTGGGGTCGATCAAGTCCAACATCGGTCACACCCAGGCGGCCGCCGGCGTCGCGGGCGTCATCAAGATGGTCATGGCGATGCAGCACGGTGTACTGCCGCGGACGCTGCATGTCGACGAGCCGACCTCGCATGTGGACTGGTCCGCCGGCGCTGTTCAGTTGCTGACGGAGGCGCGCCCGTGGCCGGAGACCGGTCAGCCGTGGCGTGCGGGTGTGTCGTCGTTCGGCGTGAGCGGCACGAACGCGCACACCATCATCGAGCAGGCGCCTGCGGTTGAGCGGGAGGAAGTCCCGGAGCCGAGGGCACATGACGGTGGTCTGGTGCCGTGGGTGCTTTCCGCCAGGAGCGCTGAGGCGCTGCGGGAGCAGGCCGCGCGACTTGAGTCGTTCGTGGACGAGACACCGGATCTGACCGTGGCGGACGTGGGCCGTGCGCTGGTGTCCTCGCGGACGCTGCTTGAGCACCGTGCGGTGGTGGTCGGCGCGGATCGTACGGAACTCCTTGCCGCGTTGGAGTCCATGGCCGAGGGCCGGGCGAACGGTGCCGTGGTCACAGGGGCCGCTGATGAGCCTGACCGGGTGGGTTTCCTGTTCTCGGGACAGGGTTCGCAGCGGCTCGGGATGGGCCGCGAGTTGGCCGACCGGTATCCGGTATTCGCCGAGGCTCTGGACGCCGTACTGGATGAGTGTGACTCGCGGGTGCGTGAGGTGCTGTTCGGCGAGGATGCCGAGGCGCTGAATGAGACGGGGGCGACGCAGCCTGCGCTGTTCGCGGTGGAGGTGGCGCTGTTCCGTCTCCTTGAGTCGTGGGGTGTTCGTCCCGATGTCCTGGCGGGTCACTCGATCGGTGAGCTGGCCGCCGCGCACGTGGCCGGTGTCTGGTCGCTGGCAGACGCGGTGAAGGTGGTGTCGGCGCGTGGTGCGCTGATGCAGGCGCTGCCGTCCGGTGGCGCGATGGTCGCGATCCAGGCTTCCGAGGCCGAGATCGCGGCGGACCTGTCGGAGACGGTGGGCCTTGCCGCCATCAACGGCCCCACCTCTGTGGTTGTTTCCGGTGCCGCCGAGGACGTCGACGCGGTCGCGGAGAAGTGGCGTGACGCGGGCCGCAAGGTGTCGCGGCTGAAGGTCAGCCACGCGTTCCACTCGCCGCTGATGGAGCCGATGCTCGATGACTTCCGTCGGGTGCTTGAAGAGGTGTCGTACGAGGCACCGACGGTTCCGATCGTCTCCACCCTGACCGGCGTCCGCGCCACCACCGACGAGCTCGCCTCGCCCGAGTACTGGGTGCGGCACGTCCGTGAGTCCGTCCGTTTCGCCGACGCCGTCGGCACACTCACGGATGAGGGCGTGGGAACGTTCGTCGAGGTCGGCCCGGGTGGCACGCTGTCCGCGCTGGGCCAGGAGACCGCGCCGGACGCCGTCTTCGTGCCGGTGCTGCGGAACGGCCGCCCCGAGGCCGTGGCCGCAACGACCGCAGCGGGCCAACTGCACGTGCGCGGTGTGCGGGTGGACTGGAACGTGTTCTTCCCGGGCCGTGGTACACGGCACGTGGACCTGCCCACGTACGCCTTCGAGCGTGAACGCTTCTGGCCCGACGTGCTGCCCGCGATCGGCGACGTCTCGGCGGTCGGGCTCGGTGCCGCCGAGCACCCGCTGCTCGGCGCGGCTGTCACGGTGGGCGGTACGGATGGTGTGCTGCTGACCGGTCGGTTGTCTCTTCAGACGCACCCGTGGCTGGCTGACTACGTGGTTCAGGGTTCGGTGCTGCTGCCGGGTGCTGCGTTCGTCGAGTTGGCGGTGCGCGCCGGTGACGAGGTCGGTTGTGACCTGGTGGAGGAGTTGACGCTTGAGGCGCCGCTCGTCCTGCCCGAGAGCGGTTCGGTGCGGGTCCAGGTGTGGGTCGGTGCGGAAGACGAGTCGGGCCGGCGTGAGCTGACCTTCCACTCCAGCGCCAGTGACACCACCGACGGCCGTGCGTGGACCCGTCACGCCACTGGTGTGCTTGGCGCGGGCGGGCGCTCCGGTGGAACTTCGCTGACTGCGTGGCCGCCGGTGGGCGCGCAGGCCGTGGACCTTGAGGGGTTCTACGGTGGTTTGGCGGAGCTGGGCTTGGAATACGGCCCCGTGTTCCAGGGGCTGCGGTCGGCTTGGCGCCAGGGCGATGAGGTGTTCGCCGAGGTCGCGCTGCCGGACGGGGTGAGCGTGGACGGCTTTGCTCTCCACCCGGTGTTGCTGGACGCTGCGTTGCACGCGATCGGCCTGGCCGATGGCGAAGGTGACTCCGGCGGCTTGCCATTCTCGTGGTCGGGTGTGCGGCTGCACGCCTCGGGCGCTACGGCGCTACGGGTACGGCTGGCACCTGCGGGCGCTGACGGAGTGGCGCTCACGGTCGCGGACAGCTCCGGTGCTCCGGTGGCCACGATCGACTCGTTGGTGTTGCGCCCGGTGTCGCTGTCGCTGGAACAGCTCGCCGGTGACGGCCAGGACGACGCGCTGTTCGGCGTCGACTGGATGCCGGTTCCTCTGCCCGGAGACGCCGTACCGACGGCCGAGTGGGCTGACCTGGACGCGCTGGCCGGGTCGGTGGAACTGCCTGACTTCGTCGTTCTGTCGTGTCCGGTCACTTCCCGGTTCGACCCGGCTGGCGGTGCGCATGAGGCGGCGCACTGGGCCTTGAACGCGGTCCAGTCCTGGTTGGCGGATGAGCGGTTCGCCTCGTCGCGGCTGGTGATCGTCACCCATGGCGCGATGGCCGCCACCTCCGATGAGGACGCGCCGAATCTGGCGCAGGCTGCGGTGTGGGGGCTGGTGCGCTCAGCTCAGTCGGAGAACCCGGACCGGTTCGTGCTGGTCGACTTCGACGAGGACACGGCGTCGTTGGACGTGCTGCCGTCCGCGCTGGCCACGGGCGAGCCACAGTTGGCTGTGCGGTCCGGTGGCGTACGTGTGCCCCGCCTGACCAGGGCGCGGCAGTCCGTGACGGACGACCCGGGCTTCGGCGAGGGTGCGGTGCTGATCACTGGCGCGACGGGCACGCTCGGCGGTCTGGTCGCCCGGCACCTGGTCGCCGAGCGTGGTGTGCGTGACCTGCTGCTGGTGAGCAGGCGTGGTGTCGCGGCCGATGGCGCCGAGGAACTGCGTACCGAACTCGTCGAGCTGGGCGCCGAGGTGGCCTTCGCGGCCTGTGACGTGGCAGACCGCGAAGCCCTCAAGGAACTCCTGGCCAAGCATCGGGTGTCGGCCGTCGTCCACACCGCAGGCGTACTGGACGACGGCACGATCGGCTCGCTGACCCCGGACCGGATCGACACCGTCTTCCGGCCCAAGGTCGACGCGGCCTGGCACCTGCACGAACTGACCCGTGACCTGGACCTGTCCGCGTTCGTGCTGTTCTCCTCGGTGGCGGGCATCCTCGGCGGCCCTGGCCAGGGCAATTACGCGGCGGCCAATACCTTCCTGGACGCCCTTGCCCAGCACCGCCGGGCTCTCGGTCTGGCTGCGACGTCGCTTGCCTGGGGTTTGTGGGCGTCGCCCGACGGCATGGCCGGCAGTCTCGATGAGGCTGATGTGCGGCGGATCACGAGCGGGGGTGTGCTTCCGATCGGGGCGGCCGAGGGGCTGGCGCTGTTCGACGCGGCGGGTTGCTCGGGGCGTGCCGCGTTGGTGCCGATCCCTCTTGATCTGCCGGTGTTGCGTCGGCAGGCGCGTTCTCAGCCTGTGCCGCACATGATGCGCGGCCTGGTTCGGGGCACCATGCGCAGGACGGTCGAGGCCGGTCTGGTGGTTGCCGGGTCGGCGTTGGCACGGTCTCTTGCGGGGCTGAGCGCGGCGGAGCGGGAGAAGGCGCTGCTGGACCTCGTTCTCGGTCACGTGGCCGTCGTGCTCGGCCATGGTTCGGCGCAGGCCGTCGCCGCGGACCGGGCGTTCAAGGAGCTGGGTTTTGACTCGCTCAGTTCGGTGGAGCTGCGTAACCGGTTGAATGCTGCCACCGAGTTGGCGCTGCCGGCCACGCTGGTCTTCGACTATCCGACGCCTGCCGCGCTGGCTGCGCACCTTGGCGCGGAGTTGCTGGGCGGGGTGGTCGATGTCGTTGCCGACGACGTGGTGGCGATGGTGGCTGATGAGCCGATCGTGATCGTCGGGATGAGCTGCCGCTTTGCGGGCGGTGTTCGCTCGCCGGAGGACTTGTGGCGCTTGGTGGCCGAGGGCGGCGACGCGGTGTCGCAGTTCCCGACCGACCGTGGCTGGGACATGGACTCGCTCTACGACCCGGACCCTGGTCCCGAGCAGTCGGGCACCACGTACAGCCGTATGGGTGCCTTCCTGGAGGGTGTGGCGGACTTCGATCCGGCGTTCTTCGGGATCTCGCCGCGTGAGGCGCTGGCGATGGACCCGCAGCAGCGGCTGCTCCTGGAGGCTTCCTGGGAGGCCTTCGAACGAGCCGGTATCGACCCCAACTCACTGCGCGGCAGCCGTTCCGGTGTCTTCGTCGGCACCAATGGCCAGGACTACGGAGCGTTGCTGATGGCCTCGCGCGAGAGCGTGGAGGGATACGCGGGAACCGGTAACGCGGCAAGTGTCATCTCCGGCCGCCTGTCCTACACGTTCGGCCTTGAGGGTCCGGCCGTCACCGTCGACACCGCGTGCTCCTCGTCGCTGGTCGCTTTGCACTGGGCGAGCCAGGCACTGCACAAGGGTGAGTGTGAACTGGCCCTGGTCGGTGGTGTGACGGTGATGTCGACGCCGGGTGCGTTCATCGAGTTCAGTCGGCAGCGCGGTCTCGCGGTGGACGGCCGGGTCAAGGCGTTCGCCGAGGCCGCTGATGGCACCGGCTGGGGCGAGGGCGTCGGCATGCTGCTCGTGGAGCGGCTGTCCGATGCCCGGCGCAACGGCCACCAGATCCTTGCCGTCGTACGCGGCTCCGCCGTCAACCAGGACGGTGCGTCCAACGGCCTGACCGCACCCAACGGCCCCTCCCAGCAGCGCGTCATCCGCCAAGCCCTGGCCAGCGCGGGCTTGACCTCGGCCGACGTGGACGCCATGGAGGCCCACGGCACCGGCACCACCCTCGGTGACCCGATCGAGGCCCAAGCCCTGCTTGCCACTTACGGCCAGGACCGTTCCGCCGATCGACCCCTGTGGCTGGGCTCGGTGAAGTCGAACATCGGCCACACCCAGGCGGCCGCCGGCGTCGCGGGCGTCATCAAGATGGTCATGGCGATGCAGCACGGCATGCTTCCCAAGACCCTCCACGTGGACGAGCCGTCGTCGCACGTGGACTGGTCCACCGGTGCGGTGGAGCTGCTGACGGAGGCGCGCCCGTGGCCGGAGACCGGCCAGCCCTGGCGCGCGGGTGTGTCGTCGTTTGGCGTGAGCGGCACCAACGCGCACACCATCATCGAGCAGGCGCCCGCGGTCGAGCGGCAGGAAGCCCCGGAGCCGAGGGAGCATGACGGTGGTCCGGTGCCGTGGGTGCTGTCGGCCAAGAGCGCCGAGGCGCTGCGGGAGCAGGCCGCACGGCTCAGGGCCTTCGCGGACACGACTCCCGAGCTGACTGTGCCGGACGTGGGCCGTGCGCTGGTGTCCTCGCGGGCGGTGCTTGAGCACCGTGCGGTGGTGGTCGCCGATGAGCGTTCGGAGTTCGTGGCCGCGCTGACGGCCATGGCCGAGGGGCGGGCGACCGGCGCCGCGGTCACAGGGGCCGCTGATGAGCCTGGCCGGGTGGGTTTCCTGTTCTCGGGGCAGGGTTCGCAGCGGCTCGGCATGGGCCGCGAACTGGCCGCTCAGTACACGGTGTTCGCCGAGGCGCTGGACGCCGTACTCAACGAATGCGACCCGCAGGTGCGTGAGGTGCTGTTCGGCGAGGACGCCGACGCGCTGAACGAGACCGGGGTGACGCAGCCCGCGCTGTTCGCCATCGAGGTGGCGCTGTTCCGCCTCCTTGAGTCGTGGGGCGTCCGCCCCGACATGCTGGCGGGTCACTCGATCGGTGAGCTGGCCGCCGCGCACGTGGCCGGTGTCTGGTCGCTGGCAGACGCGGTCAAGGTGGTGTCGGCGCGAGGCGTGCTGATGCAGGCGCTGCCCGCGGGCGGTGCGATGGTCGCGATCCAGGCGACCGAGTCCGAGATCGCCCCGGACCTGTCGGAGACCGTGGGCATCGCAGCGGTCAACGGCCCGAACTCGGTGGTCGTCTCCGGTGTCGCCGCCGACGTCGAGAAGGTCTCGGAGCGGTGGCGTGCGGCGGGCCGGAAGGTGTCTCGCCTGAAGGTCAGCCACGCGTTCCACTCGCCGCTGATGGACCCGATGCTTGATGACTTCCGCAGGGTGCTTGAAGAGGTGTCGTACGAGGCGCCGACGGTTCCGATCGTGTCGACGCTGACCGGCGTCCGCGCCACCACCGACGAGCTCGCCTCGCCCGAGTACTGGGTGCGGCACGTACGCGAGTCCGTCCGCTTCGCCGACGCCGTCGGCACACTCACGGATGAGGGCGTGGGAACGTTCGTCGAGGTCGGCCCGGGTGGCACGCTGTCGGCGCTGGGGCGGGAGACCGCGCCGGACGCCGTCTTCGTACCGGTACTGCGAAACGACCGCCCCGAGGCCGTATCCGCAACGACCGCAGCGGGCCAACTGCACGTGTGTGGCGTGCGGGTGGACTGGAACGTGTTCTTCCCGGGCCGTGGTACACGGCACGTGGACCTGCCCACGTACGCCTTCGAGCGTGAACGCTTCTGGCCCGACGTGCTGCCCGCGATCGGAGACGTCGCGGCGGCCGGGCTCGGCCCGGCGGAGCACCCGCTGCTCAGCGCGGCTGTCACGGTGGGCGGCACGGATGGTGTGCTGCTGACCGGTCGGCTGTCGCTTCAGACGCACCCGTGGCTGGCCGACTCCCTCGTACAGGATTCGGTGCTGCTGCCCGGTGCTGCGTTCGTCGAGCTGGCGGTGCGTGCGGGCGATCAGGTCGGGTGTGACCTGGTCGAGGAGTTGACGCTTGAGGCACCCCTCGTCCTGCCCGAGAGCGGTTCGGTGCGGGTCCAGGTGTGGGTCGGCGCCGAGGACTCTTCGGGCCGGCGCGAGCTGACGATTCACTCCAGCGCGGGTGACACCGACGACGGCCGTGCGTGGACCCGTCACGCCTCCGGCGTGCTGGGCGCGGGCGGGCGCTCCGACGGGGCTTCGCTGGTCGAGTGGCCGCCCGCCGACGCGGACGCCGTGGACCTGGACGGCTACTACGACCGCATGGTCGCGGGAGGCTTCGGTTACGGCCCGGTGTTCCAGGGGCTGCGGTCGGCCTGGCGCCAGGGCGATGAGGTGTTCGCCGAGGTCGCGCTGCCGGACGGGGTGAGCGTGGACGGTTTTGCTCTGCATCCGGCGTTGCTGGAGGCGGCATTGCACGCGATCGGCCTGGCCGATGGCGAAGGCGAATCCGGCGGCTTGCCGTTCTCGTGGTCGGGTGTGCGGCTGCACGCCTCGGGCGCTACGGCGCTGCGGGTACGGCTGACGCCCACCGGCACCACCGACGGAGTGGCGCTCACGGTCGCGGACGGCTCCGGTGCCCCGGTGGCCACGATCGACTCGCTGGTGCTGCGCCCCATGACGACGAAGCCGTCGCGGCAGGACCGGGAGTCGCTGTTCGGCGTCGACTGGGTGCCGGTTTCCCTGCCCGGGGACGATGTCCCGACGGTCGAGTGGACTGACCTGGAGGCGCTGGCGGACTCCCCGGAGCTGCCCGACTTCGTCGTCCTGCCGTGCCCGGTCGCCACCACGTCCGACCCGGTCGCCACCACGTCCGACCAGGTGACCGACACGTCTGACCCGGTAGCCGGCGCGCACGCGGCGGCCCACTGGGCGCTGCACACGGTCCAAGCCTGGCTCGATGACGAGCGGTACGACGCGGCGCGCCTGGTCATCGTCACCAGTGGCGCGATCGCCGCCACGGCCGACGACGACGTACGAGATGTCGCGCAGGCGGCGGTGTGGGGGCTGCTGCGCTCTGCCCAGTCGGAGAACCCCGACCGGATCGTGCTGGTCGACCTCGACGAGGACACGGCATCGCTGGACGCGCTGCCGTCCGCGCTGGCCACGGGTGAGCCGCAGATGGCCGTGCGTTCGGGCGCCGTCAGCGCGCCCCGCCTGGCCAGGGCCCGGCAGTCCGTGACGGACGACCCCGGCTTCGGCGAAGGCACCGTACTGCTGACCGGCGCGACAGGCACGCTCGGCGGCCTCCTCGCCCGCCACCTGGTCGCCGAGCGAGGCGTACGGAACCTGCTGCTGGTGAGCAGGCGCGGCGCCGCAGCCGACGGCGCCGAGCAACTGCGCGACGAACTGGTCGAGGCGGGCGCCGAGGTGACGTACGCGGCCTGTGACGTGGCCGACCGCGAAGCCCTCAAGGCTCTGCTCTCCGGGCACGACATCTCCGCCGTCGTCCACACCGCAGGCGTACTGGACGACGGCACGATCGGCTCGCTCACCCCCGACCGGATCGACACCGTCTTCCGGCCCAAGGTCGACGCGGCCTGGTACCTACACGAACTGACCCGCGACCTGGACCTGTCCGCGTTCGTCCTGTTCTCCTCGGCGGCGGGCACTCTCGGTGACCCCGCGCAGGGCAACTGCGCGGCGGCCAGCACCTTCCTGGACGCCCTCGCACAGCACCGCCGCGCCGCCGGCCTGCCCGCCACGTCGCTGGCATGGGGCCCCTGGACGGCGGACGGCACAGCAGCCGACCTCGACGAGGCCGACATACAGCCGATGCCCCGCACCGGCGTGCCCCGGACCGGCGAGACCCCGACCGGCGTGACCCCGACCGGCGTGACCCCGACCGGCGTGACCCCGACCGGCGTGACCGAGGCCTTGGCCCTGTTCGACGCGGCGGGTCCGGAAGGGCGTGCCGCGCTGGTTCCGGTTTCCCTGGATCTGCTGGCGCTGCACCGGCAGGCGCGCTCCCAGCCCGTGCCGCACATGCTGCGCGGCCTGGTACGGGGAACCGTGCGCAGGGCCGCCGGGTCCGGGGCCGCCGAGTCCACGCTGGCGCGGTCTCTCGCGGGGCTGAGCGCGGCGGAGCGGGAGAAGGCGCTGCTGGACCTCGTTCTCGGTCACGTGGCCGTCGTGCTCGGCCATGGTTCGGCGCAGGCCGTCGTACCGGATCGCGCGTTCAAGGAGCTCGGGTTCGACTCGCTGACCGCCGTCGAGTTCCGCGACCGGCTCAACGCGGCCACCGAACTGCGGCTGCCCGCCACGCTGGTCTTCGACTACCCGACGCCTGCCGCGCTCGTCGCGCACCTCGGTGCCGAACTCGCGGGCACGCCCGTCGCCGCGGCACGCACCCGTACGACGGTCGCCGTGGCGGACGAGCCGATCGCGATCGTCGGCATGAGCTGCCGTTTCCCCGGCGGGGTGAACTCGCCCGAGGACCTGTGGCGCCTTGTTTCGGACGGTACCGATGCCATCAGCGGGTTCCCCGGGAACCGAGGCTGGGACCTGGACGCCATCTACCACCCGGACCCCGACCACATGGGCACCACCTACACCCGCGAGGGCGGCTTCCTGCACGACGCCGACCTGTTCGACCCGACGTTCTTCGGGATCTCGCCGCGTGAGGCGCTGTCGATGGACCCGCAGCACCGGCTGCTCCTGGAGACGACATGGGAGGCGTTCGAGCGGGCCGGTATCGACCCGGAATCGGTGCGGGGGCGCGACATCGGCGTCTACGCCGGTACCAGCATCCAGGACTACACCACGCTGCTGGGGGCGAGCGAGGAGAGCGTCGAGGGATACGTCGGTACGGGCAACGCGGCGAGTGTCACCTCCGGCCGCCTGTCCTACACGTTCGGCCTTGAGGGACCTGCCGTGACGGTCGACACCGCGTGTTCGTCCTCGCTGGTGGCCCTGCACCTGGCCGTGCAGGCGGTGCGGTCGGGGGAGTGCTCGATGGCGCTGGCCGGCGGTGTGGCGGTGATGACGACGCCTGGCGCGTTCCTGGACTTCAGCCGTCAGCGCGGCCTGTCCGCCGACGGCCGGTGCAAGCCGTTCTCGTCGGACGCCGACGGTACCGGCTGGGGCGAGGGCGTCGGCATGCTCGTCCTTGAGCGGCTGTCCGACGCGCAGAGCAACGGTCACACGGTCCTTGCCGTCGTGCGGGGTTCGGCGGTGAACCAGGACGGCGCGTCGAACGGTCTGACCGCCCCGAACGGGCCTTCGCAGCAGCGGGTGATCCGCCAGGCGCTGGCCAGTGCGGGCCTGGAGTCGGCCGACGTGGACGCCATGGAGGCACACGGCACCGGCACGAAGCTGGGTGACCCGATCGAGGCGCAGGCGCTGCTCGCCACCTACGGCCAGGACCGCCCCGCCGATCAGCCCCTGTGGCTCGGATCGCTGAAGTCGAACATCGGTCACACGCAGGCCGCCGCGGGCGTCGCCGGTGTCATCAAGATGGTCATGGCGATGCGGCACGGTGTGCTGCCCAAGACCCTGCACGTCGCCGAGCCGACCCCGCAGGTCGACTGGTCGGCCGGTGACATCGAGCTCCTCACCGAGGCGCGCGACTGGCCGGACATCGACCGGCCGCGCCGGTTCGCCGTGTCGTCGTTCGGCTTCAGCGGCACCAACGCGCACGCCATCATCGAGCAGGCGCCGGTCACCCAGGCCGCCGCGAGGAGGGCCGCTCCGAAGGCCGCTCCGAAGGCCGCGCCGGAGCCGTCCGTGCTGCCGCTGCTGGTGTCGGCCAAGAGCGACGACGCGCTGCGGGCGCAGGCCGAGCGGCTGCGTGCCCACCTCACGTCGCACCCGGAGCTGAATCTGCTCGACGTCGTCGGCACCCTCGCGGACACGCGGGCCGCCCTGGACCACCGGGCGGTCGTCGTGGGGCAGGACCGTGACGGGCTGCTCTCGGCCCTCACCGCGTTCATCGAGGGGCGAACCGCGAACGGCCTCGTCTCCGGCGTCGCGGCGGGGCACCGGACGGCGTTCCTGTTCTCCGGCCAGGGCGCACAGCGCCTGGGCATGGGCCGCGAAATGTACGAGCACTTCCCGGTGTTCGCCGAAGCGCTCGACGAGGTCTGCGCCCACCTGGACGCCCACCTGGGCGCCCACCTGGACACCGACGTGGACGCCGGCCGACCACTGCGAGACCTGCTGTTCGGCGACGACGCCGACGCGCTGAACGAGACGGGCGTGACGCAGCCCGCGCTGTTCGCGGTCGAGGTCGCCCTGTTCCGGCTGCTGGAATCCTGGGGCGTCCGCCCCGAGATGCTGGCAGGCCACTCGATCGGCGAGCTGGCCGCGGCCCACGTGGCCGGCGTCTGGTCGCTGGCCGACGCCGCCGCGGTCGTGGCGAGCCGGGGGCGCCTGATGCAGGCGCTGCCCGAGGGCGGCGCGATGTTCGCCATCCAGGCGAGCGAGGCCGAGATCCTGCCGGAGCTGACCGGCACCGTGGGCATCGCCGCGGTGAACGGCCCGACCTCGGTGGTCATCTCCGGCGTCGCCGCCGACGCCGAGGCCATCGCCGGGCGTTGGCGTGAGAGCGGGCGGAAGGTGACACGGCTGCGCGTCAGCCACGCCTTCCACTCGCCGCTCATGGAGCCGATGCTCGGCGACTTCCGCCGGGTGCTCGAAGAGATCTCGTACGAGGCGCCGAAGATCCCCATCGTGTCGACGCTGACCGGCGCCCGCGCCACCGCCGAGGAGCTCGCATCCCCGGAGTACTGGGTGCGGCACGTGCGGGAGTCGGTGCGGTTCGCCGACGCCGTCGGCACACTGCGGGAGCAGGGCGTCGACGCGTTCCTGGAGATCGGGCCGGGCGGGGTGCTCACCGCGCTGGGCCAGGAGAGCGCACCCGACGCCGCGTTCGTGCCCGCACTGCGCGGCGACCGGCCCGAGGCGCTCGAACTGGCCACGGCCGCGGCCAGGCTGCACGTGCTCGGCGTCACCGTCGACTGGACCGCGCTGACCGCCGGCGGCACCCACATCGACCTGCCCACCTACGCCTTCCAACGGCAGAGGTTCTGGCCGACCCCGGCCGCCGGGACCCCGGCGGGCGACGTCTCAGGAGCCGTCGACGCGCGGTTCTGGGCGGCCGTGGCCGACGGCGACCTCGGTGAACTCGCGGACGAGCTGGCCGTGTCCCTCGACGAACCGATCAGCGCCGTACTGCCCCGCCTCTCGTCGTGGCGGCGGGAACAGGCCGAGAACTCCGCGGTCGACGGCCTGCGCTACCGCGTCACCTGGCAGCCGGTGAGCGAGCCCACCGCGGCGCTCACGGGCACCTGGCTCGTGGTCAGCCGGGACGGCGCCGACGAGGAAACCGTCGCCGCCGCGCTGAGCAGGCACGGCGCGCGGGTCGTACCCGTCCGGACCGGCGAAGCTGTGGACCGCGAAGCACTCGCGGCCCGGATGGCGACCGGCGAGCCCGTCGCGGGCGTGCTCTCGCTGTTCGCCCTCGACCCCGAACTGCCCTCCGGCGGCCTGTACGCGACACTCGCCCTGGTCCAGGCACTCAGCGACATCGGCCTCGCCGCCCCGCTGTGGTGCGCGACGCGCGGCGGAGTCACCACCGGCGGCTCCGACACACCCGCCGACCCCGAGCAGGCGATGGTGTGGGGACTCGGCCGGGTCGTCGCACTGGAACACCCCGAAAGCTGGGGCGGCCTCATCGACCTGCCCGGCACCCTCGACGAACGCGGCGGCGCCCGCCTCGCGGGCGTCCTGTCCGGAACACAGGCCGATGACCAGGTCGCGCTCCGCGCGGGCGGCATGTACGGCCGCAGGCTCCTGCCGGTGACATCGGCACACCTGGGCGACTGGGACCCCACAGGCACGGTCCTCGTCACCGGCGGCACCGGCTCGCTCGGCAGGCACGTCGCCAGGTGGCTGGTGGCCAAGGGTGCCGAACACCTGCTGCTGACCAGCAGGCGCGGCATGGAGGCCGACGGCGCGAAGGAGCTGCACGCGGAGCTGACCGAGCTGGGCGCCCGCGTCACGATCGCGGCCTGCGACGTCGCCGACCGCGACGCGCTCAGGGACCTGCTGGCCTCGGTCCCCGCCGAGTTCCCGCTCACCGCGGTCGTGCACGCGGCGGGCACCCTGGACGACGGCGTACTGTCCGCACTCACCACGGAGCGGCTCGACGCCGTGCTGCGGCCGAAGACCGTCGCCGCGGCCAACCTGGACGAGCTGACCCGCGACCTGGACCTGTCGGCGTTCGTGATGTTCTCCTCCGTGTCGGGTACGTTCGGAGCGACGGCCCAGGGCAACTACGCGCCGGCCAACGCCTTCCTCGACGCACTCGCCGAACAGCGCGTGGCCGCGGGCCTGCCCGCGACCGCTGTCGCCTGGGGACCCTGGGGCGGCGGCGGCATGGTCGACGGGCAGCTCGGCGAACAGATGCGCCGCCGCGGCCTGGCACCGATGGAACCCGAGCAGGCCGTCGCCGCGATGGACAGGGCCGTCCGTCAGGGCGACCCGACGGCGCTGGTCGCGGACGTCGACTGGAGCGTGTTCGCCCCGGCCTTCACCTCCGTGCGGCCCAGCCCGCTGTTCCAGGACCTGCCCGGCGTGCACCGCGCCCAGGGCCCCGCAGAGGCGTCGGCCCCGGCCGACAGGATGGCCAAGATCACCGAACTGTCCGGACCTGAGCGCGAACGCGCCGTGCTCGACATGGTGCGGGAGGCGGCGGCCGCCGTCCTCGGACACGAGGGCACCAAGCTGGTCGAACCCGGCCGCCCCTTCCAGGAGTTGGGCTTCGACTCGCTCACCGCGGTCGAGTTCCGCAACCTCCTCAACGTCACCACCGGACTGACTTTGCCCGCCACCCTCGTCTTCGACTTCCCCACGCCGTCCGCGCTCGCCGCGCACGTGCTCGACGGGCTGCCGGGCGGCGGCACACCGACCATCGACACCGAACTGGACCGACTGGAGTCCACGCTGTCCCTCCTCACACCGGACGACGAGCAGAGCGCGGCCGTCGGAGACCGACTCCGCACCCTGCTGTCCATGTGGGACGAAACGCACAACCGCACAGAACCCGCCGAGTCCGGAACGGACGCGCGTACCGCGTCGGCGGATGAGCTGCTCGCGCTGCTCGACGAACAACTTGGCAACTCCTGAGCACGAGCCGCTCCCGCTGCTCGACGAACAACTCGGTAGGTACTGAGCCGATGAACTCACCTGAAGGGTCCCAAGACATGTCCAACGAGGAGAAGTACCTCGACTACCTCCGCCGAGCCTCCGTGGACCTCCAGGAGGCGCGCGGCAAGCTGCGCGAGGCCGAGGAACGCGAGGTCGAGCCGATCGCGATCGTCGGCATGAGCTGCCGGTTCCCCGGGGGTGTGCGGTCCCCGGAGGACCTGTGGCGACTCCTGCGGGACGGCGAGGACGCCGTCTCGGAGTTCCCCACCGACCGCGGCTGGGACCTGGAAGCACTCTTCGATGACGACCCCGACCGGCAGGGCACCTGCTACACCCGCGAGGGCGCCTTCGTCCACGACGCACCGGACTTCGACCCGGCGTTCTTCAACATCTCGCCCCGCGAGGCCGCCGCGATGGACCCGCAGCAGCGGCTGCTCCTCGAAACGTCCTGGGAGGCCTTCGAGCGGGCGGGCATCGACCCGACGTCGCTGCGCGGCAGCAGGTCGGGCGTGTTCGTCGGCACCAACGGCCAGGACTACCTGGCCCGCCTGCTGACCGGCGCGCCCGAGGGCTACGAGGGCTTCCTCGGCACCGGAAACGCGGCGAGCGTCATCTCCGGCCGCCTCTCCTACACCTTCGGTTTCGAGGGCCCCGCGCTGACCATCGACACGGCCTGCTCGTCGTCCCTGGTCGCCATGCACCTCGCGGTGCACGCGCTGCGGCACGGCGAGTGCCCGATCGCCCTCGCCGGCGGCGTCACCGTGATGTCGTCGCCCGGGGTGTTCATCGACTTCAGCCGCCAGCGCGGCCTCGCGGCGGACGGCCGCGTCAAGGCGTTCGCCGAAGCCGCCGACGGCACCGGCTGGGGTGAGGGCGTCGGCCTGCTCGTACTGGAACGCCTCTCGGACGCCCAGCGCAACGGCCACCCCGTCCTCGGGGTGATCCGCGGCTCCGCGGTGAACCAGGACGGCGCGTCCAACGGCCTGACCGCCCCCAACGGCCCCTCCCAGCAGCGGGTCATCCGCCAGGCACTGGCCGCCGCACGGCTCTCCGCGGCACAGGTGGACGCGGTAGAGGCGCACGGTACGGGGACGAAGCTGGGTGACCCGATCGAAGCCCAGGCACTGCTGACGGCCTACGGCCAGGACCGCCCCGCCGACCGGCCGCTGTGGCTGGGCTCGGTGAAGTCGAACATCGGCCACACCCAGGCCGCCGCCGGCGTCGCGGGCGTCATCAAGATGGTCATGGCGATGCGGCACGGCGTGCTGCCGCGGACACTCCACGTGGACGAGCCGACCTCACACGTGAACTGGTCCGCCGGCGCCGTTCAGTTGCTGACGGAGGCGCGCCCCTGGCCGGAGACCGGCCAGCCGTGGCGCGCGGGTGTGTCATCGTTCGGCGTGAGCGGCACGAACGCCCACGTCATCGTCGAGCAGGCCCCCGCCGAGCAGCCTCAAACCCCTGAGCAGCCCGAAGCCCCCGAGCCGGTGGGGGAGGGCCTGGTGCCGTGGGTGCTCTCGGCGCGCAGTGCCGAGGCGCTGCGCGAGCAGGCCGCGCGCCTCAAGTCCTTCGTGGACGAGGCATCGGATCTGGCGGCGCCGGATGTGGGCCGTGCGCTCGTGTCCTCGCGGGCGGTCCATGAGCATCGCGCGGTGGTGACCGGCGCCGACCGGTCGGCGCTCCTGGCCGCCTTGACGACCGTCGCCGAGGGCCGGCCGACCGGCACCGCCGTCACGGGCGTGGCCGACGCCCCCGGCCGACTGGCCTTCTTGTTCTCGGGTCAGGGTTCGCAGCGGCTCGGGATGGGCCGTGAACTGGCGGGCCTGTATCCGGTGTTCGCCGAGGCGCTGGATGCCGTACTGGATGAGTGTGATCCGCGGGTGCGTGAGGTGCTGTTCGGTGAGGATGCCGAGGCGCTGAATGAGACGGGAGTGACGCAGCCTGCGCTGTTCGCGGTGGAGGTGGCGCTGTTCCGTCTGCTTGAGTCGTGGGGTGTTCGGCCGGATGCGCTGGCGGGTCACTCGATCGGCGAGTTGGCGGCAGCCCATGTGGCTGGTGTGTGGTCGCTGGCTGATGCGGTGAAGGTGGTGTCGGCGCGGGGTGCGCTGATGCAGGCGCTGCCTGGGGGCGGTGCGATGGTGGCGGTCCAGGCGTCCGAGGCGGAGATCGCGGCGGATCTGTCGGAGACGGTGGGCATCGCCGCCGTCAACGGTCCGGACTCGGTGGTGATCTCCGGTGTCGCGGAGGACGTAGACGCGGTCGCGGAGAAGTGGCGTGAGGCGGGCCGGAAGGTGTCTCGCCTGAAGGTCAGCCATGCGTTCCACTCGCCGCTGATGGACCCGATGCTGGACGAGTTCCGCCGGGTGCTTGAGGGCGTGTCGTGCCAGGCGCCCGCGATTCCGATCGTGTCGACGCTGACCGGTGTCCGAGCGAGCGCCGAGGAGTTGATGTCACCCGAGTACTGGGTGCGGCATGTGCGCGAATCCGTCCGTTTCGCCGACGCCGTCGGCACGCTCGTGGACGACGACGTGAGTACGTTCGTCGAGGTCGGACCGGGCGGCACGCTGGCCGCGCTGGGCCAGATGTCCGCGCCGGAGGCGGCCTTCGTGCCGGTACTGCGGAACGACCGCCCCGAGGCCCTGGCCGCAACGACCGCGGCGGGACAACTGCACGTGCGTGGCGTGCGGGTGGACTGGGAGGCGTTCTTCGCCGGTCGCGGCACACGGCACGTCGACCTGCCGACGTACGCCTTCCAGCGCGAGCGCTACTGGCTCGACGCCCGCCCCGCCGACATGGACGTCGAACTGCTTTCGCCGGTGGACGCGCGGTTCTGGGGCGTCGTGGAGGACGGCGACATCGCCGATCTCGCCCGCACGCTGGATGTGTCGTCGGATGCTCCGTTGAGTGAGGTGTTGCCGAGGCTTTCGGCGTGGCGCAGGGAGCAGCAGGGGCGCGCCACGGTGGATGGTTGGCGGTATCGGGTCGAGTGGCGGTCGGTGGCTGCGGCTGCCGGGTCTGGGCGCGTGGGTGGTGCTTGGTTGGTTGTCGCGCCGGTTGGTGAGGGGCGTGCCGAGTGGGTGCGTGCGTCGCTGACGCGTAATGGCGCGGTTGATGTGCGTGTCCTGCTGGTGGACCCGGAGGCGGTCGACTGGGCGGAGGAGCTGGCCGGCCTGTCGGCTCTGGACGGGGTCGTCTCGTTGTTGGGGCTTGCTGATGCGGGTGGGTCGGCGGTGCCTGCGGGTGTTGTGGCCACGGTTGGCTTGTTGCGGGCGCTGGGTGAGGCGGAGGTGCCGCTGTGGTGCCTGACGTCGGGTGCGGTGGCTGCGGGTTCGGCTGATGAGGTTGCCGGGTTCGAGCAGTCGATGTTGTGGGGTCTGGGGCGGGTGGCCGCGCTGGAGCAGTCCGGCCGCTGGGGCGGTCTCATCGACCTGCCCGAAGCGCAGGACGAGACGACCGCGGACCTGCTCGCAGCCTTCCTCGCCGAACCGAACGGCGAGGACCAGATCGCCATACGTGGCAACGGAATCCTCGGCCGCAGGCTGGTGCCCGCGCCGCTGAGCGAGGCCACCACCGGCACCGGCTGGACGCCGCGCGGCACGGTACTGGTCACCGGTGGCCTCGGCGCCCTGGGCGGACACGTGGCGCGCTGGCTGGCGGGGCACGGGGCCGAGCACCTCGTACTGGTCAGCCGGCGCGGCAGTGCGGCCGAGGGCGCCGCGGAGTTGGAGGCCGAGCTCGTCGAGCTGGGCGCGCGCGTCACCTTCGCCGCGTGCGACATGACGGACAGGGAGTCCGTCGCCGAACTGCTCTGGAGCATCCCGTCGCTGACCGCCGTCGTACACGCGGCAGGCATCGAGCGTTCGACCGTCCTCGCGGACCTCGATCCGGCGGACCTGGGTGACTTCGCTGATGTGCTGTCGGCGAAGGTCGACGGTGCGCGGAATTTGCATGAGCTGCTGGATGGTCGGCAGTTGGACGCGTTTGTGTTGTTCTCGTCCATTGCTGGTGTGTGGGGCAGTGGTGGGCAGGGTGCGTATGCGGCGGCCAATGCCTATCTGGATGCGCTGGCCGAGCATCGTAGGGCTCATGGTCTGCCTGCGACGGCGGTTGCGTGGGGTCCGTGGGGTGGTGGCGGCATGGTTGCCGGTGCCGGTCAGGGCGCGGCGGCGCAGTTGCGGAGCAGGGGCTTGCCGACGATGGCTCCGGAGGTGGCGATCGCGGGTCTGGCCACGGCGTTGGAGCGTGGTGACGGCAATGTCATCGTCGCTGATGTGGACTGGGA